>JACRKZ010000081.1 GCA_016235455.1 Armatimonadota bacterium | reverse complement strand
CAAGCCGTCCGGCAGCTTACTGGTGTCCCATTCGAGCTCCTCTTCGGACAGGTCCTCGTCGACGGTCGGCTTCTCGGCATTGGCCTCGTGCTTGCGCGCCTTGTCCAGGAAGCTGGGCCGACCACTGCGCGCACTGCGTGTCGACGGAGGAGGTGCCTCCATCTGCAGCGGGCGCGGCTGACTGGACGCGGGCCGCGCCGATGGGGCCACGGCACCAACGGCATTGCTCGAACTGGGCTTGTCCGTCGAGTGCTTGGGTGACGTGCTCGGCTTGTCCTTGGTTGAGCTGTCGCTCTTGCTCGGCTTGTCGGGCTTGACCTTGCTGCCCTTGGTGTCTTTGCTATCCGAGGAGTCGCCTGCGCTGGCCTCGGCGTCGATCTTCGTCCACTCGGCCGATCCGGCCTTGGCGTAGAAGACCTCGTAGTCGGGCTCGTCCTCGTCGGGATCACTGCCCTTTTGATGGTGCGGTAGGACAGGTCGATGCGGTCGAGCCGGACCGTGTCACCCGGCTTGCCCAGGAATCGGGCGCGGAACTGCAGGTAGCGTCCGCTGGGCGACGTGATCGCCGAGCCGTCCGGCCGGGACAGCATGGGCGACCAGGCACTCCACGCCGCATCCGGATCGGCCGTATTGCCCGAGCGCGTCTCAACGCCGATGACGGAGTGACCGGTCACCAACTGCCGCCATCGCGCCTGGCCCCACTTGGCCGTCATGCCGCAGTCCAGCACCTCGCTCGTGTACTTGCCGGTCTCGCCGCCGTCGACATTGATGCGCAGCACCTCGCCCAGCGACGCCGTCGCCAGACAGATGCCGCCCTTGCCATCGGCCGACGCTCCCAGCAGGTAGGGCTCGTCGTTCTCATAGACCTGGGCCAGCGTGTCGTCACCGTCGAACTGGAGCACCTGCGCGGGCTCCGCCGTGGCCGCGTAGACGTGGTCACCCACGGTGACCATGCCGTAGACGGCGCTGTCGCTGCCATCCATGAGCTGGCGGCTGCTGCCGTCGGGCAGAATGCGGAAGACCGCGCCGTTGCTGGCGCCCACGTAGAGATGGCCCTTGGCGTTCAGTGCCAGGGCGCTCACGGAACCCTCCTTGACCTGATAGACCGACTGCACCGTGGTACCGTGCAGCCGGTAGACCTTACCGTCGGGGAAGGTGCCGACGACCAGATCACCGTCGGGGGCCTGGACCATCGCCATGATGTGGCGGTCGCCCACCTGCATGACCGGCGTCGCCTTGCCTTGGGCGTCGATCTGATACACGCGGCCGTGGTTGCCCGTCGCCGCGTAAAGTCCGCCCTTGCCGTCAGGCAGGAGCGACCACACATAGGGTTCGGGCAGCTCGCAGAAGACCGTGGACTTGCCCTCGGCGCCGAGCCGGTAGAGCTTGCCCGAGGGCACCGTGCCGGCGATGAGCGTGCCGTCGGCCAGCGCGCCCAGCGCACCGACACCGGCCTCGTCCAGGTCGGCCAGCACTTCGGGCTTGGCTCCGACCACCAGCTTGACGACCTTGGCCTTCTCGCCCCACGAGCCGACCACCACACTGCCGTCCGGCCGTGGCAGGACGGCCCAGGCGCGCTCGACGTCTGGCCGGCCCAGGGTCGCCACCGAGGGCGCCAGCCGCACGGAGCCACCGCTGTCGGTGTAGGTGTGGTCAAACTGGCCGGCGCCGAACTCCTCGGCCGTGGTCACGGTCCAGCTGGATACGGGTCGAGCCACGGGCTCGCCGTCCTCGTCGCTGCCCTCTCCACCGCTGCCGTCGCTTGGCGTGTCCGCGCCGAGGTCGCCGGACTTGATGTCCGCGAGCTCTTTGTAGCCGGGCATCTTGGGCGGCTTGCCCAAGCCCAGGTCACCCGTCACGTCCGGCTTGTCACCGTCGGCTGCGCCGGCCTCGGTGTCGTCAGCCGGCTGCACCTTGCTGTCGCCCACGGCGCGCGGCACGGGGCGAGCAGCCAAGGGCCAGGAGGCACGCGCCGGACGGTAGCCGGACCAGGCCGCCTTTACCGCCTGGCTCAGCGACTCGCGCACATGGTAGGGATCGCCCGATGGCGTAGCCAGCCAGCGGACCTCATCGGTCGGGACGGCCTTGCCGAACATGACGTCGAGCTCGCGGCCAGCGGCCATCATCATGCCACCCATGCCGGGCGAGCCGAACGAGCCGTGGCGGGGCGAGTCGATCTGGTCGACATCCACCGTCCCGCGGTCGGCGCGCCGGCCGTCATCGCCGACGACCTCCAGCAGCACGGCGTTGGCCCCGGTCACCACGCCATCGGTGGGGATGATCTGCTCAACCACATCCATGCGCTGCGACAGGCTCTCCATGTCGGCCGTCTCCAGGGCGGCGGACACCGGGTTGGGCATGTCGTGCATGACGCGGCCAGAGAACTCCAGACCGTTGGTGGGCTGCACCATCTCGACGACGATGCAGTCATTGCGTACCGAGCTGTTCAGGTAGCGGACCATGGACGGCACATCGCGCGGGTACGGCTCGGGATTGACCAATTCGCGCACCGCCGCGGCCACGCCGCCGCCGGCCAGGATGGTCAGCGTGGGACCCAGCGGCGCATTGTCGGGGATGGTCAGCGACACGGTCGTCGGCTTGGCCTTGCCGCCGTATTCCTTGAGATAGGCGGTGACCTCGATGGTCTCGCCGCGCTTGACCACCTGCTTGGAGGCCCTCATGCGCTCGATGCTGGCCAACTTGCGGTCGGCCTCGAAGTCCATGCCGACCTTGATGGACTGCACTGGCGCGTCACCCCACGGATTGACCCGCAGCAGCGACAGCGTCATGAACAAGTCCTCGAGCGGCATACCCAGCCCTGCCGAGCTGAGCTTCGTGTCGAAGCAGTTCTGACGCACGATGCTCAGCGGGTCACCCGCCTTGCCGTTGCGGCAGGTCACTTCGACCTTGGAGTTGATGACGCCCTCGAACGAACCGCCGATGACGCTGCCCATGGCGCCTTCGAGCAACTGAGCGGCCAGCATCGGCGTGATGCGGCCTTGCCGAGCGGCCCGGAAACGGAAGGTGCGGTCGGCCTCGCGCACGATGTCGTGCATGCGGTACTCGACCGGGATCATCTCCGGCACCTTGCCCACGCTACCGCCGACACAGGTCGGGCGGTCCTGGGTGATGCTGCCGACCGGCGCAATGGCGCCACCCATCTTGAACGAGCCCTCATAGCTCGGCACGATGGTGGTAATCCAGCAGGTGGTCATCGGCAACTCAACCGCGCCGAGCCCGAAGAACGGGTGCCCGAAGGCCATGACCGTGTCCTGATCACGGTAGGTAAGCGTACCCACGGCGGTCATCTCGATGTCGCCGGTGACCAGCGCCACACCCACGGCCGCGCCGGGCGAGAAGTCGACCTTGGGGTTGGCCGGCACCTGCGCCGCCCCGGCCTGCATCGGGGTCAGGTTGAACGGCTCCAGCATGCGTTGCAGGTGTCGGAAGGCCGCGCCGCCCACGCCGCTGACCAGCACCGGCGTCGAGACGGGCACCATGACACCCACATCGGGTCGGATGCGGCGCATGGTGTCCGCGTCGCTGCGGTTGGCCGCCACACGCACCTCGGAGAAGCGCCGGCCCTCGAGAACGACGGAGCCGCCCACCGGCTGCAGCGCACCTTCGGCACGCGTGCCAGCAGCGGCCGGCGGGCCGGCCAGGGCGTTACGCCGGGCGGCCGCAGCCTTGGCCTGCGGGTGCTTGGGGTCGAACTGCTCGAGCATCTGCTCGATTGGCGTGACGCCGGCGAGAGGTGCATTCTGGAAGGGGAAGCCATAGGCGTAGGCCCCCACCAGCTTGTCGTTGACGTAGATGGGGCTGCCGCTCATGCCCGCCACCGAGCCGAGCTTCTGCGTGACCACCGGTCCGCTGTCGACGCGGATCAGGATCATGTCCATCTGAAAGTCGAAGGCGCGGAGCACGCCCAGCACCGTGATGTCGAACCGTTCGATCCTGCTGCCCTGGAAGACCGTCAGGCCGTAGCCCTTCATCCCTTCCTTGACCTGGTCGAGCGGCAGGATGGGCACGGCTTTCGCCGGCGCCATGCAGGCGGCCGCCACAACGACGGCCAGCCACAGACCCCGCGCCTTCAGCTTCATTGGAGCACTCCTCTCAAAGTACGGCTCACTGCACCAGTTCGCCCTTGATCACCATCAGGAACTTGCCGATCGCCGGCTCGGTCGACAAACCGACCAGGTAGAGCTTGACGTCCATGGTCGAGTTGCCTTCGCTGCGCAGCACGCACGACTTGGCGATGTCCCAGATGACCACGCTGGTACCCAGGGCGTGACCCTCGATCCTGATCGGGATGTCCATGCCCATCTTCAGTGTGCCTTCGGTTGGCGGAATGGGCATGTCGTACGTGGTGGCGATCTTGGCTTCGTTGTCGTTGACGCTGATCAGCTTGTTGGAGACCTTGGCGGTGAGCGTCTTGCCGTCCTTGGTCTTGATCGGGATCTCTTTGTCCCAGGTGGCGCCCGCGGCGACATCACCCTCGGGGAAGCCGGTCAACTCGGCCAGCGCCGTGATCTGCCCCAGGTTCAGGTCGATGCTGGCCTGAGCGTTGGCTTCGGCGGGCTTGATGGTCTCCAACTCCGAGACATCACCCTTGGCGTTCATCTTCATCTTGTAGTTGAGCGGCGGCATCGCCTCCGCGCCCTGGCCCATGGCCTCGCCGCCCACGACCGCGGCCAAGGTGCCCTTGACCTGCTTGCTCTCCATCCAGAACCAGCCCTCGCCGGCCGACTCGCTCACCTTGAGGGTGCGTGTCTCGTCGGCATTGACTTTGACCGGTATGGGCTGTGCGCCGAGCGGGCCCGCGATGGTCAGGGTACCCTCGGCGGCGATGACGTTACGGTACTTCCATTCGTCGCCCGCCTTGAGCGTGTAGCGCAACGTCGTCGCCCCGGCGGCGGCGACCGTCAGCAGCACCCCGGCCAGGCCGGTGGTTACGATCCTGTTCATGCCCAGTCTGCTCATCTCGATCTCCTGCCAAGCTCACGCTGTCCCGCGTCAGCGAGCAACTTCGACACTCTGTATGTGGCCCGGCCGAGGCCCGACCAAACGATGTCAACGAGCCGGCATAGCGACTTCCTGCCGGGCTTCGAGCGCCAGCTCCAGCCGCACCTTGGCCACGACGCCGCGCGCATCCGGATAAGCGTAACGCAGATCCAGCGTCAGCGGCCCGGCCACGTGGTCGACGCGGCCGAGCGTCTGGTTGAAGCGCACTCGGGCGCTGAGCGCCACCTGCCCGCTGACCAGCAACTCCTTGATCGGCGTGGGCCGCGACGGCAGCGCGGCGGTCAACGATGTGTCGAGTACGGCCACGGAGCCGGCCGTGGTCTCCGAGCGCTCCACAAGCTTGCCCTTGGCCTGCAGCGCCAGTTTGCTGCGGTCCTGCTCAGCATTGTCGGCCGGCAGTTGCCACGAGCCGCCAAGCGCCACGGGCAACGGCGGCAGGAGACCTAACTCCAGTGCGGTGAACAGCTCGGTCAGGTCCAACTCCACCGGCGGCTCGTTGGCCCCCGGCTCGGCCGGCTGCGCATCGGTCAACAGCTCAGCATCCAGCACCGCGCCAGCCGGCGTGACCAGCAGGCTGTAGGAGCGGAAGGGGCGCTCGCGCTGGTACTGGCCGTCCGCGGGCGCGTCCACCAGACGCAGGCTGGCCTTGGCCGACATGCTCCGCGCCGACAGACGCGAGCCGTTGTCGGCCGGCTCCAGGAAGCGCCACAGCCGCGTGCCGTCGGCCCGCACCTCGACGCCTACAGCGGTCTCAGCCAGCCCGCGTACACGCGTCAGCGTGCCCTTGCCATGCAGCGACTCCACGAATCGCCAGGCCAGGTCAGGCCCCACGGACAGCCGCAGCGTTACTGGCTCGCCCACCTGAGCGCAGGCCAGTCCCGCCGACAGCAGCAGGCACCACACAGACAGCCGCGTCACGGAATCCCCTTCAGTCCAGCTTGTGGGTCTTGGTGTTCATCTTGAGCGTCTCGGCCAGACGCACCTTGTGCTTGGCGACCTCCATGTTGAGCTCCAAGTGCCCGCCATAGGTGGCCGTCTCGGCCAGGCTTTCGCCGCGCTCCACATCCAGGTACATCGTCAGGTGGCCCATCACCGAACCTTTGCAGGTGACCTTGGCCTCGCCGATCTCCACGGTCTTCTCGATATCGAGCGGAGCCGTGAAGTCAACCACCAACTCCGCGCACTCGCGGCCCTTGAGCATGACCAGTCGCTCGAACTTGCCCGACAGGTCGACCGACGTCTTGGGGCCCTTGAGGCCCTTGTCGGTCAGCGCGACCTCGTACGTGTCCGACCACTCGCCGCCGGGTTCGACGTCCTCCTCGGGCATGGTCATGCCGTCGATGACGCGCTGGAGCACGGCCAGGGTGTCAATGCCTTCCTCGGACTTGGTGTCCTTGCCCAACGAGACGCGCTCGGAGATCAGCCCTCGCTCGGAAATCTTGATGCGCTCGCCGTCGCCCTTCTCTTCCGACTTGCCCGGCTTGCCGCCCTCGGGTATGGTCTCGGTGCTGTTCTCCAGCGTCTCGATCTCCAAGGTGGCCAAGCCATCGGCCAGGTGCTTCACCGTCTGCCGCACCTTGCTGTCGCTGCGCATCTGCAGCCGCATGTTCATGTCCGTGTCGGAGGTGCGCTCCAGGGCCATGGCCATCTGGTCGCGAAACGTGACCTTCTCCCCCGGCTTGAACTTCAGGCGCAGCGTTTCCGCACCACCGGGAGTGGCCAGGGCTACGGCGACAACAACCGCCACCAGCGCTCGTCTCAGGCTCATCGATCGTCCTCCAGGAAGGCCTGCAGCAGCTCGCCGAGTACTTCCACCCACACAGGCTGGGACCATTCTGTGGCCGAAACCAGGTCGAAGGCCACCAGATCCTCGTTGGACTCGCGCTTGACCGTCACGCGCGGACCGCGCCGACTCTTGGTCGGGTCCTGAAGCTCCCACGGCAGGAGGCCCAGCCTCCTGGCCAGCGCCGCCTCGCTCTGCCGCCCGGACGCGGTACGCACCACGAGCCGCAGGCAGTCGGGCCGGCTGGTCCGGATGCGTGCCCACCAGCGACGCACACCCTCGATGCCCAGGCTGACGAATTCCTTGTTTCCCCACTCGGGCGCATTCACCTTCGCGTCGACTGAACGTACCAACGCCAGAAGTGAGGTCAGGTCAGACTCGCGCCACACCGCGTCGGCCTGCTGACTGAAGGCCAGCTGCCGCCGATGCCACCGCTCCTGCGGGTCGGCGATGACGTCCAGCACCGGTGTCGTCGCCTCGACCATTACCTCGCGCTTGGGCTCCAGCACCGCCGCCAGGGCCTGCCCGGTGTACGAACCGGGCGTGTTGGCGATCTGCTCTGGCGAACCCGCGGCGATCAGCAGCCCGCCGCCATCGCCACCTTCGGGCCCCAGATCGATCACATGGTCCGCGTACTTGATGACATCCAGGTTGTGCTCGATGACAACCACGGTATTACCTGCGTTGACCAGACGGTCGAGCACGGTCAGCAACCGCCGCACGTCCTCGAAGTGCAGACCGGTGGTGGGCTCATCCAGGACGTACAACGTCGATCCAGTGCTCGGTCTTGAGAGCTCGCGCGCCAGTTTGACGCGTTGCGCCTCGCCGCCGGACAAGGTCAGCGCGCTCTGGCCCAGTTGTACGTAGCCCAGTCCCACGTCGCTCAACGTGCTCAGCGCGCGCCGGATGCGCGGGATGTCGCCGAAATGCGCAAGCCCTTCGTCCACGGTCATCTCCAGCACATCGGCGATGGAGCGCTCCTTGAACGTGATGGCCAGGGCCTCGGCGTTGTAGCGGTGGCCGCCGCACGACTCGCAGGGCACCCAGACGTCGGCCAGGAAGTGCATTTCGACCTTGCGCGAGCCGAATCCCCAGCACGTCTCGCAGCGGCCGCCGGGCCGGTTGAAGCTGAAGCGCGCGTCGGTATAGCCGCGCGCGCGGCCCTCGGGCCGCGTGGCGTACAACTCGCGCATCAGGTCGAACACACCCACGTAGCTGGCGGAGTTGCTGCGCGGGTTGTCGCCGATGGGTCGCTGGTCGATGCTGATCACCTTGTCGACGAACTCCAGGCCCTCGAGGCTGGTGTGCGTGCCGACCGGCTGCCGCGCGCGGTGCAGGGCCCTCGCCAGCGCCGGGTAGAGGATGTCGACGACCAGCGAAGACTTGCCGCTGCCGCTCACGCCGGTGACCGCCGTCAGCGTGCCCAGCGGCAGATGCATGTCCACATTGCGCAGATTGTGATGGCGCGCGCCAAGGACGCTCAACTGGCGGCCCGAGCCGGCTCGCCGCCGCTTGGGCACCTCGATGGCGCGCCGACCGCTGAGGTAGTCGGCCGTCAGCGACGCACCGTCGCCGACGAGGTTGTCGGGCGTGCCGGTGGCCACGATGCGCCCACCCAACGCGCCGGCGCCTGGCCCGAAGTCGAGGACATGGTCGCCACGGCGGATGGCCTCCGGGTCGTGTTCCACCATCAGCACGGTATTGCCCAGGTCGCGCAGTCGCTCCAGCGCGTCGAGCAGCCGGGCGTTGTCGCGCTGGTGCAGGCCGATGGTCGGCTCGTCGAGGATGTACAGCACGCCGGTCAGGCCACTGCCGATCTGGCTGGCCAGCCGGATACGCATGGCCTCGCCGCCCGACAGCGTGCCGCTGCCGCGCGCCAGGGTCAGGTAGCTCAGCCCGACATCGTTCAGGAAGCGCAGCCGCCGCACCGTCTCGCGCAGCGGTTCGACGGCAATGAGCTGCTCGCGTTCGCTGAGGACGAGGCTCTCGGCAAAGGCCAGGGCCGCGGCCAGCGGGCGCTCCTCGAGCTGCTGCAGGCTCTGGTCGCGGAAGCGTACCGCCGCCGCCTCGGGTCGCAGCCGCGCGCCCTGGCAGACGTCGCAGGGCAGGTCCCCGCGCACGGCGTTGATCTCCTCGACGTAGGCGCCGCCGTCGTACAGCGCCTGCAGCAACGGCACCAGCCCGGTGTGGTGGACCGTGGTTTTCGCGCCGGCGTCGGTCACATACGGCACCGGTGCCTCACAACCAAAGAGCAGCTCCGCGAGCGCCTCCGGCGGCCAGGTGTCGAGCGGCTGATCCGTGGGCCAGCCGCGCAGCTTGGCGGCGCCCTCCATGGCGATGCGCACGGCGCGCTTGCGCAGCACCATGGGCAACAGCGGAATGGCCGCCGCGCCGAGCGGCTGGTCGGCCGCGGCCACCAGCAGGTCGGGCACGATGCCCTGCCGGGTGCCCAGACCCTCGCACTCAGGACACCAGCCCAGGGGCGAGTTGAAGCTGAAGTGCTGCGGGCCCAGCTCGTCATAGGCCCGGCCGCAGTCGGCGCATGTCCAGCGCGTGGAGAAGAGGATATCGCCGGCCCGCACGCCCAGCGCCTCCGAGCCGGGCAGGACCTCGACGATCATCTGACCGTCGCCTTGCGTGATGGCCTGCTCCACCGCCTCGGCCAGCCGCGTGCGCTCCTCGCCACGCAGCACCAGGCGGTCGACCACGACCTCGACGCGATGGCGCCGGCGCCGGTCGATGCTGATCTCCTCGCCAAGCTCGCGCACCTCGCCGTTGACCCGCACGCGCAGGAAGCCGTCACGAGCCAGCCGGGCGAAGGCGTCGACATACTCCTCGTTCTTGGCCAGTTGCAGCGGCGCGGCGACCAGGATGCGCGCGCCCTCCGGCAACGCCGTGAGTCGCGCGGTCATCTCATCCGCGGTCTGACGCCCGACGAGTCCGCCGCAGTCAACGCAGTGCCGCGTGCCCAGCCGGGCCCAGATAAGCCGCAGGTAGTCGTGCACCTCGGTGACCGTGCCCACGGTGCTGCGCGGGTTGCGGCTGCCGGGCCGCTGCTCGATGCTGACCGCCGGCGACAGGCCGGACACGAAGTCGACTGGCGGCTTCTCGAGTTGGCGGATGAACTGCCGCGCATAGCTCGACAGGCTCTCCACATAGCGGCGCTGGCCTTCGGCGTAAATGGTGTCCAGCGCCAGCGAGGACTTGCCGCTGCCGCTCACGCCGGTCAGCACGGTCAGCTTGCCACGCGGGATCTCGGCGTCGATGTTCTTCAGGTTGTGGGCGCGCGCGCCCTTGACCACCACGGAGTCGAGCGGCGCCCAGGGCGAGATGCGGTGCTCCGCATCCTCCACGCCTGGCGTGGCGCGCATGGCGTGGCGCACTTCCAGCCCCAACACCTCGCGCAGGCTGTGGCCGGTGTGGCTGGCATCGACCTCGGCCACCGCCTCCGGCGTGCCGGCCGCGATGAGCAGCCCGCCGCCGCCGCCGCCTTCGGGACCCATGTCGATCAGGTAGTCAGCAGTCTTGATGACATCGAGATTGTGCTCGATGACGACGACCGTGTTGCCCTCGTCGACGAACCGCTGCAACACACCCAGCAGCTTGCGGATGTCCTCGAAATGCAGGCCGGTGGTGGGTTCGTCCAGCAGATAGAGCGTCTTGCCCGTGGAACGCCGCGCCAGTTCGCGCGCGAGCTTGATGCGCTGCGCCTCACCGCCAGACAGCGTCGGCGCGGGCTGGCCCAGATGGATGTAGTCGAGGCCCACATCGCACAAGGTACGCAGGATCTTGGCCACCGCGGGCACGTCGGAGAATAGCTCCAGCGCCTCGGCCACGGCCATGCCCAGCAGGTCGGCGATGGACTTGCCCTTGAACTTGACCTGCAGCGTCTCCAGGTTGAACCGCGTGCCGCCGCAGACCTCGCACTCCACCCACACATCGTCGAGGAAGTCCATCTCGATGCGCAGGTAGCCGCGACCCTCGCAGGCCTCGCAGCGCCCGCCGGGCACGTTGAAGCTGAAACGGCCGGGGCCGTAGCCGCGGATCTTCGCGTCGGGCAGCTTGGCGTACAGTTGCCGGATCGGGTCGAGCACTTTGGTGTAGGTGGCCGGATTGCTGCGCGGCGTGCGGCCGATGGGGCTTTGGTCGATGGCGATGACCTTGTCCAGGTGCTCGATGCCCTCGATCGACCGATGACGGCCCGGATGGCATTGGGCGCCGTTGAGGTCACGGGCCAGCGCGTCGTGCAGAATGTCGTTGACCAGCGATGACTTGCCCGAGCCCGAGACGCCGGTGACGCAGACGAACACTCCCAGCGGGAAGGCGACATCGATGTCCAGCAGGTTGTTCTGCTGGGCGCCGCGGATGACCAGTTGCCGCTCGGGATCGACGGCGCGCCGCGATTCCGGTTTGGCGATGGCGCGGCGGCCCGTGAGGTAGTCGGCAGTCAGGCTGTGGAGGTTGGCGCAGACCACCTCTGGGCTGCCCGCGGCCACCACTTCCCCACCCAGCCGGCCGGGGCCCGGCCCGACGTCGACCAGGTAGTCGGCGGCCAGCATGGTCTCCTCGTCGTGCTCAACGACGATGACCGTGTTGCCCAGGTCGCGCAGCCGCTGCAGCGTGCTGAGCAGGTGGCGGTTGTCGCGGTGGTGCAGGCCGATGCTCGGCTCGTCCAGCACGTACGTCACGCCCACCAGGCCGGCGCCGATCTGGCTGGCCAGCCGGATGCGCTGGGCTTCGCCGCCGGACAGAGTCGGCGCGGGCCGGTCCAACGACAGGTAATGCAGGCCGACGTTGAGCAGGAAGTTGAGCCGGCCGCGGATCTCGCGCACCAGGTCCTCGCCGATGAGCGCGCGTTGGCCCAGCAGGCGCAGGTCGTCGAAGAACTCGGCCGCGCCCGAGATGGTCCGCGCGCAGAGCTCGCTGATATTGACGCCCTCGACCTCCACCCGGCGGGCCTCGGAGCACAGCCGCTCGCCGGCGCACTCCTCGCATGGCACCGTGGTCAGCCAACTGCCGGCGCGACCGCGGGTCTCCTCCTCGTCGAACGCGTCCTCGGTGTTGCCCAGCGTGCCCAGCACGCCACCCCACGTACCCTCGTACGGATAGCGTTTGCCGCTGTGCGAGCGATAGACGAAGTGGATGGACTGGTCGCTGCCGTGCAGCACCACTTGGCGCACGTCCTCGGACAGGTCACGCCAGGGGGTTTTGAGGCTGAAGTCGTAGTGTTTGGCCAGCCCGTCGAGCTGATGGCGGAGCCGCAGCGTCGAGGGCACGCCCCACGGCGCCACGGCGCCATCGGCCAGGCTCAGGCTGTCGTCGGGCACGGCCAGCGTCACGTCCAGCGCCGCCTTGGCACCTAGCCCCTGGCAACTGGGGCACATGCCCTGGGGCGAGTTGAAGCTGAACAATTGCGGCGACGGCTCCTGGTAGCTGGTGCCGCAGCGCGGGCAGGAGAAGTCGCGGCTGAAGAACAGGTCGCGCGAGCCGGACTCATCATCGTCCGGTCCGATGATGTTGGCGATGACGGTGCCTTCACCATGGCGCAAGCCCAGGTCGAGGCTGTCGGCCAGGCGCGTGCGGATCTCGGGCTTGATGACCAGACGGTCGACCACAATCTCGATGTCGTGCCGACGCTGGCGGTCCAGCTCGATGCGTTCGCTCAGGTCGAGCACCTCGCCGTCCACGCGGACGCGCACGAACCCCGCGCGACGCGCGTCGTCGAACACGTCCTGGAACTCGCCCTTGCGCAGGCGGGCCACGGGCGCCAGCAACTGCACGCGCGAGCGCGGCGGCAGGGCCAGCAGGCGCTCAGTCATTTCCTCGGTGGTCTGGCGACCGACCGGTTGCCCGCAACACACGATGCCGCCCAGCCGGGCATAGAGCACGCGCAGATAGTCGTAGATCTCGCTGACCGTAGCCACGGTACTGCGCGGGTTGCTGTCGCTGGTCTTCTGGCCGATGGCGATGGCCGGCGAGAGGCCTTCGATGCGGTCCACGTCGGGCCGCTTGAGCTGCCCCATGTGCTGCCTGGCGCCCGCACTCAGACTCTCGATGTAGCGCCGCTGACCTTCGGCGTAGATGGTGTCGAACGCCAAGGACGACTTGCCCGAGCCCGACACCCCCGTGAAGACAATCAGCCGGTCCCGCGGCAACTCGAGGTCCACCGACCGCAAGTTGTGCTCACGCGCGCCTGTGATGATGATCCGTCCGACTTCACTCACCCCGCACCTCGCCAACCCTCATGGTGACCGAAACGCATGTTTGCGTCAAGGGTGAGTTGGGTCACGGGTCATCCTACGGCTTGGCGCCAGACCGGAAGACGAGCCCGTCCACAAACTCGTTGGCTTTGAAGAATCCGGGATTGGTGACGAGTTGGCCGCCGACCGTCAGGTTCTCAAAGATGAGACCACGGATGCGCGCGGCGGCCAGGCCCCACAGCATCTGCGGTTCGCCCAGCACGCTGGGCGCGGCGATGGCGATGTTCTGAAAGAGGACGGCCGACAGGTCGCCGGCGGCGCGCTTCCGCTCCTGCCCTGAGTAGGGCGGCGGCACGGTCATGCAGACGAAGAACTGCTGCAGCGTCGGCCGCGGATCCTCGATGTTGATGTTGCGGAAGATCACGCCGGCACCGGCCGGGCGGCCACCCTCGCCGCGCATGTTGAACACCCGGCCGCCGCTCCACTGGTGCCACATGGCACGGCTGTAGATGACGTCGCAGTCCTCCACCACCAGTTGTCGGTCGGTGAGTTGAGGCAGGCTGCTCAGCACGAACGACGAGCCGTTGGCGTCGTTCCACAGCACGGTGCGGCGGATGCCCAGGCCGCTCACGTAGAGCGAGTCGTCTTGGGTGCGGATGAAGCAGTCCTCGATCAGCGTGTTGCCGAAGGGATTGATGCCGTCACCATTCCTCCGCCAGGTGAAGATCTTGGTCCACCTGACCTCGTTGGGATGGTCCTTCAGGTACGGATGCACCAGCATGAGCGAGTGCGTGGCTGAGTCGGCAATGGTGATGCCTTCCACCCGCGTGTCAGTGGTGCCCACCACCTCTATCGGGCGGTAGGTCACGTGGTCACCGCCAGCAACCGGCGGCTGGACGTACTCGGGATGCTTAAGGCGAGCACCCGACAGGGTGCCAAGGCCGAAGACGCGGATGTGGTGGCCATCTGCCCACTTGCGGTTGGATAGCGTGCCGTACACCATGGAGTCGCCGGGGATGTAGTACTGGCGATTCGCGTGAAGCGGGAAGGCCAGCCCGATGTCGTGAACGCCCGGCAGGAAGTAGAGCGTGGTCCACGGCCCGTCCGAGGGCGGTGTGTCTCCGGGCTTGACCGTCATCACGCCCGGGTCGCCTGGCTTCGGCTTGCCGACCACAGGCGGGTTGGCGAAGAGCGAGATGGCGTGGATCGGCGGCCCTTTGTAACCCTTGCCCGTGTCCCGCGTGTCCATTTGGCCATCAATATCGACCGCCACGAGGCAGGGCTTGTCGAGTCGGACAAGTGCCTTGCCGTCCTGGACCGCGCACTCAGACGCCTTGCGCCGCGGATGCACGACCGCGGAGCGGATCGGCTGGCCATCGGCGCGCGCGATCTCGACCACCACGGCGCCGGCGGTCTCGAAGTTCACGTAGGTGTGCGTCCAGCCCGCCAGGGTCTCGAAGTAGCCGTCCGTGCCCTTCTCGATGGTCTTGCACGCGGTTTCCCAGGCAAAGGCGCTCTGCCATAGGCTTCCGGCGGCGGCTGACCGCACCCGCGCCCGGTAATGCTCGGAGGCGGCGAGCCCTGGCACCGCCGGATAGACGACCAGCGAGTCGTCGGCGCGGGCCAGAGATGACAAGGCCAGCAACGCGGCCGTCAGGAGGGTGTTGGATCGCTTCATGGTGGGTGCCGTTGTCTTCCACAACCTGTTGGTCAGTATAGCCGCTGGGAAACTCCGTGATCCGGCATCAGCCTTCTGCTGCCAAGCGCCAGGGGTGCCAGCGGTTGCACTTGCGAATGCGCCGGCAACGCCAGAAGGCGCTAAGTCATCTCCTCAGTGGTCTGGCGGCCGACCGGCTGCCCGCAGCACCCAATGCCGCCGAGGCGGGCATAGAGCACGCGCCGATAACCGTGGATCTCGGTGACCGTGGCCACGGTGCTGCGCGGGCTGCTGTCGCTGGTCTTCTGGCCGATGGCGATGGCTGGCGAAGCCCCTCGATGAGATCCACATCCGGCCGATGGTGTCGAGAGCCAAGGACGACATGCCCGAGCCCGAGACACCCGTAGAGGCAATCAGCCGGTCACGCGGCAACTCGCGTGGTATTGGCAGCGCATGTTCGCGCCAAGGGCGCGGTGAGAACGAGCGGCCGGATCAGCGAGGAGTCGCCGCGGCTGGCGCCGGCGTGACGGGAGGCGGGGGCAGCACCGGCAGCGTGGCCGGCAGCTTGCTCAGGTCCATGGGCACCTTGTCCACATCGCCATCGGGGCCGACCAGCAGCAGCGCCAGCGTCTTGGCCTGGTCGGTGATCAGCGGCACTTGGTTGGCATCGCGCAGCGGGAAGGTGACCTTGACCGCAGCGATGTAGTCGGTGCGCGACTTCGGCCCGCCGAACACGCCGGTCCAGAGGCCACGCTGCTTGTCGGTGATGGTCACCGTCGGCGGCACGGCCACCTGGATGAAGGTGACATCGTCGACGGATAGCACGAAGCGCAGGCCCTCGAGCATGGTCCGGTCGCCCGTGGGCGTGGTCAGCGGATTGAGCCAGGTGGCCTTGCCCTCGCTGACCAACTGCGCCTCGATGCCCAGCGTGGTGGCGCGGTCCGCGCGTGCGGCGGCGATCTGCGCGGCCAGATCCGCGTCGGCCAGGCGCAGCTGGGTGGCGGGGAAGAGGATCTGGGCGACACTGCCCGCGGGGTTGAGCCAACGCACCCAGGAGCCCTTGAGCTTGGGGCAAGGCGTGGTCCAGGGCGCCATGACCGTGTCGATCCGGCGCCGCGCCTTGGCCGCGTCGGCCATGAAGGCGCGCGGCGCAACCAGGTCGGCTGGGGCCGTGGCCAGGCGCATCACGTCGAGTGCCGGATGCAGCGTCACCGGCGGCGCGGCGGCCAGGCCGGCGGCGATGGAGTCGAGGCCGGCGCCGAAGCAACCGGCTGCGGCCATCAGACCAAGCACCAGACACGCCTTCTTCACGGTGTCGCTCTCCCACTCGTCTGAGCATATCGCACGCGCGGGCGCGGTGTTTACCCCTGCGGTTACGATTGGCGTAACATCAGACCTCGCGTCTGCGGCTAGCGGATCGTCCTCAACCTGGCCATCCTCGGTGCCGGCCAAGGCCCGCCTTCCGCGAACAGCTCCAACCACGCCAACGTCAGCGCCTCGCCCATATCCTTCGGCGGGCGCAATTGCGCCGGCGTCTGGCCCCAGTAGAAGCCGATCCAGCCGCTGACCAGCCCGCTGGTCTCGCGCATGAACTGGGCCAACTGCTCCGCGCTACAGCCCAGTGGGAAGGTCTCCTCGACCACCACCGGCTTGCCGACGGCGAACCGTGCCAGGTTGCGGCGGTCCTCGGCCAGGTGGTCCGTGGCCGGGTAGACGTGCACAGCCACGAAGTCCAGATCGCCCGTGACCAGCCACGGCGGGAACCCTACCTGCGCCGCGTTGGGCAGCAGCCCGACGGTCACCAGTCGCTGGGGGTCGTGGCGGCGGATGGCGGCCGCCAGGCGACCGATCCAGGCCTTGGCGACGTCCGGCGTGGCGCGGCCCGCGGGGTCCAGCGTGATGAACTGGCAATAGACCAGGCCGCCCAGATCGCCGATCAGCCAGTCGCCAGCCTCGCGGGCGACGCCCGGCACGATGGGCTCGTTGGCCAAGTCGTAGCAGAAGACCGCCGGGCTGGCCGCGCAGGTCCGGGCCACCGCCTCCCAGAACCGCTCCTGCGCGGACCAGCGCTGGCCCTCGTCCAGGGCGGCATACCAGGCTGGTACGTCGGCGCGGCGGTAGCAGGCCAGGCCGGTCAGGTCAAGGTACAGACCGGTCTTCTCGGCCAGCGCCAGCAGCCGCGCAAGCTGCGCCAGCGCGTGGTCGTTAGGCGTGACCGCGTCGGTCATGAAGCGGCCGAACTGCAGATGGAGGCGCACGACGTTCGCGCCGAGCGCCTTCATCTCGGCGAAGTCCCCGGCGATGGCCGGCCATTCGGCGTCCCAGTAGTCCTCGAGGAGGCGGCTGCGGTAGTCGCGGTCGTAGTTGACGCCCCAAGGGTGGAAGGGCTGGCCGGAGGGTGTGACGAAGCCGCGTTGGTTCGGCGCGACGCGGATCGGCGGCATGGGCGCGGCGGACAGACCGGTGGCCACCAGGACTACGAGTGTCAGCGCGCGCAGCGGCATGGGTGGTGCTCCATAGAGGACCATAGCGCGGGCGCCGTGGCCAGGCAAGAGCGCCGGCCTGGCCCGTGGACGGACCACCTCGGCGCCGAACGACTTGCCGCGCACCGTTGCCTTGGGCACCCCGCCAGGCTACAATCCGCCCTCAAGGGGAGGCATCGTGGGCAGTCGACAGCCAGCGCGGTTCCACATCGCCAACGCGCCAGGCCCAGCGCGCGTGGCGTGGCTCGCCCTGGTCTTGCTCCTCATCGGGCTGCCGACCCTCGTTGTGGCTGTCGCCTTGCTCCGCGCCCAGGACGTGGATGAGCTGGGCATCGCCTTCGACGCCGCGGCTTGGCGTGCCGTAGCGGACACCTCGGGGCCGAACGCGCGCGGCGACATGACGGGCGACCTGATGCGCCGCCACCTGCCGGTTGGCGCCTCGCGCGCCGCAGTCACACAGCTAATCGGCAAGCCAGACTGGGTGGATCCCGCCGGGCAGCTGTGGATCTACCACCTGGGTCCACAGATCGATGGGCGGTTGGCCATGGACCCGTACACGCTGGAACTGGACTTCAGGCCTGACGGCGGGCTGGGTCGCGTGTCGCTCGTCCAGCACTGATCTTCGCCCCACCACCCCTGAAGGAACGCTGAACCTCCCGCCGAACCCGCGCCCAGCAGTGGAGGAACCAGCATGAAGGAAGTTCGCCTCGGCGTGGTCGGTATGGGTATTGGCCGGCCGAATGCCTTGGCTGTCTCGCGCCACGCCCGCGGTCGCGTGGTCGCGCTATGTGATCTCGAGCCCGACCGCATGGACGACTTCGCCAAGGCGTTGCCCGAGCCGGTGCGGCGGTTCACCGACTACAAGAAGATGTGTGCCGACCCCGAGATCGATGCCATCTTCGTGGGCACGCCGAACCAATACCACGTCCCCGTCGCGCTGGAAGCCGTGAAGCACGACAAGCATGTGCTCATCACCAAGCCGCTGAGCGACTCGCTGAGCGCCGCCCGCCGGCTGGTGGAAGCCCAGGAGGCGGCCGGCGTCGTCGGCATGATGTCGCTCTCCACCCGCTACTCCAACGAAGCGCAGTACCTGGGCGGCCGACGCGTGGCCGGTGAGTTCGGCGAGCTGTACTACGGCCGCGCCCGCAGCGTGCGCCGCGCCGGCATTCCCGCGTGGAACATGGGCTTCATCCAGAAAGGCGGCGGCGCCTTTCGCGACATGGGCGTGCACGTGCTCGACTGCGCTTGGTGGATCATGGGTCTGCCGCACCCGGTCAGCGTCAGCGGCGTGGCCGGCGCCAAGTTCGGCCCGCGCGGCGAGGGCTACTGGGACTTCCAGAAGCCCGACAAGAAGGTCTACAGCCTGTACGACTGCGACGACTACGGCGGAGGGTTCGTTCGCTTCGCCAACGGCGCCGGACTTCAGGTGGAGAGCTTCTGGGCCAGCCATATGCCCGGCGACTTCCAGATTGAGCTGTTCGGCACCGAGGCCGGCGCGACCATGTCGCCCCTGCGCTTCTACAAGACGGTGGACGGCGCGCCGCAGGACACCACGGTCAACCTGCCCAAGGGCCCCGAGGCCTGGGACAACATCGCGTCGCACTTCATCGACTCGATCCTCGACGGCACGCCCTGCGCCGCGCCGCTGCGCCACGGCATGATCGTCCAGGAGATGCTCGAAGCCCTGCTCAAGAGCGCCGAGACCGGCCGTGAAGTCCGAGTCAAGGGAGAGTAACCATGAAGATCGGTTTCATTGCGGACAACGACCTGCCGACCATCGAAGCCGACGCGCGGTTCTGCGCCGAGCACGGACTGGCCGGCCTGGAGTTCAACCACTGGGGTTCGTTCAAGGATCTGACGCCTGACTATGTCAAGCAGATGCGCGCTATCCTCGACAAGTACGGCGTGGAGTGCTCCACGCTCGGGCTGTGGGGCTGGAACCACACCGCCCTGGACGCCGCGGAGCGCGCCGCGGCCCTGGAGCAACTTGACCGGCTAGTGACGTTCGGAGAGATGCTGGGCGCCGGCGTGGTCATCACCAGCGCGGGCAACCAACCCCAGAACAGCACCGAGCAGAACGTCGCCGCCTTCGCCGAGGTCTTCCCGCCGTACCTGGACCGCATCAAGACAGCGGGCATGAAGCTGGCCATCTATGCGGTGCACGGCAACACGTTCACCGAAACGCCGGCCAGCTACGTCAGCCTGTGGCGGCAGTTCCCCGAGGTGGGCATCAAGTGCGACCCGGCCAACCTGTGCCACGACGGCTGGGACTACCTGGGCTTCCTGTGGCAGCATGGGGACAAGGTCACGCACATGCACATCAAGGAGCACCTCTACCTGGGCGGCAAGCTGGCCGCCCAGCCCGCGGCCGGCATGGGCTGCATCGAGTGGGGCAAGGTCTTCTGCTTCCTGCATGAGCACGGCTACGATGGCTATCTGACCATCGAGCCGCACGGCGCGAAGTGGAGCCGCGGCGAGCTCAAGTACAAGTGCGTCACCCTCTCGGCGCGCTACATCAGCCAGTTCCTGGCCTAGCCACAGCGAGGATCGGCGCGGTGCGCTCGCACCGCGCCGATCCAGCCTTCGCCCCTCGCCTCCCTCGATCAGCCGCCACGGCACGCCTTGCCGTACGTACGCCGCTGTGCCGGGTCGCCCAATGGGCGCGCCGCACGCCCGGCGTCCTACGCCGCGGGTCGCGGCGGCAGGCCGTGACCCGCACCCGCTGCCCACGCTCTTGTTGACAGGTCTGCGCGCCAGACAGATACTTAACTTGGTTATGCAATTCAGCGAGTCGAGAGTCTGGGTGGGAGACGCCATGGAGACAACGAGCAACGTCGAGACGGCCAAAATGCTGAGCCAGTTGGTCCGGCTGGTCTCGCTCGGCGTGGCCGAGGAAGTGTATGCGGCGGCGGTGATTCCGGTGGCTGACGGCGGCCGGGAATCGATAACCTGCTCACAGTTTGAGGTTTTGCGGTACATTGACCGTCATGAATTGCCGACCGTCAAGGAGGTCGCCGACGGCTTGCGCATGTCGAGCGCGGCGGTGACCAAGGCGGTTCGGGGCCTGAGCGAAGAGCGGCGGGTGCCGTTGGTGCAGCGTGGTCGCGGCAGTGACCGGCGCACGGTGCGGCTGACGAGCACGGCGGCCGGTCACGATCTGGTGCGCGTGGTGCGGGCCGAGATCGACCGGCGCGTGGCGGGCGTGCTGGAGCGCATGGGCGAGCCGGACCGAGCCGCGTTGACGCACGGGCTGAGGCAGTTCCTGCTGTCGGCTCTGGTCAGCCAGAGAGAAGGCGACATCGCCTGTCTGCGCTGCGGCGTGGATCATAACGACCTGTGTGCCGTGCATTGCGCGGGGTTCGACGCGGACCTTTGCCTGCCCACGGTTGGCGCGGAGTAGCGTGGTAGCCATGGTGACTGAACAAGCGGTTTATGAAGTGCTGCAGACCTGCTATGACCCTGAGATCCCGGTCAACATCGTGGACCTGGGTCTGGTCTACGGCGTGTCCATCGATGGCCCGGCGGTGGTGGTCGACCTGACCCTGACCAGCGTCGGCTGTCCCTTGGCGGGCGAACTCGTGGCGCAGGTACGCAATGCCGTCCTGTCGCTGGAGAGCATTGAGGAGTCCACGGTGAACCTCGTCTGGTCGCCGCCCTGGATGCCCTCGATGGCCACCGAGGAAGGTAAGCAGTTGTTGGCGATGATGGGCGTACCCGTGTAGCCCTGGGAACGGAAAGACAACGATGGCGGATATGGCAACTCTGGTGATCGATGACCTGCACGTGAGCATCGGCGACAAGCCGATCCTCAAGGGGCTCAGCCTGACCATGAAGCAAGGCGAGCGCCACGTGCTGATGGGCGCCAACGGCTCGGGCAAATCGACCCTGGCCTATGCGCTCATGGGTCACCCCAGCTACGACGTGACCAGCGGCTCGGTGACCCTGGACGGTGAGGACCTGCTGGCGCTCGAACCCAACGAGCGGGCCAAGCTGGGTCTGTTCCTGGCGTTCCAGAATCCCAAGGAGATCCCGGGCGTCAGTGTCAGCAACTTCCTGCGCCAGGCGGCCCAATCGGTGCGCGGCGAGAAGATCAGCCTGCGCGACTTCTCCCGCTCGATGAGTGCCAACATGAAGCAACTCGACATGAAGCCCGAGTTCGCCCGGCGCTACCTCAACGACGGCTTCTCCGGCGGCGAGCGCAAGCGCTGCGAGATGCTGCAACTGCTCACCCTGGCACCGCGCATCGCCATCCTGGACGAGACCGACTCGGGCCTGGACATCCAGATGCGCCAACTCGTGGCCGACGTCGTGTTGGCCCAGCACGAGCGCACCGGCTTCCTCGTGGTCACCCACTACGAGGACGTCGTGCAGCAGATGCAGCCCGACTACGTGCATATCATGACCGACGGTCGCATCCAAATGACCGGCGGCATCGAACTGGCCGAGCGACTCACAGCCGAAAAGAGCTGGGACTGGGTCGCCGAGGAGGCCTGATCATGGCACGACCTGTCAACGCCGAAACCGACCAGCATGATGAGCTGCGCGCCCTGCGCGGCGACTATGCGGAGAAGTACGGTTTTCACGACGACCGCGTCAACGTCTTTGAGACCAAGCGCGGCCTGACCGAGGACATTGTGCGCGAGATCTCGGCCATCAAGGACGAGCCCGCGTGGATGCTCGAGAAGCGCCTGGAGGGCCTGCGCCACTTCCTGGCCACGCCCATGCCCAACTGGGGCGGCGACCTGACCGGCATCAACTTCGACGAGATCACCTACTACGTCAAGGCCTCGGCCCAGGCCGAGACCGCCTGGGAAGACGTGCCCGACGACATCAAGCGGACCTTCGATCGGCTCGGCGTGCCCGAAGCCGAGCGCTCCGCGCTGCTCGGCGGCGTCGGCGCGCAGTATGACTCCGAGGTCGTCTACCACTCGCTTAAGGCGCAGTGGGAGGAGCAAGGGGTGCTGTTCCTGTCGCCCGAGGAGGCGGTGCAGAACCATCCCGACCTGGTCCAGGAGCACTTCGGCAAGATCATCCCCTATGCCGACAACAAGTTCGCCGCGCTCAACACCGCGGTGTGGTCGGGCGGCAGCTTCATCTACGTGCCGCCAGGCGTGCACGTGGATATCCCGCTGCAGGCCTACTTCCGCATCAACACGGCCAACGCCGGCCAGTTCGAGCGGACGCTGATCATCGCCGACGAGGGCAGCTTCGTGCACTATGTCGAGGGCTGTACCGCGCCCATCTACAGCAAGGATAGCCTGCACTCGGCGGTGGTCGAGATCGTCGTCAAGCGCGGCGCCCGGGTACGCTACTCGACCATCCAGAACTGGTCCAACAACGTCTACAACCTCGTCACCAAGCGCGCCGTGGCCTATGCCGACGCGACCATGGAGTGGGTTGACGCCAACCTGGGCAGCAAGCTCACCATGAAGTACCCCGCGGTGGTCATGCTCGAGCCCGGCGCCCATGGCGAGGTGCTGTCGATTGCCTTCGCCGGCGCGGGCCAGCATCAGGACGCCGGCTCCAAAATGGTCCACGCGGCGCCCAACACGACCAGCCGCATCATCTCCAAGTCGATCAGCAAGGACGGCGGCCGCAGCACCTACCGCGGCCTGTGCAAGGTCTACCCCGGCTGCACCGGCGTCAAGGCCAATGTGGTCTGCGATGCGCTGCTGCTCGACGACAAGGCTCGCTCCGACACCTACCCATACATGGAAGTCGAGGAGAAGCAGGTGGACATCGGCCACGAGGCGTCGGTCAGCCGCGTGGGCGAGGAGCAGCTCTTCTACCTGATGAGCCGTGGCCTGGACGAAGACGCCGCCATCGGCATGATCGTCAACGGCTTCATCGAACCCATCGTCAAGGAGTTGCCGATGGAGTACGCGGTGGAGATGAACCGCCTGATCGAGCTGCAGATGGAAGGATCGGTGGGCTGAACAATGAGCAGTCTCCATGGGTTCACCCGCGACAGCGTCGTGGCGCTCTCGGCCGCGCTGGCCGAGCCCGACTGGTTGCTGGCCAAGCGGCTGGAAGCCTTCACCGCCTTCGAGCAGACGCCGTATCCCGACACGCGCAGTGATGAGGATTGGCGGCGCTGTGACCTGCGCCGCATCGACTTCGACGCGCTGGCCGACATCGCCACGCCTAACGGCGCGACGGCCTCGGCCGTCACCGCGGCGGACGATGCGGTCGGCACGGCGACGTTCGTCGACGGCACCCTCGTCGGCTCGCGGCTCAACGCCGAGTTGGCCGCCCAGGGCGTGGTGCTGACCAGCCTGCATCAGGCGTTGCCCAGCCACGGCGAGCTGATCCGCACGCACTTCATGACCCACTGCGTGCAGCCCGGTGAGGGCAAGTTCACGCTGCTCCATGCCGCCTTCTTTAACCAGGGCCTGTTCTGCTACGTGCCGCGTGGCGTGCAGGTAGACGGCGCGCTCTTGGCGCAGGTTGAGCTGGGTGGCGGCAGCCTGCTCCACCACAGCCTGATCATTGTCGACGACGGCGCCCGGTTGAGCCTGGTGGAGGAGTACCGCAGCGCCGCCGACGTCACCGGCCTGAGTGTGCCCATCACCGAGATCATCGCGGGCCGTGACGCCCAGGTGGTCTATGCCGGCGTGCAGGAGTGGGGCCCGAAAGTCTACGAAGTCGGCGTCAAGCGCGTGCTGGCCGGGCCCGGCGCGCAGGTCAGCCTGTGCACCGGCAACCTGGGCGGCAAGCTCAGCAAGGAGTTCATCGGCGCGGCGCTGGCCGGCTCGGGCAGCTCCGTCGACCTGCTTGGCATCAGCTTCCCCGCCGCTGGCCAGCACCTCGACCAGACCACGGTGCAGGACCATCGTGTGGCCAACTGCCACAGCAACCTGAGGTTCCTGGGCGCCGTGGGCGACAAAGGCCGCTCGGTCTTCCGCGGCGTGATCAGCGTGCATCCCGAGGCGCAGCAGACCGACGCCTACCAGAAGAACGAGAACCTGCTGCTGGGAGACAAAGCCCGCGCGGACAGCATGCCCGTGCTGGAAATCCTGGCCGACGACGTCAAGTGCAGCCACGGCGCGTCGCTGTCGCATCTCGACAACGAGATTGTGTTCTACCTCATGTCGCGCGGGCTGCCGCGCGGCGAGGCGCAGCGCATGATGGTAGCCGGCTTCTTCGAGCCGGTCATCGAGCAGGTGCCGGTAGAGAGTGTGCGCGCCCGACTGCAACACGCGGTCGCACAGCGCATCGACAACCTGGCAGCGAGTCACGGTGGGTTGCTCTAGGGGGTGCCAGATGAGCGAGTTCGTACGCGTCGCCACGCTTTCCGATGTGCCCCCGGGCACCATGAAGGGCGTGTGGGTCGAGGATGAGGCCGTCGCGTTGTACAACCTCGACGGCGAGATCCTGGCCACGGGCGACATCTGCAGCCATGCCCACGCGCATCTGACTGATGGCACGCTGTGCGGCTGCGAGGTCGAGTGCCCGTTGCATGGCGCGCGGTTCGACATTCGCAGCGGCCGGCAATTGACCATGCCGGCGGTGGTGCCCATTCCGCGCTATGAAGTGCGGGTCGAAGGGAACGACATCCTGGTGTTGGTCGACTAGCACCAGCGCCGCTACCCCACGTCCCACGCCGCACGACCTGACGCCGCGCGCTGCGTTGACACCAACGCAACCCAGGTCGATAATCGGGCCAATCCACTGATTGAAGGCAGGAAATCCCATGAGCAAGCGCGTGGCCGTGGCGGCCGCCAACTGGAAGATGAACAAGACCATCGCCGAGGCCAAGGCCTACATGGCGGAGCTGGCCGAGGCCCGCGCGGACATCGCCGGCGAGGCCGAGGTGATCATCTTCGCCCCGTTCACCATGCTGATGAAGGTGGCCCGTGGCGCGGAAGCCGCCAAGGCCGGCGTTGGTGGCCAGGACATGTACTGGAAGGCCAGCGGCGCCTACACCGGTGAAGTCTCCGTGCCGATGCTCAAGGACGCCGGTTGCACGCACGTGCTGGTCGGCCATAGCGAGCGCCGCGGCCGCTTCGGCGTGCCCGAGCCCGAGCTCGCGGGTGACCTGGGCAAGGTCTTCGGCGACACCGACGCCTCCTGCAACATCAAGGTCAAGGTCGCGCTCGAAGGTGGCCTGATCCCCTGCCTGTGCGTCGGCGAGACGCTGGCCGAGCGCGAGGCCGGTCAGGCCGACCCGATCATCGCCGCCCAGCTCGAAGCCGGCCTCAAGGACGTCTCGGCCGAGCAGGTCGCCGGCATGTTGCTGGCCTACGAGCCGGTCTGGTCGATCGGCACGGGCAAGGTCTGCGACCCCGACGAGGCCCAGCGCATCTGCGGCATGATCCGCGCCACCGTCGCCAAGCTCTACGACCAGCCCACGGCCGACGCCGTGCGCGTGCTCTACGGCGGCAGCATGAAGGCCGACAACGTGGTCGGTCTGCTGGCCAAGGCCGACATCGACGGCGGCCTGGTCGGTGGCGCCAGCCTCAAGGTGGCCGACTTCAAGCCGATCATCGCCGCCTGCGCCGCGAGCTGATCAGCGCCCCGACCAAGAGTCTGTCAGCCGGGAGCCCAGCGCTTCGAGCGCCGGGCTCCCGGCCACTTTTTGGCGCTGGTGCTTGACGGCGAAGGCACCCGGCGTCACCCTTGAAGAGACCTCGCAAGAGGCTTGGCGGTGGGCTTGGGCCGTGGCCGGAGGCGCGTTGACACGGGCATCTGGTTGCGCTAGACTGCCGCCCGACGAAAGGACTCCGGCTCATGTCGGTGGGCTCGCTGATCGCCTTCTGCATACTGGCCCTGGTGGCGATTTTCGGCGCCTTCCGGATGCTGACGAGTCACCATCCGGTGCACAGCGCCCTGTACCTGGTGCTGAACTTCTGCGCCACGGCTGGTATCTACCTCCTGCTCACGGCTCCGTTCATCGCGATCGTGCAGATCGCGGTCTACGCCGGGGCCATCATGGTGCTCTTCCTGTTCATCATGATGTACCTGAACCTGGGCTTCACGCGGGACATCCTCGATGACAAGCGCCGCCGCTGGGTGACCCTGGTCGCCGCCGTGCTGCTGGGCGCGCTGATCTGGATGGGCGCCGCGCTGCATGGCGCGGTGACGCTGCCGGCCAACGCGCTGCCGCCGCCCTACAAGGTCGAGGAGATCGGCATGGTGCTGTTTGGCACCTATGCGCTGCCGTTCGAGGTGGCCAGCATCCTGCTGCTGGTGGCCATGATGGGTGCCGTGGTCATCGCCCGACCCCAACTCCGGGCCGAATCGGACACCAAGAAGGAGGCGGCACAGCGATGATCATCTCGCTACCCACCAGCACCAACCTGGTGCTCGCGCTCAGCGCCGTGCTCTTCTCGTTCGGCATTCTGGGTGTGCTGCTGCGCCGCAATGTCCTGGTCATCTACATGTCCATCGAGCTGATGCTCAACGCCGCCAACTTGGCGTTCGTGGCCTTCGGTCGGCTCTACAGCGCGCTCGACGGGCAGGTCTTCGTGTTCCTTTCGATGACCGTAGCCGCCGCCGAAGTGGCGGTCGGTCTGGGCATCGTCGTCGCGGTCTACAAGCACCTCCGTAGCGTCGACATCGACCGGGTCAACCTGCTCAAGTTCTAACAGAGGATCCACGCGATGCAGTATGCCTGGTTGCTCATCCTCCTGCCCCTGCTCGCCTCGGCTGTCATCGGCCTGCGCGGCACGAAGCTCGGCGCCACGCCCGAGGCCAATGAGCAGGCCGTCGGCGCGCTGGCATCCGGCGCGGTCATCGCCTCGTTCGTCGTGGCCGTGGCCTGCTTCCTGCGCCTGCTGTTTGGACCGCTGCCTGGCGGCGTCGAGCGCATGGGCCAGGTGGTCGTGCAAGGCCCCACATGGCTTGAGGTCGGCTCGTTCCGCGCTGGGTTCAGCCTGCTGCTCGACCCCATGTCGATCACCATGGCGCTGGTCGTCACCGGCGTGGGCTCGCTGATCCACTGGTTTGCGCGCGGCTACATGCACGGCGACCCGCACTTCCCGCGGTTCTTCGCCCTGCTCAACCTGTTCGTCGCGGCCATGCTCATCCTGGTGCTCGGCAGCAATCTGGCCTTCATGTTCCTCGGCTGGGAAGGCGTGGGCTTCTGCAGCTACATGCTCATCGGCTACTACACCGGTAAGCACTCCGCCTGCCAGGCCGGCAAGAAGGCCTTTATCGTCAACCGCATCGGTGACCTGGGCTTCCTGCTGGGCCTCTTCTACACCTACCAGAAGTGCAAGACGGTGGAGTTCGTGGGCATCGCCGCGCACGCGCCCGAACTCGGCGCCGCCGCCGCGGGAATCATCGGCTTGTTGTTGTTTGTCGGCGCCTGCGGGAAGTCGGCGCAGTTCCCGCTCTATGTGTGGCTGCCCGACGCCATGGAAGGCCCGACGCCGGTCTCGGCGCTCATCCACGCCGCCACCATGGTCACCGCCGGCGTGTACCTGGTCTGCCGCATGAGCATGGTCTATGCGCAGGCTCACGGCGTGATGCTGTTCGTCGCCGCGGTCGGCCTGGTCACCGCGGTCCTGGCCGCCCTCGTGGCGCTGGTCCAGAACGACATCAAGCGCGTCCTCGCCTACTCCACCGTCAGCCAGCTCGGCTTCATGTTCCTCGCCGCCGGCATGGGCGCCTTCACGGCCGCCATCTTCCACCTGGTGACGCACGCCTTCTTCAAGGCCCTGCTCTTCCTGGGCAGCGGCAGTGTCATCCATGGCATGGAACACGCCATCCACCATGCCCATCGCGACGAAGATCCCCAGGATCTGCGCAACATGGGCGGACTGGCCAAGACCATGCCGGTGACCTGCGCCACCATGGTCATCGGCGCGCTGGCCATCTCCGGCTTCCCGCTGCTGGCGGGCTTCTGGTCCAAGGATGAGATCCTGCACCATACCGGCCAGCACAGCGTGCTGTTCATGGTCGCCGGGCTTGGCGTGGCGCTGCTCACCGCGTTCTACATGTTCCGCATGATCGTCAAGGCGTTCTACCAGGAGCCCAAGCTGCCGGCCGAGGTTGCGGACCACATCGAGGAGAGCAACCAGACCATGACGGTGCCGCTCATGGTGCTCGCGGTACTGTCCGTCATCGGTGGCGCGCTCAACATTCCTGGTGACAGCGCTCTCTCGCTGCTGCTGCACAAGTGGCTGCATAGCGTCGTCGGCGAGGCCAGCGCGATTGCCGCGCGCGGCGCCGGTCTACCAGCAGTATGTGGTCCAGCCCGGCAACCAGTTGGCCGTGCTCTGTGCCGGGCGTGTGGACACCGGCGCCATCGATGGCTCGGTTAACGGTCTGGCGCGCGGCGTGTGGCGACTCGGGCAGCGGGTGAAGCACTTCCAGCCTGGCTTTGTGCGGTCCTACGCACTGTGGTTCGTGGCGGGCGCGATTGGCGTCGTGGCGTATCTGGCGCTGCAATCGCTCGGCACAGGGGCGGCGGTTCTGGCCGTCGTCCTGGCACTAGCTGTGGTCGTGGCCGTCGGCTACGTGGCGCGACCGGGGGATGAGGGCTGATATGCTGACGTTCCTGATCCTCTTGCCTCTGCTTGGCGCGGCTCTGCTGCTGCGGCGCTCCGAAGGCGAGGCCGAGGCGATCCGTACCGAGTCGGCCTTGTGGACCGGGCTCGTAGCCCTATTGACGGCGGCTGTCTACTTCGGCTACCAGCCGGAAGGCGACGCGCTCAAGTTCGCCTACGAGGTCAACTTCGTCGCCGTACCAACCCTCGGCATCCACTACCACCTGGGCATCGACGGCATCAGCGGCCTGCTGCTCATGCTCACTGGCGTGCTCGGGTTCATCGCCGTCCTGTGCAGTTGGACCGCCGTCACCGACAAGGTCAAGGCCTATCACGTCTGCCTGCTGGTCCTCGAATCGGCGCTCATCGGCGTGTTCTGCTCGCTCGACCTGTTCTTCTTCTACGTGTTCTTCGAGCTCGTGCTCGTCCCGATGTACTTCCTCATCGGGCTGTGGGGCGGCGAGCGGCGGCTGTATGCCGCCATCAAGTTCGTTCTCTACACGCTGGTCGGCAGCCTGCTGATGCTGGTCGCCGTGTTGTGGCTGGCCTACTCGGGCGAGCCGCACACCTTCGACCTGATCCAGCTCTACGGCCGCGAGATACCGGTCAGCGCGCAGCGTTGGGCCTTCGCCGCCATGGCGCTGGCGTTTGCCATCAAGGTGCCCCTGTTTCCGTTGCACACATGGTTGCCAGACGCGCATACCGAAGCGCCCACGGCCGGGTCGATCATCCTGGCCGGTGTGCTGCTCAAGATGGGCACGTACGGCTTCCTGCGCATCGCCATCCCGCTCTTCCCACAGGCGGCGGTGGCCTTCCAGCCGCTGATCGTCGCCCTGGCCGTGGTGGGCATCCTCTACGGCGCGCTAGTCTCGCTCGTGCAGCCGGACATCAAGAAGCTGGTGGCCTACTCCTCGGTGGCGCACTTGGGCTTCGTCATGCTCGGGCTGTTCACATTCACGCTGGCCGGCATGCAAGGCGGCATGATCCAGCAGATCAACCACGGCGTCAGTACGGGCGCCCTGTTCCTGCTCATCGGCATGATCTACGAGCGACGTCACTCGCGCCGGCTCGGCGATTTTGGCGGCCTGTGGACGCAGATGCCCGTCTACTCGCGCCTGGCACTCATCGCCGTGCTGGCCAGCGTCGGTCTGCCGGGTCTATGCGGCTTCGTGGGCGAGTTCTTCGTCTTGCAGGGCACCGCGGAGAAGTCCATGGTGCTGGCCGCCGTCGCCGGTGTCGGGGTCATCCTGGCCGCCACCTACCTGCTGTGGATGTTCCAGAAGGCCTTCTACGGTGAGGTGACCGACTCCCATGTGCGCGAGATGCCCGACATCAACAAGCGCGAACTGTGGTGCCTCATGCCCTTGCTGGTGCTGATGTTCTGGCTGGGCTTGCAGCCCGCGCGGTTCATGGCGCCGGCGGAGCCGGCGGTGGCCTACGTGCTCAAGCGGGTGAACGACGCCGAGAAGGCGCCACTCGCCAGCGCCCCTGTGTCGCCCGCCGCGACCGCAACTCGTTAGGAAGGAGCAGACCATGTACCAGGTACCCGACGTTCATCTGCTGACCTTCCTGCCCTTTGTCGCCGTCGTGCTGACCGGTCTGGTCACCATGGTGCTGAGTGCCTTCGGCACCGAGGAGCAGCAGGCGCGCCTGCCCAGGATCGGTCTGCTCGGCTTGGCGGTATCGGGCATTGCGTTGCTGCTGGCGGGCACCGCCCGCACCAACAGTTCCTTTGGCGGTATGTTGAACATGGACGGTACGGCCGTCTGGTTCCACATCGTCTTCCTGATCACCACGGCGCTGACCGTGGCACTGGCCGCGGACCACTTCAAGGACCTGGGCGCCGAGCACCGCGAGATCTACGCGCTGCTGCTCTTCGCCTGCATGGGCATGATGCTCATGGCCGCCGCCGGTAACCTCGTCGTGTTGTTCATCGGCCTGGAGACCATGTCCGTCGCGTTGTACATCATGGCCGCCATGGGCGGTCGCCGGCAGGAGTCCTCGAACGAGGCCGCGCTCAAGTATCTTCTGCTGGGCGCCTTCGCCACGGGCTTCCTGGTGTACGGCATGGCCCTGCTCTATGGAGCCACCGGCTCGCTGGCCGTCGCCACCATCTCCGACACCGTCGCCGCCGGCTCGGCGCACGTTGGCTACCTCGCCATCGGGCTCGCGCTGCTGACCATTGGCCTGGGCTTCAAGGTCGCCTTGGTGCCGTTCCACATGTGGGCCCCTGACGTCTACGAGGGCTCGCCGACCGTGGTCACTGCGTTCATGGCCGTGGGGCCCAAGCTGGCTGGCTTCGCCGCCATGTGGCGCATCCTGCACGATGCCGCCCTGCCCGCTCAGCAGCAGTGGATGCCCGTTCTGGCCGTGCTGGCCGTCGTCACCATGCTGGTCGGCAATCTGGCCGCGCTCACGCAGACCAATATCAAGCGGCTGCTGGCCTACTCGTCCATCGCCCATGCCGGCTACATCGCGCTGGGCGTCATGGCGGGCAATCAGACCGGGCTGCAGGGCGTACTCTACTACGCGGCCACCTACGCCTTCCTGAGCCTGGCGGCCTTCACCGTCGTGCTCATCGCCAACGGCGACACCAACGAGCAACTGCACATCGACGAACTGCGCGGGCTTGGCAAGCGGGCGCCCCTGGCCGCCGCGTCCCTCACCGTGGCGCTGGTGGGCATGGCCGGCATCCCGCCGCTCAGCGGCTTCCTGGGCAAGTACCTGCTGTTCAGCGCGGCGGTCCAGAGCGGACATGTGGCCGTGGCCGCCATCGGCGTGCTGTGCAGCGTCATCTCCGTCTACTACTATTTCCGCCTGATCGTGCTGATGTACATGCAGCCGCCGGTGGAAGGTGCGCAGCAGATTGAGATCACCGGCTACACCAAGTGCGCGCTCGTCGCCACGCTGGTCGGCACCATCATTCTGTCGCTGCCCATCGGCTGGCCGATCGTGCTCATGGCCGGCTGGTGCGCCGTCTAGGCGCCTGGCCGTCAACGCAAGTACACCGCTTCGCGCGCGGCTCACTTGCGCGCGAAGCGACGCTCCAGCAGGTCGACGGGGATGGTGAACATCGTCGGGCGGCCGTGATTGCAGTGGAACGGCAACCGGCTGTCACGCATCAGCTTCAGCAGGCCCTCAATCTCTTCGGGCGCCAAGGCGTCGCCCGCCTTCACCGCAGCCTTGCAGGCCATGGTGCGCAGGACGAGGTCGCGTTGCGCCTCGTAGCCCCGCGGCGCGCCATGCGCCACCAGGTCATCGATCACGTCACGCAGGATGCGCTCGTGGTTCTGGTGGGCCAGCAACGCCGGCACCGCCCGTACCAGGAAGGTGTCCCGCCCAAACGGCTCCATCTCGAAGCCCAGTTTGGCCAGTTGGTCGAGGTGATGCTCGGTCGCCTGGGTCTCACGGGGCGAGAGGTGCAGGGTCAAGGGCACCGCCAGCAGTTGCCGGTCGGCGCGGCGCTGGGCGTCGGTCGCCGCGAACTGCTCATAGAGGATCCGCTCGTGCAGCGCGTGCTGGTCGATGACCAACATGCCATCGTGCGTGTCACAGACGATGTACGTCTGGTTGATCTGACCCAGCGGCTTGCAGTAGCTCGGCAGCCGCAAGCCTTCTTCCTCCGGGCCGCCGGTCACCGGCTCCGCGGCGTCCAGGTCGAACAGCGACGGCTGAGTGTCGCCGCCGGCAACTGGCGCCGCATCGACCTGCCGGGGCACTGCGGGTGCCTGGAGCGCGGCTGGCGACGCTGACGGCTCTGGCTGCCGGCTGGCCACCCCAGGGTCACGGCTCAGCAGATGCGAGGACTCCAGCGCGTTGCGCACCGCGCGCCGCACCATGTTGCTGACTTCCCACTCCCGCGTGAAGCGCACCTCGTGCTTGGCCGGATGCACGTTGACGTCGATGGAGCCCGGATCGATCTCGATGTTGATCACCGCCACCGGATGGCGACCGTGGGTGAGCAGCGTGTGGTAGGCCTCGTACAGCGCGTAGTTGAGTGCGCGACTGCGGATGGGCCGCCCGTTGACGAAGAACCACTGCTGCGAGCGATTGCGCCGGGCGACCGACGGCTTGCCGACCTCTCCAACGATGCGCAGCAGGCCCGCTTCGAGCCGTACGGAGACCATTTCGCGGCCGACGTCGGGACCGAACACCCGCGCCACGGCGTCGCGCAGGTCCGCGCACGCCGGCGCGGACATCACTTGGCGGCCGTTGTGCTCAAGCCGGAACGTGACGCCGTGGTGGAGCAACGCGAACGCGGTCATGTGACCGGTGATGTGCTCCATCTCGGTGCCGGCCGTCTTGAGGAACTTGAGCCGGGCTGGCACATTGAAGAACAGGTTGCGGACCGTGATGTCGGTGCCGACCGGACAGCCCACCTTCTCGAACCCCGTGACGGCGCCGCCCTCGACCACTACCTGGTGCCCGAACTCGGTGCCCTCCTCGCGCGTCACCACGCGCATCTGCGAGACGGAGGCGATGCTGGGCATGGCCTCGCCACGGAAGCCCAGAGTGTGGATGTTGTGCAGGTCTTCGGCGCAGCGGATCTTGGAGGTCGCGTGGCGCTGCAGACAGAGGATGGCGTCCTGCTCGCCCATGCCGTGGCCGTTGTCGCGCACCCGGATCAGTTGGCGGCCACCGTCGGTGACCGCCACTTCAATCCGCGTGGCGCCGGCGTCGAGCGCGTTCTCGACCAGCTCCTTGACCACGCTGGCTGGGCGCTCGACGACCTCGCCAGCCGCTATCTGGTTGGCGACGACCGGGTCGAGTACCGCGATGCGCGGTGTCGACCCGGCCTGATCTCGGTTCACTTGCCGCCCAGCGATGTGCCGCCAAAGGGCGA
>JACRKZ010000002.1 GCA_016235455.1 Armatimonadota bacterium | reverse complement strand
GAAGGCATCGTCGGCCAGCCCGAGGCGCAGTGGGTCTTCCATCGCTCGCTGACCGACCTGCTGGCTCCGGCCTTCGCCGCTGGGCTGGCGCTCACCGGGTTGCTGGAGCCGACCTTGCCGCCGGGCGCCGGTCGGCCGGGCTGCCGCTGGGACGACATGCCCGATGTGCCGCCGGTGCTGGTGGCCAGACTGGCCGCCGCTCGCTGACCCGCTCGCGCCGCATGACCATCTGTGCGCGCATTCTTGCCTGCCCCTTGACACAAGCTCCTTTGTGTTGTATCTCTACTAAGTAGATGGAGTAAATGGACAATGAGTCGCGCGAGCAGTGGTCGGCAGGTGGTGAGCAGGCAGTCGGGCTGGCGCGCGACCTGCTGTTGTACGCGCGACTTCCGCTGAGAGCGCGGGCGGAAGTCGTTGTGGCGGGCGCCTTCGCAGGGCGCCGCGCGTGCGGACACAGGGTCTTGGGACACGACGAGGATGCAGAGATGAATAGCAGGACGGTAGGGACCAGGCGCTCGGGCGCGGGCGGTTTCACCCTCATCGAGTTGTTGGTGGTGATCGCGATCATCGCGATCTTGGCGGCGATACTGTTCCCGGTATTTGCGCAGGCGCGCGCCAAAGCGCGGAGCGCGAGTTGCCAGTCGAACCTTAAGCAGATCGGTCTCGCTCTGCTGCAGTACACGCAGGACTACGACGAGACGTTGCCGCTGGCCAACTGGGCGTACGGCGGCGGCTCGAACTGGATCTGGCAGGCGAGCATCGAGCCGTACATCAAGTCGGGCATCGGCAACCTGAACACGCAGCAGACCGCGACCGCCAAGAGTGGCGTCTGGGTGTGCCCCGACTATGACAAGGCGTTGGCGGACGGTACCAAGGGTTCATCGCCCAACCGTGGCTATGCGGCCAACCAGCAGTTGATGCGGGCCGGGTCGGCGGGCACCCCCGCGGCGACGCTGGCTTCCATCGACTATCCGGCGCAGCAGGTGCTGGTGGTGCCGCACAAGGGCAGCGCGGTGATGACCTGGGGCAATGCCAACGACACGGACTACCTGATCGCCCGTTACCGGCACCAGGAGGGCGCCAACTACCTGCATGTGGACGGTCATGTGAAGTGGTACAAAGGGCCGGGCAACTGGGCCGACGCCTCGGGCAGCCAAGTGGCTCTGCGCCGCTCGGTGTCGCCCAATGCAGAAGCTTGGTTCCGCACCGACTAAGGGGCGGAGCCAGGAGCAACGCAGCGACGCACGGCCGGTCCTCTCGAGGGCCGGCCGTGCGTGATTCCGGCCGCTACTCCTCGTCGATGCGCGCCACGACCTCCCAGCCGTCGAGCAGGTCCTCGTTCTCGATGGTCCAGGCCAGACCATCTTCGCCAGGCTCCGCCTCTAGCCATGGCGCGCGCAGGCCGGCCCAGTCGACATGCGTCAAGATCGGCACGCGGCAGCGGCTCGGCGGGTCGATGGTGATGACCTTCTCGGCCGCGCGCACGGTCAGCCCGACGGCGGCCCACACGGCGCCCAGGCTGGCGATGCCGCGCGGGTAGAAGCAGAGGTTGTTCGAGTAGCTGGTGTCGACGAAACACTTGGCCTCGCAGCCGGCGTTGGCGGCCACCTGCATCGACCAGTAGCGCTCGCTGGTGCCGAACAGGTCCTCGCCCAGATAGGACGCCGCCTGGTCGCGCCACAGGTTCATGCTGACCCACAGGTGCTCGGGGTCGGCGCTGGAGTGGGTGCAGCCGTACTCGGTCAGGCTCGCCTGGTACGCCGAGATCGCGTCGAGCCGTAGCAGGTCGCGGTCCAGCCCGTTGGGCAGGTCGTCGACCATGAGCAGGTACAGCAGGCCATTGGTGGTGTACAAGCTGTAGGCGTCCCAGCCGGGCAGTTCGTCGTAGGGCAGGGGCTGGTGGCTCCAGGCGTCGAGCAGACCCGTGGTGGTCTTGTCCAGGCAGACCGGGTAGTGGTCGCCCAGCCAGCCGGCCTGCAGCGTGTCGACGGCCTTGGTCACTTCGGCGTGGCAGCGCTCGGCCAGGTCGAAGTCCTCGATGGTCTCGGCCATGCGCGCGGCGGCATAGAGCGCGGCCAGGCGCTTGACGCCCAGGTAGACCTGGTCGCGGCCGTACTGCACGGCTGGCGTGGCGTCGTCGATGGTGTTGGCCGTGCCCTGGTCGGGGAAGCCGTTGCCGGTGGTGTCGGCCCACAGCAGGTACTCGACCAGGTTGCGGTTGATCCCTTCGAAGCGGGCATAGAGCTCGGGCTTGCCCCACCATTCACCGTGGGCATAGAGCATCAGCAGCCAGTTGCTGTTCTCCTCGACCTCCATGGGATGGTGGTAGCTCTGGCCGTTGCAGGTCCAGCCGGCGCCCATGTCGTGCTCCAGCCAGGTGCCGGCCTCGGCCGGCCGCTGGTGGCTCTCCCATTCACAGAAGATCAGCTCCATCAACTCGGGCCACAGGCCGAAGAAGAACGGCGCGTCGTTGTACTCCACATCGACCGTCGAGTTGTACCAGCAGGACCCTTCCCACACGCTGAACCAGTCTCGGTCCGCCAGGTCGGCCCAGAGGGTGCAACTCAGGAAGCTGTGGAACGAGAAGGCGATCAGGTCCTGGAGCGACTTGGGCAGACTGCTGCCGGTGATCAGGCCGTCCACGAAGTCCGCCGCGGCGAGGATGCGCGCGCGCTCGTCGCGCGCCATCGCCAGGACCTCGTCGATGCCGCCAAACAACGTGGCGTAGCGTAGCGGCCCAGCGGCATGATGGCCCTCGAAGCACTTGTCGGCGAACCAGCCGGTCAGCGCCAGCCAGCCCTCGACGGGGCCATCGCTCAGGTCGTAGTCCAGCTCGAAGCCACCGTCAGTCGCGCGCCACGGGCCGTCGATCGGCGCCACCTGCCCCTGGCAGTGCGCCACATCCTCCGCGACGCCGCGGGCCGTGCCATCGCTGACCTGGTCGATGCCGCCCTCGCCGGTGGTGCGCGAGTGCTGGATGACCGTATCGTAGCTGAGCGTGACCACCTCGCCGGTCTCGACGGCAACGCCCGGCACGTCGAGCGCCACGCGCAGCGTGCCGCGGCGGGCGGCGTCCTTGTCCGGTCCCGTCCAGCGCAGGCTGGGCGAGGGCTCCACCTTGACGCGCAACAGGTAGAGCGGCGCCAGCGACAGGCGCAGGTCGCCGGGCAGGAATGGCGCCACGACCTCCATCTCGACCTTGGCGCCGGTGCGCAGGCTGTGGCCGTCGAGTGCCAGGCGAGTCAGCGTCTGGCGCTGCTGCAGCAGGTCGAACCCCGGCCGGTCGCCGGCGAAGGGGAAGGCCTGGCTGACGCCGGCGGCATCGCGCAGTTCGACCAGGAGCTGGCTCTCGGTCTGATGGAACAGGCCGACCGCGCCGTACAGCACATGCCGGCGCACGGGGTCGAATTGGAGGCTGAAGCGGCTGCCCAGGCGGGCCAGACAGGTGGTCATCGGCAACATGGCGGGTCCTCGGGAGCGTAGGCTAGAGTGGCGTCGGCGCGTCGATGGGCTGCGCTTGCGCCGGCCACTGGGGCACCAGGGGCAGGCTGCCGTGCAGCCGCAAGGCGGCGATGCCGGTGAGGTGGCCGAACACCCAGCACAGCGCGTTGGCCGGCCGGGGATCGTGCGTCGTCAGCCAGGGCAGGTAGCCGCCATCGGACATGACCATGCCCAGGTGGCAGCGGTGCGCTTCGTCGTCGATGACGATGAGGAAGGCACGCACATCGTGCAGTGGCGCGGTGATGGTCCAGCCGTCGGGCGCGCGCAGGTCCACCTCGCCGCGCACGGCGTCGATCACCGCGTACTCGTGCGGCCGGCGGCCGCGGCCCAGGTCACGGCCCAGCCCGTCGGCCGCGGCCAGCGAGAAGACCGCGCCGGCCAGACCGGCCGCACCGCGCAGCGGACCGCTCCAGCGCGCGGCGGCAGTCAGGCTGGCGGCGGCGCCAGCCAGCCACTTGGCGCGTCGGCGCAGGCCGGCGCGTCGGCGCTGGTTGATGGCCTGGTTGGGCTCGGTGAAGCAGATGCGGCCGCCCACGGCAGTCAGCGCACAATGGGTGGCTCGCCCATCCACCAGCGGCGGTGGCAGATGGCGCAGCCGACTTAGTATCGGGTTCATGTACGTCTCCTCACGCCGGGCCATCCTCAGCCAGGCGGCGGGCCAGCGCCTCGCGCGTGAGGCCCATGGCGCGCGCCAACTCGTCCAGGAAGCGGTCGAACTGCTGTTGCTCATCGTCGCGGTCGGGGTCGCGGCCCGTGGCCAGCAGCGCGCGCAACCGCGGTGCCTGTTGATCCACCAGCAGCAACAGCGTGCCGATGGAACGGCGGAACTGGCGGAAGGTCAGCGGCGCGTCCTCCAAAGGCACGACCACCTCGCAGTCCACCTCGCCATCGCTGGGATCCAGCCCGAATCGGCCCAGCTTCAGCCGGAAATGCAGTTCCAGCAGTGAGGCCAGCAACGTGGGCACGTGCGGCGACTCGCCCAGGGAGACCACCTTGGGCACGCGCAGATGCAGGCAGTGGCCGTCCTCCGACAGCCGCACCTCGATCGGCCAACGCCCGTTGGCGCCTTCGCCACGGCACACGATCAGATCACTGTCGGTGTCCAGACGGAACCGCCAGTTGTCGTGCTGCAGGTAGTCGATGACCTGGTCAAGGGTGGTTGCCACGCACCTATGATACGACACCGCGGAGCGAAGTCCTTCTGGGACGTGGGCTGTTGGCCACAGGTCGGTGGACTGCGCGGCCGGGCACACGGGTCGGCTACACGGTCCCGAGTCGCACGGCGAACGTCCTACGTCGCGCCTGCCGCGCGCAGCGCGCCCTTGGCCAGCGTGGCCAGGCAGATCTGCGATGACAGGTCGAACTGGTAGTTGCCGCGGCTGCCCTCGTAGAGTAGCGCGTAGCAGTCCTCGGCCTCGATCAGCGCCGGGAACCAGATGGCGCCGCCGTCCTCGCTGCCGCGCGGGCCGCAGCCGAAGATGGGATTGCCGGGATGGCGTTCCCAGGTCAGCAGGTCGCGCGAACGGGCCACCCCGAAGTAGTCCGGCTGGTCGACCAGCGACGCGCTGCCGCCATAGATCAGGTAGTACCAGCCCTCTTCGACGAACACCCGGCCGGTGGCCACGTCGAAGCTGTCCCAAGCGGGGGCCGGCGCCTTGGCGAAGACTGGCCGCTCCGATACGCGCTCGAACTGCAGGCCGTCGGCCGAGCGCGCCAGGTGCAGCTCGTACCGCCCCTGGTCGTCCACGAGCTGGTAGAGCATGTGCACGTGGCCGTCGCGCACCACCACCTCGGGTGCGCGGCCGGTGAGCACACAGCCCACCTTCTCGAAGTGTTCGCCGTCGCGGCTGCGCGCCAGGCCGACCCGGTCTGGCCCATCGCCGATGGCCGAGTAGTACAGCAGCACCTCGCCGCCGAACACCGCCGCCGCGGGATCGAGCGCGTGGTGGCAGTCGAACGAGCCTGGCGCGCCGACATCGACGATGGGCTGACCGTCGGCCAGGTCGCGGTACTCGAAGGCGTGTGCCGCCACACTGACCAGTTCGGCCACGGCCAGGCGGTCGTGGCGCTGACCGTCGGAGCCAGGGAGCACACCATTGCCGCGGTAGTAGAGCAGTCGTCTCCCGCCAAATTCGAGGACGTCGGGATTGGCTGTCCAGCAGCACTTCCAGGTGTCACCCGCGGCGGGAATGACCGGATTGCGCGCCGCATGGCGCCAAGCCAGGCAGTTGCGACGGTAGTCGTCGCCGAATCGATCCCAGAAGCCCATGGTCGTACGTCCTGTGCGTCCATTGTAGACGCTGCGAGCGCGGTCGCACCAGCGGCGATGGGAACGGTCAAACCCACGAGCGAATCGGCCGGAAACGGCTCAGAACCCGTAGTCGATGAACCCGCCATGGCCAGCCGGGCGCTTGACCTTGGCGTGGCCGTCGGCATACAGGTAGTCCAGCGCCTCCTGATGCGGCCATTCGACGGTGTTGCCCGCGACGACCACGGAGTCGCGCACCATGACGCGCTCGGCCACGTCGCCGACCCCGCCGCTGTGGTCGATGGCGGTGCCGATGGGCTGGCCGTCGAACACCTCCCAGGCCTGCGACGACATACCCGGCGGCGCCCAGCCCGGCGGCCAGCCGTAGCTGCGCTCCAGCAGGTCGGCACCGTAGAAGACATAGGTCATCCGCGGCCGCGCCCCACCCGTGGGCAGCGCGCGCCGCAGGCTGGGGCAGACGAACACGCCGGCGGCCCGGACATACGGCGCCAGCACCGTCAGCGGTGAAAGGGCGCCGTCGAGGTCGCCTTCCGGCGCCTGTACCCGGCCCGGCCAGATGGTCTGTAGTACAGGCAGTCGCTCATCGTAGTCCTGGGCATAGGCCTCGGTGGCCAGCCCCAGTTGCTTGAGATTGGAGAGACAGGCCGTCTGACGCGCCTTCTCGCGCGCCTGGGCGAAGACAGGGAACAGGATGGTGGCCAGGATGGCGATAATTGCCATGGCTACCAGCAGCTCTATCAGCGTGAACGCCGGCCGCGCGGGGCCGCGTCGAATAGGGGTCATGTTGGTCCTCCATGCAGAGCACATGGACGTCCCGCTGAGGAACGACTTCCTGACGTCGGTACATCCGCCGCAAGTGAGATTGACATTCGCTCTCAATTGCGTTGTGGCCACGATAGATCGGGGAGTCGGGGCTGTCAACCGGACGGGACGGCGGTCGGGCCACGGATCGCCGCTGGCCGTCGATTGTTGCGCAAGTAAGACTCGCGGACGGCGGGCGGTGGCGTACTGGGTCTATCGAGGGACATGGCCATGCGCTTGGCACGGACCGCTGGATTAGCTCTGCTCGCGGTGTTGGCCGCGATGATGTTCGGCTGTGCGCCGAAGGCCGAACAGGCCGCGCCGCCGCCCGGGGCCGCGGCCGCACCGGGCGAGCCTTCAGCGCCGCCGTCCGCGCCGGCCGCGGCCGAGGCCAAGAGCCAGGCGCGCTCTGGCGATGCAGCGGAGGCGCCGCGGACCATCCCGCGCAAGATCATCTACGAGGGCTATGTGACTCTCGAGTCAGACAAGGTGGGCGACGTGCTGAGCCAGGTCGCCGCCGTGGCTCGCCGGCTGGGTGGCTACGAAGGCAACATGGAGCAGAGCGCCGGCGACCGGCAGACCGCATCCATCGTGCTGCGCGTGCCGGCGGAGAAGTTCGGCGCGTTGATGACAGAGATCGCCAAGCTGGGGCGCGTCATGAGCCGCCGTGTCGAGGCCAAGGACGTGGGCGAGGAGTGGGTCGACCTGGAGGCGCGCATCAAGACCAAGCGCCAGGAGGAAGAGCGGCTGCTGCAACTGCTGGACAAGGCGGGCGGCGTGTCGGCGTTGCTCGAGGTGGAGCGCGAGTTGAGCCGGGTGCGCGGCGAGATTGAGCAGGCGCAAGGTCGGCTGCGGTTCCTGGGCAACCAGGTGGACCTGTCGACCGTGCATGTGGAGGTCCGCTCGCCGGCGGGCGTGGCGCCCGCGGCCACCTGGCGTGCTACCACGGTGATCAAGAGTGCTTGCCAGGACTTCCTGGTCATCGGGCATGCGGTGCTTTCGCTGGTGATCTATGTGCTGGTCATGCTGCCGTACTGGTTGGCGTTCGCGGGGCTGGTGTGGTGGACCAGGCGGCGCCGCCGCGGTTCGCGCGAGCCTGGCCTCTGACCCGCGCCGGGCTTGACGCGAGCGAGTCTGGGCATCAGGCTATTGGCAACGTCCGAGCCAGGCGCTACCATGGCACAGGGCAAGCTGCAGGAAGGCAGTCGGCATGGGATTCTGGGAAGGTCTGTGGCGCATGGCACTCGCGCCGCTCGTGGTGCTGATGGTCGTCTTGACCACGGTGCCGCTGTGGATCTGGCTGGAGCGCCGGGTCTGCGCGCGCATCCAGCAGCGCATCGGCCCCAACCGCGTTGGCGTGATGGGCCTGTTGCAGCCAATGGCTGATGCCGCCAAGCTGATCTTCAAGGAAGACATCACCCCCGCGCATGTCGACCGCGTGGTTTATCTGCTGGCGCCGATCATCGCCCTGGTGCCGTCGATGGCGGCGTTGGCGGTCATCCCGTTCGGTGACTTGCAGGCCGCCGACGTCAACATTGGTGTGCTGTGGATCCTCGCGCTCTCGTCGCTGGCGGTCTACGGCGTGGTGCTGGCCGGCTGGGCGTCCAACAACAAGTGGTCGATGATGGGCGGTATCCGCTCGGCGGCGCAGATGGTCAGCTACGAGCTGGGCATGAGCCTGGCCATCATCGCCGTGCTGCTGACCACCAGCGTCTACGCGGCCAGCCACGGCGGACATGCGCTGAGCCTGCGCACGGCGGTCAACTCGCAGCAGGGCGTGGGCCCGCTGGCGTGGAACTTCATCTGGCACCTGCCCGCGTTCGTGGTGTTCATCATCGCCGCGGTGGCCGAGAGCAACCGCGCGCCGTTCGACCTGCCCGAGGCCGAGCAGGAACTGGTGGCGGGCTTCCACACCGAGTATTCCAGCTTCCGCTTCGCCATGTTCTACATGGGCGAGTACGTGCACATGACCACGCTCTCGGCGGTCTGCACGTGCCTGTTCTTTGGCGGCTGGCTCAGCCCGTTCGCCGGCATCCCGCTGCTGGCGCGGCTCAATGTGAGCACGGTACCGGTGCTGATGTACCTGGCCCCGCTGTTCTGGTTCTTCCTGAAGGTGACGCTGTTCATCTTCCTGTACATCTGGCTGCGCTGGACGCTGCCGCGCATGCGCTGGGACCAGCTCATGGCGCTCGGCTGGGTGGTGCTGCTGCCCGCCGCGCTGGTCTGGGTGGCGGTGGTAACCGTGCTGGCCGGCGCCGGCAAGGTGGTCGACGGCTTCGTCTTCAGCGGAGACGGCTGGTTCCGCCTCCTGTCTCTGCTGGCGGTGGCCGCCGCGTATCTGATCTACCGTCGACGGCGTGGGAGTTCGTAGGACATGCGCGAGTTCTTCAAGCAGGTGCTGGAGGTACTGGAGCCGATCCGCGAGGGGTTCCGCACCACCGGTCGGCACATGGCCATGGAGCCGGTGACCTACGAGTATCCCGAGCAGCGCAAGCCGGTGCCCGACCGCGCGCGCTGGCGGCATATCCTGCGGCGCTATCAGGAGGGCGAGAACGTCGGCCTCGAGCGCTGCATCGGCTGCTCGCTGTGCTCGGCGGCCTGCCCGGCCGACTGCATCTATGTCGAAGCCGCGGAGAACACCGACGACGAGCGCTACTCGCCCGGCGAGCGCTACGCCTCGACCTACCAGATCAACCTGCTGCGCTGCATCTTCTGTGGTATGTGTGAAGAGGCCTGCCCCACCGGCGCCATCGTCCTGACCGACGACTACGCGCTGGCCGAGGACAGCCGCATGGACTTCATCTACAACAAAGAGCGGCTGCTGGTTCCGCCCGTCTCCTAGGGTCGTGCCGGCGGCGGCGGGAGCGCCCGTGAGCGACCATCCGCCCGAGGAAGACCCCACCATGGAGTTGCCCGCCGACGCGCCGGCAGCGCCGTACACCGACGCACCCCGACGAGAGCGCCCCGAGTCGCCTCTGCTCGACGAGGATCCCAGCCCGGCACTGGCCTTCCTCGGCTGCTCGGTGGGCGGGCTCCTCGCCGGTCTGGCCGCCGTCTCGGTGATCGTCGTCCTGCAATTGCCGGTCACCGCCGGTCCCGGCCTGATCGTCCTCTCCCTGGCCATGCAGCCGCCCATGCTGCTGGGCATTGTGCTGGCGCTTCTGGCCGGACGCATCCCCATTCGCCGCGGCATTGCCTGGCACAGCGTGCCGTGGCCGACGCTGGTCTTGGCGCCCATCGGCCTGCTGGGCGCCAGCATTCTGGGCGACTGGTGTGGCACGGCCGTGTGGCACGCCACTGGCAAGAACCAAGGCGCGCTGCAGCTCATCGCCGAATCCGTGCGCGCGGTGCCGGTCGGCTGGCGGCCGCTGATGATCATCGGGCTGGGCCTGGTGCCTGGGCTGTGCGAGGAGGCCGGCTTCCGCGGCATGTTGCAGGGCAGCCTGCTGCGCTACGGCCGCGTCGTCTCGCTGCTGGTGCCGGCGCTTGCCTTCGCGGTGTTCCACGGCGACCTGGTGCAGGGCACGGGCGCGCTGGTGCTGGGCCTCTACCTGGGCGAACTGCGCCACCGCACGGGTAGCATCGTGCCTGGTGTCGCGGCGCACGCCGTGAACAACCTGGTCGCCGGGGTGGCCATGTCCATGGCGTCGGACGCCGAGTTGGCGCGGATGCAGAGCGCGCCGCCGGCGCTGGTGGCGGTGGGCGGTGTCGCCGCATTGCTGTGCCTGCTGGGCGCGCGGCGAGGCCGGGCATGAGCGCGCTGCAGCGGCTCGGCATCGACCCGCTGAAGCTGCGGCAGCGGCCGTGGCTGCATCTCGACGCGGAGCCGTGGGTGCGCCAGCGCGCCCAGTTGGCCAACCGGCCGTCCGAAGCCTTCCGCTACTGCCAGTACGACATGCGCCCCGGCCCCGAGCGGCTGCCGCGGTCGGCGACGGCGACGGTGGAGGCGGCGGCCTTCGTCGCAGCGGTCACCGGCGACACTTCCGACATCGACTGGCTGCGCACTCACCTGGACATGCTGCTGCCATCGCGCGGCATGGCGCCGCTCAGCACCGAGCGCGGCCAGTACCTGGCGGCCTGTGCCTGGTCGCTCGACCTGCTCAGCGAGACGCTCGACGAGCAGAGCTACCAGGCGCTCGGGCGCACGCTGGCCGACCAGTGTGGGCGCGCGGCGGAGTTGCTGACCGACGGCACACCGCGCGGTTGGCACGAGCCGGCTCATGCCGCCACGCTGGCCGGCGTGCAGCTCGCCGCGATGTCGCTTCTGCCGGTGGAATCCGCTGCCGCGGGGTGGCTGGAGCAGACCGAGCCGCTGCTGGGCCAGCTTCTGGACGACGTGGCCGCCGACGGCTGGTGGCCCACGGGCCTGGAGGACTGGAACGCGCTGCTGCCATTGCTGACGCGCGTGGCTGACGCCTGGCAGCGCCTGGCGGGGCGCGACCTGTTCGACCATGGCGTCTACCGCGAAGCCTGGCGCGTGGCCCTGCACGGCGTCGCGCCGACCGGATGCGACCTGCTCGACCTGGACCACACCGGACGCGAGGACCTGCCCCGGCGGCGCGCCGAGCTGGCGGAGCGCCCGGGCGCGCAGTACCGGTGGCGAAGCGAGCCCTGCCGCTGGGCGCTGATGCGGCTGGCGCAGCGGTTCGACGAGCCAGGCTTCCGCGCGGCGGTGTCGCGCTGGCGTGCGGCCGAACTGGGCCGCGGCACGCCGTTCGACGTGATCTTCGACCAGGGCGCGGAGGGCCGCCGCGTATCGACCGGCCGGCCCTATCACACTTTCGCCGCGCATGGGCTGGCGGTCTGGCGCAGCAACTGGGACGCCGCCGCGGAATCCGTGGCGCTGGCCACCGGCCCAGCGCGCGGCGGGCCCGACTGCGACGCCAACCACCTGCTGCTGTGGGCCGGCGGCGAGGCGCTGGCGGTGGATACCGGCACGCTGACCGCACCGACCAGCGAGTTCCACAACACCATCCTGGTAGACGGTCGCGGCCAACTGCCGGCTGACGAGCGCGACGATGACGGCGCGCGCCTGGCTTCGGCCTGGCTCAGCGAGCTGGGCGGCTGCCTGGTCGGACAAGCCGGCGGCTGCTACCCAGCCGAATGTGCTGTCATTGATTTCGACCGCCACGTGGGCTTCGCGCCCGGCTACACCATCGTCTGGGACGTGCTGGCCACGCGGCGGCCCGCGCGGTTCGACTGGCTCCTGCACAGTGCCGGACAGATCGCTCTGGACGGCGGCACCCACGCCCGCTTGTTGATGCGCAACGCGGCGCTGCACGTCGCGGCCCTGCGGCCCGACCGCACTACGTTGACCGTCGAGGAGGCGCGGCCCAAGCCGGATGTCGATCCGACGGCGCTAAGGCTGCGGCTGCGCACGTCGACCCCGGTCACCCGCACGCAGTTCCTGGTGGTCATGGCGCCGTGTGTGGCAGGCGGCGCCAATCCACCACAGCCGAGCCTCATGACCGACGACGCCACGGTCGGTACGCGACTGTTGTGGCCCGATGGTGACGTCGAGGATGTCCTCTTCCCCACGCATGATCGTGGTATCGCCTTGCCGCATCTCATCTCCGATGCCGCCTACCTGGCACTGCGTCGGCACGCTGACGGTGAATGGCAGCAGGTCATCGCGCGCCGCCTCATGCGGCTGTTGGTGTCTGGCGGCGAGGTTATCACCGCCACGCAGCCCGTGGACCTGGCGTTGTCCGTGCGGGGCAACGAAGTGGCCGGCGAGGTAGAGACGCCCACCGGCGCCACGGTGGCGGTGCGCTGCCCGTTCGTGCCGCGCGGCGTCGTGGTGGGCTCGTCGAGCGGCCGGGCTCGCGTGGACCGCGAGGCGCGCCTGGCCATCGTTCGGTTGACGGCCGGTAGACACCAGATCTGGATCTCCGGCCGCTGAACCTGACTGCCCCCGCGGATCGTGTCACACTGGTTGGCGAGGCGGTGTCGAGATGAAGATTCACGAGTACCAGGCCAAGCAGCTGCTTAGTCGTTACGCCGTGCCGCTGCCCGAGGGTGAGGTGGCGTCCACGCCGGACGAAGTCGCCGCCATCGCTGCCCGCCTGGCCCGGCCGTGCGTGGTCAAGGCGCAGGTCCATGCCGGCGGACGCGGCAAGGCCGGCGGCGTGAAGCTGGCGCGCGACGTGGCCGAAGCCCGAGCCGCGGGCGAGGCCATCCTGGGCATGACCATCAAGGGCCTGGTGGTGGAGAAGGTGCTGGTCGAGGAGGCGATCGATATCGCCGCCGAGTACTACCTGGGCATCACGCTCGACCGCGCGCGCCGCTGCAACGTGCTCATCATCTCCGCGGCGGGCGGCATCGACATCGAGGAGGTCGCCGCCTCGACGCCCGAGAAGGTGCTGCGCGAGCCCATCGATCCTGCCTTCGGCCTCCAGCCCTTCCAGGTGACCAAGGTGCTCTGCCAGGCGGGTGTGCCGGCTGGCTCGCAGCGCGCGGCCACGGCCATCGTCATGGCGCTGTCCAAGGCCTATGGCGAGATCGATGCCAGCCTGGCTGAGATCAACCCGCTGGTGCTCTGTGGCGACGGGCGCGTCGTCGCCGCCGACGCCAAGATCAACCTGGACGACAGCGCGCAGTTCCGCCATCCCGAGTGGTCGGCCTGGGCCGACGATGCCGAGGAAGATCCCATCGAGGCTGAAGCGCACCGCCGCGGCCTGCAGTACGTGCGGCTGAGCGCCGAGAACCTGCGCGGCTCCGCGCCGGCTATCGCCATCATCGGCAACGGTGCCGGCCTGGTCATGGGTACGCTGGACGAAGTGTCGCGCGTGGGCCGGCCGTTCGGGGTGGGCCCCGCCAACTTCCTGGACCTCGGCGGCGGCGCGCGGTCGGAAGTGGTGCGTCAGGCGCTCGAGGTGGTGCTGCTGAACCCCGATGTGCGGGGCGTGTTCCTCAACATCTTTGGCGGCATCACCCGCTGCGACGAGGTGGCCAAGGGCCTGCTCGACGCCGCTGAGCATGTCGACCTGAAGCTGCCCCTGGTGGTGCGGCTGACCGGCACCAACGAGGAGGCGGGTAGGGCGCTTCTGGCCGAGGACGGCCGGTTCCAGCCGTTCGTGGAGTTCAGCGCGGCAGCGGAGGCCATCGTGCAGGCGGTAGCGGCCGGCTAGGCGCGCACCACACGCGGAGCACGGCACGCCATCATCCAGTTGCCCCATGCGGCCACGGCCATCGCCGTGGCCGCATGGCTTTGGGCGGCCGTCCGACCACGATCGACGAGAAAGCCCCGGACAACCTTGCGGTCATCCGGGGCTTCCACGAACAGGTCAAACCTGTGGGCTAAGACTAGTCGTCCCAGCGGCTGCGGCGATCGCGGTCGCGATCGCGGTCGCGCGGAGCGCGGCCACCATCACGGCTCGGAGCCGCACCACCGGCAGCGCCGGCGCCGAAGTCGCTGAAGCCGCCGCGGCCACCGCCGCCACCGCCGTAGCCACCGCCACCGCCGTAGCCGCCACCGCTGCGACCGCCGCCACCGCCGTAGCCGCCACCGCCGCCACCGCCGTAGCCGCCGCCACCGCTGCGGCCACCGCCGCCACCGTAGCCACCGCCGCTACCACCGCGGCGAGCGCCGTCGCCCTTCTCTTCGGCCTTGTCGACGCGCAGCCGACGACCGTCGAGCTCCTTGCCGTTCATGGCCTGCAGGGCCTCATCGGCCATGCTCTCTTCGGTGTAGGTCACGAAGCCGAAACCGCGCGAGCGACCGGTCTCACGATCGGTGATAACGACCGCCTGCTCCACGGTACCGTACGGTTCGAAGGCCTCTTGCAGCCGGGCACTATCCGTCTCCCAGGCCAACCCGCCGACGAACAACTTCTTGGACATCCAAACTCTCCACGAACTAGCCCGGCCATGCTTTCGATTTGGTCCCGAGCCCTCTTCACGCAACTTCGGCAACGATGCAGAGCCGTTGCCGCTTCCTAGTGTCGCCCCATTCTCCGGGCCGGCCCACGTGGCCGTGAAGTTGTCCGAGAACTCGGTCTCTGCCCGGTCTGCTTCGGAGACGGTTCGAGTAGCGTACCACGCTCGCAGCGGCGATGTCCAATGAATCTGCGTTATTTTCGCAACATCACCAGATTCATTGGCAACTAGTTGCCATCGCGCACGGCCACCGAGAAGTCCACAATGTCGTAGGCGGCGTCCAACTGCCGGCCGCCGAACACCTCGCCGGCGCCTTCGGTGCCATTGTTGTTCACCTGCAGGCCGTTCTCCATGCGCAGCACGAGGAAGGTGTTGCCGTCAGCGCCCAGGCCGTCGCTCTGCCGCGGCACCGGCGGTGTCTCGCCCGGCAACACGATCTCGTTGACGGTGATCAGGTTCAGCTCCACCTGCGTGGGGGACGGGTCGGTGCTGACCGGGCGCAACTGGGTCAGGTCGAGCGTGCAGCGCAGGCTGCCCGACGAACTGCTGTCGTCGAAGGCGAACGGTTCGCCCAACGCTTCGCGCGGTGGTGGTGTCACGCCTTGCACCTCCGGCTGGTCGCGAAACAGCTCGAAGCGGCCCTGGTGGTACTCGACGTAGTAGGTGTAGGCGCCCGTGGCGCGGCCGTTGCCCAGGAATGGCGTCAGCGGCGCGATGACCTGCGGACCGTCGGCGCCGCGGCCGTTGGTGTCGAGGACGAAGAGGTAGTAGGCATTGACGTCCGGCACGCCGCGCAGCGTCATGCGCATGTCCAGCAACCGCCGGGTGACCACGGCGTCGCCGGGGTACTTGGCGCAGCCGCAGACCAACGCGGCGCCGACCATCAGTGCCCCCAGGAATGCCGTTCGGAACCTCATTGCATGGGCCTCGCGCCAATCGTCAAACGCAAGGTGAGCTCCTTGCCTTCACGGCGGATGACCAGCGGCGTCTCGCGGCCGATCGTCGTGCCCAGCACGATCTGGTTGAGCTCGGCGGTGGACTTCACCGGCTTGCCATCCACGCTGACCAGCAGGTCGCGCGCCTGCACCCCGGCCTTGGCGGCGGGCCCGCCGGCGATGGCGTCACGCACCAGAACGCCGTGGTCGGCGCTCAGACCGTGCGTCTTGGCCAACTCGGGCGTCAGGTCCAGCAGTGACACACCCAGCCACGGCACCCCGCCGTGGGCGATGAGGTTACGCGCGATGCCCATGGCGTCGTCGATGGGGATGGCGAAGCCGATGCCCAGGTTGGTGCCGGTGAGCGAGAAGATGGCCGAATTGACGCCGATCACACGACCCTCGATGTCGCACAGGGGACCGCCGGAGTTGCCCATGTTGATGGCCGCGTCGGTCTGCACCAGGTTGCGGTACTCGCGGCCGCCGGCGACCATGCTGCGACCCACGGACGTGCTGGTTGGTGACCACATGGCCCTCGCGGGCGTCGACGATGAATCCGGAGCCGGAGCCGCGCGGCATCTCGCCCAGGTCCGGTGTGTCGCCTAGGAAGTCGCGCAGCAGCGGCGGCACGACGCGCTCACCGCTCTGGAAGGTATCGATGGTGACCACTGCCGGTTCGATGCGCTTCACCGCCGTGGCAATGCGCGCGCCGTGGGCATCGGCGGTGGGCGTGGCCGCCGCGGCCGGGGGTGCCGCTGCCGTCCGCAGGCCCAGCCGTGGGCCATAGACCATGGCGGCGGCGAAGCCTACCACGCCCGCGGCGAAGCCGAAGGCGGTGGCGAGCACGATGACGAGGCCGTAGCGTACGCGGGGTGTGGCGCCCATGACAATCCCCTGTCGCCGATAGCGGCGGCTAGCCTTGGTCGATGGTGCGCAACAGGTTGGCCATTTCGATGGCGCCCACGGCGGCGTCGAAGCCCTTGTTGCCCATCTTGGTGCCGGCGCGCTCGATGGCCTCGTCGATGGTGTTGGTGGTCAACACACCGAAGACGACCGGCTTGCCCGACTTGAGGCCGGCCTGCGCGACGCCCTTGCTGGTCTCGCCGGCAACATAGTCGAAGTGTGGGGTGCCGCCGCGGATGACCGCGCCCAGGCAGATCACCGCGTCGTAGCGGCCCGAGCAGGCCAACTTGTCGGCCACCAGCGCGATCTCCCACGAGCCGGGCACCCAGGCCACGTCGATGTCGTCGGCGCTGACACCGTGGCGCTCCAGGCCGTCGCGGCAGCCGCCCAGCAGTTTGCTGGTGATCAGCTCATTGAAGCGTGCCACCACCACGGCCACTTTGAGGCCGTGGCCCAGCAGCGAGCCCTCGAACGTCTTACCCATCGACTTGCTCCTCATCGTCCAAGTGGGGCAGGAAATGGCCCAGCTTGCGGCGCTTGGTATCCAGGTAGCGCTGGTTGTCCTCGGTCACTTCGGTGACCAGGGGCACGCGCTCCACCACTTCCAGTCCATAGCCTTGCAGACCGACGATCTTGCGCTGGTTGTTGGTCATCAGGCGCATCTTCTGCACGCCCAGATCGAGCAGTACCTGAGCGCCGAGCCCGTACTCGCGCAGGTCGGCCGGGAAGCCCAGGTGCAGGTTGGCCTCCACCGTGTCCAGGCCGCCGTCCTGCAGCGCGTAAGCCCGCAGCTTGTTGATCAAGCCGATGCCGCGGCCCTCCTGACGCACATAGACCAGCACGCCGTGGCCCTCCTGCTCGATGCGGTCGAGCGCCGCGCGCAACTGCTTGCCGCAGTCGCAGCGGCGCGACAGCAGCGCATCGCCGGTCAGGCACTCCGAGTGCATGCGCACCAGGACTGGCACGTTGGGGTCGATCTCACCCTTAACCAGGGCCACGAACGGGCTGCCGTCGATGACGCTCTCGTAGGCCACGCAGTCGAACTCACCGGCCTCGGTGGGCATGTGCACCGTGGTCACGCGGCGCACCAGCAGCTCATTGCGCCGGCGATGCTCGATGAGGTCGGCGATGGAGATGAGCAGCAGCCCGTGGCGGTCGGCGAACTCGCGGAGTTCGGGCAGACGCATCATCTCGCCGTCGTCGCGCTTGACCTCGCACAGTACCGCGGCGGGTCGCAGGCCCGCCAGCCGGGCCAGGTCGAGCGTGGCCTCGGTGTGGCCCGACCGGCGCAACACACCCCCGGGCACGCCGACGATGGGCTGCACATGGCCACCATGGACGAAAGCGTCGGCACCGGCCGCGGGGTCGGCCAGCCGGCGGATGGTCACCGAGCGGTCGGTGGCCGAGATGCCCGTGGTCACGTCCTCGGCGGCGTCCACCGGCAGCGCGTACGTGCAGGCGAACTGCTCGCGCTTGCCGTGGGTGATGATGGGGATGTTCAACTCGGCGATGCGCTCGCGGGTGACCGGCGCGCACAGCAGGCCCCGACCATGGGTCTCCATGAAGTTGATGGTCTGCGGCGTGACGAGTTCGGCGGCGGCGACGAGGTCGCCCTCGTTCTCGCGGTCCTCGTCGTCGACGACGACGACCATCTGCCCGGCGCGCACCGCGGCGATGGCGTCGACCACCTTGTCCAATCGAATCGGCTGCTCTGGCGTCACAATGGCCTACCCAAAACCGTGCTCGGCCAGCCAGGTCCAGGTCATGCCGGAGCCGGCCTGTGGACTGGTGGCGGCACTCTCGTCGGCGCTCCGGCCCGACAGCCGGGCCAGCGTGGCCACGACGTATCTGGCCAGCACATCGGCCTCCAGGTTGACGCGGTCGCCTACCTTGCGTTCGCCGAGCGTCGTAACTCCAAGGGTATGAGGAATCAGGCTTACCGTAAAGCCCTCGGCATCCGCATCCACCACGGTCAGGCTGATGCCGTCGATGGTGACCGACCCCTTGCGCACCACATACGGCTGCACCGTGTCGGGCGCGCTGAGACGATAGACGATCCACTGATCGAGCCTGTCGATGCGCTCAATGGTGCCGACGCCGTCCACATGGCCCTGCACGATGTGCCCGCCAAAGCGCCCGCCGGCCGCCATGGCGCGCTCCAGATTGACGCGGCTTCCCGCGCGCAAGGCGCCCAACGTGGTCACGCGCAGCGTCTCGGCCATGACATCGCAACCGTACAGCGGCGGCTTGAGTTCGGCGATGGTCAGGCAGACGCCGTTGTGCGCGATGCTGTCGCCGAGCCGCGCGTCCGAGAGGACGGTTGCTCCGCGGAACCACAGCCGCGACAGATTGCCGCGCTGCTCGACGCGTTCGAGCGTGCCGATCTCCTCGACGATACCAGTGAACATCAGGCCCTCTCTAGCCGGCCGCGGAGCACGTAGTCGTCCCCGGCGGGCGTCATCTCCACTTCAATCAAGCGCAGCGCCGCCGACATCGGTTCCCGGCCGGCACCGTCCCACGGCGTCGGGCCGTCGCCACCCACCAGCTTGGGCGCGATGATCGCCATGACGCGATCGATCAGGCCGGCTCGCAGCAGCGCGCCGGTCAGGCCGCCGCCGGCCTCACACAGCAACTCCACGATGCCGCGCTCGCCCAGCGCCGTCAGCAGCGCCGTGAGGTCGACATGGCCGTCGCGCTCGGGCAACCGCAGCACCTCGGCCTGACCGCGCTCGGTCACCGGGCAGGAGGCTCCGACGACCAGCAGCGTGGGCGCTTCGCCATCGCCAAACAGCCGCGCCGTGGCCGGCACGCGCCCGTGGGTGTCCACCACTACGCGTAGCGGGTTGCGGGTCGGGCGGCTGGGATGGTCAAGCCGTACCGTCAGGCTGGGATCGTCCGCCAGCACCGTGCCCGAGCCAACCAGCACGGCATCGACATGGTCACGCAACTCGTGGACCATGTGCCGTGCCGTCGGCCCGCTGACCCAGCGGCTGTCGCCGGTGGCGGTGGCCAGCTTGCCGTCGAGGGTCATGGCCCACTTGGCGGTGACCAGCGGCCGGCCCGTGCGGCGGTGATGCAGATAGGCGCCCAACTGACGCCCGATCTCGGGGGCCAACAGGCCGTGCTCCACGTCGATGCCTGCGGCCCGCAGTTGCGCGGCGCCGCGGCCGGCGACCTTGGGGTCTGCGTCGAGCACACCGAACACCACACGCGTCACCCCGGCGGCGATGATGCCGTCGGTGCACGGCGGTGTGCGCCCATGGTGGCAGCAGGGCTCGAGCGTGCAATAGAGCGTGGCGCCACGTGCCTTGTCACCCGCCGCGGCCAGGGCTTCGCGCTCGGCATGGGGCTGGCCCGGCCCGTGGTGGTAGCCCTCGCCGACCACCTTGCCGTCGGCCACGATGACCGAACCGACCACGGGGTTGGGCGATGTGCGGCCGTGCGCGAGTTCGGCCAGCGCCAGCGCGCGCGCCATGGCTTCGCTAGGAGCCATCGCGGCCCTGCTTCCAGAGCTTGGCGGTCTCGGAGGCCAGGCGCGACTCGGCCCGCAAGCGGTTGAGCACCAGCAGGCGCATGTCGAGCATGGCCAGCATGAGCAGCAGCACGCACAGCAGCAGCACGGCACCGAAGCAGCCGACCCAGGGCCGTCGCTGGCTGAGCGGATCAATGCCCACCAGCAGAGCGCCCAGAAGCACCCAGATGGCCAGCAGCACCAGCCCGCCGGTGAGGCGCACGCGCAGTTGGCGCCGGTCAATGACCAGGCGGCCGGCTTGCCACTGGCGCAGCATGATGCCCAGTCCGGTGAGCGTGGCCGTGGCCAACAAGCCCAGGCACCAGGTAACGAGTTGGGCGTGTTCGGTCAACATGCCAATGTTGTAGCACAGTCGGCGGCCACCGGGCTATACTCAGACCCGGCCGGCGGCTCGGCTGGCTGGCAGGATGGGCGAATCGTGCTACGCATAGGCATCACCTGTTTCCCTGGCGTGGGTGGCAGCGGCGTGGTCGCCGCCGAACTCGGCAAGGCGCTCGCGCGCAACGGCCACGAGGTGCACTTCGTCACCAACGACGTGCCGTTCAGGGTCGATGAGCTCGGCGAACGCGTCTGGTTCCACCAGGTCACGCCGATGCCCTATCCGGTGTTCCAGTCCACTCCGTATGTGCTGGCGCTGGCCACGCGGCTGGCTGAGGTCACGGAGCGGTACGGGCTGGACGTCATCCACGCCCACTACGCCATCCCACATTCCACCGCTGCCTACCTGGCGCGCATGAGCTGCGAGTGCGATGTGAAGGTGGCCACGACGCTGCACGGCACCGACACCCGACTGGTCGGCCTCGACCCGTCGTACCGTCACATCGTGCGCTTCTCGATCAACGAGTCCGACGCCGTGTCCGCCGTCTCGCAGAATCTGGCCGAGGCCAGCGAGGCCGACCTGGGCCTGAAGCGACCGGTGGAAGTGATCCACAACTTCGTCGACACAGACCATTTTCGGCCCTGCAAGTGCCCGCAACTGCGTGACATGATCACCTGCGGCGACCGCGAACTGATGGTCATGCACGTGAGCAACCTGCGGCCGATCAAGCGCGTCTTCGACATCGTCCGCGCGCACCAGGCGGTCACGGCGGCGACCGACGCGCGGCTGGTCATCGTCGGTGACGGTCCGGAGAAGGATGAGGCCACGCGTCTGGCGAGTGAGCTGGGCATCGGCTGCAAGGTGACCTTCCTGGGCCGGCAGGACGACGTGGCGCCCTATCTGGGCTGCGCCGACCTGTTCGTCATGGCCTCGGAGCAGGAGAGCTTCGGCATGTCCACGCTGGAGGCGATGAGCTGCGGCGTGGCCGTGGTGGCGCCGCGGGTGGGCGGCCTGCCCGAGCTTGTGGCCCACGGCGAAACGGGGACCCTCACCACGCCGGGCGACGTCGAAGCCTTGGCGGAGGCGCAGATCGCCCTGCTGCAGGACACCGACCGTCGTCGCGCCATGGCCGAGGCCGGTCGCCGACGGGCGGTGGAGTGGTTCGATACCAAAGTGGTCGTGCCGCGCTATGAGGCGTTCTACGCTCGTGCGCTGGGCCGGGAGAGCAGCTAGATGGTGCACAACGTGGCGCTGGAGAAGGTGGACGCCAACATGGAGGAGGCCACCGTCGGAGCCTGGCTGGTGGCCGTGGGCGACGTCATTGAGCCGGGGGCCAAGTTCGTCGAGTTGATCACTGACAAGGTGACCTTCGAGTACGAGAGCCCCGTTGGCGGCACCGTACGCCGGCTGCTGGCCAGCGCCGGCAGCCTGGTCCCCGTGGGCTTCGTCCTGGCGCAGATCGGCGCGGCCGACGAGGCGCTGGTCGACCCCACCGCGGACAACGAACGCCTCCTGGCCGAGCACCGCGCCAAGCTCGAGGTGACCATCGACGTCAGCGCCTCGGCCTCGACGCCGTCAGCCGCCGCTGGCGGCCGCGTCCGCGCCACGCCCGCCGCGCGCCGGCTGGCGCGCGAACTGGGCATCGAACTGGCCGACGTGCAGCCTGCCGAAGCCGGCGGCATTGTCAGCGAGGACGACGTGCGGCGTGCGACGAAGTGACCGGATCAGGCGCGCCCAAACGGTGATGCCGCCCCTGGGCAAGGGGGCTCTGGCGTACCGACGCTTCCCTCTTCGGCACGCGAGAAGGGAAGCGTCGCTGTTTGCGGTGACTCAGTTGTCGTCGAGTTGGTAGGGCACGTCGACCACGACCACGCCGCGCTTGAACATCAAGGCCATGCGCAGGAACAGCGCGGCCTGGGTATGCAGCAGGTTGTGCCAGGTTTTGGCGGGCACGAACTGCGGCACCACGATGGTCACGGTCTCGTCGGGCTGGCGGTAGACCAGCAGCTCGTTGATGTACTTGAGCAGCGGGTCGAGCAACAGGCGGTAGGGCGATTCCAGCATGACCAGGCGCACGCCCTGCCCCCATGTGTCCCAGAGCTGCGTGACGCGGTGCGCGTCCTCGGGGTCGAGGGAGACGTGGACCGCGGTGACATCGCTGGTGATGGATCGCGCGTAGTGCAGCGCCTGCAACGAGCCGGCGTGGACGCCGCTGACCGCGACGATGACGCGGTGGCGCCGGGTGCGCGGCTGTGCGGTATAGCTGGCCAGCGAGAGTCGCCGGGCGATGTCGCGGTAGTGCGCGTTGATGGCCGAGAAGACGAGCACGAGCAGGGGGATGATGACCAGCACCACCCAGGCGCCGGTCGTGAACTTGGTGATGGCGAAGATGCACATCACAACGAGCGTCAGGCAGGAGCCGAACCCGTTGATGAGCATCTTGCTGCGCCACTTGGGCTCGTGGGCGAGCACTGAGCCGCGTTCCTGCACGGTCTCGCCGGCCTTCAGTCGGCCAGCCTTGATCCAGCGCTTGGCCATGCCGGCTTGCGACAGTGTGAAGCCCAGGAACACGCCGATGGCGTACAGCGGGATGAGCCGGTTGACGCTGGCATCGAAGGCGTAGATGAGCAGGCAGGCCAGGAGCGCGAGGGTAACGATGCCGCGCGAGTAGACCAGTCGGCTGCCGCGGAAGGCCAGTTGGCGTGGCAGGAAGCCGTCGGCCGCCAGGAAGGCACTCAGCCGCGGAAAGTCGGCGAACGACGTGTTGGCGGCCATGATCAGGATCACGGTCGTCGACCAGATCAGCGTCGTGTAAGCGGCCGAATCACCCCAGATGGTCCGTCCGATCTGGCTGATGACGGTCTCTGCCTCGCTGGGCACCGCGCCGATGTGGTAGGCGAAGAACGAGATGCTGAGGAACAGCACCGCCAGAATCGAGCTCATCCAGATGAGCGTGATGCCGGCGTTGCGGGACCGTGGTTGGTTGAACGCCTGAATGCCGTCGGAGATGGCTTCCACGCCGGTGAGCGCCGCCGTGCCGCTCGAGAAGGCGTGCAGCAGCAGGAAAGCACCGACGCTCACCATCTGGCCCTGATGCTCGATCGCCGGCGGATTGGGCACGGTTGGCAGGCTGCCGGTGAAGTACCGGTACAGCCCGGTGGCGATGGTCAGCAACATCATCGCCACAAAGAAATACGTGGGCAGAGCGAACGCCGCACCTGACTCCTTGACCCCGCGCAGGTTGACCATGGTGATCAAGACGACCAGCCCCATGGCGATATAAGCGCGGTACTCCAGCAGGCTAGGGAAGGCATAGGTGAGCTGCGCCACACCTGACGAGATGGACACGGCCACGGTCAGGATGTAGTCGGTCCACAGCGAGGCGCCGGCGATCTGCGAGGGCAGCCGGCCCAGGTTGTCGCGCGCGACGATGTACGAGCCGCCGCCGTTGGGGTAGGCATGGATGGTCTGCTCATACGAGAGCGAGACGATGGCCAGCAGCACCACAATGGCCATGGAGATGGGCAGCACATTGGCCATGGCCGACGTGCCGGCGGCGGCCAGGATGTGCAGGATCTCCTGCGTGGCGTAGGCCGATGAGGACAGTGCATCGGAGGCGAACACGGCCAGGCCGATGAACTTGCCGACGGTCTGGTGAGGCGCCGCGTCGGTGGGCAGCGGCTTGCCCACCAGGACGGTGCGCCAATTCCGGCGATGGGTATGGTCGCCGGGTCGATGCAGCACAGTCGACATCGAGTTGGATTCCATGCTTACTTGCCACGCTCTCCGAGCCAGGCGCCGTTGGACAGCACGCTGGCCAGCCGGTCCGCGCCTTCACGGTCGGTGATCGACAGGATCTGGTCGCCGGCCTGCAGCACTGTGTCGCCGCGCGGCACGACCAGGTCACCGTTGCGCAGAATGGCGGCGATGACGCATTCGGCGGCCAGCGGCAACACGCGGATGGCCTCGCCAACCACAGGTGAGTCGGGCGCGATGGTCTCCTCCACGAGGGAGTACTTGCCGCGCTGCAGCTTGAGCAGGGTGACCAGTTCGTGCGGCGTCATCTCCTCCTCGATCATGCTGGCGAGGATCTGCGCCTGGTTGAGCGCGAAGTCGACGTTGAACTTCTCGTCGAACAGCCACGCATTGCGCGGATTGTTGACCCGCGCAATGGTCCGTCGCGCGGCATAGAAGCGTTTGGCGTAGTTGCACAGCACCAGGTTGGTGTGGTCGTCGCCGGTGCAGGCAGCGAACACATCGACGCCGGAGATACCAGCTTGTTCGAGCACCACGGGGTCGGTATAGTCGCCCTCGTAGACGACCTCGGTGGGCAGCTCGCGGTGCAGCAGCGCGAGGATCTCGCGGCGGTGCTCAATGATGCGCACCTGGTGGTCGTTGGCCAGGAGCAGCGCGGCCAGTTGCTCGCCCGTGCGGCCGCCGCCGGCAATCATCACATTCATGTCAGGCCTCCTGGCCCAGCCGGGCCCTCAGGATGCGCGCCGCGTCGGGCGTGGCGCTGACGTGCAGGAGGTCGTTGGCCTCCAGCAGGCCGCCGACCGCGGGCAGCGCGGCCCGGCCATTGCGTGTGATGGCGGCAGGCACGCATTCGACGCCGGTGATCAGCTCGGCCAGCGTGCGCTGTTGCCAAGCCGGCGGGATGACCATCTCGATGATCTCCACCTCGCCGTTGCCCGCCGAGAAGACCGTCTCGGTATCGGTGTTGTAGAGCATTTCCTCCAGGCGGTGGGCGCCCCACATGATGGAGCCGATGGCCTGCAGATTGAAGGCCTCCAACAGAGGCAGGCGGCGCGGGTCGTAGTTGCGCACCACGACGCGCGGCACGTGGTAGACCGTGTTGCAGACATGGGCGACCACGGCATTGACCGTGTCGTTGTCGGTGACCACGGCTACGCCGTCGGCCTCGGCCACGCCGGCGCGATGCAGAGTATCCTGGGCCAGCGGCTCACCCTCGACGATGCGGCCCCGGAAGTCGGGCGACAGGGCGTCGAGCGCCTGGTGCTGGTGGTCGACGACGGTCACATCGTGGCCCTTGCCCACGAAGCGATGAGCCAACTCCGCGCCTACGCGGCCGCAGCCCACGACAACGATCTTCATCTTGGTGCCTCTCTGTCGGCATTAGAAAAAACGCCCTGTGCGGACCACGCTAGAAAAGCGACGCCGTCAGGACGTTCGTTCCAAACCCATTCTGCTGCTCGTCCGCATGGCGCCGACTCGGCTGGGACGGCAGATCGCCGACCCCAAGCAGGCGCAATGCTACACCGACGCGGCCCGACGTCAAGCGCCAGGCTGGCGCGCAACGCCACAAGTCGCCAACTTGTAACCCAAAGGCAACGGGACGCGCCCGCAAGCGCGTCCCGTTGAGCCTGGTCGGGCGGCCGATCAGTGCCCGTGGCCGTCGTCCGGCCCCTTCTTCTGGCCCTTCTCGGCGCCGTCGGGCGCCTTCTTGGGCTCCGCCGCGCGACCCGAGCCGTGTTCGGGCTTGAGGTCGTTGCGCTTCTCGGGCAGGCCAACGTCGTTGAAGCCGGCCGGCACCTGGGACTTCCACTCGGGGAAGTTGTCCGCCAGGATGAGCACCCGGCGCCGGGCCAGGCGGTCGGTGGCGTTGGTCTTGGCCGCGTCCAGCCAGATGGCGAAAGCCTGGCGGTACATGGCGGTGCGATCGGCGCCCGGCTCCTCGGCCAGCTTCTCGAAGATGCGGGCTCGGAAGTGCTGGTAGATGGTGTCGCTGGGCTGCCGGTCGGCGCGCGCCAGGGCGGCCGTCCAGTCGGCATCCAGCTTGACCAGCGCGCCCTTGTAGTCGCCGGTCTTGTACAGGTTCCAGGCGTTGAGGTAGCGCTCGGTGATCGTGGCCACGGCGCCGTTGGCCACGGGGTCCTTGTCACCGTACTTGCGCAGCGAGATGTTGTACCACTTGAGCGCATTGTCGATATCGGGGATGCGCTCGTAGGCGTGGGCAATCATGCGCTCGAGGAAGGTCGGGTGCGGATGGCCCACGGCGCGCTTGAGGTAATCGGCGGCCATTTCGTAGTTCTGGAGCTTGTCGTAGTAGGTCCAGCCGATCTCCTGGTACAACTCGAACCGTGTCGAGTTCCACGGCAAGCCACCCTTGGCGAAGTCCAGGCCGGTCTTGATCAACTCGGCTGCCTCGTCGGGCGTCTTGGCCTCCACGCTCATGTTGTAGGCCAGATGCCAGCACGTGAGGACCCAGGCTTCGGTGAAGTAGGGGTCGAGCAGCGTGACGGCCTTGGCCAGCGGCACGGTGCGATAGCCCTTGCCGGCATGCCAGTTCTCTTCGTTCTGCAGCCACAGCACGTTGGCCGCGCTCTTGCGGAAGCCGCCGATGAGCGCCGCCATGACGATGATGCCTACGTCCTGCACGTTGAGCGACTGCACCTGGTCCAGCGGAATGCCCTGCTCGTTGAGGCCGGGCACCACACGGTCGACGCGGTCGACGCCATGTACGGCGGTGATGTACTTCTCGTACGTGCCGCCCCACTCGGCGCGGGGCACTTCGGCGATGAACAGCACCGCCGGCTTGCCCGTCTTGTCCAGAACCTGCCCGCGGCGCGGGTTGAGGCCCATCTCCTTGAGCTTGGTCTCGACCTGGGTGAGTTCCTCGGGTCGGGCGTCGGCGTACATGCTGATGCGGAACGTGCTGCGGTAGCGATCGATCCGCGATTGCAGCGGGAACTGCCCGACGATGCCGATCAGGAGCACAGCCCAGGCGATGAGTTTGCCTGTTCGTTGGCTCATAGTGTGTCCCTCGTCATCAGAACTCGCGCTCGCTGAAGAACAGCCAGGCGACCGACAAAACGACGAACAGGAACAAGATGGTGTAGCCCACCACATCGACCGCGATGTGGTGCCAGTCGACCGGCATCTCGGCCAACAGCGCCTGGCGCAGGTCGAAGTTCTGGAAGTTGGGCACGATCTTGGCCAACACGCCGAAGATCAGCTTCTGCACGCGGCTGTCGCCGTGTTCGGCGAGCTGCGCCACGTATTTGTTCACCGAGCCCACCACATACACAAAGCCCGTGGCGATGACGGTGAACGACGACGACGAGAAGGTCGACAGCAGCATCGCCGCGCCCAGCAGGACCACGGTCTGCAGGAACATGCAGAACAGGGCCAGCGGCAGCACCGGGTTGAACTGGTGCTGCGGATGCTTCCACATGTAGGCGGCGATGAACGGGATGCCCATCAGGACGTCGACGATGAAGATGACCAGCGCCGCGCCCAGGAACTTGCCGAACAGGTACTGGAAGCGGCTGACCGGCTTGGTCAGCACCGTCATCACGATGCGCCGGTCGATCTCGCCGGGGATCATGAACCCGCCGAGAATACATGCCAGACCCAGGCCGACCATGACGAAGCCGGTCAGGCCGAAGTCGACGATGAAACGGAACTCCTCACCCGTGGACAGGCTGGAGAAGGCGATTGACACGCCAATGAGCAGCAGGCCCAGCAACAGCACCACCAGCAACACGCGCTGGCGAATGCTCTCGCGATAGGTGGCCTTGGCAATGGCCAGAATGGCACCCATCATCAACCCTCCTCACGCTCGACCAAGTGGGCCAGGCCACGGTCGCCGTCTTGCCACGGCGCGTCAGCCTGCTGTCGCGCGATCGACTCCATGAACACCTCTTCCAGCGTGCGTCGCATAGGCGCCACCAGGTCCAGGTGGGCGCCCAGCTCGTTGGCGGTCGAGATGGTGTTGTGCGTGTCCGTGCCGTCGGCCACGACAAGCTCCAGGTTGCCCTGGGCCTGGTCCTCGGCCAGCGGCCGGCCCATGGGCAGCAGCCTGGCGCGCGCCGCGGCGCTGACCGCCGACAGGCGCACCCGCATCTTGCCGGGCTCGGCCAGCAGCGAGTTGAGGTCGCCGTACTGTAGCGTGCGGCCGCGATCGAGCAGGATCACGCGGTCGCAGAGGTCCTCGATCTCGGTGAGGAAATGGCTGCACAGGAAGACCGTCTTGCCCTCGGATTTCATCTGCCGCACCATCTGGTGCATATCGGCCGTGCCGACCGGGTCGAGGCCGCTGGTGGGCTCGTCCATGAAGATGATCTCGGGGTTCTGGAGCAGCGCATGGGCCAGGCCGATGCGCTGGAGCATGCCCTTGGAGTAGGTGCGCACGCGCTGCTTGGCGCGCGTGGTCATCTCCAGCTTCTCGAGCAGCTCCATCACGCGCTGCTTGGTCGCCGCGCGGTCCATGCCCAGCAGGTTCGCGTAGAACTCCAGCAGTTCATAGCCGTTGAGGTGGCCGTAGAAGTACGGGCCGTCGGGCATGAAGCCGATGCGTCGCTTGACATCGACGCTGGTGCGCGGGTCCGAGCCGAACACCTCGACTTCACCGGAGGTGGGGAAGATCAAGCCCATCAGCAGTTTGAGGGTGGTCGTCTTGCCCGAGCCGTTGGGCCCGATCAGCGCGAACACCTCACCGCGATGCACCTCCATGTTCAGATTGCTCAGCGCCGTCACGCCCGGCATGCGGAGCAATTGCTCCGCGCCGTTGCGATAGGTCTTGCTGAGGTTCTCGGTGCGGATCACCACCTCGTTGCTGGGCGGCGCCTCAGCCATAGCTGTTCCTCCTATCCGTGACCTCTCGGCCTTGATGATGATGGCTCATACGGCTCAGCCGAGCATTTGCCCGGACCAAGCCCTTACCCCGTACCCCGAGGCAGGCCCTACATTACCTGCCCCAGCGCCTAGCTACGCCAAACTGACAACATTCTTAACGCCTTGGCCCGCCAGCGTCGTCCTAATGGCCTCCACACACGCCTCTAGCGGGAAGATGCTCGTCACCAGGTCGGCCACCGACAGCCGGCCGTCGACGATCAGCGCCAACGCGGTACGGTTGTGGGCTGGGCTCGAGCCGTGCGCGCCGACCACGGTGATCTCGTCGTAGTGGATCTGGTTGGCCGGCAGCGGCGTCAACGTCTCGCTGGGCGGCAAACCGGCAAAGAGACTCAGCCGGCCGCCCTTGGCCAGCCAACGTGGCGCGGCCCCATAGAGCGCCGGCACCGAGGCGGCCACGATGGCCACATCGGCGCCACCCTCGGTCAGGTCGCGCACCCCGCTGTCGTCGGCGACCACGGTGCCCAGGCCCAACCGCTCGGCCTGCGCCCGGCGCTCGGCGCTGGTCTCGATCAGGATGACCTGGCTGGCGCCACGTGACCAGGCCAGGCGCGCGTGCAAACTGCCGATGGGCCCGGCACCGGCGATGACCACGCGGTCGCCCGGTCCGCTGGCCACCAGTTCCTGGCCGTTGAGGCAGCAGGCCAGCGGCTCGGCCAGGCAGGCCTGCTCTGCCGGCAGCGCGTCGGGTACGGGACAGAGACTGCCTTGCCGCACGGCCTCTGCCGGGATGGCCAGCACCTCGGCGAAGGCGCCGTCCCACTGATAACCGATAGTGCGCAGATCCGCGCAGCGATTGGGCCGGCCGGCGGCACATTGCCGGCAGGCCCCGCAACCCACGGCCGGCGCCACGGTGACTCGCTGGCCCACCGCCGCGGCGGCCGTGTCGGTGGCGATGATGCGACCGACGACTTCATGGCCGATGATGCGCGGTGGCGTGATGCCGCGGTTGCCGCTGCGGTAGATGCGGGCGTCGGTGCCGCACACGGCGCAGGCCTCGACCGCCAACAGTGCGCCACCGGCCGGGCAGGCCGGCGTGGCCACGTCGAGGACGGCGAGTTGCTCGGGGCCAGTGTAGACAGCGGCGCGCAAGGGGCACGGCTCCTATCGAGATGGCCCATGATACGAGTCGAGTCGGCGCATCGTCAATGCGTCCGGCCAGCGAGGCGGCGAGTTGCGACCTGCACCCACTGGCCAGGCTCGGCTGTCGAATCAGGCGCGGACGGAGTGAGAAAGCGTGAACCAGAACGTGCGGCTCGTGCTCATCGTGGCCATCGGCGCGGTCATAGGGTCGATCATCAACGGCTTGATGGCGGCCGCCGGCGCACCCGTGTGGATGACCCGCGTCATGCGCATGGGGCTGGAGCCGCCGCTGTGCATGGACCTGGCGGTGATCCGGCTGACCTTCGGCTTCTCGCTGTCCATCAGCTTCGCTACGGTCATCGGTATGTTCGTGGCGCTGGTCGCCTTCTACCGGCTCAAGTAGACCGTCGTCAGCCGTGTCGCCAGGTCGGCGATGGCCAGCTCGGCCTGTTCGCCATCGGCCATGTTCTTGAGTTGCACCCAACCGGCGGGCAGATCGTCGCGCACGAACACCACATGCCCGCAGCCCGCGTTGTTGGCCGCGCGCAATTGCGCCTTCTGGCTGCGGCCCTGCAGGTCGTAGTCGACGCGCAGCCCGGCGGCGCGCAACTCGCTCGCCACGCGCTGTGCGGTGGCTCGCTCGCCGGCCTCCCGAGCCACCAGGTAGACCTGCGCCAGCTTCCGTGCGCCGATCGGCCGTTCGAGCTGCTCGAGGATGAGCAGCGCGCGCTCCACGCCCGAGCCGAAGCCCACACCGCCCACGGCCGGTCCGCCGAGCGCGGACAGCAAGCCGTCGTAGCGCCCGCCGCCGAGCACGACGTTCTGGCTGCCCAGCGCGGTGTGGACCACCTCGAAGGCGGTCTTCTGGTAGTAGTCCAGCCCGCGCACCAGCCGGCGGTTGACCACGAACGGGATGCCCAGGTTGGCCAGGCCGGCCTGGACCTTGGCAAAGTGCTCGGCCGCCTCGTCGTCGAGGTAGTCGATCATGGCCGGCGCGCCCTCGATGAACTCCTGGTCACGCGGGTCCTTGCTGTCCAGGATGCGTAGCGGGTTGGTCTCGAACCGGCGCTGGCTGTCCTCGGACATGGCGGCCAGGTGCGGCCGCAAGTGGTCGCGCAGTGCCTCGCGGTGGACCGGCCGGCAGGTGGGCGTGCCCACGCTGTTGATCTCCAGCCGCACATCGTCCAGTCCCACCTCACGCAGGTAGGTCATGCCCAGCGCGATGACCTCGACGTCGGCCATGGGGTCGTCCGCGCCCACGTATTCGACGCCCACCTGGTGGTGCTGGCGGTAGCGGCCGCGCTGCGGGCGCTCGTAGCGGAAGTGGCTGTTGAGGTAGTAGAGCCGCAGCAACACATTCTGCCCACCAGCCAGGCCGTGCTGGACGATGGCGCGCATGACGCCGGCGGTGCCCTCGGGTCGCAAGGTCAGGCTGTCGCCGCCACGGTCCTCAAGGTCGTAGGTCTCCTTGGCGACGATGTCGGTGGCCTCACCCACGCTGCGGTGGAACAGCGCCGTGTCCTCGAAAATGGGCGTGCGGATCTCCTCGACGCCGAAGCGTGAGCAGACCTCGCGGAAGGTGGCCTCCAGCGCCTGCCACTTGTAGGTGTGGAACAGCCGGCTATCGGCGTCGCGCCCGGCGGGCGCCTCGCCCGGCAGCACATCGTGGGTGCCGCGTGGTGCTTGAAAGGCCATGATATCGTCTCGCTTTGCGACTATCCGGATCGGTTGCCTGGCCGCCTGGTAAACCGCTTGGGAAGCGGCATTCTATGCCGCTCGGCGAGGGCTGTCAATCGCGCGGGCCGCGTCGCGCGGGAGCCTTGACGGCACTCGGGGGGCAGGCGTAGACTGCGCGAGGAGGACAGGATCGGTGACGTCGAAGCCCCAGCACAGCCAGTCAGGGTGGATGGCTTATGTCTTCACGGATGTGGAGGGCTCGACACAGCTCTGGCAGGCGGACGAGGATGCCTTCTCCTGGGCCTTGGTGGAGCATGACGCGATTGTCCGCGAGTGCCTCGGGCACAACGACGGCAGCGAGGTCAAGCACACCGGTGACGGGTTCTTCCTGACCTTTCCCGTGCCGCTCGACGCCGTGCGATTTGGCGCCGAACTCATGGCCCGCATCCGCGGCCACGAGTGGCCGCGCGGCCTGCCGCCCATTCGCGCGCGGGTGGGCATCAACTGGGGCCTGGCACGCCGCCACCACGACGACTACCGCGGCGCCGCGGTCAGCCTGGCCGCGCGCATCTGCGACGCCGCCAACGGCGGGCAGGTGCTGGTCTCCACCGATGTGGTGGAAGCCCTGGCCGGCCATCCCGAATTCAGCAACCGCACGCGCTACGTGGGTGAGGTGCAGTTGGCCGGCATCCAGGGCATCACGCCGCTGTTCGAGGTCATGCTGCCCGACGCCGAGACCGTGCCCGAGAGCCGCGAGCCGGCCGAGCCGGAGTTGCCCGACCTGACCGTGAGCACCTCGCCCGAGATGCTTGACCCGGACGAGTTGTGGCGGCGGGCGCGGCAGGCGCTCAAGCTGGGCGATCACACCGATGCCTTGACTTGGCTGGTGGGCCTCTACGACCGTACGCCGGACGACCCGCGGCTCCTGGCCAGCCTGGGCGTGGCTTTCGCCGCCGTGCAGCGGCTGGATCGCGCCGAGCACTGCTTGCGCCGCGCCACGGAACTGGACGGCCGCGAGGCGTCGGTGTGGTACAACCTGGCGCGCGTCTATGGCAAGCTGGGCCAGCGCGACCGCGTGGCCTGGGCGCTCGACGGCGCGCTGCGCGCCGACCCGCAACACGAGAAGGCGCTCGAAGCCGCGCGCAAGTACGGCCTGCGCCGCGACTAGCGCTCGCTGACCACCGCCAGCAGGCGGCACTGCTCCGACCGCTCGTTGCCGTGAAAGCGGAGCACGTAGGTATGCCCCGCTTGCAGCGCAGCGCCCACCTGCCCATCCATGGTGACGAAGCTGCGGTCGCCCGACGTGACCAACCATTGCTGGCCACCACGCCCAGCGCGCGCGCCGGAGAGCGGCGTGCAAGCCACATGGTCGACCCGTAGCGTGGCTTCCGCCGGTTGCCGAATGGCCTCACGCAGGCCGACGCGCAAGTCCCGGGGCACGGCCCTGACCGCCAGTCCCGCCAGCACCGCCAACAGCACCACGCGCAAGCTCCAGCGAGCGGTCCGCATCGCGGTTCCCCTCTCCGGCCGAGGCGCAGCCCGCGCGGTTCGGCCGACGCCGGCGCGGCGCTCCGCCGCTATGTCCCGGCTCTACTCACTGTAGCCACATCGTGTTGCGCCGGGGTTGAGTTCCTCAGCGCGGGTTGGCAGGCAGGAGGCGGCACGGCGCGGCGGCGTCCATGGCGCGCTGTCGCTCCGCCAGGTCATCTTGCGGCACCAGGATGGCATAGCGCGTGGCGGCCCGTCGCGCGGCGGCCGCTGGTAGCTGAGCGGTCCAGCCCGCGAGCACGAGCAGCGCGGCGATCGTCACGAGCCCGGTCCGCGCGGGCTGGTGCGTCCGGCGCGCGCACAGCAACCCGGCGACCAGTGGCAACGGCGCGCTGCCCAGCAGGAGCCACTGGAGACCGTGGCTCGGCCAGACCGGGCTCGGGGCACGCAGGCAGAACGCCGCCAGCGCGAGCGCGGTGCACGCGCCGTAGCCAACCACCACCCAGGCGGCGAAGCGTGGCACACGGCACTCGTCTCCGGCGGGCAGCCAGCCGGTCAGAGCGCCCACCAGGCAGCCGACGAGCACCACCCAGGCCGCGAAACGGAGCGGCAGGATCCACCACGCCAGCAGGTAGTAGACGGTGCAGCAGCGGGTCAACGCGTCGATCGGACCTACTGACCGAGGCTCGCCAGCCCGCTTGGGGTAAGCCACGTGTCGCTCGATATCCGCCTCGACCCAGGCCGCCAGGTCGGCGTGCTGCTCTCTGCGCAGGTTGGCCGCCAAGCAGTTCGCCGACCGGCGCCTGGCTTCGGGTGTGCCCGAGCCGCGGCCCTCGTTGTAGAGGCGCGCCTGGAGCAGCCAGCCGGAGAACGAGCTATCGATGCTCTCGCCGCCGTCGCGCAAGCGGGCGCCCATGGCCACCAACTCCAGCCGTTCGAGCGACGTCAAGCGCGCCGCGGAGAGCTGCTTGGCCAGGTCCCCGCAGCGCAGGCCCGTGGTGTCGTCCACGATCCCGCCCCGCAGCCGGCTCTCGAATTCGGGCAGGCCGGTGCTCATCAGCCTGGCCATGCGGGCCTGCATGGCCAGTGCAACGTGGCCCTCGTAGCGCGGCGCGCGATTGCCGCGACGCACTGCCGCGAACGTGGCGGCGCGGTCGCCCGCGGCGAGGTCGGGGTCGCCCGCGGCGAGGTCGGCGGCGGCCAGCAGGTACCAGCCCGCCGCGTTGTCCGGGAAAGCGTCTGTCACGGCGAGCGCCGCGCGTCGTGCCCAGGCAGCTTGGGTGAGCGGTATGCGCCGCGCCCGCTCGATGAGCAACGCCTCACTGCCGGGCGCCCGAGCGAGCGCGGTCTCGAAAGCCTGCCAGATGCGCGGCGGGTCGGCGGGCAAGCTGTAGTCGACCCGGGCCAGTGCGCCCAGCTCGCCGGTCGGTGGCGGCGGGCGTGGCCAGCACCGGCCTTCCATGCCAACGCTACGTGAGCTGAAGGGCGCACGCAGCCACAACGGCACCAGCTCGCGCAGCGCCGGCACCGCCACCTGCAGCAACGCCGCGATCAGCACAAGCTGCCAGAGTCGTCGGGTGGTCATGGTCGGGCCTCGGTCGGCAGCAGCCGCGCCGGCGCGGCGGCGTCCATGGACTGGCGCAGCAGGTCCGCGTCGGAGCCGGTGGCGATGGATTCGAGCCACGCAATGGTCTTGGTCTCGTGCCTGATGGCCGGTGCCTGAACGCCCCAGGAGCAGAGCAGCAGGATCGCGGCCATCGTGATAAGCAGCGCACGGGTCGCCTCGCCGCAGCGGCGCGGGGGTGCCCAGAGCCCGACCACCGCAGCCGGAGCCACGCCAGTCAGGAGCATCGCGCAGAGCAGCGCGTACCTGGCTCTGTTGCTCTCTTCGGCGTAGGCAAAGTAGCCCCGGCTGATGCTCCACAGCAGCAGCGCCATCACGGCCAAACCGACCGGCACCGCCAGCCAGGCGCCGCGTGGCGCAGGTCTTGCTCCGCGCGGACAACAGTGCGCGAGCGACAAGGTTAGCAGCGCCGCCAGTCCGAGCGCGAGCGTGGCTGTCGTCGCGAGGATGTAGGCGGAGAGGTGGCGTTGGCCCGCCTTGGCCGCTGCCGAGGCCTCGCGGCGCAGCGACCGGGTGCGCCCGGCGACGGTGCGCGCCGCGCTGTCGTGCAGCCAAAGCGCCAGCTCGCGATGGCCCTCGGCGGAGAGCTGGTCTTCCAGTCGCTGCGCGTCGCGGGCCAGGCGCGCCAGGTAGGCCGCGTCGGAGGACTTGGTGTTGCGCGGCCCCAGCACGGCCGGGTCGCGGTAGGCGATGGCGCACACCGCGAAGCCGGCCAGCGTGGGCACGATCTGCGGTGACTCGTCGCGCCAGCGCGCGCTCATGGCCGCGAGTTGGCAGCGCTCCGTCGGCGTCGAGCCAGGCCCTGCCAGGTCGCGCACCAGCTCGCGCACTCGCGCCAGTGGGGGCATGGTAGAGACGTTCGTGGCCACCGACAGGGCGTTGAGGCGTCGGTAGCCAGCGCACTCGAGATGCCGCTGAACCGCGGCAACTGCCTGGCGCGAGCCGTCGTCGAGGCGCAGCGCATGGTTGCCGCGGACCACATGCGCCCGAGCCGCCTGACGCTCGCCGGCTTCGGCCTCGGCCGCCGCCAGCAGGTACCAGCCCACGGCGTTGTCGGATGCCTGGCGGGTGGCGGCCAGCGCGGCTTGGCGGCGCGCCGGGAGCGTCTGCTCGTGCGTGTCCGACCGATACCAGGCTTGCAGATGGACCGCGCGTCGAATGACCAGGAGTTCGTTGCCGGGCGCTTGAGCCAAGGCGCGGTCGAAGGCCTGCTGGTCGCCCTCGAGCGACTCGCCGCTGGCCCGTTCGGCGGTGGCCAGCAGCGCCAGTGGGTCGCGCGGCTCACTGCGCGCGCGCCACAGCCGGGTGCCTGGCCTAAGCTCCGGGTCCAGCAGACGGTGCGGCCAAGGCGGGCTCAACCAGAAACCGATACGCTCCCGCAGCGCCGGCACCGCCACTTGCAGCACCGCCGCGACCAGCACCAGGTACCAGAGTCGCTTGGCCATGAGAGCACCCCCCGTAGGGTACGCCTGACAACCAGAGCGTTCACCGTGGGGCGGACGTTCCCTACCTGGGCAGTGGCCGCGCCGGCGCTGCGGCGTCCATGGCGGCGCGCATCGGGCCAAGCTCGTCGTGAGCCGCCTGTCGCAGCGACGCGATGATGGCCTGGCGCTGCCCGACGACCGGCGCCTGACCGGCCCAGGCCAGCAGCAGCCAGAGCCCGGCGGTGGGCAGCAGCAGCGACAGGGCGCAGCCGCGGATCAGCGCGCGTGTGCGGCGCGGATCGCTCAGCCCCGACTGCCGAGCTGCCGCCTGGCCGACCAGGCGCGCGGCCAGCAAGCCGACCACCAACGGCGCCCAGCCCAGCCACCACAGCGCATCGCCGACCCCGCGGAGTCGGTCCGGGTCGCCCATGTAGCAGGTCCCAACGGCCACGCATCCGACGCTGGTCGATGCCACGTAGGCCAGCGTCAGCAGCAACGGCACCGCCCGCCGCGCGCGAGCGGCGGCCCCCGCTGACGGCCGCTCGCGCCGGCTCAGCGCCAGCGCCACGCAGGCGGCCAGCAGGATCAGCGCGCCGCGCAGCATGGCCTGCACCCACGAGGCCGTGCCGGCGTAGACCGGCACATGCTCCACGGCCTCCGGCAGCGAGCTGGCGGGCCCGGACTTGGCGGCCCTGAAGCGGCGCGCTTCGCCGGTCAGCCAGTCGGCCTGGGCCTGCCGCCCGGCGGCCCGCAGGGCGTCGGCCAGCCGCCGCGCACCGGCGCAGAGCAGATCGGCGCGCTGCATGCGTGTCATGTCCTTCTGGCTCGTTTGGCGGGTCTGGTAGTCGGCCAACGCGATGGCCTCCACGGCCACGCCCACCAGCGCGGGTATCGACTGTGTCGCGCCATCGCGCAGGCGCGCGCCCATGGCCGCGATCTCAAAGCGCTCGGCCGGCGTGGCGGACTCGCGCAGGGAGCGCGCCAACCGCCGGTAGGTCGACAGTTGGCCGAACAGATGGCCGTTGACCGCCGACATCCAGCAGCCCATCTCACTGTCGCCGGTGCTGCGTCGGTGGCGGGCGTTGGCCTGTATCAGCTCGCGGTCGTATTCGTCGGCGCGCGGGCAGCGGTTGCCGCGGGCCACGGCGGCCAGGGCCGCGGCGCGATGGCCGTCGTCGACCTCGCAGGCGGCCAACAGGTACCAGCCGACCGCGTTGGCCGGCGCGCCGAGGGTGGCTGCCGTGGCGGCCTCGCGGATGGCGCGTGCTTCGCTGGCGGGCCGATCTTCAAGGGGGAAGGCGCGCAGGCGGAGCGCGGAGCGGATGAGCAGCGGCTCGTCGCCGGGCATGCGCGCTTGGGCGGCCCGCAGCCCGGACCACGCGTCCGCGGCGGTGCGGGTCTGGTAGCTCGCGCGAATTGCCGCCGCCATGGCCGCCGCGGCATCGCGTGGCTCCGCCGGCGGCCGGCCCAGGCGACGCCCGGCCTCGCCCACCGCGAGGGCGGCTGGGCTTGGCCACGGTCGCCCGAGCCACAGGCCGCTGACCTCGCGCAGCTCAGGCAGAGCCACTTGCAGCACCGCCGCCAGCAGCAGCAGCGCCCACAGCAGGCGGTGCGCCGCGCGGCCAAGGTCACGAGTTGCGGCCATGACCGTCCCCCTCAGCGCGCGCGCTCGGCCTCGAGTGTCGGCAGTGGCCGCGCCGGCGCTGCTGCATCCATGGCCTGGACCATGCCGCTGGTCTCGTTGAAGCCGTAGGTCGCCAACTGGTTGGCCACGGCGTGGCGGTGCGTGACGCACGGTCCTTGCGCGGCCCAGGCCAGCAGCAGCAACAGTCCCGCGGTGGGCACCAGCAGCGCGCGCGTCGACATGCCGCTGGTCTCGTTGAAGCCGTAGGTCGCCAACTGGTTGGCCACGGCGTGGCGGTGCGTGACGCACGGTCCTTGCGCGGCCCAGGCCAGCAGCAGCAACAGTCCCGCGGTGGGCACCAGCAGCGCGCGCGTCGAGGCGCGGGCGAAGCTGGCGCAGTCCAGGCTGGTGGCGTCGAGGTGGCGGCGCTGGTAGGCCCGAGTGACCACGCGCAGCAGCCCGAGGCTGCAGAACAGCGGCAGCGGCACCGTGGCCAACAGCGAGGTCAGCAGCGTGTGCGCCGAGCGCACATCGGCCGGCGCGGCGGCGAACAGGTGGGCGAACGACTGCGTGGCCGCGGCCTGCGCCAGCGCGCCGGCAAGCAACACGAACGGCACCACGGTGGCGCACCACACGGTGATCAGGTCGCGCGCGCGCCAGGCCATGCCGTCCCCGCTCCGTGGGCGGCGGCAGCCGGCGGCCCAGAGCAGCAGTACAAACGCCGCCAGCACGGCCATCGCCATCCACAGCGCCCACGCGCCATAGGCGGCCAGATGCGGGTCGAGTTCGCGTTGCAGGACGGTCAGGTGGGCGGCTTGGGCCATCGACGCGCGCGCCGCCTCGTTGCGCTTGAGCTCGCCTTCGACCCAGGTGGCCGCGGTGCTCTGGCCGGAGTCGCGCAGCAGCTTGGCGAAGGCCAGCGTCTGCTCGCGGCGGTGCGCGGCCTGCTGCTCCTTGGTCTGATTCGGCGGCGTCTTGGCTTTCGGGTCGGTCGGCCCGGCGAAGGCGATCTGTTCGACTGCGATGCCGACCAGCGTCGAGATGAGCGAGGCCGACCCGTCGCGCAACCGCGCGCCCATGGCTGCCACCTCAAGGCGCTGGGGCAGCGTGGCCCCACCATTGACCAGTTCGCGGGCCACTTCACGGTAGGCGGCGAGGTGTGGGAAGACGCTGGCGGCCATGCAGGTCAGCCAGCTCTCGAACGACGCCACGCCGCGGGCCTGGGCCAGACGCGCCGCATAGGACAAGGCTTCGCGGGTGTGGTCGTCGCAACGCGGCGCGCGATTGCCACGCCGCAACGCGCTCAGCGCGGCGTCGCGGTCGCCGGCACGGACCTTGGACGCGGCCAGCAGGTACCAGCCGACGGCGTTGTCGGGCGCGAGGCGCGCGGCTTCGGCCGCGGCTGGCGCCAAGGGGCTGGACGCGACCGAGATGCCGGTGGCCGCGGGTATGGCGTTGCCCGCCGCGTTGCGCCGCGTGGAGAAGGACAGGCCCACGGCTCGGCGGACCAGCACGACCTCGTCGTCGGGCGCCAGCGCCACGGCGCGCTCGTAGTAGGCGGCGCGCTTCTCCTCGGCGGCGCGCTCGGCCACGGCGACCCAGGCCCAGGCCTGGTTGAGCCGCGCGGCGACACGGTCGAGCTCGCCGGCATCGCTGTCCTGCTGGGTCACCAGGTGCACGGTGCGCTGCGGATTGAGGACGACGCTGGCCATCTCACGCGTACCGGGCAGCACGAACTCAAGCACCGCGCACAGCAGCAGCGCGCGCCACAGCAGGCTGTTCAGGTCACGGCCGAGAAGGCGATGGAGTAGGGCGGGGTGTGACATGACGCTACCTCGATTGGCTCGGAGCGAGCACCTGAGCGATGCGCTGCGACCAGGACCGCGCGGCGGCCTGGGCATCCAGGCTGAGACCCGACAGACGTGGCAGACAGATCGCGGCGAAGACCGCCGCCAAGGGCAACAGGAGCCGTCGCGGCCGGGCCAGCCCCTCTGGCCCGAAAGCCAGCGTGACCGGATCGGCAGGCGCTTGGGGCAGAGCGGCCATGACCTGGCCGAGCAGCTCGGCCGGCGGCGCCCAGTCGCGCGCGGCGGCCGGCGCCAGCACATGCTTGGCCAGGTGCTCGTTCCAGGCGTTGGTGCAAGCGGGGCACTCGGCCAGATGAGCGCGCGCCTCGTCGTTGGGCGCCTCGGCCATCTGCTCTCGGCATTGCAGGCAGTTCATCGGTCGAACTCCTCGAAGTACTCAGCCAGCTCGCCCCGCAGCCGGGCCACACCGGCATGAACGCGGGAGCGGACGGTGCCCTCGGGCACGCCCAACAGCTCGGCGGCGGCGGTGTAGGTCTCGCCCAGCAGATAGCGCAGCCGCACGGCCTCGGCCTGGGCACGGGGCAGCCGGGCGACCGCGCCGCGGATGCGTGCGACGCGCTCGCCATTGAGGAGCGCCTCGCTGGGCGAGGGCGCGGAGTGGCCGTTGGTCAGGTGCTCGACGGGTTGGTCGGTGAGCTGCACCCGCCGCCACCAGGCCGACCGCAGCGTCTGGCGCCCGCAGTTGAGCGCAATCTGGCGGATCCACCCGCCAAAGCAGCGCGCCCGATAGCGTGGCAGCGCAATCCAGGCGTTGCAGAAGGTCTCCTGGACGAGGTCGGCCACCTGCTCCGGCCGGTCCACCATGGCCGACAGCAATCGCCCGACCGACGGCGCGTGGCGCTGCACCAGCTCGGCGAACGCCTCGCGGTCGCCCGCCTGGGCGCGTTGGGCCAGTGCCTCGTCATCCATCCGTCCGTCGACCTCCACTGCTAACAATGCACCATCGGGCGCGATGCGCGAGTGGGGAGTAGGGCGAGTCGGAGAGCGGGCGCGCCGCACGCGTGGCGTGCAGCGCGCCCGCTGGGCTACAGCGTGGCCACCTGGCCCATGCGCTCGAAGCGCTTCCAGCGCTGCTCCAGCAGCTCCTCGGGCGACAGTTTGTCGAGGCGCTCCAGTGCAGCATTGATGCTGGCGGCCAGGGCCGTGGCGGTGCCGGTGGGGTCTTTGTGGGCGCCGCCCAGGGGTTCGGGCAGGACTTCGTCGCAGAAGCCAAACCGCAGGGCGTCGGTGGCGCTCAGCTTGAGTGCGTCGGCGGCCTCGGCGGGTCGGCTGGCGTCGCGCCAGATGATCGAGGCACAGGCCTCGGGCGCGATGACCGAGTAGTAACTGTGCTCGAGCATGATGATGTGGTCGGCCACGCCGAGAGCAATCGCGCCACCGCTGCCGCCTTCGCCGAGCACGGTGCAGATGGTCGGCACCGGCAGGCGCGCCATCTCCATCTGGCTCACGGCCAGGGCTTCGCTGATGCCCAGTTCCTCGGCATCGGGAGAACAGGCCGCGCCGGGCGTGTCGATGAAGGTCAGCACCGCGTGGCCGAAGCGCGCGGCGAGCTGCATGATGCGCACCGCCTTGCGGTAGCCCGGCGGCCCGGCCTGGCCGAAGCCGCGCGCCTTGCGCTCGGCCACGTTGCGGCCCTTCTGGTGCCCGCAGGCGGCGATCGGCCGGGTCCCGCCCAGCAGGCCGAGACCGGCCACGATGGCCTTGTCGTCGGCATAGCGGCGGTCGCCGTGCAGCTCGGTCCAGTCGGCGACCAGCACCGAGAGGTAGTCCAGCGTGTACGGCCGCTCCGGGTGGCGGGCCAACTGCACGCGGTCAAAGGGGGTCAACGAGGCGAAGATATCGGCCTGCAGCGCGTCGTGCTCGCGCCGCAACTGGGCGATCTCGCCTTCGATGCGCTTCTGGTCGGCGGTGACATCCTCGCCGTTGGCGGTGGCGTCGAGCAGCCGCAACTGCTCGGCGTCGAGGTCCTCAATCTGGGTGAGCAGGTCGGCCAGCGGCTGCTCCAGGGGGATGATGCGCATGATCAGCGGCCCTCCTTGGTCTCGGGGAGCGGACCCATCAGAGCTTTGAGCAGCGCGGTGAGCGTCGGCTTGAGCTTGATGCGGTCGCAGACCAGATCCACCATGCCGTGGTCGAGCTGGAACTCGGAGGTCTGGTGGTCGGGCGGCAGCTTGATGCGGCAGGTCTGCTCGATGACGCGCGGGCCGGTGAAGCCGATCAACGCGCCCGGCTCGGCCAGCGTGACGTCGCCGAGCGAGGCGTAGGAGGCCATGACGCCGGCCATGGAGGGGTCGGTGAGGACCACCAGGAACGGCACTTTGGCCGCCTGCAGGCGGGCCACGGCGGCGGAGGTCTTGGCCATCTGGGTCAGCGCATGCAAGCCTTCATGGACCCGTGCGCCACCCGAGGCGATGAACTGGATGACAGGCCGGCCGGTCTCGCGGCCATGCTCCATCGACTTGGCCACCTTGGTGCCCACGGCGGCGCTCATGGTGCCCGCACGGAAATGGAAGTCGAGCACGCCCAGCACCACGGGGTAGCCGCCGATGCTGGCTTCGCCGGTGACCACAGCCTCGTTCATGCCGGTCTGGCGCATGACGCCACGCAGCTTGTCGCCGTAGTCGGGGAAGCCGAGGGGGTCGGCCGAGACGATGTCGGCAAACATCTCGCGGAAGCTGCCCTCATCGGCGGTGAAGGCGATGCGCTCCGAGGCGCGTAGCCGCTGATGGTAGTTGCAGAGCGGGCAGACGCGCTGCAATGCCTCGAACTGCTTGCGGTAGACGAGTTCCTTGCAGCCGGCACATTTGACCCATTTGCCGGCGGCGGCATCCGTGGCTTGGGTGGCCATCGGTACTCCTTTCGCTCTTCGCGCACACGTCCGCGGGAATTCCCAAGGGTGGGTCCCGGCGGCGGCGTGCAGGAGGGCTTTGAGAAAGGGCCCCGCCCGCGTGTGCCGTCGGTCGGTGGCACAGGGGCATCGCTTGACACCCGCTCTGACCCGACCGTACAATCCTACCACGAAAGAGCAGGTCATGCCCCAAGATCGCCCCGAAGAGCTCGACATCCCCGCTCTGCGCACCCAGATCGACGCCATCGACCAGCAAGTCCTCGACCTGCTGATTCGCCGCGCGCGGGTGGCCATCCAGGTGGGCGAGTACAAGCGCAACCACAACATGCCGGCCTATGTGCCGGGCCGCGAGCGCGAGATTCTGGAGCGCATGACGCCCGAGATGGTGCATCCCGTGCCGCTACGCGGTGCCGTGGCCGTGTTCCGCGAGGTCATCTCGGCCTGCCGTTCGCTCGAGGAAGTGCCTATCGTCGCCTTCCTCGGGCCGTCGGCCACGTTCACCGAGGTCGCGGCGCGCAATGTGTGGGGCGAATGCGTCATCTACAAGCCGTTCGACAGCCTGGACGCCCTGTTCGAGGGGCTGCGCTCGGGCGATGCCGTGTTCGCCGTCGTGCCCATCGAGAACTCCACCGCCGGCACGATCCGCGAGGTGCTCGACCAGTTGGCGACCGGTGGCGACTACATGATCGTCGGCGAGTCGTACGTCGACATCCACCATTGCCTGCTGGCCAACACCGCGCCCGACCAGTTGCGCGAGATCCAGAGCAAAGATGCCGCGCTCGAGCAGTGCCGCATGTGGCTCAAGGCCAACGCGCCCCAGGCCCGGCTGGTGCCTGTCTCCTCGACAACCACCGGGGTGGAGGCGGCGGCGGCCGACCCCATGGTGGGCGCCATCGGCACTGAACTGGCCGGCACGCGCTATGGCGTGACCATTCAGGCCCGCAACATCGAGGACCTGCGCGACAACCGCACGCGCTTCTTCACGCTCGGACCGACCTGGTCGCGGCCCACGGGCAGCGACAAGACGTCGCTGGTCATGCACCTCGACCATCGCCCCGGCGCGCTGGTGCAGGCGCTGGAAGTGCTGCGCCGGCACCAGCTCAACATGACGCTGATCGAGTCGCGGCCGCTGCGCATGGCGCCGTTCGAGTACGCGTTCTTCGTGGATATCGAAGGCCACGCCGACGACGAGCACACCGCCGCCGGCATCCATGACCTGCGGGTCGTCTGCCGCCGTGTGGTGGTGCTGGGCTCCTACCCGAAGGCCACCTGACGCAGGCCGCGCCGCGAGAGGGGCTGTCATGAACCTGGATCTCGCGAAGCTGGCCCATCTGCCCCGACCGGATTCGCCCAGCCAGACGTGGCAGCGCGCCGAGGGCCTGGAGATTGAGCGCGTCCGCGCCATCGACCGCGTCGTGGGCGACCTGGCGGCTTATCTCGACGTGCCACGTGGGCGCGTGTTCGAGTTGGCGCAGGCCCACGCCGCGGAGGCTGCGCCCGGCACCGAGGCCGCGCTCTGCCACGAGGTGCTGGACCTGCTCGACGAGCGCGAGCGCTTCCACGTGCTCTGCGACCTGTTCATGCAGTCCACCGTGTCAGGCCTGCTGGACTACGGTCACGGCAGCGCGGCGGCGACGCTGCCGTTCGCGCACCTGGCCAGTGCAACCATCGTGGTGGCCGAGGCCGGCCCGGCGCTGGACTTCGCGGCCTGGCGCATGGCCCGGCACGGCCTGGCCCATGGGCTGACGCTGACCACGGCGCAAGCGGTGACCTTGCCCGCCGACACGTTCACGCTGGTCGTCTGCCTGCTGGCGCAACCCGATCCCGAGCGCGCGCTGGGTCTGCTCGACCGCTGCCTGGTGCCCGGTGGCATGATCATGCTGGGCGACGCCTGGGAGCCTTACCGCGTGGTGCTCCGCGGCGGCGGCTACCGACCACTGCACGCAGGTGACAAGACCACGGTCCACATCAAGCCGCGCTGAAGGAGCCGACATGGACATCCTGCTGGAGCTGGCCCGTGTGCGCGATGAGACCATCGGTGATGTGGCGGCCTTCTTCGGACTGGAGCGCGAGCAGGTCTACGACCAGGCGGCCACCTGGTCACAGCGTCAGCGCGCCATGCTGGCCGAGGGCATTCCCGGCGACCACTACGCTCACTGGCTGGGCGACGATGGCCGCGCCAACGTCTGCCTGAATACCATCGACCAGTTCTATCGCACCGATGTGTTCGCCGTGATCTGCCAGCTCCACACTGCCGGGCTGGTGCGCGATGTGGTGGACTTTGGCTGCGGTACGGGTGTGGTCAGCTACCCGCACCTGTCGCGCTGTCGTAGCGCGGTGATGGTCGACGTGCCCAACGTGGCCCAGGACTTCCTGCGTTGGCGTCTGGAACGCGACCGGCTGCACCATGTGATCCTGCTGCACCACGAGGCGGTCGGGCCGCTGCCCGCGGAGTCGTTCGACCTGGTCTGCTGCATCGATGTGCTGGAGCATCTGCCCGAGCCGACCCAGGTGTTCGAGCAGTTCGACCGCTGGCTGCGGCCTGGCGGCTTCTACCTGCATCGCGCGCCGTGGGCCGAGAGCGAAGAGGATGAGCGCGAGGTCGGGCATCTGCTGGCCGCGCCCGTCGACTGGAATCGCCCCGGCGGCGCCGCCGAACAGCTGGCGCGGCGCTACGAACGCCTGGCGCCGGTCTCCTTCGGCGGCCTCTACCGCAAGCTGTGATCAGCGCGGCGGGTTGAGCATCTCCTGGCGCTGGTGCAGGATGGCCAGTTGCTTCTCGAAGGCCGGGTCGGAGGGCGTCTGGGTGACGTTCTCCCAGCGGTCCTTGAGGCCTGGGATCTCGCGGAACATCTGGTTGAGCACGAACATGTTCTCGACGTCGTCGGCACGCGCCTCGACGCCGGTCTTGCCCAGGAAGGCGATGATCTGCTGGGCGCGGTCGGGCGGGATGGAATCGGTGGTCAGTGCCATCACCTTGATCAGCGAGGTGAGCAGCATGTGGAAATCGCCTTCGAGCAGCAGCAGCGCGATACGGTCGGCGCTGAAATGGCTGTACTCGATGTAGTTCTTGCCCAACAGCGCCACCACTACCCACGGCAGGCAGAGCAGCTTGAGGATCGGGTTCATCTCCAGCGCGGTGGTCATGAAGGTGCGCCACTTGACCGTGCCGGCCTTGATGTGGCCCAACAACACGCCGAACAACGCCGTCTGCTCACGGTCGGCCAGCAGCTCCAACATACGTGACGAGATGATCAGGTAGGGCGCGCCCATGCCGCGCACCACGGCCGCTGCCTTGTCGGTCTCGATGATGAACGTATCGGGCACCTTGGGGATATCGAGCACGCGGCATAGCGTCGCCAGCTGCGCCCGCACCTCGGGGAAGGCGGTGCCGGCCACTTTGCCGCGCCGGTGGTTCTTGTTGAGCCGCGAACGATGACCGCCGGCCACGATGGTGATCAGGATCCACGAGACAATAGGCCAGGCGATGAGGAAGACCAGCGCGTTCGTGCCCTTGCCCTTGCTGGACAGGAAGAACGCCGCCATGAGAGCGAACAGATAGGCCAGGCCAGGCACGAAGAAGGCGAAGGCCAGCACCTGTGTGTCCGAACCGTCCTTCAGCTTGGCGAAGTTGACCTTCGGCACGGTTGCCCGCTTCACGTTGACCCGCTTACCCATGGTGCACCCGTCTACCTCTCAAGGGGCGGCCTGCTTGCTCGCCGGCTGCCAACTGATCTCCAGCCGTTCGCCCAGCTCCGCCACAACACGCGCGCGGTGCCGCCGCCAGACCACTTCCCGACCGAGTTTTTCCCCTGCCGGCCAGAACGAAAACAGCTCGGCGCAGGCGACCTGCCCGCCCATGCCCTCATCATACTCCAACCGGGCCTCGGCCGTCGACAGCGACCACGATCCCGGCCAGCCCGCCGCGGCGTCGTGATCGACGCGCTCGGCGGCCGGCGCGGCCGAATTGGCCTCGGCCTCGGCCAATTCCTCCTGTCGATCCGCAGCCACCACCACCACCGCCACTTCGGCCACGCGCCGGCCGTCGAGCGCGGTCACCAGCAGCCACAGCCGGCCCGACGAGGTGGACAGCACCAGCGCTTCGCCCGCGGTCGGCAGGTCGCCCGCGAGGACGAACACCAGGCCGCCGAGCGTGTGGCAGTCAGGTAGGTCCGGAGGTTCGACGGCCAGCGCATCCCACAGCTCATCGAGCTCCAGCCGGCCCGGCGCCAGCCAGCCGCCCTCGGCGCGCGGCTGCAGGCCCGGCTCGGCTGGCGGGTCGCTCTCGTCGTGGATCTCGCCGACGATCTCCTCCACCAAGTCCTCGATGGTGACCAGACCGGCGGTGCCGCCATACTCATCCACGACCACCGCCAGTGAGCTGTGCCGCCGCCGCAGTTCGCGCAGCGCGCGGCCGAGCCGGGCCGAGGCGGCCAGGAACAGCGGCGCGCGGGCCAGGTCGCGCACCGGTCTGGCGCGGTCGGCCGCGCGCAGCAGGTCGCGGGCATGGACCACGCCGACCACCTCGTCGGGCGAGTGGCCAAAGACCAGCAGGCGACTGCGGCCCGACTCCGTGACGCGGCGGCTGGCCTCGGCCACCGTGGCCTCGCCAGCCACGCCGACCATGTCCACGCGCGCGGTCATCACCGCCTCGAGGGTCTGGTCGTCGAAGTCGAGGATGTCGGCGATGCGCTGCCGGCGTTCCGGGTCGACATCGGCCGCCTCGGCTACCTCCAGTACGGCTTCGTCGGGCTCGTCGTCACCCGAGTCGTCAGGCTCCGGCTCGTCGCTGGCCAGGAGCAGCAGCGGTCGTGACAGTCGCCACACCAGGTCGGCCACGCGCCAGCACCGGGCCGCCACCGGCTCCGGCGCCGCCACGGCCACGGCGCGCGCCAGCAGGTCGGCCACCACCAGCAGCGGCACGGACCACCATTCGCCGCTGGCCAGCACCGTCGCCGCGAGCAGCAGTTGCTCCGTGGCGCGCAGACTCTGGTGAACATGCTCGCGGCGCGCCAGGATGGCCGTGAGCCGCGCCGCCCAGGGCTGCGCCAGTTCGCGCAGCCGCTCGCGGCCGAGCACGCCGAGCGCCGCTTCGGTCGCGGCGACGACCAGCGCCAAAGCCGCCGGCAGCCAGACGCTCATCGTCGCGCCTCCCGGCTGGACAGCCACCATTCGACACGCACCTCGTCCACGCGGCCATCGGCGTCGAGCGCCTCCACGGTCAGCACCAGGGCGCCTTCGCGCCACACCGCGCCGGGCGTCGGCGGCTCGGGCAGCGCGCCGGCCAGGAAGTCGGCCACGGTCAGGTCGGGCTCACCGTCGAGCGCCACGCCCTCGTCGGCCAGGTCGGCCAGCGTGCGCCGGCCGTCCACCAGCAGCCGCTCGCGTACCACGCCCGCATCCGACTCGTCGACGATCTCGCCGACCAGTTCCTCGACCAGGTCCTCCATGGCGACTACGCCCACCGGGCGGCCCGCGTCGTCGACGGCGACCGCCAGCGAGCAGCGTGCCCCGCGCATGAGGCGCAGCGCGTCGTCGAGCGCGACATCGACCTGTAGGCGCAGCGGTGCCGGCGTACGGCGGTGCGACAGCACCTGCAGCACGTTCGACAGCGGCTGGTCGAGGTAGGGCAGCAAGTCCTTGCTGTGCAGCACGCCGACGACGGCGCCGTCCGCCCGGCAGACCGGGAAGCGGCTGTGGGACGACGCGGCCAGCCGGCGTAGCGCCTCGTCGAAGTCGGCGTGGACGTGCAGCCGTTCCACCCGCGGCCAGGGCACCATCACCTGACCCAGCACGGTGCGGCCGAAGTCGAGCTCCCGGCGTAGCAGGTTGGTCTCCGCGACGCTCAGCTCGCCCTCTTGGTCACCCACCTCAATGGCCTCTGCCAGGGCC
>JACRKZ010000080.1 GCA_016235455.1 Armatimonadota bacterium | reverse complement strand
TGGGCCAGCACCAGGCCGCCTTCGCCCTTGACCGCGCGTGCGCCGAGCGAGCCGTCGCTGCCCGTGCCCGACAGCACCACGCACATCGCGCGCTCGCCGAGCTCCTGGGCCAGAGAGCGGAAGAAGAAGTCGATGGGCAGCAGCTGCCCGCGCGGCGCAGCCGGGGTCAGCAGGTGCAGCGCGCCATTGAGCAGCGCCAGGTCGTGGTTCGGCGGGATGATGTAGGTGCAGTTGGGCTGCACGAGCATGCCGTCCTCGGCCTCGCACACCTGCATCCGCGTGTAGCGCTGCACCAGGTCGACCAACAGGCTGTGGTGGTCGGGCGCCAGATGCTGGACCAGCACAAAGGCCATGTCCGGATCGGCACCGGCCGGCATGCCCGAGAAGAACGCCTCGAACGCGGCCAGCCCGCCCGCCGAGGCGCCAACACCCACCACCGGACATGGGTCGGCGCTGGGTCTGGTGTCTGCGTCGGTCGGTTCCGCGGCTTCGCCCGGTGGCGTCACAACTGTCTCCCTGGCTCTGGATGCGTGGCCGGACACCTGGGACCGCCTGCCCCAGTATCGTACACCACGGCCAGCGATGCACCTCCGTGGCCGCATTTCGGGTGTTGCACCCCGGGGAACTCCAGGGAACCACTGAGGGCGCGTCTGCCTCCCTTGCCCACACGATACCGAGGAGAGCGACATGCGCAGTCGAACCATGATGGTAACCGTGACCGCCACGATGCTGGTCAGCCTGGCCGGCTGTGGGCCAAAGGCGCCGGCCGAACCCGCCGCTGCCCCGCCCGCGGCCCGCGCCGCGGCCCCTGCCCAGCAGCCGGTCAACACCACCTGCCCGGTGGAGAAGGGCAACAAGGTCAACCCCAAGCTGACCGTGGAGTACCACGGCAAGGTCTACGCCTTCTGCTGCGCCGACTGCCCCGCCAAGTTCAAGGCCGACCCCGAGAAGTACATCGCCGAGATGAACGCGGACACGAAGCCGACCACCGGCGCGCACGACATGAGCAAGATGAAGCCCGGCGAGACCATGGATCAGAGCAAGATGACCCACTGAGTTCACCTTGCGCCCGCCATGACCTCGCGCCACGATGAGTCGACTTCACGACACGCAGGTCGTGATATCGGAGGCTCACATGGTGTTTCGAATGAGCGGCGTGCTGCTGGCCGCCTTGACGCTGACCGCGTGTTCGCGGGCCGGCTCCGATCCGGTCAAGGGCGCGGTCATCGGCCATCAGCAGGCCACGTTGGCGGCGTTGCGGGCCATCCCCGCGGCCGACATCGTGGCCGCCAAGCAGAAGCTGGTCGTGGCCTACGGTCACACCTCGCACGGCAGCCAGATCCCCAGTGGCATGGGCCCGCTGGACCGGTTCATGGGTGGCCGCGGGCTGTACACGTTCAACCGTGACGGCGCGGGTGGGGCGTTGCGTCTCCTGGACGGCGCCATGCCCAGCGACTGCGGCTACGTCAGCCCCAACGCGGGCACGATGCAGTACGAGATCGATACGCGCCGCTTGCTGGGCGAGCCCACCGCCGACGGTCGGGGCGCCAAGCAGCCAGCGGTCAACGTGATCATGTGGTCGTTCTGCGGCCAAATGAGCGGTTTCGACCCGAACAAGGAAGTGCGCTGGTACCTGGACGGCATGGGCCGGCTGGAGAAGGCCTACCCTGGGGTGCGCTTCGTCTACATGACCGGTCATCTCGACGGCACCGGCGTCAACGGCCGGCTTAACCAGAACAACGAGATCGTGCGCGCGCACTGCCGCGCGGGCGGAAAGTGGCTCTATGACTTCGCCGACATCGAGAGCTACGATCCCGACGGCAAGGAATACCTGTCGCGCGCGGCCACCGATGGCTGCGACTACCAGGGCGGCCGCAACTGGGCCCGCGACTGGCAAGCCGCGCACAAAGAGGGCGTCGACTGGTACAACTGCGACGCGGCGCACAGCCAGGCGCTGAACGGCAACCGCAAGGCCTATGCGGCCTGGGCGCTGTTCGCGGCGCTGGCGCGCGGCTAGAGAAGGTCGCCCTGGGAGCGCCGCGCTCCCAGGGCGCTCGTCCCTGATGACGGAAGGGGCGGGCCAAGCGCGCGCGAATAGGGCGGCGGAGGCCGTCCATGACTCGATACGTGACCTTGCTCGGCTTGTTGCTCACCACCGCGCTCCACGCGCAGGGCGTCGCGCCGACGCTGGCTAACGTACCCTACGGCCCGCACGAGCGGCAGGTGCTCGACTTCTACCGGGCCGCGGGCGACGGCCCTCGGCCGCTGCTGTTCTTCATCCACGGTGGCGGCTGGACCGCTGGCGACAAGGCCCGGCCGGGCAGTCTGGCGGCGTGTCTGGCGGCGGGCATTTCGGTGGTCTCCATCAACTACCGCTACTCCTGGCAGGCGCAGCTCGAGGGCGTGATGCCGCCGGTCTCATGGCCGCTGCACGATGCCGCGCGGGCGCTGCAGTTCGTGCGCTCGCGGGCCGGCGAGTGGCACATCGACAAGCAGCGTATCGGCGCCAGCGGCGGCTCGGCCGGAGCCTGCTCGTCGCTCTGGCTGGCCTTCCACGACGACCTGGCCCAGCCGTTCAGCAGCGACCCGGTCGCGCGTGAGTCGACTCGGCTGTGGTGCGCGGCGGTGAACGTGGCGCAGACCTCGCTGGACCCGCGCCAGCTCGTGGCCTGGACGCCAAACAGCCGCTATGGCGGCCACGCCTTCGGCTTCATGAACCCGCGCGACATCGCCTCGCGCGACAAGAGCTTCGCGGCCTTCGCGGCGCATCGCCGTGACCTGCTGCCCTACATCGCCGAATACTCGCCCTATGGGCTGGTGACCGAGGACGATCCGCCCGTCTACCTGTTCTATCCCACGCCCCCCGCGCTGGGCCAGAACCAGGCTGATCCCACGCACACCGCCAACTACGGGGTCAAGCTCGCCGAGCATTGCCGCCGCGTTGGCACCGCCTGCGAGCTGGTCTATCCCGGTGCGCCCGAGGTGCGTCACGCGAACATCGACGCGTACCTGATCGCGACCCTCAAAGGCCCGGCACCGAGACGCGCGGTGCCGGCGCGGCCGACGCGCGAAGCGACGCTGCGTTAGCCCGACAGGGTGGCTCCTAGGCCTCGGCCGGGCAGTCGGCGACGCAGGCCGACGCCCAGTCGGCGCGCGTCAGCGGCACGAACGCCGCGGCGAAGGCCAGCCAGCCCACGGCCAGCGTCCAGCCCAGCGGCAGATGGCTCTGGCAGAGGCGGCAGGCGATGAGCATGGGTGTGATGGTGATCATGGTCACGGGGAACTGGCGCACCAGCGTCCACAGGCTGTGGCGCGCTTCGTAGCTGCCAACCGAGCTGATGATGGGAAACAGCGTCATGAACCCGCCCAGCAGGCCCTTGAGCAGCACCATCAGCGCGATCACGCCGCTGAGGATGGGCACTTTCAGGTAGACCGGCAAGGGGCTGCGGTAGCCGGTCTCGGCGCGATGCGGCATACGCGCCAGCAGCCAGAAGCCGACGGTGATCGTGGCGATGGCGGTCATCCAGAACAGCGGCCCGCTGTCGGGCACCGCCTGGTTGAGGAACGCGCCGAGCGCCACATACTCGCCCGCGGACAACACGATGGCCAGCACGATCGGCACGCGCCAGCGCGTATGCAGCCAGCGCACGGTGACCGCAAACAGGTACAGCAGCGTCAGCGCCAGCAGGTTGTGCACCGTAACCGGCCGGCCGAGCGACAGCGAGGCGGTGGTGAAGGGGATGGGCAGCGAGCAGATGGCCGCCTTGACCCGCGGCTGGTGCAGGTAGGCGACGCTGGTGGCCTGCGCGGAGATGGCGGCGACCATGGTCCACTCCGGCGCCCCGAAATGCACGAGACTCATTGGCCCATCCAGAGAGAAGGGATCGCGGATGACGCGTTGCATGTTGGCAATGAGGGTACGGCGATGGGTTGGGGCATGGTGAGGGCTACGGCTCGTGGCGGCATGATGCGGCATGGTCGCGCTCTGGTCAAGGTGGTGATGGTCATGGCACTGGCTTCGGGTGCGGCGAGCGGGCAGTTGGTGTTGCGCGCCGACCAGCTCCTGCCACCGTTGCGGGCGCTGCACGGCATCAACAAGGGGCCGCTGGCGCCCGGCGGGCTGGTCGAGGTGACCGCGGCGCAGACCGCGCTGCATCCGCCACTGACGCGGCTGCACGACTGCCACTGGCCGGTGCCCGACGTGGTCGACATCCACGCGGTGTTCCCCAACCCCCAGGCCGATCCCAGCCGGCCCGAGAGCTACGACTTCCGCCAGACCGACGCCTACATCGCGGCGGTGCGCGCCACCGGCGCCAAGGTGCTCTACCGGCTGGGCGAGAGCATCGAGCACACACCGGTCAAGCGGTTCGCGCATCCGCCGGCCGACACCGAGCGCTGGGTGCAGGTGGCGCTGGGCATCATCCGTCACTACAACGAAGGCTGGGCCAACGGCCACCAATGGGGCATCCGCTACTGGGAGATCTGGAACGAGCCCGAGAACCGGCCATCATGCTGGTCGGGCACCGATGACGACTACTATCGGCTGTATGCCGCCGCGTCACGCGCCATCCGCGCGCACGACGCCAGACTGCTGGTCGGCGGGCCCAGCGTGGGCGCCAGCGGCTGGTTCCGCGACGGCCGCTTCGAGCCCACCGAGTTCGTGGCCACGTTCCTCCGGCGCGCTCGCGACGGGAACTGGCCCCTCGACTTCTTCTCCTGGCACTGTTACACCAACGACCCGACCGAGCTGGTGGCGCGCTCGACCGCGGTGCGGCAACTGCTCGACCAGAGCGGCCACGCGCGGAGCGAGAGCCACCTGAACGAATGGAACTACCTGCCCGACGCCGACTGGCATGGCGGCTCGCGCGAGGCCACGCCCGCGGAGCGCGAACGCTACTACCAGCGCATGAGCGGCGACGAGGCGGCGACCTTCGTGGCCACCGCGCTGCTGGAACTGCAGGCCGCGCCACTGACGGCCGCCAACCTGTTCCACGGCGAGGTCGGGCCGTTCGGTCTGTTCACCGAGCAGGGATCCACGCGGCCCATCTACGACGCCGTGCTGGCCTTCGCCCGCCTGCTGGACGGGCCGACGCGGCTGGCCGTGGACGGCGCCGTGCCGGGCAAGCTGGCCGCCGTGGCCACGCTGGCGGGGGACCGGCGGTCGGTGACGCTGCTGGTCACCAACTACGCCGACGCACGCGAGGATCTGACGCTGACGGTCGGCGGCCTGCCGTGGACGGGCGCCACGAGCTACGAGGTGCGGCGCGTGGGCACCGGCCAGCGCTTGAGCGATGAGCCGACGCAGGGCCGGCTGGAGGCGGGCGCGCTGGGGCTGGGGCTGCGGCTGCCGCGGCCGAGCCTGGCGCTGGTGGTGTTGCGGGCGGAGTGATGTAGCGTCGGTGGCCCGCCGATGGCAGTCGGGGTGGGAGGCAGGTTGAGCCACAGCCGGGCCGGCTGTGCCACATGGGCGACGCCGCCTGGCCCGCGCGGCTCAGCACGCCGTCGTGCGGACAAAGCACCTGCCCAGGGCCTCGGCCTCAGCCTCGACCCCGGACAGGTGCCCTGACTGCACAGCCTACTGGTAGTTCCAGTTGGCGTCCTTGAGCGATTCCACCTTCTGCCACTTCACGTGGCCATCGCAGAACAGCACGTTGGCGCCCTCCAGGTGGCGGCGCTGCCAGAGCCACAGGTTGGGGTCGTTCTGGCTGTCCGTGGTGAACTGCGCTGTGCTGTAGCCGCCGCTGGGCCGCGGGCCGCACACGATGTTGGTGCCTTCGGTGATGTAGACCAGTTCCGCGGGACTGCGGATGGACGACTCGGAGATGTCGGCCCACTGGCCGCGGTCCGAGTCAGCCATGCCCGCCGGGCGGTACCAGCTCATGCCGTAGCCCGCGTGGAAGCGGTACGACGAGTCGCCGGGCCACGGCGAAGCCTCGGTCTCGCCGTAGAAGCGCGGGCCCGTGAAGCTGGGGCAGGCGAACATCTGGTAGCTCTTGGTGTACGGCCGAAGCAGGCCCTGCCACCAGATGCGGCCGGTCACGCCCAGGATGGTGGCGGAGCCGGTGTTGCAGGCGGCATAGTTGCTGTCGTAGTCGCTGGCGTACTGCTGAGCGGCCAGACCCATCTGCTTGAGGTTGCTCTGGCAACTCGACTGCCGGGCCTTCTCGCGAGCCTTGGCGAACACGGGGAACAGAATGGCGGCCAAGATGGCGATGATGGCGATGACCACCAGCAGTTCGATCAGCGTGAAGCCGGCCCCGGAACGGCCGATCTTGGTTCTGCGCATCACGATTTCTCCTTGGGCCACCCGGCCTCGCGCCAAGACGTGCTCGCACGATGGGCGTCAAAGGTGGTCCCACCTATAGCGTTGCCCAGCGATGATCCCCGCGTCAAGGCGGATCGCAACCCGGTGGCAACGCCAGCGCAACAATCGCCCGCTTGGCAGGCATCATCCGCGGGTAACAGCCTGCCAGCGGGGTACGCGGATGACACTTCTGGGCATGCCCATCGCCGACGCGGGCACGTGGCGTCGGTTGCGCACAGCGACGGTGGCGATGCTGCTGGTGCTGGTCCTGCTGTGGGCGGTCATGGTGTGGATGCCCGGCCGCTCCTACCACGGGCCGCTGACCGCGCTGACCGCCGAGCAAGTGGCCTTGCGCGATCGGCTGGAGGCGGATGTGCGCCATCTGGCCGGGCCGCTGGAGGACCGTAACGTCATGTCGCCCCGCGTGCTCGACGCGGCGGTGCGCTGGCTGGAGGCGCGGTTCGCAGAGTCCGGTTACGGCGTGAGCCGCCAGAGCTATCAGGACAGCGGCGAGACCTGCCACAACGTCGTCGCCGAGCTGCGCGGCATGCTGCGGCCCGAGCGCGTGTTCGTGGTGGGCGCGCACTACGACAGCGACGGCGGCACGCCGGGCGCCGACGACAACGCCTCGGGCGTGGCTGCGTTGCTGGCCCTGGCCCGACACTTCGCCGGCCGGCCCCTGCCGGTGACGCTACGCTTCGTCGCGTTCGCCAACGAGGAGCCGCCGCACTTCTGGACGCCGACCATGGGCAGCTACGTCTACGCCCAGAGCCTGCGCCGCGCGCGGACCCCGGTGGTCGGCATGTGGAGCCTGGAGTCGATCGGTTACTTCGATGCGCGACCCGGCACGCAGCGGTACCCCGGGCCCAGCTACGCCAACCCGCTGGACCTGTTCTACTCGGACCGGGGCGACTTTGTCGCGTTCGTCGGCAATGCCACCTCGGGCCGACTGGTGCGGCGCTCGGTCGGCTCGTTCCGCGCGCAGGTGCCGTTCCCGTCCGAAGGCATGGCCGCCACCAACAGCATCCCCGGCATCGGCTGGTCCGACCACTGGTCATTCTGGAAGGCTGGCTACCCCGCGCTGATGGTCACCGACACCGCGCCGTTCCGCAATCCGCACTACCACCAGCCCACCGACCGGCCCGAGACACTCGACTTTGACCGCTTCGCGCGCGTGGTCAGCGGGCTGGCGCGGGTGCTGCCGAACGTGGCGCGGTAATCCGCGCGGCGGGGCCGTTCGCGGTCGAGCCGGTCCGTCCGCCGACAAGATGCCGGTGCCAGCCCAGGCTGTGCGCGCTGTGGGCTATGCTGTGAGCAGGAGGCCCGCGGGCCGATGCGCCACGTCCTGATGATCGTCAACCCCACCAGCGGCCGCGCCACCGCGCTCGCCCGCGCGCAGCAGCTGGCCGGGCTGCTGACCGCCGCCGGCCGGGTGGTCGAGCTGCACGTCACCCGCGCCGCGGGCGATGCGCGGCACTGGGCCGCCGCGCTAGGCGGCAGTGCCGACCTGATCGTCTCGGTGGGTGGTGACGGCACGCTCAACGAGATCATCAACGGACTGGTCGACGCCGGCTGGCGCACGCCCATCCTGCCCGTGGCCATGGGCACGGCCAACGTTGTGTCGCTCGAGCTGGGCCTGCCCAGCGAGCCCGAAGCGTTGGTGGGCGTGGCCCTGGCGGGCCGGCGGCGGTCGCTGGACATCGGCCTGGTGGAGCGGGCTGGCGTGGCGACGTCCCGGTTCGTCATGTGCCTCGGCGCGGGCTTCGATGCCGAGGTGGTGGCGCGGGTCCATGCCGCGCGCGGGCCGCGCGGCATCACCCAGCGCGCCTATGCGCGTCCGCTGCTGGCCGCGCTGCTGCGCCGCGGCCGGCCGCTGACGCGCGTGGTGGCCGATGGCACGGTGCTCACCGACACGGCGTCGCTGGCTATCGTGGCCAACCTCGGTCGGTATGGCGGCGACCGCCGGGTCTGCGCCGAGGCCCGTTGCGACGATGGCCTGCTCAATGTCTGCTGGGTCGACGGTCACGTTCGCGGCGCGCTTCCGCGCTTCGTGGCCGGCTGGCTGACCGACCGGCTGCGCCCTGGACGGGGCATCTGCTTCGCGCACGCGTCGCGCGTCGAGCTGCGGTCGGCCGGGGCGGTGCCCGTGCAGATTGATGGCGACCCCGCGGGCGAGTTGCCGGTCAGCGTGAGCGTTCTGCCGGGCGCCGTGAACGTTCTGGTGCCAGATCGGCCGTCGGGCCTGGACGCTTGACTCGCGCCAGCCCAACCTGCTACGATTTCTGTATCAGTGAAGGCATTCCACGATGATGAATGACCTTCAGCCATGAGGAGGATGCGGATGGCAGTGGACTCGGTGATGACCGGCCGGCTGAAGGCCTATGCGCGCGAGGTGCTGGCGGCGGACCTGGTGGGCGTGGCCAACATCGAGCGGTTCGCTCATGCGCCGCTGATGATGTCGCCGCAAGGGCTGTTCCCGGCGGCGCGGTCGGTGGTGGTCATGGCCATCCATCATCCCGACGCGTGCATCGAGCTGGGTGGGTTGACGCATCCGCAGGAGATCGGGCCGTACCGCGTGCAGTACCGTATGAACGACCGCCTCGACGAGATGTCGTACCGGCTCGGTGTGTGGCTGGAGCGCGAGGGCTACCGCGCGGTGCCCATCGTCAGCTCGAACATCTGGCGGTACAAGGGGTATAAGGAGCTGACCGCACACTTCGCGCCGGACATGAGCCACATCTACGCCTCGGTGGCGGCGGGCCTGTCGGACCTGGGCTACAGCGGGCTGGCCATCACGCCCGAGTATGGCGCGCGGCAACGCTTCGTCACGGTCATCACCGACGCGATCCTGGAGCCGACGCCGCTGCTTGAGCCGGGCAGCGTGTGCGACGACTGCGGGTTGTGCGTGCGGCTTTGTCCGTCGGGCGCGCTGTCCAAGGAGCTTGGCGGCCTCGACGAGCTGCCCATCGAGGACAAGGTCTATACCAAGGCCAACAAGAACCTGTGGCGTTGCGCCTGGGGTGAGCACTTCGACCTGGACCTGGACCTGCCCATCCCCGAGGTGGTGGACGAGGCGGTCATCCTGGCCAACGTCCGCGAGCACGGCCTGCGTGGCGGCGAGATGGGTTGCTGCCTGCGCTTCTGCGTGCCCAAGGCCCGCCGCTACTTCGATCGCGGCTATGCCGACGCGCCACGCCGTCGACGCAACACGCCCGCGGGCGACGAGGGGCATCGTGGGCTGGGGCAGGCCGTGGCGGCCATGGCCTACCGGCAGGGCTGCGACTTCGTGGCCGTGCCCGAACTGGGCGATGTGACGCGATGGCTGCCCGACGGCCGCTCGGCGGTCACGCTCGGCCTGCGCTACCGTCGGCCCGAAGGACCGGACTTGAGCGCGGCGGCGCGCAGCTACCTGCTCGACGCCGCGGCCTACGACGTGACCCGCGAGATCGAGCGCTGGGGCTACAGCGCCGTCTGCGCCACCGATTTGGACGAAGCGACGGTGCAGGCGCAGTTCACCGGCCTGCCCGCGGGCTGGGCGGTGCAGACGCATACCGTCATCTGCGCCGCCGAGTTGAGCCCGACCAGCCTGGACCTGGCCGTGCCGGCGCCGCCGCCGCTCGACGCGGCACAGCGCCGCGCACAACTGGCGCGGCTGACCGCCGAGCTGGGCGCCGATGTCATGGGCGTGGCCCCGGCAGAGCGGCTCGACGCGCTGCATCCGGCATTGTCCGAGGTGTTCGACGGCATGGCGCGGCTCGACGCGCGCGATGTGTCGCACCGGTTCATGCCCTATGAGCCGCGGGTGACCGCGTCGACGGTGCAGGTCAAACGGCCCGAGGACCATCTGGCGGGCGCGAAGTCGGTGCTGGTCATCGGCCTGCGGCTGCCCAGGGCGTCGGTGGAGCGCACGGCCCTGCCGCCGGCGGAGTCGGTCGGGCCGTACGCCTTCGCGCAGTACGAATCGACCAACCTGCTGCGGCTGACGGCACTGCGGGTGATGCGCTGGCTGGAGGATCGCGGCCATCGCGCCACGCTGAGCTTCGATCTGTGCGGCACGGGATCGGTGGTGGGTAATCCGCGCGGCGACCAGCCGGACGCCTTCGCCAACCGCTTCGCCGCCGTGGCCGCCGGGCTGGGCCATCTGAGCCGCGCGGGCTTCGTCGTATCGCCGGTGCTGGGCCCGTTCGGGCGCTATGTGGCGGTCATCACCGACGCCGAGATCGCGGCTGACGAGGTCATCGCCGACGCCGGCCTGACCGCCGCCTGCGAGGACTGCACGCGCTGCGTGAGCGCCTGCGCCACAACCGCCTTCGGACCCGAGGCGACGGTGGAGGTGGCGGGCAACATCGAGCGCTTCCGGCCGATCGAGCGCACACGCTGCGACTGGAGCAAGCGCTACTCGCTCAATGGCGAAGAGGGCGTCAACTTCCTGGGCTGGGACCTGAACCTGCCCGCTCCCGACGTCATCTCCGCCGAATCGCTGGCCACGGCGCTGCGGCAGCAGCCGGCAATCCCCAAGTACCGGCCCTGCAACTTCGAGGCGTGCCTGCTGGCGTGCCCCATGGTCAGGTGAGCGCGCTTTGCGCGCGGTGTCGGGCGTCGGGCGTGGGGGAGAGCGATCTCCATGCGACGCTCGTCGCGTGTGCGGAGGCCGTTCCCCCCCACGCCCGACGCCCTACGCCCGACCCCGCGCAAGGCGCGCCGCCAGCAGGTCCTTCATGTGCAGGTTGACCTCCCACAGGCTGGTCACGGGTTGGCGGGTGAAGGGCAGCGTTGGCATGTAGCCGGGCGGGCCGAACTCGGGGCAGATGGTCATGGTCTCGCGGCCCTGGGCCCGCTGGTGATCGACGATACGTTGCCACCAGCCCACATGGGCGTCGACCGCCGGCTGCCACTCCGGGGCGCGCGGGTCCGGCACCTGCGGGCCCTCGGCATGGCCGACGCGGGCGTGGATGTGGTAGGCGTGCTCGATGGCACGTTGCACGGCGGCGTCCTGGTCGGCCAGCAGCGATTCGTGCACGCAGCACCAGTGTGAGAGGTCGGCGGTGAGCCGCAGGTCGGGCGCCGCGTCGAGCAGCGCCATGGTCGACGCGGTGCAGAAGGTGGCGCGGCCACGATGCACCTCATGGGTGACGGTCACGCCGAGTTCGTCCTCCAGCGCGCGGCCGCGGTCGATGACCAGCAGGTTCTGCTCGGTCGAGTAGATGTCGCGGCCCGACTGCGAGTTGACCAGCAACGGCGCCAGGTCGGCCGCGGCGCGGTACTGCGCCTCGAAGCTGTCGGCGTGCTGCTCGGGCGTGTCGCCGCGGGTCCACTGCTGCACGATCAGCGCCAGGCCGAGCTCGTCGAGCAGGTCGCGCAATGCGCGTCGGTCGTCGGCGTCGGCGGGCGCGCCCATCTCCACGCCGTCGAACCCGCCGTCGCGGATCTGCCGCAGGTTGGCTTCGAGCGTCGGCTGCTCCATGCCCCACATCGCGCGGAAGTACCGGAACTCCATGCTTTGTGCTCCGCAAGGCATGGTGGTGCGCGATGGGGTGGATGTCGGGTTGGAGGCTGGGCCGATCTACGCCACGAGCAAGTCGGCCACCGCCTGCCGGTCCGATAGCGGCACCAGACTGGAGATCTCATGCAGGCGCTGCAGGTCGTCATCGCGATAGACATCGTGCCGGTCGTCCCAGACGGTGACGCGCTGCTCGCTCCGCTCCGGCACGTCCAGGTCATACCATCGGCGGAAGACCTCGTTGGCAAGCACATGCGCCTGCGACCGGTTCGCCGATGAGAGCGCCAGGACCGCCGACGTGGTGCTGGCGCCATGTGCGACGAAGTCCACCCTGACCACGTTGCCGTACCGCCCGAGGAGTTCCACGTCCTGGTCGTAGGGGACCTCGATGTCGGTCAACACCTCGCCGATCTCTTCGGTGAACTCGGTCTGCAGGGCTGCTCTGCGGGTGTAGGTCAGGTCAGCCACACGCAGACACGCCTGGCCAAGCCTGACAATGCCATCGGGCAGCTCGCTGAGCGCGCTCAACCGGCAGCCCAGGACGGCGCCTTCCTGACGGATGCCGTAGACGCGCAGTGCATCGTCGACGAATGCTCTGCGCCTGCTCGACAGCCACGGTTTCACCTGCACATCCAGCAGCCAGGCCATGGTCTGGCCCGCATCGTCCAGTGTGTACGGCGCACGTTCCTCGGGCAGCAGGCTGGGCTCGTGGCCGAGGAACACCTCCACTGATGCGCCGTCTGGGTACTGGAACGACGTCTCGATGCGCATCACACCAGCCGGTAACCGGTCCATGTCGCGAATCAGCGAGTGCCCGGCCACTGCCGTTTCGATCTGGCCCACGGTCCACATGGCTTGTTCCTCACTCATCCGGCGCGACAAAGACACCTTCATGGTCGATTCTAGCGACCGTGCAGTACCAGGCAAACAGTTCCCTCGTTGACTTGCGAGCCAACTCGGGCCGGTCGGTGACCCCGTCCGCGAGGTTCCGGCGCGGGCACTCCTCGGTCACCAGGGCGTGTTTGTGGTCACGACCGCACGGACGGTGCCGCGGCCCATTGCTGTCCAGTCGGCAGATCGGTCCGAGACCCGGCACATGCACGTTGATCGACACTGAGCGGACCGCCGGGTTGTAGGTGATATTCATACGCGCGTCCACATCGTGGTCGTTGTGGATGCGCAGGTCCTCGGCAACGAGCAACGGCTTGGTCGCGCGCCTCTCGACGAACCTGATATCGTCCCGTATGGTCTTGCCAGGTAGGTCGCGCAACGCCTCAAACTCGGTTCGGTTCATGGCTCCACCCCTCGCGCCTCGCCATCTCCATTGCTCGACTGCACATCTTCACTCTATCTCGCGGGCCCCTTGAGCGTCAACAGCCACCGGGCCGCGCAACTCCTCTTGCCACGCCCTGCCCCAACCTGCCACACTGTCCACCAGGAGCCAGTCCATGCGTGGGTTCGTGTTGGCACTGATGGGGACCGTGGCCGCCGCTGCCGGCGCCGCTCCGGTCACGCTGAGTTCGCTGCTGGCGGAGATGACCGACCGGTCGGCCGTGGCTACCGTGCCGGGCTCGGCTTGGTCGCTGAAGCAGGCCAGCAGCCACGACCCGCGCAAGAACGACCCGTTCAACGCGGAGACCTGGCACACCAACCAGGACTATGGCAACTTCATCCACACCGAGCTGAACGAAGGCCGGCGCGAATGGGTCATCATGGACGCCGATGGGCCGGGTGTGATCACGCGGTGGTGGATTCCGCTGCTGGCTGAGAAAGACGCGCAGCAGGTACGGTTCTACTTCGACGGCGAGCCCGCGCCACGCTTTGTCGCCAAGCTCAACGACCTGCTCTGCGGGCAGGGCTTTGTCAAGCCGCCGTTCGCCTTCCGCGGCTGGAACGAAACCGACCTGGCCAACCAACTCGCGCCCGGCTACAAGGCCGCGCGCGGCGTGTCGGGCGACCTCTACCTGCCCATCCCGTTTGCCCGACACCTCAAGATCACGCTCGACCAGGCGCCGTTCTACTACGTCATCAACTACCGCGCCTACGTGGCCGGCACGACGGTGGAATCGCTCAGCCCGGCCGTGCTGGAGGCCGCCAAACCCGCGCTGGACAAGGCCGCCGCGGCGCTGCTGGCGCCTGAGCCCGCGATCGACGACGACACCAAGTGGAGCGGCCTGAGCCAGGATCGGCCGCTGACCGTTGATCTGCCCGCCGGGCCCAAGGCCGTGACCGAGGTGCGCATCCATGTCGATCCCAAGGCCGCGCCGCAAGCGTTGCGCTCGCTGGTGCTGACCGCCCGGTTCGACGGCGAGGACACCGTGTGGTGCCCGTTGGGCGAGTTCTTCGGCTGCGGGCCGCGGCTGCGGTCGGTGCGCGACTGGTGGCGGGCGGTGACCGTCGACGGCACGCTGACCGCGCGCTGGGTCATGCCGTATGCCAAGAGCGGCAGCATCGCCTTGGTCAACGTCGGCGCGGAGCCGGTGATGGCCAGTCTCGGCGTGGGCACGGGGCCGTGGACCTGGGATGAGCGTTCGATGCTGTTCCACGCCACCTGGCGGCGGCAGGAGCCCATCAAGACCCGACCGATGAGCGACTGGAACTACCTGGCCACCACCGGCGCCGGCACCTACGTGGGCGACACGCTGTCGGTGTTCAGCCCGGCGCGCGAGTGGTATGGCGAGGGCGACGAGCGCATCTACTACGACGGCGCGACCTATCCGCAGCATATCGGCACGGGCACCGAAGACTACTACGGCTACGCCTGGGGCATGAGCAACTTCTTCTCCTCGCCGTGGCTGTCGATGCCCGAGCGCGACATCCTCAACCAGGGCGACTGGCGCGGCTACACGACCACCTCGCGCTTGCGGCTGCTGGACGGCATCGCCTACGCGCGCGACCTGCGGGTGGACATGGAGATCTGGAACTGGGCGGACACGCAGGTGGACTATGCCGTCGGCTCGTTCTGGTATGCGCGGCCCGGCGCGACCCACAACCGCGTGCCGCAGCCGGCCGAAGCGATCGCCGCCGTGCGTGATGCTCCAGGCTCGCTCAAGCGGCCAGGCGCTGTGGAACTGGAGACTCTCAAGCCGGTCGCCGCCTCGCGCGATCTCAAGGTGGAGACGCAGAACGCCGGGCTCACTGAAGGCGAATGGAGCGGTGGTCAGCAGCTCTTCGTCCTGGCCAGCCGGGCGGGCGACTTCGTTGAGTTGGCGCTGCCGGTGCCGGACAACGCGCCCCGCGCGGTGAGCCTGTGGCTGACCAAGAGCCGCGACTATGGCATCCTGCGCTTCACGGTCAACGGTCAGAAGGCCGGCGATGACTACGACGCCTACGACCCCAAGGCGGTCCTGGCCGGCCCGGTGGCGCTGGGCACCTTCACGCCGAAGGACGGCGTGCTGACGCTGCGTGCCGAGGTGGTCGGCACCAATCCGGCGTCGACCGGGCCGAAGTTCTACTTCGGGCTCGACTGCGCCGTGTTGGCCAAGCCGTAGCGACCGGCGCTGGCGGCGCTGATCCGGCGTGGAATCGCTCCCAGGCCGTGATCATCCCAGATCGCGTGCCATCCAGCGCAGCAGGTTGCGCAGCAGGCGCTCGGCCACGGGATGGCCGTCGAGGTTCTCGCGGATCAGCAGCGAGTTGAGCACCAGCTTGCCCTGGCCCAGCGCGTACGCCGCGCAGGTCAGGCCCGAGCTGTAGTCGAACGACGCGTTGCAGGCGCCGGCGATGGCCTCCAGCGGCGCGTCCTGGCCGGTGAAGGCCTGATCACCGATTATCTCGCGGTAGTAGAGATGGTCCATCAGCCCGCCCGCGGGCAGGCCGTCGAACACCGCATGCGGCTTGGCCCATTCGTCCTTGTGGTACAGCCAGGCCGGCAGCCCCACGAGCTGGCCGCGCGGGTTGAGCGGTAGCCAGCCCACGGCATCGTCGCCGCGCCGGAAGACCGCGGGCGAGAGGAAGACCACGCGCGAGCCGGCCCGGACGCGGGCGGTCAGGTCCTGCCACGCCACCTCGTCGGCTGGCGCCTTGTCGCCGACCAGGATCAGTTCGGGCCGCGCCGGCGCCACCGCCGCGAAGGCGCGGGTGCGGATGCCGTGGTCGGCCAGCCAGCGCGCCAGGCCGGCGTCCTCGCCCCACAGCGTGATGATGGTGTCCACCGCCGGCATGGCCGCCGCATCGGTCACCTGGAAGCGCGCCTCGCCACCGGTGGCGGCGCCGCCGCGCTCGAAGGTGGCCAGGAAGCGGTACTCGCCGGCCGGCCCGTCCAGGGCTACATCGTCGGTCCACAGCGGCACGGCGAACGGCGCGTCGCGGGTGACGGTTGCGGTGACGACCTTGTCGAGCACGCGTGTCAGGCCCGGCCCGACCACCTGCAGCCGCACGGGATAGTCGCCCGGAGCCAGCGCATCCTCGTTGGCCAGCACGGCCTCCAGCCGGACCTTGCCGCCGCGATAGGCCTGCACCGGCTCGGCGAACAGACACAGGCGCAACGGCGCCCAGGCCTCGAACAGGGCGTCGACGGTGCCCGGCTTGAGCTCGCGGAAGGTGGTGAACAGGCCCTCGCCGCTCATGCCCTGGTCCACGGTGCCGGTCACGCTGTGGGCCACGACGTTGGGGTTGGCGCGCAGCGCGTTGAGCCCGTAGAGCCGGTCGGCGGCCATGCTCTTGTGGCTGGCCGCGAAGAAGTCCTCGGGCCGCGCGAAACAGTCGTCGAGGTGCCAGCGCTGGTAGTCGGCCAGGAAGCGGTCGAGCTTGTCGCGGTAGAACCGGGCGTCCTCGGCCTCGGTCTTGCCGAGCTGCTCATACCAGCGCGCCACACGCGGCAGGTCGACGGCGCTGCCCACACCGTACTCCGAGACGAACATGGGCCGCGCGCCGCCGCCGAGCGTGCGCAGCGTGCGGATGACCGAGGCCGTGTGCGGCACGCGTTGGTAGGGGTGCGTGTCGTCGAGCAGGTCTTCCCACACCGCCGAGCCCGGGTTGCTCAGGCTGCCGATGCCGTTGCCTGTGCCGATCACGATGCCCTGGGCGTAGGCGGCGTAGGTGGCGCCGTCGGGCTTCGCGCCCGGCGCCAGTGTGCCGTAGGTCCAGGGGCCGGCGGGGTTGGTCAGCGCGAAGCCGGTCGCGGCGTTATAAGCCGTTCCGGCCAGGTCGATGGACGCGGCCAGCGCCGTGGTGTCGCCGCCGTAGTGGCCATTGCCATAGCCCACCGCGAAGTCGATGGTGTCGCCGTCGCCCACCGGCACCTGCCCCTGCCACTCGGCGCGCGGGCCGTGACCGTCGATGTTGATGCCGCCGTCGAACAACGGCTTGCCGTTGTGCAGCACATGCACGTCGGTGGTGGCGTGTTCGGCGATGCTGGTGAACGCAGCGGCGATGCTCGCCGTACCGGCGGCCGGCGCGACGAAGCGGACGGTGCTGTACTCGCCCTTGGCGCCCGGATGCAGCGCCAATGCGCCCGGCTGCCAGGTGATGCCCAGGCCGGTGATGGCCCGCTTGGTGCTGTTCTGTGTGACGTTGGGGTCGGGGCCGTCCTCGCGCCGCCAGATGCTCAGGCCGGCCATTGGGCTGCCCACCTGGTTGTCCCAACGGCCGCTGTTGAGCAGCACCAGCCGCGAGTCGTCCAGCGCGCGCAGCAGCGGCAGGCTGGCCACGGCATGGCGGAACAGCGTGCCGTCGTTGGTCTCATTGAGCAGGCCCCAGAACACGACGCTGGGGTGGTTGCGGTCACGCCGCACCATCTCGGCCACGGAGCGGTCGAAGCGCTCGACGAACTTGGGCGATTCGGCCAGGCACCACGACCCGTAGTGCTCATCGTAGACCATCAGGCCCAGTTCGTCGCACAGGTCGAGCTGCGCGCGTGTCGGCAGCCCGGCGATGAAGCGGATAGCGTTGAAGCCCATGGCCTTGACGTTGACCAGGTCGCGCCGCAGCCAGTCGGGATCGACGGGAAACTGCTGACCCACGGGGCAGTGGTTGCCGGTGTGCGAGCAGCGCAGGAACACTCGCCGGCCGTTGAGGCGAAAGGCGCCACCCTCGAACCGCACATCACGGAAGCCGCAGCGCACGGACGTCTCGTCGTCGGCCAGCCGCGCGGTGACGCGATAGAGGTAGGGATCGTTCAGGTCCCACAGGTGCGGCTGGGCCAGTTTCAGGCTGACCTCGTGCACGCTGGTGCCCGGCGCGGCGGTGACCTGGACCGCGGTCGTGGCCAGCGTCACCCCGGCCGCGGCCGGCGCGATGGCCAGGGCCAGCGGCAGCGTGACCGGCGCGGGCGTGCTGTTGTCGATCTCCACCCGCGCGCGCACGGTGCCGTCCGCGACGGCGCAGCGCACGAACAGGTCGGCGATGCGCACGGCGGGCGCGGCCAGCAGTTCGACGGAGTCGACAATGCCGCCGTGGTTGTAGGAGTTGCCCGCGGCATACGGGATGACCTTGTTCCGCGCCGGCGTCTCGCGCAGCACGATGCCGTCGATGGGCTCGTTGGTCGGGTTGAGCACGCGCACCGTGAGCCGGTTCGGCGCGTCCAGGCGCACGGCAGCCGTGGCGTCGAGGACGAACGGCGTCTCGCCGCCTTCGTGCGCGCCGAGCCGCTGGCCGTTGAGCCAGACCTCGGCCTGGTAGTCCACAGCCCAGAAGCGCAGCAGGTAGCGGCCACCGGCATGCGTCAGCGGCTCGGCGGTGAACTCGCGCTGGTACCAGGCCACACCGTGGTAGCCGGGGAAGGCGTCCTGGATGATCCACGGCACGGCCGCGGGCTTGGCGCCCGGCGGCAAGCCGTCGAACCACTTCGCCTCGCGACCCTCGTTGCGCGGGTCGGTTGTCAGTTGCCAGGTGCCGTCGAGCGAGGTGACCATCGGAGTCGCTCCTACCAGGGCGTCCACCAGGAGCAGCGAAAGCAGCGTGCGAACCATGTGAGGCTCCCCTGACGCGCGGTTTGGACAAGCGCCAGGGGCCTCCTTCCAGCCGAGGGCCAAAGGCCTCCAGCTGGAAGGAGGCCCATCGACGCTGGCGAAGCCCCGCCCTAACAGGACGTGCCCATGAAGAAGGTCTATCTCTCACTGCTCCTGCACGGCAACATGTGCTACGACCGCTACACCAAGCAGGAGATCCGCGCCAAGTTCCCCACCATCTATGCCGCCGGCATTCGCGGGCTGGCCAAGTTCCCGCAGGTTACCGCGCACATCGACCTGCCGGGCCTGACCGTGCTCAGCCTACGCCACCATGCGCCGTGGCTGCTCGACGAGATGCAGCCGCTGATCGACCGTGGGCAGATCGTCATGGTCGGCTGCCAGTATGCCGCCAGCCACGCGTTGTGCGCCGATGAGGAGAGCGACCTGCTCTCAGGCCGCGTGACGCGCGAGATCACAGAACGCGAGTGCGCCACGCGGGTGACCACCTTCTTCCCCCAGGAGATGACCTACCATCCGCAGCAGCCGCTCATCATGGAACAGATGGGACACAGCCGGCTGATCGTCATGCCGCCGGGCTGGAAAGGCCCGCGCCGCATCCTGGGTGTCGACGGTCGACAGCTGTCGACCTACCCGCTAAACCTGCGCACCTGCCGGCTCGGGGCGCTGGAGCAGTATTACGACGCTCACGACGATGGCAGTTTCGTCATGGCGGGCGGCGATTTCGAGCTGCTGTGCAACCTCGAAGGCGTGGTCCGCAGCATCGAGGAGTTGGCCGCTCGCGGCAAGGTCATCGAATGGACGACCGTGGACCGCTTCGACGCGGAGGTCGGCCTGCCCGAGCCGAGCCCGGCGCCGAACCCCTGCGGCCAGTGCCTAGAGGACGTGTTTGAGAGCCCGAGCTTCTCGCGCTGGGTGGGCGACCCCGAAGACATGATCTGGCACGGCCATGCCGTCGAGGCGCTGGAAGCCGTGCGCGCGGCCGGATTCGCCAATGTCGTCGCGGCCACGCGCGGCATGAATGAGCTTGATGTGCCGCTGGCGGAATCGTATGCTGCGCTGCCCGACAACGTCTGGGACCATCACTTCGAGGAGGTCACCGAGTACCCCGAGACCGAGGCGCTGAGCCTGAGCCGCACCGGCGGGCCCACGCTCATGTCGCGGGCCTGGCATCTGGCACTCATCGGGCTGAACTCCGACGCCAGCGGCTGGTTCCCCTGGACCCCGCGCACGCGGCACCGCAACCTGTGTCTGCGCAGTGCCAGGCTGCTGGCCCAGGAGGTCACCGAACGGTTTGCCGACGACCTTGCGCAGCGGCTGGCTCAGCCCGGCAGCGCCGCCCGCAGCCATGTGCTCGCGCTCAACCCCGGGCCGGCACGCACCGTCACGATCGAGGTGTCGACGCCGCGACCGATGGCCTTGGTCGGCTGCGCCACGGCCACGCTGCGCGGCGAGCACGGCTGGACCGCGCGCGCCGAGGTGGCGCTGCCGGCCTATGGCTACCGCCTGCTCGAACTGAACCCCAGCGACCCGACTCCACCGCCCGTCTGGACCGCCGGCGGCGCCATTGAGGCCGACGGCGTCAGCGCGGCGCTGGTCGACGGCAGGCTGACCATCGACGGCCTGACCGTCGCCATCGAGCCGTTCCGGCTGTCCGATCCGTCGGGCACCGCGCCGACCGAGGACGTCAAGCCCGACTGGGCCTGCGCCACCACCCGCGTGCGCTCCACACTGTTCGGCCCTGAGTTGGAAGTGTTCTGCGAGCTGGCCTGGGCGGTATGGCTGCGGCTGACCATCGGCCTGCGCGCGGGCCGCGCCGAGCTCTGCGCCGAGGTGCACTTCGACATGCCGCGCCGCATCGGCAATCTGGGCTACGACCCCGAGGGCCTCAAGCTCAGCTTCCGGGGCGCGCCTGGGCGCGTGCTGTACGACATTCCCTACGCCACCATCACGCACACCACGGGCGACCGTTCGTGGGTGGCGGTACAGCGCTTCGCCGCGCTCGATTCGGCCGAACCGTTCGGCGTGATCTGCCTGGGCGGCAACCAGTCGTTCCAGGTGTGTGGCGACGAGGGCTATCTGGCCGCCAATCTGGGCACGTCGACCCAGGGCCGGCCCGACACCAGGCCGCAGTGCATCCTCCACGCCGACGGCACCGGCGACCACCTGATCACCTCCAAGGGCGACCAGTTCGCCAACTGGTACGAGCACCGGTTCGCGCTGGTCCGCGGCGGTGCGGCGCACCTGGCGCTCGTGGCGCGCCAACTGCGCACGGCGGTGCCGGTCCACGCCGTCACGCCCGGCGGCGGCGAGCTGCCGGCTGAGGGCAGCCTGCTGACCGTCGGGCCGGAGAGCACCCACGTTACCGCCTTCCGCCGCACGGCCCAGGGCTGCTCGCTGGCGATCAACGACATCAGCGGTCAACCGCACGATGGGCTGGTGGCGTATGGTTTCGCTGAAGTGACGGTGTAGCCCGCGGCCGGCCTGGCGTGTCGGTCGGCACTGATCGAGAGTAGGGTCGCCATTCGGCCTGGGACGGGACCGCAAGAACGGGCCTCGGAGCGCGCATGACCGGCATCGTGTTCGACATCACCGAGTTCGCCGTCCACGACGGGCCAGGCCTGCGCACGACGGTCTTCCTCAAGGGCTGTCCGCTGCGCTGTGCCTGGTGCCACAACCCCGAGGGCCTGACCGCCGAGCCGCAGATCCTGCGCAGCGCCGCCGGCGAACGGCTGGCCGGGCGCATCTACGAGGCCGGCGAGCTGGCCGCGCTGCTCGCACGCCAGGCCGATCTGCTGCGCGGCTCGGGCGGCGGCGTGACCTTCTCTGGCGGCGAGCCGCTGGCGCAGGCGGCGTTCGTGTCCGAGGTCATCGACCGGCTGGGCGACACGCACGTGGTGCTGGACACCTCGGGTCAGGCCGAGGCCGAGGCGTTCGAGCGGTTGGCCAGCCGCTGCGGGCTGGTCTACTTCGATGTGAAGCTGATCGACGCCGAGCATCACCGGCAGTGGACCGGCGTGGACAACGCGGCCATCCTGGCCAACCTGGCGCGACTGCCGGCGTTGGGCGTGCCGTTCGTCATCCGCGTGCCGCTGGTGCCCACGGTGACCGACATGCCGGCCAATCTGGCCGCCATCGCGCAACTCGCCGCGGGCCTGCCTGGCCTGCTGCGGGTCGATCTGCTACCTTACAATCGTGCCGCGGGCGGCAAGTACCCTGCCTGTGGGCTCGAGTTTGCGCCACACTACCCGGAAGAGCAGCCGGTCAACGCGAACACCTCGGCCTTCGAGGCGCTGGGCGTGCCGGTGCGAGTGACCTGAACCATGTGGGAACTGAGCAAACGGCTGACCGAAATGAAGCGCGCGGTGCGCGCCGGCGAGCATCGCGCGCTGCGGCAAGCGGCGTCGCCGGACGTGTGGACCGAGTGCGAGGCCGAGGGCCTGAGCTGGACCCAGCGTGCCGCGCGGCTGACACGGCGGATGTGCGAAGCTGAGCGCCCGGTCATCGGCCCCGATGAGCGCATCGCCTTCACGCGGACGCTGCCTACGGTGCCGCCGATCTACACACCCGAGCAGTGGGCCGACCTGACCGAAGGCCGCACGCTCCACGAGCTGGGGCCAATCAGCAACATCTGCGCCGACTGGGGTGGGGTGTTGGCTGATGGGCTGCTGGCCCGGCGCGCCCAGGCCGAGGCCACCCGGGTCCGCCAGCCCGAGTCCGCCGAGTTCCTCGACGCGGCAATCGAGACCATCGACGCCGTGCTGGCCTTGGCCGCGCGCTATGCCGAGGCCGCGCGCGCCGCCGGCCGCGACAAGGTCGCCGCCGTGCTCGATCGCGTGCCAGCGCAGCCGGCGCGCAGCTTCCGCGAGGCGCTGCAAGCCCTGCGCCTGATGCACGCCGTGGTCTGGCTCAGTGGCCACTACCATGTCGGCCTGGGCCGCCTCGACCAGTACTTGTGGCCCTACCTGGAAGCCGATCTGGCCGCCGGTTGGCTGAGCCAGAACGAGGCCGACGAGCTGCTGGCCGAGTTCTTCATCACGCTCAACCGCGACAGCGACCTCTATCCCGGCGTGCAGCAGGGCGACAACGGACAGTCGGTGATGCTCGGCGGCACCACGCCCGACGGACGCGATGGCGTCAACCCGCTGACCCACGCCGTGCTGCGCGTGGC
>JACRKZ010000155.1 GCA_016235455.1 Armatimonadota bacterium | reverse complement strand
GCAGCCAGGGCTGGTTGCGGCAGCGTCCGCGCCAGCAGCGGGTTGGTCGTGTCCGAGACGTCGACCACCAGAAAGCCGTCTTCGGTGCCGACATACGCGGTGTCGTCCTTCACACACAGTGTGCGCGGCATGGCCGACAGGTGCAGCAGACCAATGCGTTTGGCCTCACCGGGGTTATCCACATCGAACGCCTGGAGCGTCTGGTTCTCGCAGATGGCCAGCAGGCGCTTGCCCCGCAGGGCCAGCGCCAGGCCGGCCTGGGGCAGGTCGCAGTAGCTTTGGCGGCGCGGGTCGCTGGGCTCGGAGACGTCGTACACCCCCAGCCCACCCTCCAGGTCGAGCACGTAGGCGTAACCGTTGCTCACCGCCAGCGCGCGACCGATCGACGGCGTGTGCGACTTGCCGACATCGGCCGGTCGGGCCGGGTCGGCGGCGTCCCAGACGTGCAGCCCGTCCTCGGCGGCCAGCCCGTAGAGCCACTTGTCGGCGACGACCAGGCCGGCCCAGGAGCGCGACAGGGCGGTGGTGCCCACGAGCCGTGGCGCCGAGGCGTTGCCGACGTCGGCGGCGACGATGCCCACGCGCTCGCAGGCCGCGAAGACGGTCTGGCCGCGGGCCGCGAGGTGCAGCGCAATGCCCGGCAGCGCCAGGCGTGCGCCGGTGGCACGAGGCTGTTTGGGGTCGGCGATGTCGTAGGCGCACAGCGCGGCGCCGGCGGAGACCCAGGCCGTATTGCCCACGACCACCACGGCGACCGCGGAGCCGCCGTAGCCAGCCACTCGCTCCATGGGTGCGCCGGCCATCGCAGCCAGCAAACCCATCAGCGCTATGCCCCAGCCCATCGCCACACGTCTCCCGTGCTCAGAGAGACGCCGCGAGCGCGCTGCTGTGTTCCCTACGCCCCGAGCGCGCGCAATTGCGCGGGAGTCAGCAGCGAGAGCAGCAGTGCCGGCTCACGCGGCCACAGCGACAGGTCGACTTCCAGCCAGGCCAGCCCGGCCTTCTTCATCTGCACGTACCCGTGCCGCATGCCCAGCAGCGTCTCCACCAGGGTCGACATCTGGGGTTCGTGGCCCACCAGCAGCACCACCGCATTGGGCGGCAGCGAGCGGAGATGGTCGAGCACCGCCGCGACCGGCTGATTGGCCAGCGCGTCGAGCAGGGCGGCCGGCAGGTCCGGCAGCACCGCTTGCGCGGTCTCCACGGCCCGCACCAAGGGGCTGGTGAGCACGTGCGTGAAGGCGAGCCCGAGCGCGGCCAGGCCGCGGCCGGCGCGCTCGCACTTGGCCTGCCCTTCCTCGGTCAGCCGACGACCAAAGTCGTCGTCCCAGCGGTCCTCGGCGATGCCATGGCGCAGGAGTAGCAGATCCACGGGCGGTGCTCCTGCTGTCAGTGTAGCCCGCCGGGCCGCCGATAGCATCGCTCGCCTGTGGTATCCTGTGGCCAGTGAGAGCCAGATGAGCAGCCCCCAACCCGCCGAGCATTACGATCGCCGCACCACCCTCGTTGAGGACGTGATCAATCTGTCCTGCATCGCCGCGCTCTTTCTGCTGTTCATGGCCCGCACGGTGCTGCCCCCCGCGGTGTCGCGCGTGCTCATGCTCGGGCTGCTGGTGGTGGTCGCTGTCCTGTATGTCCGCAAGAAGCTGCGCTTCGACCGCCTCATCCGCCGCATGCGCGAGGAGCAGGCCGCGACGGGCCACGCCGGCCTGCCCTTCATGCCCGGCGTGCCGTCGCGCATGACCGAGCCGGCCGCCAAGCCCAAGAAGAAGGCCAAGAACAGGCGCTGACCCAGGGCGCCCAGCAGGACCTTGCACGGCCCGCTCGAATGAGGGCATAACAAAGATGCGAGGTACTCTTCATGGGTTTACTGGCTATCGTGGCCGCTTCGGGCATCCTGCTCCTGGCGGCGTATCGGCTCTACGGTCGTGCCCTGTCGCGATGGGTTCGGCTTGACCCCGAGGCGGTAACGCCCGCGGTCAGCCTGCGCGACGACCTGGACTACGTGCCCATCGAGTCCAAGTTCCTCATCAGCCAGCACTTCTCAGCCATCGCCGCCGCCGGTCCCGTGGTCGGACCGATCCTGGCCGGTGTCATGTTCGGCTGGGTGCCGGCACTCCTGTGGATCCTGTTGGGCTCCATCTTCGTGGGTGGCGTTCACGACTTCATGGCCCTCATCGGCTCGGTGCGGCACCAGGCCAAGTCGCTGGCCGATGTGGTGCGCGAACACATGAGTCGACGGTCGCACGTGCTGTTCATGATCTTCATCTGGATCGCTCTGGTCTACGTCATCGTCGCCTTCACCGACATCGTGGCCGGCTCGTTCGTGGGCAAGCAGGTGCTCGACGACGGCACGGTCGTCTCCGGTGGCGGCATCGCCTCGTCGTCGTTGCTCTACCTGGCGCTGCCGATCGTCATGGGGCTGCTGCTGCGCTACACCAAGGTGTCGCTCAACGTCGCCACGCTCATCTTCCTGCCGCTGGTGGGAGTGGCCATCTACGTGGGCCAGTTCATCCCCTTCGACCTGGGCGCCATGCTGTCCATGCAGCCGGCCCAGGCGCAGAAGGTGTGGGACGTGCTGCTGCTGGGCTACTGCCTGGTCGCCGGCATGGTGCCGGTCTGGCTGCTGTTGCAGCCGCGCGGACATCTGGGTGGGTTCTTCTTGTACATAGCCATCGCCGCTGGCTGCATTGGCGTGTTGTTCGGCCATCAGCCCCTGAACTACCCCGCGTTCACGGGCTGGGCGTTCACCGCGGGCGACGGCGCCATCACGCCGCTGATGCCGATGCTGTTCATCACCGTGGCCTGCGGCGCGTGCTCAGGCTTCCACTCCATCGTGGCCAGCGGCACCACGTCCAAGCAGATCCGCTGCGAACCGGACGCCAAGTCCGTGGGCTACGGCGCCATGCTGCTCGAAGCGATGGTGGCGGTCCTGGCGCTGGCCTGCGTGATGATCCTCACACCCGCCATGCTCAAGCAGATCGGCACCAACCCGAACCTCATCTATGCCCGCGGGCTGGCCCAGTTCATGCACGTGTTCGGCGTCCCCGTGGCCTTCGGCATCAGCTTCGGGCTCCTGGCCTTCACCACGTTCGTGTACGACACGCTCGACGTCTGCACGCGATTGGGCCGCTTCATCGTGCAGGAACTGACCGGCTGGACCGGTCCGGCGGGCCGGCTGTTCAGCACGGCCGCCACGGTGGGCGTGCCGCTGTTCTTCGTCCTGCAGACCAGTCATGATGCCGCCGGCAAGGTCATCCCCGCCTGGAAGCTGTACTGGCCGCTGTTTGGCGCCAGCAACCAGTTGCTGGCCGCCCTGGGCCTGCTCGGCGTCACTGTCTGGCTGTGGCGCACCTACCGCGAGCGCTGGATCTGGCTGGTCACCGGCATCCCCACCGTGTTCATGTACATCATGAGCGCCTGGGCACTGATGATGTTCGTCACCAAGGGCTTCGTCAAGGACGGCGCTTTCGCCCTGCCCGTCGGCACCGTGCCGTGGGCCGCCGTGCTGCTCATCGGCCTGGCGGTGCTCATGCTGGTCGAGGCCGTCAAGGCGTTCACGCACCCGACGCCACCGGCGCCGGCCGAGAAGCAACTGACCAACTGAACCTGCCCTCACTGCATCAGCCGCGGGCCGTGCCAGTCACGGCCCGCGGCTGATGGTTTGGGCCGGTCGATCCGCCCAGCTGGCGACCACCCAAACAGGAAGCCCGCCTCAGCAGACGCTGAGGCGGGCTTCGAAGCTGTCGGTCAGCACCCAGTCGCTAGGCGTGAACGTTGCGGCGAGCGTAGAACTCGACCACGAGTCGCTCATTGACCATCACGGCGATCTGGTCGCGCGCGGGCTCGGCGATGAGCTCACCGGTCATGGCGCGGCCGTCCATCGCCAGGTACGGCGGGATGACGTTGCCGCGCTGCTCGATGGCGGCGCGGACGCACTTCATCGAGCGGCTCTTCTCCTGCACGCCAACCACGTCACCCACCTTGACCATGCGGCTGGGGATGTCGCAGCGGCGGCCATTGACCTGCACGTGGCCGTGGTTCACCAACTGGCGGGCACCACGCATGCTGCTGGCCAGACCGAGACGATACGTCACGGCGTCCAGGCGGCATTCGAGCAGGCGGATGAGGTTGTGGCCCGTGGCACCGGGCATACGCATGGCCATCGCCACGTAGCGGCGGAACTGCTTTTCGAGCACGCCGTAGTAGCAGCGGAGCTTCTGCTTCTCCAACAGCTGCTTGGCGTAGTCGCTCTGCTTGCCGCCGCGTGTGCGGCCGTTGCCGTGCTGGCCGGGGGGCGTCTCACGACGCAACTGCACCCACGGCGGGGCGCTCTCGGCACCCAGTCGCCGCCAGATCCGATTTTCAGGTCCCGTGTACCGGCCCAAAGCCCTCTCTCCGTTCGTCTCACTCGTGCTGACAAGCCGATAGACTATCAGTCGCGCCACTATCCGTCAAGGAATCAGCCGATGTAGCCTTGCCGGGCCAGCTCTTCGCCCATGAGCACCACGCCCTTGGCCGCGCCCATCTTGGTATTGTGCGAAACGAGGACGTATTTGATGCCGTTGGGCAGCACCGAGTCCTCGCGCAGTCGACCCACGCTGGTGGTCATGCCGTCCTCGGCCAGGCGATCGATGCGCGGCTGCGGGCGGAACGGATCCTCGTGGTAGGTAATCAGCTTCTTGGGGCTGGTGTAGTGGCCCAGTGCAACAAAGTCGCGGCCCCACTCCGCCCAGGCCTGTTTGACCTCGTCCAGCGTCACGGCCTGGTTCAGGCCGACGTAGACGCTCTCCGTGTGGCTCTCGAGCACCGGCACGCGGGTGCAGGTGGCGCTGACCCGGAACGGCGCGGGCTCGATGCCGGCGTCGGTCAAAGTACCCAGGATCTTGCGCGTCTCGGCCTCGACCTTTTCCTCCTCGCCCTTGATGTGCGGGATGACGTTGTCGATGATGTCGAGGGCGATGACGCCCGGCGAGCGGCCAGCGCCCGAGACCCCCTGCATGGAGGTCATCAGCACGCTCTGGACGCCGAAGCGCTCATGCAGCGGCGCCAGGGTCATGGCCAGGCCCACCGTGGTGCAGTTGGGGTTCGGCGCCACGAAGCCCTTCCAGCCGCGCCGCGCCTGCTGGGCGCGAAGGAGCGGCAACTGGTGCGCGTTGACGCCCGGAATGAGCACCGGCACGTCGTCTTCGTAGCGGAAGGCCGACGCCGTGCTGAGCACCGGCACATACTCGGCGAAGCGCGGCTCGATGACCGCCGCCGCGTCCGACTCCAGCGCGGTGAAGACCACGTCCACCGAGGTCGGCGGCACATCGTCGGCCAGTTGCACGGTCATCTCGGCGAACTGCTCGGCCAAGGGTTCCGTGCAGAACCACTGAACGGCACCCGACGCCGCTTTGATGGCGTCCTTGTACTTCTTGCCGGCAGTGCGGGCAGAGGCGGCAAGGACGGTGACATCGAACAGCGGATGGTCGGCCAGGGCGGTCAGGAACTGCTGTCCTGCCAAGCCCGTGGCGCCCACCACCGCAGCCTTCAGGCGGCTCATGGGTGAACTCCTATCGCTCTAGTGCTCGGGCGATGGTAGGGCCACTGCCCCGATCTGTCAACGCCCGCCCGCTGGCGCCGACGAACCGAACAGCCCGCTGTGCGAGCCGAGCTGCGCGCCCATCATCAGTTCCGGTCGGTCGAGCAGGTCATCGAGCCCGACAAAGACGCTCAGGCCCGCGGGAATGCGTTGCGTGTAGCGTACGTTGAGCTTCGGGTCGCCGGGGTCGAAGACATCCAGCCGCACGGCGCCGTGGCGCGAGGCCGCCCAGTCGGCGCCGACCGCCAGTTTGCCGCGGTAGAACCCGTAGCGCACCAACAGGTCGGTGCTGAACATGGTCCGGCCCAACTGCACGCCGTACTGCGGGCGCGTGGTCAAGTGGTCCAGGAACAGATGGTACGAGTAGCGCTTGCCCGCCGCGATGGCCAGGCGGATGTCGCTCTCCCACTTGTTGTCGCGCGTGCCGTAGTAGGCGGTCAGCGACGCCGTGGGCTTGAACGAGCCCGCGCGGCCGGTCAGACTGGCCACGCCGGCCGCGGCATCCTTGACGCTGGCGGCGGCGTCCTTCACGTCGTTCTGCAGCTTCGGGTCGCTGGTGATGCGGCGGATATCCGCGATGAGCGCGCGCGCCTCGGCGGTGGCGGCCTCGGTGTTGGCCAGGATCTGCTTGGTGGATGGGTCGCCCACCAGGTCGCGCACTTTGGCGGTGGCCTCGGCGGCGTTCTGCGAGGTTGTCTTGAGGCTGCCCGTGATCTCCGGCAGGTCGCCCTTGAGCCGGTCGGTCATCTCGCGCGCGTTGGCGGTGATGGCGGCGGCGTCGGTGGTCGCCTGACGCAGGTGCTGGTCACTGTCACGGATCACATCGCGGATACGGCCGGTGGTGTCGTCGAGCTTGCCGAGGATGCTGCCGACCTTGTCGTGCGCATCGCTGGTGATGGCCTCCACGTTGCTGGCCGTCCGCGTCAGGTGGTCCAGCGTGCCGGTCCATTGCCCGCGTGTGTCGGTCACCATCGAACGCACGTCCTTGGCGGTGCCGGCCACGTCCTGCATGGTCTGGTTGACCAGCTTCTGGTTGTCCTTGGCCATGGCGGCCACGCGCGTCGTGGTGTCCTCGACGTTGGCCATGATGTGGTTGGCGCGGGCCTCGTTGCGCTCCGCCAGTCGCTGGGCCACGGTGGTGGCGCCCTGCACGTTGCCCATGATCGAGACCAGCTTGCCGCGCGCCTCGACCAGGCCTTCGTTGAGCTGGCCGCTGGCCGAAGCCAGGTTCTTCATCATCGCGTCGGCGTTGCCCTGGTTGGCCTGGATGGTGGCGCGCAGCGAGCCCAGCATCTCGCCGGCCTCGTCGGTGGCACGGTCGATGTTGGCGATGATGTTCTTGATGCGCAGCGCGGTCTCTTCGTCCATGATCTTCTGGGCGCTGCCGACAATGGCGTCGATGTTGGCTGGCGGCAGGCCGAGCACCGCCACGCGCTGCCGGCGGCCGGCCATCTGCACCAGCGACTGGCCGCGCTCCTCGGTCGACAGCGGCAGGCCGTCGCGGCCGGTATCGCTGATGTTGAGCTGGCGGTCGCCAAAGACGATGCCGCCCAGAATCTCGTACCGGTAGCGGGTGAACAGCTCGTGGCTGCGCTGCACGCGCACCTGCAGCCGGGCCACATGGCGCTTGCGCTCATACTGCTTGATGGTGCTCAGCTCGGCGGGCGCCAGCCGGCGCGCGCCGACCGTCACGTCGACGCGGTCCTTGTCGAGCCCCGACGACCAGGTGGTGATCAGTTCGTAGGGCAGCAGGCCGGCCGACTGATCCTGAGTCACCTGGATGCGACCGGTCTCGGTGACCTCGATGATGTCTTTGTCGACCACCTGGCCGACCTCGACACCGGCCAGCCGCACGGGGCTGCCCTTGCCGATGCCTGGTGCCTGCTCGAACCAGATCTCGAACAGGTAGCCACTGGCGCGCCCGCCGAGACCGCCCTTGAGCGTGGTGGCGGCAAACAGCCCCAGCGCCACGACGGCGATCACGAAGATGCCGACCCTGATCTCGGTTGACGTCTGCATCTGGCGGCTCCACTGCTCCTCTGGATGCCTCGGTCAGTGTACCAGCCGAAGGCTATCCTGTCGCGATCCCGCGACCCTACTCAATGTCGGTCAGCGGCCCGTCCGACGAACCGGTGATGAACTGCCGCACGCGCGGATCCTCGCTGGCGCTCAGTTCGGCCGGTGTCGACACGGTGATCAGCTGCCCGCCGTGCAGCATGGCCACACGGTCGCTGGTGCGCAACACGTTTGGCACATGATGTGAGACCACCACCGACGTCACGCCGACCTGGTCGCGCATGCCCACGATCAGCTTGTCGATGCTCGCCGCGCTGATCGGATCGAGCCCGCTGCTCGGCTCATCATAGAGGATGACGCGCGGTTGTAGGGCCAGCGCCCGCGCCAGCCCGACGCGTTTGCGCATGCCGCCCGACAGCTCGGCAGGCATCTTGCGCGGCGTGGTGGTGTGGTCCAGGCCGACCAACCCCAGCAGGCGCGCCACTTCGTCGTCGATCTCGGCCTCGCGCATGTCGGGCCGGAAGCGGTACATCGGGAAGGCGATGTTCTCGCGCACGCTCAGGCTGTCGAACAGCGCGGCGTACTGGAAGACCATGCCCACTTCGCGCCGCACCTCGTTGAGGTCGGCCTCGCTGAGCACCGCCAGGTCGACCTCGGGGTCGCCGCCCGGGCCGTCCAGGTCGAGCAGGATGCTGCCCGAGGTCGGTCGCTCCAGCCCGGCCAGGCACTTGAGCAGCGTGGTCTTACCGCAGCCCGAGGGACCGATGATGCTGACGATCTCGCCCTGGGCGACGGTCATGCTGATGCCGTCCAGCACCACCTGGGCGCCGCGCAGGAACCGTAGCTCGCGGATCTTGATCATCAGCCAAACACCAGAGCCAGTCCGAAATCGGCGATATGCACCAGCAACACGCACAGGACCACCGACGCGGTCACCGAGCGACCGACAGCGGCAGAGCCAAAACCCGTGGACAGGCCGGTCCGGCAGGCCACCGTGGCGATGATGGCGCCGAACAGCAGCGCCTTGATGCCGCCGCTGAGGATGTAGGCCGGCTCCACGCCACGCGCCACGGAGCTCCAGTAGACATCGCGCGGTACGGCGTGCGCCGCGGCCACCAGATAGCCGCCACAGATGCCCGAGAACGAAGCCAGGGTGGTCAGCGCCGGCATGCCCAGCAGCGCGCCCAGGTAGCGCGGCACGACCAGGTACTCCACCGGGTCGGTGGCCATGCAGCGCAGCGCGTCGATCTGCTCGGTGACCTTCATTGAAGCCAGTTCGGCGGCCATGCGCGAACCTTCGCGCGATGCGACGACGATGGCCGTCAGCACTGGGCCCAGCTCCCGCGTGACGCTCATGCCGATCAGCCGACCGATGTAGTCGGTGAAGCCGTACTGCTTGAACTGGTCGATGGTGTAGACCGCCAGCACCGCGGACGAGAAGGTCACGGTAAGGCAGGCCATGGGAATAGAGCCGACGCCCAATGCATCGAGTTGCTTGACCAGCAGGCGACCGTTGATGCGGCCGCGACTGACGAGTTGGTTGGCCTGGAACCAGAGCACGCACCACTGCCCCAGCAAGGCGACCTGGTCCAGCACCTGCCGACCCAACAGGGCCAGCGGCCCGGACCATGGCCGGCGCGACGTGGCGGTCATGGCGCGAGCACCGTCAGGCTCTCGCGCAGGCGGCCCAGCACCACCTTGTCCAGCCGGGCTTCGGCCTTGGCCAACGGCACCGCCGTGGCGCCCGTCGGCAGGTCCAGCGTGGGTACGGCGACGGTCTCCTCGCCGAACGGGTCGGCACTGGGCAGGGCGGCCAGTTGGTCCGACGCCTGCTGCCGCGCGGCGGCGGCCTCGGGCGAGAGGATCTCGGCCCACAGCGTGTCGCCGCGTTGGCTGGCGGCCACGGTGCGCAGCAGGTCGGCCAGGCTGGTCGGCACCGGCAGCCCGCCGGCCAGCAGCGCGGCCTGGTTGAGCGGCCCGGTGCCGGCGCGGTCGCGGCCGTGCACATCCACCACAAGGCGGCCCGGCGCGGCGGTCTTGGGCACCACCATGAGCAGCTCCCGCGTGAACGGCTGCCCGCGATAGGGCTGCAACTGGCAGGTGACCTTGACGCTCTGGCCCGGCTTGGCCTTGTTCGGCTCAACGGTGATGCCGGTCAGCCGTACGGTGCGGCGCTCGGTGGAGACGTTGACCGTCAGTTCGATGCGCTTGGGGTCAAGTGCGGCGAAGTCGTTGCGCAGCAGCGCCTCCAGACCAAACAGCGGCCCGGCCACGGCTTCCGAGAGGATATCGGCGTTGGAGTAGAGCAGGTCCTCGCGCACGAACGGCGCTGCCAGGCCCTCGGCGTCGAGCTTCCACGACAGCGACGCCGTGCCGGCACCTTCGCGGTCCATGACCTCGTCCATGGCCTGCAGCAGCGCCGAGCCCACCAGCGCGGGCACCAGCCGCGGGTCGCGGATGACGTCCAGCCGCAGCACGCGCTCGCGGTTCAGGTCGGTGTCCTTGACCGTGATGCTCACTTCGAACTTGGGCGTCTTGGCGCCGACCACACCGCCGATGCCCGCGGCGCGGTCGACGGTGAAGGTGCCGATGGGCTGGCTGCTGGGGAAGGCCACCTTGGTAGGCATCGTCCGCGACGGCAGAATGGTGGCCACGTAGGCCTTCTGCATGAACAAGCTGCTGGCACCGCCGCGCAGGAACGGGTGGCCGAAGGCCAGGATACGGTCGCCGTCGCGCCAGGTCACCGTGCCGGTGGCCTCCACCGAGACATCACCCGTGGTCAAGGCACAGGAGATAGCGCTGCCGGCCTCGATCGGCGCTTCGCTGGGCGCGGCAGGGTCGATGGGTTGCGCCGGCGACGGCGCGGGCCCGGTCTGCACACGCAGGCCGTGCGCGGCCAGCAATCTGGCCAGCGGCGCCCGAGCGCGCGCCGAGAGGCCGCGCAGCTGCACGGGCGTGCCGACGGGCAGCATATCGAGCACGCTGGCCTGACCGCCGACGGGCGCGGGCTTGGCCGGCAGCGTGTCCCACATCTTGATCATGTCGGCGATGGGCGTGGCGTAGCCGTAGTGCGCGTCGGTGTCGGCGGTGGTCATGGCCACCGCGCCGATGAGGTCGTTGTCGATGTACAACGGCGAGCCGCTCATGCCATACGCGATGCCGCCAATGGCGTCGACTTGGGGGCCGCTGACCTTGATCAGGATGAGATCGGTGTTGAAGCCGTCGGTCTTGAGCAGGTCGACGACTTCAAAGTCGAAGGTCTCGATAGCCTCGCCCTTGAAGACGGTCCGGCCTGTGCCCTTCTGGCCAGGCTTGAGCTGGGAGAGGGAGCGCGTCGCCGGCGGCGCCGCCAGCACCAGATGGGCCGTCAAGGCCACTGCCGCCAACCACCTGACCACGCCCCGGCACGCTGCTGTCATCCGCCCATCCTCTGACCAATATCAGCCGCGAGTATAGCACAGCGGGCTCGCCGCGCGCGGGGGGTGGCGTGCTGGCGCACGCCCGGCATGGGGCGTCGGGCGTCGGGATGTGCGGGCGGTCTGTCCAACCCGGTCGGCGTGATGTGCTTTCCCGCACGCCTCACGCCCGACGCCCGGCACCCCGCGCGCGGAGCGCGCCGGCTGACCGAGTCCCCGTCGCGCCGTATGCTATAGTCAGGGATGCACAGGAGTAAGCCAGCCATGCCCCAGTCCGAACGGCTCGCCGTGGCTCGTGGCGATCAGCCGGCCGATCTGGTCCTGCGCGGCGGCCGCGTCGTCAACGTCTACTCGGGGGAGATCCACGAAGCCGATATCGCCATCGCCGACGGGATCATCGTCGGCCTGGGCGACTACCGCGGCCAGACCGAGGAGGATCTACGCGGCGCCTATGTGCTGCCCGGCCTGCTCGACGCCCATGTCCACATTGAGAGCTCTCTGCTGGCACCGGCCGAGTTCGCCCACTGCGTGGCGCCGCACGGCACGACCGGCGCGTTTGTCGACCCGCACGAGGTGGCCAACGTCCGTGGCGCCGCCGGCGTCGAGTGGATGCTCTCCGCGGCGCGCGACCTGCCCGTGCGGCTCTATGTCAACGTGCCCAGCTGTGTGCCCGCCTCGCCGCTCGACGAGTCCGGCGCCGTGCTCGACGCGGCCGCCGTGACGCGACTGCTCGGCCTCGACGGCGTGGTCGGCCTGGCCGAGATGATGAACTACCCCGGCGTGGTGTTCGGTGACGACGAGGTGCTGGCCAAGCTGGCCGCCGCCGCGGGCCGGCCCATCGACGGCCATGCGCCATTCCTCGGCGGGCAGCAGCTCTGCGCCTACCTGCTGGGAGGGCCCGACAGCGACCACGAATGCACCAACCCCGCGGAGGCGCTGGAGAAGCTGCGCCTGGGCTGCTACTTGCTCATGCGCGAGGGCTCGGCCACGCGCAACCTGGCCGCCCTGCTGCCCGCACTCAACGATGACAACGCGCGACGCGTGTGCCTCTGCTGCGACGATATCGCCGCCGAAGACCTGCTCGGCTCGGGCCACATCGATCGCATCGTGCGCGAGGTCATCGCCGCCGGCGTGGCCCCGCTGCGCGCGGTCCAGATGGCCACGCTCAACACCGCCGAACGCTTCGGCCTGAGCCGCCAGATCGGCGCCATCGCGCCCGGACGACGGGCCGACCTGGTCGTCGTGGACGACCTGACCACGTTCATCCCGCGCCGCGTGTGGAGCGCCGGCCAGCTCATCGCCGCCGATGGCCAAGCTCTGTTCGAGCCGCCGGCCCGCGATGACTCGGCGCTGCGCGACAGCGTGCACCTGGCCGCGCTGAGCCCGGCGACCTTCGAGTTGACCGCGCCCGGCGGGCCGGTCAAGGTGATTGGCGTGCACCCGGCGTTGCTGCTGACCACTGCGCAGTCGGCCGAGCCCACGGTGCGCGACGGCCTGATTGAGGCCGACCGCGGGCGCGACCTGCTGCTGGCGGCGTGCCTCGAGCGGCATCACGG
>JACRKZ010000001.1 GCA_016235455.1 Armatimonadota bacterium | reverse complement strand
GATCCTGTCGGGTCGCTTCCGCGGCGGCGTGACACTGCTGGCCGACGTCGACCCCGACAGCGCCGAAGGCACGCCGCGGTTCATGTTCACGCCCAAGACCGATGAGCAGGCCGAGGTGCCGGCCTAGCACAAAGCGTGCGGTTAGCCCTGGAGCACAGCCGCCCCCCGGCTGTGCTCCAGGGCTATCGGCTTCTGCCTACGTCTCAGGCGCTGCTTCCGCGCGGGGCTTGGGCGCCAACACGGCGCCGCTGACCGCGTCGATCACTGCTCCGGCCTGCGCCTTCTGCGGTTCGTCGCCCTGGCCGCCGATGATGGCCACCGCCCACACAGGACCGTCGTCCTTGGCCAGCGGGCTGTGTTCATACAGCCGCGCCTCGGTGCCCGTTTGCTTGAACCCCTCGGGCAGGGGCGAGAGCGCCTTGATCGCGGCGGCCTCGGCCTGCTCCTTGGTCAGCTTGGGCGCGATCACCTCGGCGGCCGGTTGGTACTGAGCGAAGCTCACGGGCAACCCGTTGGCGCGCGACAGGACGACATGAGCGCGCTGGCCGCTGTAACGCTCACCGGCACGGGCGTCCCACACGAACGCGGCGCGGGACTTGTCGCTGAGCGCCTGCGCCGTCACGTCGGTGTCGGGCATCTCCTGCCCGGTCCACTTGCGCAGCAGGTCCAGGCCGATGCTGCTCAGTTGCTCCTCGCTCACCTTGGCGCCCTCGGCCTGGGGCCAGCGCAGGATGGCCAGCGACACGTAGCCGCGCCCCTCATCAACCTGCACCGTGGCGCTGCCCGCCGGTTGCTCGGTGGCCGGCCAGGTACAGGTCAGCGCCTTCTGTGGCCGTGACTCGCCGCTGACCGGCAACACGTCCGCCGGCGCCACCGTCACCTCCACCGTGCCGAGATACGCGACCAGGAGCTTCTTGGCCACGGCGTCTGGCGCATCGGCCGCCGCCGGGGTCGCCGCGACCGGCGGAACGGGCTTGGCTGGCGGTTTGGCCGGCTCTTGACGCCCGCAGCCAGCGGTCATCAGGGCCAGGGACGTGGCGACGAGCCATCGGCGCGGGGTGCGTGAGTTGGATGTTGAACCGACCATGTCAGTCTCCCTGTTGGCAGCTACCACGTCGACGAGAAGGAATACCCGCCGCCGACCGTAAGCCCGGGGCCGGTGCCCGCCACGCCAAGCCCGAGGCTCACCGCCGCTGGCCGGACAGGCACGTAGATCTCACGCTCGTAGACGACCGGCGGCTCTTCCCAGTAGACGGGGTAGGCGATGCCGCGCTCGACCACAATGACCTCGGGTGAGTCGCGGACGACGATCAGTTCGCGATCCTCGTGCGCCACGACTGCGCCCGTGTTGCCGCCCCACGATCTGACCTGACAGCCCATCTGGGTGAATGGTCGCTGCACGGGCACGTACATGGCCTCACGCCAGACGTAGTGCGGCGTGCTGATGACCACCTGCTTGGCCGGCTTGTTGCGCCAGCCATAGTGCCAGCCGGAGCCCCAGCCACGCTGGTCCAGTACCACCACGCGCTCGACGAACACCGGACGCGGGCGAACGGCTTCGGTGCGGACGCGCCAGGCCGTATACCCGCCGCGCGGCGGCGCGAACGAGCCGGTCACAGGCTTGCGCCGCTTGTCGCCGTAGTCGCGGCCCTCGGCGTGGCCGTCTGGCTTGCCGGGCTTGGCACCGTTGCCGTTGCCACGACCCTCGGACTGACCTTGCGGCTTGCCGGGCTTGGCACCGCCGCTGTTGCCGCGACCCTCGGACTGACCTTGCGGCTTGCCGGGCTTGGCACCGCCGCTGTTGCCGCGACTCTCGGATTGGCCCTGCGGCTTGCCGGGCTTGGCACCGCCGCTGTTGCCGCGACGTTCCGACTGGCCCGACGGTTTGCCGCCGCCCTTGTCGTTGCCCTCACCGCCCTTGCCGGCGATGGCCACCGAGGCCGCCGTGACCAGAGCGAGCAACACCAGACGCGCGCGTCGGTATCTGTCTTGACCTACCATGATTCTCCTCCGTTGCGGATTCGTGGTTCAGCGGTAGTTGCGTCTGGCTGCCAGCCAGGACGACCTGCGCGTCCTGCCCGGCCGGCTGCCGGTGTTGCTCGAACCGTTGTGCGCTTGATAAGCTGCCGCCAGGTCGGCGGCGATGGCGGCCAGGAGTGCCGCGAGGATCTGCCGCAGGCGACGGCATCGGCTGGGGCCGGTCATATCGGGCCTCCGGGGTGGGTCGTGGTCGGCATGGGTCACTACTCCAGGCGCGGCCGGGCGCAGGCCTGGCCATACCGGCCATTCTGGTGTCGGGTGACCTGACGGACCATGGGGACAAGCGCGTAGAGTCGCGGTCGGAAGTGTGTGGATTCGCGAGCAACGGCGGCGCGCGGTGTGGCCGGTAGCGCTACTGCCCGGCCGATACGGTCACTCGCTCGCCGACGGACCGCACCAGCGCGACCTTGTCCACGGCGTTGCCGGCCGACACCACGGTCAGCGCGCGACCCGCGTCGGCGGCGTAGTACAGGCCCGTGCCGCGCGGCGTGCCGGCGCCGCGAATGGTATTGCCGGTGACGCTGGCCAGGGCCTCACCGTAGTTGACCGTCAGCGATAGGTAGCGGTAGGTCGAGGCTTCCTGCTTCTCGCCGGCGAAGCAGAAGACGCGGTTGCCCACGAGCGTGGAGGCAGCGTCGCCCTGGAGCGTGGCGGCGATGCCGCACCAGGTGCCCGGCTCGGTGGTCTCGCCGAAGCCCTCGATGTAGTTGTCGCTGATGGACGTGGCGAACAGGCGGTGGGCGTAGATGGCATGGTGCGGCACGCCGTAGATGTGGTTGCGCTCGATCATCCAGCCGGCGGCGTTGTCCAGGTGGATGCCGTCGGCGCCGGAACTCGCGATCCAATTGTCGCGCAGGATCCAGTCGGTCACCGCATTGCCGGGATCCTCGACGAAGATGCCGTGGCGGCCCGAGCGCTCAATGAAGCAGTCGGCGATGCGGCCGTTGACCTGGCTGTTCTTCAATGCCGTGCCGTCGGCGCTGAGGCTGGTCAGGCGCAGGCCGTCGCTGCCCATGCCGGTGATGTGCAGATCCTCGGCAACACTCAGCCAGGCGCGCAGCACCAGGCCAGCCGTCTTGCCGGTGGGGTTGCCCGCGCGGTTGCCGTCCAGCGTGAGCCGGCGAATGGCCATGGGTGAGCCGGTCCAGGTGGTGTTATCGAGCCAGACATCGGAGGCTACCAGCGCGGGCAGATTGGCGCCGTCGGCCTGGCGGAAGACCGTGCCCGCGCGGCTCTCGCCCCCATAGGAGCGGCCCGCGCGCAGGCGGACGGTGGCGGTGAGCAGGAACCGGCCGCGGAAGACCACTTCGCTGCCCTCGGGGCTGGCGGCGATCGCGGCGTTGACCGCGGCGGCGTCAGCGGCGGTGTTGGTGCCGACGACGAGGATGCGCTGGGGCTCGGCGGCGTGGGCCGCGGTCACGAGCAGCCACGCTATACACCATGTCCTCACCATGGGCTCCGTCTCCATCGCGTCACGGCGCGCTTGCTCGTTTCACCGGCTTCAGCCGGTGTCCGACAGGCCGGCTGAAGCCGGATGGCGACTCCACTGGCGGTCTGCAGGTTGTGCCCATGCGCGGATCAGCCCGAACCAGTGCCGGACCGCCACGCTCCAGCGTGGCATCGGGTCGAAGACCCGACCTTCCCAACCGCTTCGCACGCTAGTCGGCCCGCCGGCTTCGCCTCTGGGCCGATGCCACGCTGGAGCGTGGCGGTCCGGCACTGGCTGCGCTGAGCCCGTGTGGAATCGCCGTTCGGCTGAAGCCGGTACAACGAACAGGTGCCGGGTCATTTGCCTGCCGTGCCCAGGCACAGCAGCCGGAACTCATTCCCGGCACTCTCGGCGGCCCTCTCGGCCAGGAGTTCCAGCTTGACGACATGCTTGCCTGGCGCACCGGTGGGCAGCTTGATCATGTGGCGATAGCCGCCCCAGGTCTGGTCGAACCAGGCTTCCTGCACACTCGGGTTCTGGCCGTCGATGGTCACTCGTGCGCGGCCCATGGGCCCGCGGATGCGCCAGTAGGAGAGGAAGACCTGCTCGCCGGTGACCTCAAACTCGAGGGTGCTGCCGGGTTGGGTGGCCTTCCAGCCTTTGGCCCACTGATCGTTGTCCAGCGCCCAGCCCTGGTTGGCCGAGGGTTTGAGATCGACGGCCTCGGCCAGATGGGCGAACTGGTAGACGTCTGTCAGCAGCGGCGCCGGCAGTGCACCGGCGACGGCCGCGGTCGGGGGCGCGCTGGCCAGCGCACGGTCGAGCAGTGTGTTGATCAGGTTGCCGGTGTAAGCCTGGCCAACGTCGTTGGGGTGCACGCTGTCGGGGCTGATGTCGCTCCAGGCCATGCGCTTGGCCTCGATCTCGGGCCACAGCATGTCGCGGTAGCTGAGCATGGGCAGCCCATAGTGCTTCCCGAGTTTGCTCTGCCATTCCTGGGCGTTGCCGCCGCCGTTGGCCATCATGAACAGCATGACCACCGCGGGCTGCTTGGGGCTGGTCAGGATCTGCCGCAACAGGCCCTCGTAGGTCTCGGCGTGCTCCTGCGTGTTGCCGTCGTTGACCGCATACTCGGTGATCACCAGGTCGGGCGCCTTGCTCAGCAGGTCACGCTGGGCGCGCAGGCAGCCGTAGTTGGTGCCGGTGGCGCCGATGCCTGCGTTGACCAGCGTCCACTTGGCCTGCGGGAAGTGCGCGCTAAGCCAGCGCAGCACGTAGCCCGAGTAGCGCGCCTCGACGCTGGTGGCCGAGGCGCCGGCGGTGATGGAGCCGCCGATGACGCCGAACGTGAACTCGCCGCCGCGCGTCGCCGCCTGGAAGACACGGTGCAGCCGCGCGAAATCGCCGGCGCTGACCGTGCCGCGGGTCACCAGTTCGGCGGGCAAGGGCGCCTGGAGCTTGGCGTAGGCCGCCTCCCGGGCCTCGTCGCGCACCACCTGCACATCGTCGAACCAGGCGGTGCCGTTGCCATAGAGGATGAGCCGGATGGACATGGTCACGGCGCCTTGGGGGATGCGCGCGGCCAGCGACACGGCCTGCCAGTCGGTTGAGGTGCCGCTGATGGTGGCGCTGGAGCTGAAGGTGACGCGCTGACCCTTGGCGTCGAGGTAGTCGGTCGCGACATAGGCCACGCGCTCGACATCGCGCGTGCGGATGGCCAGGTCCACGCGGTAGCATTGCTCGGGCCGTACCGGCACGTTGGCCACGAAGGCGGGCCAACTGGGGTTGTCGGCGCCGACGATGGTCATGCGCGCCGACGCGGTGCCGTTGCGCTTGACTTCCGTGTCACGGGCGAAGGTGATGCCCTTCATGCCGGCGGCATCGGTGGTCCAGCCGGCGATGTCGCCCTTGGCGTCGGCCTCGTCGAACGAGCCGTTGGGCACCAGGTCGGCGGCGCTGACGGCGGCGCTCAACGCGCAAATCAGAATGAGAGCGGTGCGCTGTGGCATGTTGGGTCTCCCTTGACGTGGGCGCGCTGGGCAGCCCCCACGGTCGTCCCCCGCGGGCGGGGGGACGGTGGTCTTGACTCCCTCCCCGCTCGCGGGGAGGGCTGGGGTGGGGGCTGCTCGCAAGCTCATCTCTCTTGTCCAGGCTCGTGGGCTGGCTGCCAAGGCACCTCGCCGCCACGCTGCACATGCCCGCGCAGCGCCGCGGCCATTTGGCCGAAGCGTTGGCGTTCGCTGGCCGCCAGGTTGGTGGTCTCCCGCGGGTCGTGGGCCAGATCGTATAACTCCAACGCCGCGAACGGGCTGTCCTGGAGGATCTTCCAGTCGCCGCGGCGCAGCGCCTCGATGGTCTTGCCGGCATACGCCAGGCCGCCCTCGCGCCGCACGAAATAGCGGTCCCGCTCCGCCTCGCCATCGGCCTCGCCGCGCAGCGCCGGCAGGAAGCTCAAAGCGTCGATGCCCGCGGGCGGTTTGACGCCGGCCGCTTCGCAGGCAGCGCCGAAGATGTCCATGGTCAGCGTGATGCGTTCGGTGCGGCTGCCAGCCGCGATGTGGCCGGGCCACCGTGCGGCGCCGGGCACGCGCAGGCCGCCTTCATACATGTGGCCCTTCTCGCTGCGCCAAGGGCCGTTGTTAGCGCCATTGGCCAGCACGCCGCCGTTGTCCGAGGTGTAGACGACCAGCGTGTTCTGGGCCAGACCGGTGCGGTCCAGCGTGTCCAGTACCTGGCGGATGCCGTCGTCCATGTGCTCGATGAGCGCCACCAGCCGCGCGCGCTTGTCGGTCATGTCGGGCTCGCGCTGCTTGACCTTGGCCAGCGCCTCGGGCGGCGGTTGGATGGGGTCGTGCGGCGCGTTGTAGGCCAGATACAAGAAGAACGGCTGGTCCAACCTGGCCCGCACCTCCAGGTGCTCGCAGGCCCACTGGGTGAACAGGTCGGTGGCATGACCTGGCGGGTCGATGACCTGCTTGTCCTGGCGCATGAAGTTGAAGCCGTTCCGCCGATGGGTCCAGTAGTCGTCCATCATGTCGCCCAGGAAGCCGTGGAAGTGGTCGAACCCACGGTCGGTGGGGGTGTTGGGCGACGACAGGCCCAGATGCCACTTGCCGATGAGCGCGGAGTGGTAGCCGGCCGGGCCGAGCACCTCGGGCAGCAGCGTGGCGTCCTTCCAGAGCCAGCCCCAGGAGTCCTGTGGGTGCTCCTCGCGGATGACGCCGGGCACGCCCACGCGGTCGGGGAAGCAGCCGGTGAGCAGCGCCGCGCGGCTGGGCGAGCAGACCGAACTGTTGGCGTAGAAGTTGTCGAAGGTCACGCCTTCGGCGCACAGGCGGTCGATGCCTGGCGTGCGGATGTCGCGGGTGCCAAAGGCGCTGTAGTCGCCGCGGCCCTGGTCGTCGGTGAGGATGACCAGGATGTTGGGCCGCTTGGGCGCGCCGGCCGGCTGCGCCAGGGCCTCTGGGGCCACGCCCAGCGCGGCGGCGGTCAGGGCGGCGGTCTGCAGTAAGTCGCGTCGGTCAGGACCGTCAGAGGCCATGGATCAGCTTCCCTTCAGTGCGGCTGCGCGGTGGTCAGAAAGACGACGCCCTGCGCCGGCAGAGCGACGGTCACGCCGGCGTCCAGGCGGCAGTCGCGCCGTAACGCGCTCGGCATGGGTAGCCCCTTGGCGTCCACGGGCCGCTCGCCGTCGAAGTAACGATACTCGACCAGCGTCAGCGGCCGAGGGTCGGGCAGGCGTAGTAGCACGTCGCGCGGTGTGGTCGCCTCGTTGACCACGACCAGGGACAGCCCCTGGCCGTCTGCCAGGCGCGCCGCGGCCACGCGGCAGGCCTCGTCGGCGAGGTCACTGACCGGCAGCGGGTGCGCGCCGGCGGGGAACAGGCGGCACAGCAGCGACCAGGTGTAGAACCACGGGCGGATGTCGAAGTCGTCGGCCGGGTAGCCGTTGAAGCCCGCGAGACTGTTCCAGAATCCCCAGCCCTTGAGCCCCGAGGCGCCGTAGGAGCCCCAGGTGTGCATGGCATCGTCCATGTCCCAGGCGATCAGCCCGGCCTGTCCGGCATTGATGGACTGGACCGCGTAGTCGGCCATCCAGACGCCGTAGGCGAAGCTGCCGCGGTTGGTCTGATTGTCGCCTTTGTTGCCGTCATCGATGCCGGCCTCGCCCATGAAGAACGGCTTGCTCGCGCCGCGCGGGTCGAGGCGGTTGACGATCTGCCGACGCACGGCCAGCTCGTCCGGCCCCAGTCTGCCGGTCAGCAGGCCGGGCAACCACTTGTCGGTGCCGAGGTGCGCGTAGATGTGGTACTCGTAGGCGCCCAGCCGGTCGCGCAGGTCGGCGTCGCCGGCGACGCGCTCAATCCAGTGGTTGAAGTCGCCCGGCCCATCAGTGCCGACGATGCGCACCGCCTGGTCGAGCCCAGCGCGCCGCAACGCCTCGTGTAAATGGGTGATGGCGGCCTTCCAGGTGTCATAGTCAAGCGGCACGCCGGGCGCTGACTCCAGACCCACCGGCTCGTTCATCAGGTTGAACCAGCGGATGTTCTCGTAGCCCTTGACCTGTCGCAGGTGGCGCAAGAAGGGCACGACCAGCTCATCCGCCCAGCGTGGGCTGGCCAGGCCGCCCAGCGGCTCGATGTAGGCCTTGGGCAGGTACCACTCGCCGAACACCAAGGGAATGCCGCGGGCCTTGGTGTAGTCCAGCAGCCGGTACATGGCGGTCATGCGCGGCGAGTCGTACTCGGCGACCACGTGGCCGCCGTCCAGTCGGCTGTACATGCCGGCGTGGTGCATGACGCGCAGGATGGCCGGGCGCATGAAGTCGAGGCGCTCGAGCATGCGTGGCCAGTTCGCCTCCCAAGTCGGGTTGGCGACGTTGTTCTCCGGGTGATCGCCCTCATACTCCCACTGCACGCCAAAACCCAGGAACGGGTCGGCCAGCACGCGGCCGGTGTCGATGGTGGCGACCAGCGGCGGTTCGGCCGCCCAGAGCGGCGCGGACGCCAGGAGGAACAGGTACCACCACGGTCGATGCGCCACGCAATCTCTCCGGCCGGGCTCAGCCCAGCGCCACCAACGCAAACCGCAGCGGCTGCCGCAGTGCTACCACCAACCGCCCATCGGCGCACCAGGCCCGGCCCTCGCCGGCCAGCACCTCGGCGCGGGTGGGCCGCTGACCGAAGGCGCTCAGGTCGAAGCTGGCCTCGGGCCGGTCGTTGAGTTCGCGGAACACCAGTGCGTAGCCGCCGCCGGTCGTGCCGACCGACACGAAGCCGGTCCACGCGGTGCCGTCGGGGCAGTCGCCGACGGGCTGGATGCAGCCACCGTGCATCCGGTCGCGGTGCTCGCGCCAGACGCGCACCAGCGCCGGCAGTTCGCCAGAGTAGGTGCGGGGCAGATTGGACAGCTCGAACCAGCCCAGCGGGCTGGCCATCATCGTCGTCGCGAACAGGTAGCTCGGCGAGTAGGCATGCGGCCCCAGCGGGTCGTCCGCGTACTTGTCCATGTGCCGAGCGTTGTTGAGGAATTCCATGCGCAGCCGCACGGGATCGATGTACCGCGCCAGCTTCCACAGGTTGCGCAGCGTCTGGTGCGGCCAGTAGCGGTGGAAGTCGGTGTAGCGGTTCTCGATGAACAACGGGCCCACCTCGGGCCGGCCGAAGTAGCCTGGGCGCACCTCGGCGGTGACGTCGAGGTCGAACACCACGCGCCCCGCGGAGGCGGTGAGCACGCGCGCGAAGAAGTCGCGCAGGCGCGCCTCGCCCAGCTTGGTGCGCGCCTTCACCCCGTCGATTTTGAAGCACTCCACGCCGAGGCGCTGATGCAGATCGAGAAGCCGCGCGGCATCGAGTTCCCAGTTGACGTAGTCGTCGGCGGCATCGGGTGAGAACCACAGACCAAACCGCAGGCCGCGAGACCGGGCCTCCGTGATCACCGGCTCCAGGCCGTGAGGGAAGCGCTGGGGGTGCGGCTCCCAGTAGTGCGGGTCGGCGTCGTGGAAACCTTCCCACACACCGCCGGGCACCACCGAGTTGGCGGTCGTGCCGCGCTGCCAGCCGTCGTCGATCTGGATGACGTCGACGCCGAGCGCCGCGCCGGCCTCGATCTCCTCGCGCATGAACGACTCGCAGATGCGCCCGTCGCGGTTGCGGTCGCCCCAGGTGTTGCTCAGGAACAGGCCGTCGCGGCCGGGCTCATAGCGACGCCGGCAGCGCTGGTAGCCGTGCAGTGCCGCGGTGCGGCCCACGCGGCCGCCGCGATAGGCCAGCGTCACGAAGCGATAGCCCTCGCCGCCCGCTGGGGCGGCACCGTGGCCGCACAGACTGACGCTGTAGCCGGCGCCGGCCGGGCGCACGCGCAGGTCGCGGTCGCCGGGCACGGGCCGCACATGCGGCAGCGGCGCCTCCTTGAGCAGGATCAGGCCGTCACCGGTCAGCGTCTCCTCGACGATGAACAGGCAGCCATCGAGGGCGATCTCGCGCTCGTTGGTGTGCAGCAGCCACTCGTTCTCGAAGACCAGTTCGTTGCGGATGTCCGTCTGGTCGTAGAGGCTGACCTGCGTCAGGCGCAGATGGGTGGCCGCGGGCAGCAGATACTCCATCACGTCGGCATCGGCCAGGGCGGCACGGGCCTGGGCCTGGTCGGCCAACTCGACGCCCGTGACCGCCGCCTCGGCGTTGGCCGGCTCGCCGGTCTGGGCCGCGGTCGCCAGCGACGTATCGACGCGCAGGGCCACGCCCGCGGCGTGCTCGAAGACCTCGAAGTGGTAGACCACCGTGGCCCGCGCCTGCGACGCGGTCAAGGTCACTCGTAGCGCCGGCTCTTCCACCGGCAGCGCCCGGTCGGCGACCATCTCGACGTGCCACTCGCAGGGCTCGTCGTCGTCGTCCCCTCCGGCCGGCGTCGGCGCGGCCAGGGGCGACGGGCCGGTCAGCCACTCGCGCCCGGCGAGCAGATCGCGCAGCGAGGTGGGGTAGAGGCGACCGCGGTCGACGCGCCAGCGGCGTTCGACGAGGGCGTTGGCGACCACCAGTTCAGCGCCGTCGAAGGTTGCTCGGCAGCTCTGCCAGATCAGGTCCATTGGGCCATCTTCGTTTCTACACCCCTGGCTGCTCAGGTGCCTCGATGAGCACCGCCGGGCGCTCGCGCACCCAGCTCTGCAGCAGCAAGGGCGACCGCTCGTAGCGCACCAGGTCTTCGAGGTCGGCGCTGGTGACCAGTACCGGCGGGCGCAAGCCGCTGTTGGGCAGGCTGGCCAGCGTGTCGCTCACGGCGCGGACCATGGCCGCGGCAAGCTGGACGATGCGTTGTGCCACCTCGGCGGGGTTCAGGCGCCTGGCCTGGTCGAGACCGGCCACGAGTTGCTTGGCCAGCGCCTGTACGGCGGCTTCTCTCGGCGCCAGTCCGGTCGCCTGCGCGGCGGCCTGCAGGCAAGCCTGCGGGGCGAGTTGGGCGTAGCGCTGCGGGTTGGTCTCACCGCGGCCCTGCTGCAACAGGCGCATCATGGTCTGCTGCACCTGCGCCTGCCACTGGGCCTGGGCCTCGTGCGCCTTGAGCAGGTACTCGGGCCGAGGTTTGGGCTGGCCTGGCGGCGTGGCCATGTCCGACTGCTGGATCAGGGCCCGCTGCTGCTTGGTGAGGATCGTATCGACCTTGGTGGTGGCCGTGAGTACGGCGTCGTCACGCTCCCGCGTGGCCTCGTCTCGCATCTGCTCGTAGCGGGCCAGGTCGGCCGCCACCGGCGCCGGCCGTCCGGCCAGCAACGCCTTGTTGGTGGCGCTGATATCGGCGGCGGCCGCCTGCAGGGCGGCGGCCAGCCGCGTGTCGATGGCGCGGAACTGGGCTTGCAGCGCGGCGAGCACGGGCTGCAGGCGGTTCGCCTGGTCGCTGCTGAGGCCCAGGTCGTCGAGCACGCGCACGATGGGCAGGTCGGCCCAGGCCAGCTTGGAGGCCGTTAGTCGGGCCTCTTCCAGGTTCGGGTTGGCCGGCGGCTCCTGAGCCGACAGCGGCGCGGCGACCAGCAGAGCGGCCAGCGCCAAGGTCAGTTTGCGTTGCATCATGGCGCCACCTCGGTGGGCAGAACGGGCATGATCTTGATCAGCACCAGTAGCGTCCGCGGATCCTGGATGAAGGCCACCCACTCCGCGCCCGTCATCAGCGGTGCGTTGGCCGGCTTGGGCAGCGGCGGGTCGAGCACGTACTTGAGTTGCTGGGGCAGCCGGGGCAGCGACGCGTTGTACTGCACCGCGCTCATGCGGCGCACCGCGTCGTAGAACGCCACCATGCGGCCGCTGAGCATCTGCAGCGTCGCCGCGTCACCGTCGGGTCGAATGGCCTTGGCCACGGCCTCGGCACGGGTGGCACGCTCCGTGGGGTATTGCGCATCGTCGGCGTTGCGCACCCAGGACAGATCGGACAGCGCCAGCCGCATCGAGGCATCGCGCCGGCGGCGCTCCGATTCCTCCTTGGCCAGCCGCACCTTGGCGGCGGCGTCGGTCTCGATGAGCGTGCGTTGCGTCTCGCTGAGCCTGGCCCACACGGCGTTGGCCGTCGCGTAGCTGGCCTGGTCCTCAGGTCCCCGGCTCCTGGCGTAGCGGGTGCAGGCGGTACCCAGCCACAGCCGCACGTCGTCGGGCAAGGGCTGGCCGCGGAGCTGGCCGATCTCCCAAGTGGACACCACGTCGGCTGTCTCCAGGTAGAAGGCGCGTTCGAGCACGTCCGCCCGCACGCGTGCCTTGGCCAGTTCCTGCAGCATCGGCGCGATGGCTTCGGCCTGCGCTTTGATCAACTGCAGCGCGCGCAGCCGCCGCACGATGAGCAGTTCCTCGTACGCCGTGGCCGTATCGGCCGGCGCGGTCTGTGCGACGACCGGCGCCGCCAGCACCAACAGTGCCGCCAGGGCCGGAAGATACCGGTGGCGTTTTGCGTTAGAGCGCATCAGTGCTCCTCCCGAGAGCCTGCTATGATAGACGACGCAACGCCGCGTCGAGGATCACCCAGAGGCCATCGTGCTCCGAATCGATCGCTACATTCTACGCGAGATGGTGCCGCCCTTCCTGGCCGGCACGCTGGTCTTCGCGGCCGTCATCCTGGCCAACACCATCATCCAGTCCAGCGAGGAGATCTTCCAGCTCCACACACCGCCCGGCGCGGTCTTCGCCTGGCTGTGGCACCGCGTGCCGTTCATCCTCGTCTTCGCGCTGCCGGTGGGCGCCATGCTCAGCGCCAACTTGACCGTCATCCGCCTCGGTCGCGACAACGAGTTGGTGCCCCTACGCCTGGGCGGCATGAGCGTGCGGCGTCTGTTCCGGCCCTTCTTCTGGGCGGGTCTGGCCGGCAGTCTGCTGTCGCTCGCCGTCAGCGAGTTCATCGTGCCGCAGTCGCTGGCCCGCGCCAACGAGGTGCTGGCCAAGGTCATCCTCCAGTCGCCCGACCAGGTGGTCAAGGCCAACAAGACATTCCGTACCGGCGGCGAGGCCTTCTGTCACGTCCAGCGGGTGGACATGCGCGCGGCGCAGATGGACTTCGTCCTCATCTATCGCTACACCAGCGGCGTGCCGCGCGAGGCGCTGCTCGCCGCGCGCGCCCGCCGCGTGGGCCAGCGCTGGCAGCTCGAGAGCGGCCAGCACAGCTGGTTCGACGACCGCGGCCGCCTGGAGCGCACCGAGCCGTTCGCTACCTACCCCGTGGAGTTCGCCGACAACCTGGTCTCGCTGTGGGACGAGGACAAGTCGCCCGAGCAGTTGACCGTGCGCCAGGCGCGCGCTCGCCTGGCGCTGATGCGCGCCGCGGGCGAGAGCCGCGCCGCCGTCGAGCTGCGCTACTTCCTGCACGCCAAGCTGGCCCTGCCGCTGACCTGCCTGATCTTCACCATGCTGGCCGCGCCGCTCAGCATGCGCTTCGCGCGGCCGCAGACCAGCCCCATGATGGGCGTGCTGCTGACCATCATCGTCGTCTTCTTCGCCAACGGCACCATCAACTGGGCCAAGGTCCTCGCGCTCGCCGGCAGTAACGCCTGGCTCTCGCCCGAGGCGGGTGCCTGGCTGCACGTCGTCGTGTTCGGCGCGCTGGCCGCCGGACTCATCGCTCGCGCCGAAGGCTGAGCCCCGGCGCGGTCCACCGGGCAGTGGCATCGCACCCATGCCCGCCCCGCGCTTGCCAACTCCCCCGGCTGGCCGTCAGGCCCGACTCGCGCACCCGTCGCCTGGCGTTGGACCGCTGGCAACCACCACGGCCGCCGCGAACCCGCTTGACGGGCCGACCCGCGTATGCAAACATAAGTTCTAGGCTCAAATGGCGTTGACACGGCTTCTGGCAGGCGCTACGTTTTGCACCTCGCGGTGTCTACATATGGTGTCTCGCCGAGGTGGGACATACTACATATAGTGGTTGGTTATCCACCGGTCGTGGTGGAAAAGTCGGGCGTTGGCGTAGAGGAGCGCGCAGGAATCATGAAGGTTGAGCGTCGGTTGACCAAGGCGGGGCAGTCGCCGTACGGCGAGATGCCGTTCGACAAGCGGACGTCGCGGATTGTGAATCCGGACGGGTCGGTGGTATTCGAGCTCGAGGGGTTCCAGGTACCGGCGCACTGGTCGCAGGTGGCCAGCGACATCCTGGCGCAGAAGTACTTCCGGCGTGCGGGCGTGCCGGTGCTGGACACCAAGGGCAAGCCGCGCAAGGATGCCAAGGGCAATGCGATCACCGCGGGCGAGACCGATGCGCGGCAGGTGTTCCTGCGGCTGGCGGGCTGCTGGCGCTTCTGGGGTGAGAAGTACGGCTACTTCGACAGCAAGGACGACGCCGACGCCTTCCAGGACGAGTTGTGCCACATGCTGGCCGCGCAGATGGCCGCGCCCAACAGCCCGCAGTGGTTCAACACCGGTCTGCACTGGGCCTATGGCATCGCCGGCCCAGCCCAGGGCCACCACTATGTGGACCCCGAGAGCGGCGAGTTGACCCGTTCGACCAACGCCTATGAGCACCCGCAGCCGCACGCCTGCTTCATTCAGTCCGTGGCCGACGACCTGGTCAACGACGGCGGCATCATGGACCTGTGGACCCGCGAGGCGCGGCTGTTCAAATACGGCTCGGGCACCGGCAGCAACTTCAGCGCACTGCGCGGCGAGGGCGAGCGGCTGAGTGGCGGCGGGCGCAGCTCTGGGCTCATGTCGTTCCTCAAGATCGGCGATCGTGCCGCCGGCGCCATCAAGTCGGGTGGCACCACGCGCCGCGCGGCCAAGATGGTCTGCCTGGACATCGACCACCCCGACATCGAGGCGTTCATCTCCTGGAAGATGGTCGAGGAGCAGAAGGTGGCCGCGCTGGCCGCCGGCAGCAAGCTGTGCCAGAAGCATCTGAGCGCCGTGCTCACCGCATGTGGCGAGGGTGAGGGTGAGGGCGAGGCGCGGTTCGACCCGCGAGTCAATCCCAAGCTCAACGCGGCCTTGCGCGATGCCGTGGAAGCCTCGGTGCCGGCCGCCTACCTGCAAAAGGTGGTCGAGTTCGCGCGTCAGGGCTACACCGGCCTGACCTTCCCATCGTTCGACACCGACTGGCAGGGCGACGGCTACAACACCGTCTCGGGTCAGAACGCCAACAACTCGGTGCGGCTGACCAACGATTTCCTGCAGGCCGTGCTGGCCGACGGTGAGTGGGTGCTGCGCTGGCGCACACGGCGCGAAGAGGCCAAGCGCGTCCGCGCGGTGGACCTATGGGACCAGATCGCCCAAGCCGCCTGGGCCTCGGCCGATCCCGGTCTGCAGTTCGACACCACCATCAACGAGTGGCATACCTGCCCCGCGGGCGGCCGCATCAACGCGAGCAACCCGTGCAGCGAGTACATGTTCCTGGACGACACGGCCTGCAACCTGGCCAGCATCAACCTGTGCCGCTTCCTTGACCCGGCCACGGGCGAGTTCGATATCGACACCTACCGGCACGTGATCCGGCTCTGGACCGTCGTACTCGAGATCAGCGTGCTCATGGCTCAGTTCCCCAGCGAGACGATCGCCCGGCTGAGCTACGAGTACCGCACGCTGGGCCTGGGCTATGCCAACCTGGGCGCGCTGCTGATGCAGATGGGCATCTCCTACGACAGCGACGAGGGCCGCGCCTGGGCGGCGGCGCTGTCGGCCATCCTGACCGGCGACGCCTATGCCACGTCGGCCGAGATGGCCGCCGAGCTGGGCACGTTCCTGCGCTATGGCGAGAACCGCGAAGCCATGCTGCGCGTGGTGCGCAACCACCGTCGCGCGGCCTACGCCGCCGCCGAGGACGACTACGAGGGCCTGAGCATCAAGCCCCAAGGCCTGCGCGCCGAGTTCATTCCGGCGGCGCTGGGCGAAGCGGCCCGCGGGGCCTGGGACCGCGCTCAGGACCTGGGCGAGGCGCACGGCTACCGCAACGCGCAGGTCTCCTGCGTGGCGCCCACGGGCACCATCGGCCTGGTCATGGACTGCGACACCACGGGTATCGAGCCCGACTACGCGCTGGTCAAGTTCAAGAAGCTGGCCGGTGGCGGCTACTTCAAGATCATCAACCAGAGCGTGCCGGCGGCGCTGACCAAGCTCGGCTACGCGGACGACGAGGTCGACGCGATGATCCGCTACTGCCGTGGCGCCGGTACGCTGGTCGGCAGCCCGGCGGTGACGCACGATCAGCTCGCGGCCAAGGGCTTCACCCCGGAGGTCATCGCCCAGGTGGAATCGTCGCTCGAAGGGGCCTTCGATATCACCTTCGTGTTCAACCGGTTCACGCTTGGCGAGGAGTTCTGCACCAAGTCACTGGGCTTCGGCGCCGAGCAGTTGGGTCGCTTCGACTTCAACCTGCTGGCCGCGCTGGGCTTCACCGCCGAGCAGATCCGCTTGGCCAACGACTACGTCTGCGGCACGATGACGCTGGAAGGCGCGCCGGGCCTGCGCGATGAGCACTTGAGCGTGTTCGACTGCGCCGGCAAGTGCGGCCGCTATGGCCAGCGCTACCTGTCGGCCGAGAGCCACATCCGCATCATGGGCGCGGCCCAGCCGTTCATCTCGGGCGCCATCTCCAAGACCATCAACATGCCCCAGGACGCCTCGGTCGACGACGTCAAGGATGCCTACCTGCTGTCCTGGCGCATGATGCTCAAGGCCAACGCGCTGTATCGCGACGGCAGCAAGCTGAGCCAGCCGCTGTCGGCCACCTCGGACGGCACCAGCAATGTAGTGGCGCTGGCCTTGGCCACGGCCCTGCCGGCGCCCGTGGCGGCGCAGAGCAAGGCCGAGGCGCTGGCCGAGCGACTGGTCTATCGATGGCGCACCGAGCGGCACAAGCTGCCGTTCCGCCGGCGCGGCTACACGCAGAAGGCGCATGTGGGCGGCCACAAGATCTACCTGCGCACCGGCGAATACGAGAATGGCGACCTGGGCGAGATCTTCCTCGACATGCACAAGGAGGGCGCCGCCTTCCGCAGTCTGATGAACTGCTTCGCCATCGCGGTGTCCCTCGGCCTGCAGTACGGCGTGCCGCTCGAGGAGTATGTCGAGGCCTTCGTCTTCACGCGGTTCGAGCCCAACGGCATGGTCTCTGGTCATGAGCGCATCAAGATGAGCACGTCGATCATCGACTACATCTTCCGCGAGCTGGCCATCACCTACCTGGACCGTGTCGACCTGGCCCATGTCACGCCCGAGGACCTGCGCGGCGATGCGGTCAACCGCGACGAGCTCGATGACGAGAACGAAGAGGACGATGTGCCGGCGCCGCCGGACGGCAGCAACGGTCAGAAGGTGCCCAAGTCGGCGCACGCCACCTTGACGACCGGTGTGGGCACGGAAAAGCAGGCCAAGATGGCGGAAGCCCGGCTGAAGGGCTACACTGGAGAGGCCTGCACTGAGTGCGGCTCATTCACCATGGTCCGCAACGGCACATGCCTGAAGTGCGAGACCTGCGGGTCGACGAGCGGCTGTAGCTGATCGTTTGCCAGATCACGCCTCAACCGTCGTCTTCTCCACCCGGGAGGGCGGCGGTTGGGCCTGTGCAAACCCTCAATCTCCGCCACGTTTCACGGTGTGCCATGGCGCCCAAACGAACCGACCTTGGGGATCGGGTGGAGGGAATGGCGGCACCTGTGCTAAGATGTGCGGGCTCATGACGAAGTCGGTTGGGGCTTCGCCGTGGAGGGATTAATGGCAATCATTGGACTGACCGGGGCGCGTGGTTCGGGCCGTCGCACGGCGGCTGGCGCGCTGGCACTGTTGGGATATGAGCGCGTCGGGTTCCGCGAGCGGCTGCGCTATATGATCTCCATGGCTGCCGGTCTATCCGAGGAGACCATGACCGCCAAGGCCGACGAGGCCTTCCCCAACCCGGTCACCCTGCAGCCTTTCCACATCGACGGCATGGTCCGTCTGGCGTCGGCCTGGCGCACCATCCCGCCGGCTGCCAGCCACAAGATGCGCGAGACCGCGCGGCGCCAGCCGCTGGCCACGGCGCGCGAAGTCATGGACTTCGTCTTTGAGCTGTTTGCCGACAGCGTCGCCGAGACGTTCTGGCTGGACGTCTTCCGCCAGCACAACAAGCCCGAGGCCCATCCCAACCTGGTGGTCGACGATGTCACCTCCGAGGCCGAGCGCGCGCTGATCCGCGAACTCGACGGCCTGCTGGTGGGTATCGACCGGCCGGGGGTCGATGTTGACCTGGAAGAGTGCGATCTGATCGTCAAGAACGACGGTGCGCTCAGCGACCTCCAGGACCAGGTTCTGGCCGCCGTGTTCGGCCACCTGCGCGGCGCACCCATGCAGTTGGCGGCCGGCTCCAAGGTTGAGGTCAAGGTGCAGCCCACGGGCGATGACGACCCCGTGCGCCGGGTGCAGGAGCAGGCGGCCAAAGAGCATGACGCGCTGCGCAAGCGGCTCGAAGAGGTGCAGTCCGGGCTGGAGCGCCAGGTCGCCGAGCGGGACGCGCGCATCGCCGAGTTGCAGGCCAAGGCGACCGCCGCGCCGCCCGCGGCCACGGCCGCGCCGAGTGCCGCCGCCGCCGGCGAGGTGGAGCAGTTGCGCGCTCGCGTGGCCCAGCTCAGCGCTCAGCTCGATGCGGCGCAAGAGGCCCGACGTGGCTCCGACGTGGTCCAGCGCGTCGAAGTGCCGCTGGGCGACACCGATCTGCTGCGCCGCGAGACCGACGCTGCCTCGCTGGTGGCGCGCCTGTCTCTGGCCATGGGCTACGAAGCCGGCCTGGGCAAGCGCAACGACGGGCAGCCGCTCATCTGCGTCGACCTGCCCTCGGGCCAGGTGACCTGGAGCGTCTCCAACGGCACCTACGGCTTCCTGCCGCGCTACGACAAGGCGATCGAGGACATCACCGAGACCGAGCGCCTGCAGCGCATCATCAATCCCAGCATCTCCATGGCGCTGTCCAGCGACCGGGCGCTGGAGCGCGAGGACAGCCAGTTGGCCATCCTCTCGGGCTTCCTGCAAGACCTTATTCTGCTGGCCGAAGGCTGCAAGGTGCATCGCGCCTACCGCGCCAAGCGCCCGCCCAACGGCGACTGCCCGACCTGCTGGGCCATGTGGGAGGCCGGCGAACGGCTGACCCAGCTCACCGGCGTCTACTCGCCGAGCGGCTCGCGGCCGACCTTCGGCGATGACGACTGACGTCCGTGGACGCAGGGTTCGCCGAGCAAAACGCCGACAACGAGCGCCGCTGGGACGCCAACGCGGCGTGGTGGGACGCTCGCATCGGTGACGGCAACGACTTCCAGGACCTGCTCATTGAGCCGGCCACGCTGGACCTGCTCGATCTCGCGCCCGGCATGGCGGTGCTCGACATCGCTTGTGGCGGCGGCCGCTTGGCGCGGCGCATGGCCGCCCTTGGCGCCCGAGTGACCGCGTTCGACCAGAGCCCTTCGTTCATCGAACTCGCTCGCCAGCGTACGCCCGGCGAGCTGCCTATCGACTACCGTGTGTGCAATGCCACCGACGCCGTCGACCTGGCCGCGCTCGGCCAGCGGGGCTTCGACCGCGCGGTCTGCACCATGGCGCTGATGGACATGCCCGACATCGCCCCGCTGCTCGCGGCCCTGCCGAGCCTGCTGTCCGCGCGCGGGTCGTTCGTCTTCTCGGTCACGCACCCCTGCTTCCACTCCGCGCCCAGTGAGCGGTTCTGCGAGCTGACCGAGGGATCCGACGGTCGCTACACCCCCCGCGCCGGCGTGCGCGTGCTGGGCTATCGCGCGCCGACCGCGCGGCTGACCGAAGGCATCGTCGGCCAGCCCGAGGCGCAGTGGGTCTTCCATCGCTCGCTGACCGACCTGCTG
>JACRKZ010000154.1 GCA_016235455.1 Armatimonadota bacterium | reverse complement strand
GTGCCGTGCTGCCACGGCTGACGGACAGCGCCGAGGTGCCCGACGGCGCCATCTCGCTGACCGGCGCTGGCCACGCGGCGGCGGAGCGGGGCATCAGCCTGGTCGAAGGGCAGGATCCATCATGACGCCTGACACCAAGCATTATCCTGAGCCGTGGGCACTAACCGTTGCCGACGCTGCCTGCCTTGTGTTCGGCGGCCTCAGCGCGTGGTTCCATCTCGCCATCGGGCCGCTGCTCGCCGCCGTCACTGCCGGCTTGGCCCTGCTCGGGCTGGCGGGCACGCGCCTGTACCGCGGCACGGCCCGGACCAGCGTGTCCCTCAATGACGCCCCGCCCGTGGAACGCTACTTCTGGCTGTTCCGCCGAGACACCTTCTGGTTGTCGGTCAGCCACATTGACGCCGCCGACGTCGGTGCCACGCTGCGTGCCGGTCGGCGCACGGTGTGGATCGGGCCGCCGCTGAGCAACTGGCGCGGGGCACTGGAGGCGTGCCGCCGGCACTGCGATCTGGCCGCGCCCGGCGAAGGCCAGACCGCCGCGGCCGAGGAGGTGGCCGAGTGGCTGGGCATCGCGTCGGGTGAGACGCTGGTGCTCAGATCTGGCTCGGACACCGCGCTGTTGGTCGTTGCCGCGCTGCTGCTGCTGCCATGGCTGCTTCTGTTGTTCGCCGACGCCGAACTGCGAGGGCTTTGGCCGCTGCTGCTGGCCACAGCGGCGTTCGGCATGTCGCCGGGGATGTGGTTCGCGGTGCGGCACCGAGCGCGCGAGATCCGCGCCGACGCCCAGGGCCTCTCGGTACGCACCCTCGGGGGCTGGCTGCGCCTGGCCTGGGCCAACGTGTTGAGTCTCGGCCAAGACGACGGGTGCGCGGGAATGCCGGTCAAGACCAGCCGGGGCACGTTCCGCTTGCCGCCTGGACTGGACCAGCGCGACCGCCTGATATGTGTCTTGCGCGAGGTCATCGCCGCGCGCGGGCGTGGTGAGGTGCTGCCGCGCCTGACCGACAGCGTCCCCGACACGGCGCTCTCGCTGACCGGCGCGGTCGAGGCGGAGGCGGAGCGTGGGCTGAGCCGAACCGACTGATGCCGAATGGCGCTTCCACTGCGGGTCAGCGCTGCCAATGCCGGTACGCCAATATCCAGATTGGCATCGGCCGGAGGCGAAGCCGCAGGTCGATATCGCGGCGGACCGGCGGCACACGGTGGTCCTGTGGACCCCTGCCAATCTGGAGATTCAGCCAGCTCTGCTGGCTCAGCGTACCGGCGTCAGCGATGCCGGGCATCGGCGCGGGAGATTACCACCGCCGATCCTGGGCTGCGCAGCGCGATCCGGTATGCCACCCGGTTGCGTTACCATGCTCTACAATGCCGCGCACCGAGGAGCATCCATGGGTCGTCTACAGGACAAGGTCGCCGTCATCACCGGCTCCACCAGCGGCATCGGCGCGTGCATCGCGCGGCGCTTCGCCGAGGAAGGCGCGCGTGTCGTGGTCAGCGGCCGGCGCGTCGATGAGGGTGAACGCGTGGTGGCCGGCATCGTCGCCGGCGGCGGTCGGGCCGTGTTCCAGCGCACCGACTTGGCCCAGCCCGACGACTGCCGCGCGCTGATTGCTCGCGCCGTGGACGAGTTCGGCGACCTGGAGATCCTGGTCAACAACGCCGGCATCTTCCCGCGCGCCGACCGCGCCGCCATCACACCCGAGTTCTGGGGCCAGATCCAGGATGTCAACGTGCGCGGCGCCATGCTCTGTGGCCAGGCGGCCGAGCCGATCATGGTCGCGCGCGGCGGCGGCAGCATCATCAACATGGGCTCGTGCAACGCGTTTATCGGCGGCGAGAACCTGCTGGCCTACTCGGTGAGCAAGGGCGCGCTCTACAACCTGACCATGAACTGGGCGCGCCATCTGGCCAAGCACCGCATCCGCGCCAACTGGATCTCCGTGGGCTGGGTGTTGACCGAGATGGAGCGCCAGACCCAGGGGCTTGAGGGCCGCGATGAGCAAGGCCTGGAGCATCTGTCCCGTCATCTGCCCATGGGCGAGTTCAACACCGAGGACGACATGGCGGCCGGCTGCGTCTACCTGGCCAGCGACGATGCCGTGCGCGTCACGGGCTCCAACCTGGTCATCGCCGCGGGCATGGGCGTGCGGGTCTGATCAGGCGCAAGGAGTCACGGCCAGCGGGCCGAACAGACTCCGCGGAGACCTGAGATGCGTCTGGGTGGACCTGTCTTCGCCGCGTGGAATGGGCCCGACGAGTGGGCCGCCGCCGTGCGCGCGGCGGGCTATCGCGCCGCCTACTGCCCTCTCGAGCCCGATGCCGACGATGCCACCGTGGCGGCCTATGCGGCGGCGGCCGAGGCGGCGGGGGTGGTCATCGCCGAGGTTGGCGCCTGGAGCAACCCGATCAGCCCCGACTCGCTGACCCGGCTGGCCGCCATCGAGCATTGTCAGCAACATCTGGCCCTGGCCGACCGCATCGGCGCGCGCTGCTGCGTCAACATCGCCGGCTCGCGCAACGCCGGCCAATGGGACGGCGCGCATCCTGACAACCTCAGCGACGACACCTTCGCGCTCATTGTCGAGACGCTGCGCCGCATCATCGACGCGGTCAAGCCGACGCGCACCTTCTACACGGTCGAGGCCAACCCGTTCCTCCAGCCCGACTCGGCCGAGGCCTTCGAGAAGCTGCTGGCAGCGGTGAAGCGCGACCGGCTGGCGGTGCATTTCGACCCGGTCGACCTGATCAACAGCCCCAAGCGCTACTACGGCAATACGCGCATCATCAAGGACTTCGTAGCCAGCATGGGCACGCGCATCAAGGCCTGCCACGCGCGCGACGTCATCCTGCGGCCGGCGCCGCTGGTCCATCTGGACCAGGTGCCGCCCGGCGAAGGTGGGCTCGACTACAGCACCTACCTCAAGGCTGTCCGCCGGCTCAACGCCGATGTGCCCATCCTGCTGGAGCAACTGCCCGACGAAGCCGCCTATCAGCGCGCCGCCGAGCATCTGCGCGGCGTGGCGGCCAAAGCCAACCTCGCCTTCGCTTAGGAGACCTGCCATGCGCCTCGGCGGACCGATCTTCGAGAGTTGCGACGGACCCGACGCCTGGGCTGCCGCCGTGCGGCGGCTGGGCTACCGCGCTGCCTACTGCCCGCTGGCCAACGATGCCGACGACGCGGCCTGCGCGGCCTATGCCGCCGCGGCCCGGGCCCATGACCTGGTCATCGCCGAGGTGGGCGCCTGGAGCAACCCCATCAGCCGCGATGAAGCCACGCGACACGCGGCGCTGGCCCACTGCCAGGCCGCGCTGGCGCTGGCCGAGCGCGTCGGCGCGCGTTGCTGCGTCAACATCGCGGGCAGCCTGGGCGAGCGCTGGGATGGCCCGTCGCCCGAGCACTACTCGCCCGACTTCGAGGCGCTCGTTGTCGATTCCGTGCGGGAGATCATCGACGCGGTGCGGCCGACCCGCACCTTCTACACGCTGGAAACCATGCCCTGGGTGGCGCCCGACAGCACCGACAGTTACGAGCGGATGCTGCACGCCATCGACCGGCCGGCCTTTGGCGTGCACTTCGACCCGGCCAACCTGATCAACAGCCACCGCGTGTTCTACACCAACGGCGCGATGATCACCGACTTCGTCGACCGGCTCGGCGCGCACATCCGCAGTTGCCATGCCAAGGACACGCGGGTCACCGAGACCTGGACCGTGCATCTGGAGGAGTGTCGCGCCGGCACGGGCCAGATGGACTACCGCGCGCTGCTGACCAGCCTGAATCGCCTCGACGCCGATACGCCGGTCATGCTGGAGCACCTGGCCACGGCCGAGGAGTACGCGCTGGCGGCCGAGCATGTGCGCGGCGTGGCGGCGGATCTGGGGCTGGGGCTGTAACGCCACCGACGCCTGAGGGCCTTACGCTGTCGCGCCGCGTGCGCTAAGATGGACTCTGGGTAAACTCCGGGAGGGTCCACCATGCGCCGCTGCCTGCTGCCGCTGTTGTCCGTCTGTCTCGCGCTCACCACGGCCCTGGCCGCCGGCTTCGGCGAACTGCCCTACAAGCCGCGCGCGGCGACCGCCAGGGTGCGCGACTACAAAGTCGCGGGCGATCTGAGCAATGTCTCCAACCGTCGCCAGTTGCCCACGCTCACCGCCGAGCAGCGCGCCAGGCTGGTCGCCAACGGCTTCGTGGCACGGCCCACGGCCGAAGAGCAGATGTTCTACCTGTATGAGGACAACGCCTACCGCGGCATTCCGCAGTTCGTCACCACCGATAGCGTGCTGCATACCTATCACGTCTTCTACGACTTCGTGCTGCGGCACCTGGAGACCGACAAGCTGCTGCCGGCCCTGGCCGAGCTCAGCACGCAACTGCTGGGCGACGGACTGGCCGCCTGGCGCCGCGAGCCAGTCGATTCGCCGATCAAGGCCGCGCTCGGCCGCGCGGTGGCCTACCTCGCTGTGCCGCCCATGCTGCTCAACCAGAAGGTGGCCCTGCCTCCCGAACTGCGGCCGCTGGTGATGGCTGATATGGCGCTCATCGAGGCGCACGCCAAGCGCGCCAAATGCGCGCTGGGCCCGGAGATCGACTTCACACAGTTCATCCCGCGCGGCCACTACACGCGTAGCGACGAGTTGAAGCGGTACTTCCTGGCCATGATGTGGTACGGCCTGGTGCCCATGGACCTGGCCGCCGACGGCCCGCTGACCGAGGCCATGCTGGTCGCCGAGTTGCTTGACGGCAGCAAGCGCGCGTCACAGCTGTGGGCCGAGGTCTATGAGCCCACCGCCTTCTACGTCGGTGTCAGCGATGACATCGGCGCGCGCGACCTGGCGCCGCTGATCAAGCGCGTCTATGGCGAAGGCGGGCTGGCCCGCCTGGCCGACAAGAACCGCCAGGCCGCCTTCCTCAAGCTGGTCGACCTGGAACTCAAGGCGCCCGGCATCGCCCAGGCCACGCTGGTCGACGGCGAGGAGAAGGTGCAGGGCCGCCAGTTCCGGCTCATGGGCCAGCGCTACCTGCCCGACTCGCGCATGTTCCAGGAGCTCTGCTACCCCAACGTCGGCACGCAGGCCCAGCCGCGGCTGTTCCCCAAGGGGCTCGACGCTTTCGCCGTGATGGGCAGCGCGCGCGCCGCGGAACTGCTGGACGGCCTCTATGCGCAAGGCAAGTACGAGAAGTACGGCGAGCAGCGGGCCAAGCTGACCAAGGAGTTCGCCGCGCTGTCCACCTCCGACTGGGCACAGAGCCTGTACTTCGGCTGGTTCTGGGCCCTGCAGCCGCTGCTGCAACCGGCGCCCGCGGGCTACCCGGGGTTCATGCGCAATGCCGCCTGGGGCGACAAGCAGTTGATCGCGGCGCTGGGCAGTTGGACCGAGCTGCGCCACGACACGATCCTGTATGGCAAGCAGAGCGTGGCCGAAGCGGGCGGCGACGAACCCGAGCCGCCCGCGGGCTATGTGGAGCCGAGTATCGAGGTCTACGAGCGGCTCGGCTGGCTGCTCCGCCTGACCCAGGACGGCCTGCGCCGGCGCGGCATCGTGGCCAAGGAGAGCGACCTCGACTGGTCGCTGGAGACCTTCGCCCAACTGTGCGACAACCTGGCCGATATCAGCGTCAAGGAGCTGACCGGCACACCGCTGACCGTGCAGGAGCTGAGCGACATCAAGTGGATCGGTGGCGCGCTGGAAGGCATCATGCTCAGCGCCGCGCGGCTCCAGCCCGATGCGCAGGTCAACCGCTGGTGGAGCATTCAGAACAAGACCGACCGCCACATGGCGCTGGTGGCCGATGTCCACACCAGCTTCGACCAGGTGCTCCAGGAGGCCGTGGGCACGCCGGCCGAGCTGTGGGTGGTGGCGCCGTTCAAGGACCGCCTGGTGGCCTTCCGCGGCGCGAGCTTCCAGTACTACGAGTTCGTCCATCCCGCGGGCGACCGCCTGACCGACGAAGCCTGGCAGGCGATGGTGGCCGCGGGCAAGGCACCCAAGGCGCCCGAGTGGACCGCGAGCTATCTGCTGCCGCCGGGCATCGCACGGCCGCAGGTGACGAGCGCGCCCGGGCCGGGGTAGATCGTGAGGCCGGTGCCACCAGGGCAGGTGCATCACCGCCGCGCGGCGAATGGCCCGCGACGAGGATGATCTCACCATGCAACGCCGAACCTTCCTCGGCGCCACGGCCTCGGCCGCGGCGTTGGGAGCCGTGAAGATGCCGTCCGCCGCCGCCGCTGGGGCGCCGATCCCGCTCATTCACCAGACGGACCTGTTCCGCCCGCACGGCGATCCGGACGACCATTTCGATCTGGCGGCCGTCTACGGCCTGGCGACGCTCGGCGCGGTGGACCTGCTCGGCGTGCTGTGCGACTTCCCGCCGCCAAGGCGCACCGGTGATCCGGACACCGTGGCGGTGGCCATGCTCAACCACCTCACCGGCCTGGCCGTGCCGCTGGTGGTGGGCATGCCCCAGCGGCCCGAGTCGCGCGTCGACGACCAGGCCAAGGCGGCGCCCAGCGACCTGACTGGCGTCAACTGGCTGCTGCGCACGCTGCGGCAGTCGCCTCAGCCCGTGGCCATCAGCATGGTCGGCTCGTGCAAGGACGTCGCCGTGGCCAGCCGCCGCGAGCCTGAGCTGTTCCGCGAGAAGTGCCGCGCCATCTACCTCAACTCGGGTACCGGCGCGCCGGATCTGCCGCTGGACTCGCGTCGCGAGTTCAATGTCGAGCTCAACCCCGGCTCCTATGCCGCCATCTGGGACATCCCATGCCCCATCTACTGGCTGCCCTGCTACGACCATCTGGACCATGGCCAGCCCGACCCGCGCGTGGTCATGCGCTACGCCAGCTACTTCCAGTTCCCCATGAGCCAGATCCTGCCCGAGCTGGCGCCGCCCATGCAGCGCTACTTCCTGAGCATGCTGGAGCAGGACCTGACCACGCACTGGCTCAAGTCGCTGCGCGCGCCGGTCGACTCCGCCAAGCTCGCCACCTGGGGCACCAAGCCGCGCAACATGTGGGGCACGGCGACCTTCCTGCACCTGGCCGGCCTGACCGTCAACGCCGATGGCCAGCTTATCCCCGCCGACCAGCCGGGCGTGTATGTCTTCAAGCCGATCACCGCCACCTGCACCGACGACGGGCACACTCAGTGGCGCGACGGTGCGGGCACACCGGCTCGCTACAAATTCGAGATCGTCGATGAAGCGCACTATGCTGTCGCCATGACCAAGGCGCTGCTGGCGCTGATCAAGCCGTTGGGGCAAACCTATGTGGCCACGCCGGGCAAGTAGGTTGATCGTCCTCCTGCTGGCGCTCGGTGCGACCTCGGCCGGCGTCGCTGCCGAGGCGCCGCCGCGGTTCTCCTTCATGCCCAATCAGCTAGCGGCCAATGCCTGGTACCGGCCCGGCACGCCGCCGGCGCTCATCAATGGCCACCTCGACGAGAGCTTCGGCCGGGCCGAGCTGTGGCCGAAGCTGCGGGCCAACCTCAAGCGGCTCGGCGGCAGCTTCTCGTGTGGCGCGGCCGAGGTTGGCTGGCTGTCGACGCGCGAGGGTCTGCTGCCGCTGCTCCGCGCCGAGGGCATCCCGCTGGCTGTGGAGTTGCCGGCTTTCACCCAGGGCATCGATGGCGCCGAACTGGCCGAGGCGGAGCTGAACGGTGCGCGACTGCGATCCGGCGAGAGCCTGTTTGCCAAGGTCTTCCTGCTCGACCATCCGGCCGGACGGAGCGACCCTGACGGACGCGGCTGGTTCGTGACGCGCGACGGGCAGCCGCTGGTGCCCGACGAGATCCTGTTCGACGAACGGATCCCCAACCTGCTGCCGACCTTCGACCCAGTGCGGCTGGTGGCGGCCGAGGGCACCTGGGCCGAGCGGAAGGCCGCCGCGCGCCGGCCCAACGGCTATCTGCCCGCCGATATGCCGTTCGAACAGCGGCTGGCGGCGCTGATGGACGACTACCTCCGCTACCTGCGCGTGGCGCGGACCACTTGGGGCGAGCGGATGCCCGCGGTCAGCCTGCACTGGAACGTGACCGCCGGCTGGGAATGGCGCGACGAAGCCGGGCT
>JACRKZ010000034.1 GCA_016235455.1 Armatimonadota bacterium | reverse complement strand
TTGGCCTGCGGGCTGGACATCCCCGAGCCCGAGGCCAACTGGGAATGGGCGCCTACCTGACGCGGACCGCCCAGGGCAGCGTCTCGTGCGCCGTGGCCAGGCGGTGCAGCACGCCGTACTCGCGCGGCGAGAGCCAGCTGTTGTCGCCCGACCAGTTGAGCGCCGTGTCGCCATGCTGCCAGATGAGCGCGAATCCCAGGTCCTGTTCCTCGGGCCACTGGGTCTCGCTCATCAGCGAGAACGGCACGAAGAGCTCCACGTCGAGGCCCTGCTCCGTGGCGCGCCAGGCGCCGGTCAGGCCCTTGACTTCACCGGTCACCGTGGGCCCCGGGGTCAGCGCCACCGTGCCATCCGGGCGAAGGGTGCCGTCCAGCCAGTAGGTGCGGCCGACGGTGCCCAGCAGCGCCATGGTACGTGGGTCAAAGGCCAGGCTGAAGCGATCGTCACGCAGCGAGCCGCGGCCGTTGATGGCGACACCAACACCGCGCTTGCCGGCCCGCGCCGCCCAGCGCAGCGACGGTACGGCCGCCGTGACGCCAGGCCGCGCGCAGACCTGCGCCGGGTCGCTGAGTGTAGACCAGCGCGCGCTGGCCCACTCCTTGAGCAGGCCATCGACGCTGGTCTCGCCGTTGGGTGCGCCGGCGAACCGCAGATAGTAGAGCTCGGTGGCGGCCCAGCCCAGGCCGCCTTCGCGGTCGACCGCGGGTTCCAGCAGCCGGACGCGGCCGACATCGCTGTCCTCGGGCCAACTGATCTCCCGCGCCTGGGTCCGGCCGCCAGCCTCGATGGACACGCGCAGGCGACTCTCACTGGCCACCTCGCCGTCGTTGCGCAGCCAGTAGGCTTCCGGCTGGAAGTGGCTCTCAACGCCGTACAGGCGCCGCACCGTGTCAACGGTGTCGACGATGGTGAGCATGGCGCGGCCGCCCGAGAGCAGGCGGCTGTGCGGGTAGGCGAGCAGCCGCGCGCCGGACTCGCAGCCCAGCCAGCCGACATCGAACTCGACCGTGGCCTGCGGCTCGAGCCGGTACGCCAGCGGCTCGGTCTGGTCGAACGTCTCACCGCTACGCGGCAGCAGGCTCAGCCGGCCCGACCGCGCGGCGTCGGAGACGTTCTTGACGGTCAGCCTGGCCCGTGGCCCGCCGGCCGTCCAGCGCAGTACGGCGCCGACGCTCAGCGGCGCCGGCTTGGGCGGCGCGAGCGCGTCGAGCACGGCCTGCGCCACGGCGGCATCGTCCGCCGCCTCGGCGGTGGCGGCCAGCGGCAGGCTCTTGCGCGTGGCCAGCACGCCCAGCCACTGGCCCAGCTCCGCGATGTCGCCGGGCCGGTCGCGGCCCAGGCGCGGCTGGCAGAGCACCACGTCGGCGCCGCAGCGGCCACCCAGCTGGCCGACCAGCCATTGTTGGGCCTCCAGGTAGGCCTCCACGGTGCGGCCCTGGACGGCGTCGGTTTCGCCCAGCATGACCACCGCCAGATCCGGCTTGGCCGGCACGACATGCCGGTCGAGCAGCGCGGCGGCGTCCTCGGCGGCGCAGGCACCGGTGGCCGCGACGGTCACCGTCACCTTGTCGTCGCCGGTGGCGGCTATCAGTCGGCGGCCCAGCTCCTTGGGCCAGGTGGCCGCCGGCTCGGCGCCGATGACCACGACGGCATAGTCCTTCTTCTCGGCCAGCTTCTTCGCGTTGCGTGGCAGGCGCGTCTTGAGCGCCTCGGCGTCGAGCGTGGCCGGCTGGCCGCAGGCTAGGGTGGTCGTGAGAAGCGAAAGGAGCAGCGCAATCAGCGTTGGGCGGCGTGTTATCATCATCATCGATCCAAGACATTCGGGCCGAGGCGCGGGTTCCTTCTCGTCGGCGCGGCCCGGGAGGCGGTCATGGCCGAACACGGCATCGCAATTCGAGATGGACGGTTCTTCCTGAATGGCGAGCCCACCTATCCCGGCCGCCGCTATCGCGACTGGACCATTGAGGGCCGACTGCTCAACAGCCGCATGGTGCAGGGCATCTTCGACGACCTGAACCCGGAGACGCGGGCCCGCTTTGCGTATCAGGACGGTCCCTGGGACCCCGAACGCAACACGCGCGAGTTCCTGGCCGCCATGCCCCTGTGGCGCCGCTGTGGGCTGCTCAGCTTCACCATCAATCTGCAAGGCGGCAGCCCCGAAGGCTATAGCCAGTCGCAGCCGTGGCACAACTCGGCCTTCGCCGCCGATGGCACGCTGCGCCCGGCCTACATGGACCGCCTGGCGCGCATCCTCGACGGTGCGGTCACCCTCGGCATGGCGCCCATCGTCGGCTTCTTCTACTTCGGCCAGGACCAGCGCCTGGACGGCGACGACGCCGTGCGCCGCGCGGTCGACAGCGCCACGGACTGGATCGTCGCGCACGGCTACGACAACGTGATCATCGAGATCGCCAACGAATGCGATGTGCGCGCCTATGACCAGCGCCTCATTCGGCCCGACGGCATCCCCGAACTGATCGTCCGCTGTCGCGAGCGGTCGCGCGGCAAGCTGCTGGTGGGCACCAGCTTCGGCGGCGGCACCGTGCCCACCGAAGCCGTGGCCGAGGTCAGCGACGTGCTGCTCATTCACGGCAACGGCGTCGGCCGCCCTGATGGCATCCGCGAGCAGGTCCGCCGCACGCGCGCGCTGCGCGCGTTCCGCGGCCAGCCCTTGGTCTACAACGAAGACGACCACTTCGACTTCGACCAGCCAGATAACAACTTCCTCGCCGCGCTAGGCGCGGGGGCCTCGTGGGGCTACTTCGACTACCGCCAGAAGGGCGAAGGCTACGCCGAGGGCTACCAGAGCGTGCCCGTCGACTGGGGCATCAACTCGGCGCGCAAGCGCGGCTTCTTTCGGCTGTTGGCCGAGGTCACGGGGAGCGAGGTCACGCTGCCGTGAGCAGTCTCGCCATCGCCCTGGTCCTGCTCTCCACGCTGCTGCATACGGCCTGGAACAGCGCGCTCAAGAACACCGAGGCAAAGCGCTGCTTCAACGCCTGGCTGCTCGTCTGGTGCACGGTCTGGTCGTTGCCCGGCGGACTCTGGGCGCTGACCCACGGCCGCGGCATGAGCGGTCCGGCGCTGGGCGCCGCGTTGGCCAGCAGTCTGCTGTGGCTGTTCTACTACGAGGGTCTGGCTCGAGCTTACGAGGGCGGCGACCTGTCGGCCATGTACCCGGTCATGCGCGGCGCGACGCCGCTGCTGGCTGCCGTCATCGGGCTGGGCCAGCAACAGTGGCCGACGCCGCTGGGCTGGCTGGGGCTGGTCACCATTGCCGGCGCGGTGTGGCTCGTCGGCGGTGCACCGACCCGGCTGGCCGCCTGGTGTCAACCCGAGTTCGCCGCGGCGCTGATGGTCGGCGCCGTGGGTGCCGCCTACTCGGCCATCGACAGCTTCGGCGTGCGGCATTGCGATGCCCAGCTCTACCTGCTGGTGGAGAACGGCCTGGCCGCCACCTGGCTGCTGGTCTGGGCGCGCCGACACCATGGCGCGGCCATCGTGACCGCGTTCGGTCGCGACAGCTGGCGCACCATGGCCCCGGTGGCGGTGGGCGCTTGGGGTGCTTACATCCTCGTGCTGTATGCCTTCCAGTTGGCCCCTACGGCCTACGTGGTGGCGCTCCGCGCGACCGCGGTGCTGTGGTCGGTGCTCTACGGCGGCCTGGTGTTGCGCGAGCCGGCCATGCGGCAGCGGCTGGCCTACGGCCTGTTCATGGTGCTCGGCGTGGTCCTGCTGAAAGTGTGGGGTTCACCGTAGCGCCCGGCTGTGGCATGATGGCCGACTTCGAGGACGTGCCATGGACCCGGTTACCGTACACCTCTCCCAACTGCCGCCGCGCCGCTTCGGTCGGCTCGGCTGGATGATCCGCCCCATCGGCCTCGGCGGCGCGTGGCTCAAGGGCCGCGCCGGCGAGCCGGTCGACGGCGACAAGGCGGCGCAACTGGTCGTGGACGCCGTGGCTTTCGGGGTCGACTACATCGACACCTCGATCCGTTACGGCGAGAGCGAGGTCTACATCGGTGCCGCGCTGCGGCAGATCCCGCGCGAGCAGTGGCCACGCATCGCCACCAAGTCCCAGGTCATCCCCGAAGGCCTGCCCACGGCCGACGGCGTCTACCAGAGCTGCCTGAACAGCCTGAAGCGGCTCGGCATCGAGCGGGTTGACCTGATGCAGATCCACGAGGTGGAATGCTACGGCTTTGAGCGCATCATGCAGCCCGGCGGAGCTCTGGAAGGCCTGCGGCGGTGCCAGACGGAGGGTCTGTGCGAGGGCATCGGTGTCACCGGCCGACCGACCGACCTGCTGGCCCAGCTTGTCGACACCGGCGAGTTCGATGCCACGTTGAGCTACTTCGAGTATGACCTGGCCACTTCGGCCGCCACACACGACCTGTTGCCGGCCTGCGAACGGCACGACGCCGGGTTCGTGGCGGGCAGCCCGGCGCGCATGGGCATGTTCGCCGGCGACGGCCTGCTGACCCACTGGGACCACCAGCCCGAGCCGGTGCGGCGCATGAGGCCCGAGCTCGAGCGCATCTTCGGTCGACCGGTGGGCCAGATGGCCGACCTGTCGGTGCGCTTTCTCTACTCCGACCCGCGCGTGCACAACATCAACATCGGCTCATCGCGCATGGGCAGCCTGATCAGCTCGGCGCAGGCTGCGCTGGCGGGTCCGTTGCCTCCCGCGCAGCTGAACGAGGTGCGACGGCTACACGGCTGGCAGGGCCCGGGCCAGGCCTGATCGCCACGCGCGCCGTGCGGCCCGCCAGCTCGAATTCGGCCACCACGTGGGTGCGCTCAACGCGCACCACCGTTGCCTCGCGCGGCCCGAACGGCGGCGCGGTGAGCGTCAGCAGGTCGCCTACGGCCGGCGGCGTGTCTAGATCGCGCATGCGCCGCCGGTAGCGCAGAATGGCGCGCAGCGCCACCAGCCCGTCCGTCCAGCGCAGCTTCTTGCCGGTCTCGAGCGTGCGCGGGTCATACTGCACGGGAACTTCCGCGATGGTCACCCCGCCGCGCCGCAGCCGGCAGGGGATCTCGTAGTCCAGGTCGAAGCCCAACGAGTCCAGCACGAGATCCTGCGCCACGCCGCGGCGCATCAGCTTGTAGCAAGTGGCCACGTCGGTCATGCGCGCGCCATAGAGCAGGCGGAAGAGCAGGTTAAGCGCATCGCGGCCCAGGGCATGGTGCCACGGCACGTCGGGCCGGGCGTCCAGCAGGCGTGAGCCGAACACGGCATCGAGCCCGCGGGCCTCGGCCTCGGCCAACAGGCGGAGGATGTCCTCGGGTGTGTATTCCAGGTCGGCATCCTGCACCACGACCCACTCGCCGCGGGCCAGCGCCAGGCCGACGCGCACCGAACTGCCCTTGCCGTGGTTGGCGCTCTGGAGCACGCTGACGATGCCCGGCTCGCCGTCCAGCGCGGCCACCAACTCGCGGGTACCATCGGTCGACACGTTGTCGACGACGATGATCTCCTTGGCCACGTCCAGCGCGCGCACCTCGTCCAGCAGAGTGCTGAACGTGGCGGCCTCGTTGTAGACCGGAATGATGATGGTCAGCTTGCAGGCGGCGTCGCCAGAGTCGGGCCTGGCGGCCGGAAATCGCTCCATCTACGGCTCCCGCCGCACACGATACGTGACGAACAGGCAGCCGTCCACCACTTCGTGCGCCGCGAGGTCGAGTTGGCGCGGCTCCGCCAGGCCCGATCCGTCGATCGGCGTCGGGGCCGAGTGACCGCCGAACAGCAATGGCGCGAGCGTCAGTTCGATCTCGTCCACCAGGTCGGCGGCAAACCACGCCGCATTGAGCTCACCGCCCCCCAGCAGGGCCACCCGGTGCACGCCACGCGCGGCCAGATGGGCCAGCACGCGCGCGGGCGACACGTCATCGGGGCCGCAGCCCAGCACGTGGGCGTCGTCGCCGTAGTAGCCGGCCAGATCGGCGGCGCGCGCGTCGGTGGTGGCAATGAGCCGCGGCACATCCTGGCGGCGGAAGAACGGCAGTGTCAGCGGCAGCAGGCCGGTGCGGCTGACCACGCAAGTCAGCGGGTTCGGCGGCAGACCCCGCGCGGCACGCAGCGCCACGAGGTGGGGCCGGACGATGGTCCGTGTGGCGCCCTGGGCGCGGAGCGAGCCGGCGCCGGTGACCAGTGCGTCCGACTCGGCGCAGACGCGCTCGAAGCGTTCGGCATCCGCCTCGCCAAAGTGCGGCGCGGTGCGGGCCACGGAAGCGATCTTGCCGTCGGCGGTCATGGCCATGACCAGGCGGACATGGGGTCGGCTGGGCGATTGCGTGCTCATGGCTACTAGGATAGTGCATTGTCGGCCGCGGGTCGGCTTGCCAGTTTGGTGAGCCCATGGTAGCATGGTGCCTCGCTTAGAGAGGAGCTGGCGATGGCGCAGCGATGTAGTATTTGTGGTAAGGGTCCCGGCTACGGGAACCACGTCAGCCACTCCGATCTCAAGACCAAGCGACGGTTCATGCCCAACTTGCAGAGCATCCGCATTGTCGTGGACGGTATCACCCGTCGCGCCAAGGTCTGCACCTCCTGCATCAAGGCCAACAAGGTCAAGCGCCCCGCCTGACCGCATGCCTTGCCGGCTTGAGCCCGTCCACAGGCCGATACACGCGTATCGGCCAACGGGATCGGCGTGGACTCGGTCCGCAGCCGCCCAAAGGGGAGACCCAAGGTGGTGGCGCGGTCCGATGCTACCGTGTGGTTGGAACGGGGCCTCGCTTCTGTCGAGGCCCTGCCTACCTCAGTTCTCCTCACCCCCGTTCATCTCCGCCAGTTCCACGGCCTGTGGCCGTCCATTGCCGCGTTGGCCCGCCTGTGGGGCGAGTTCGACCCCGCGCGTGCCTCCGGCGCCACCGCCGCGCTGACCAACCCACTCCTGCGCGCCGTCGGCCGAGCCGCCGCCATGGAGTTCGCGCGCTGGCCACGACCTGATGTCGCCGCCGCGCTGGCCCGCGCCGAGGCCGACTACCTGGCTGCGCCGCAACGCTCTGCCCTCGACGATGCCACCCGCGCGGCTGTGGTCGATGCCATCGCCCTGGCCTGGTGCCGCCACGATGCCGACCAACTGCCTGCCGTCCACGCCCGCCTGACGCTGCGCGAAGGCGCCGCCCTGGGCCTGTGGCGGGCGCAACTCGAGCAGACGGCCGCACGGACACCGCTGTGGCCGCCAGAGCACCTGCTGTCGCCGGGCTCGGTGCGCCGCGTGCTGTTTGAGGTGGACTGGGCGCTCACCGAGAACCGGCGGCTGCGCGCGTGCCTGACGCTCGCGACGCGCGTGCGGCGCGAAGAGCTCGCCTCGTAGGGGCGACCACGACGGGTCGCCCCTACGAGCTCAGGTGGCCTTGGCGCACCGCCTCTTCGATCATCGCCCGCGCCGCATCCCACAGTGCCTGGGAGCCTTCGGCGATGCGGGCATTGAGGCCCAGCACGCGGTCGGCGCCGACACCGTGGCTGCGCCAGGCCACACCCTCGCTGGCACAGTTGAGCATGACCGGCGCCAGCCGGTCGAGCGCCTTGGCGAAGCGCGACTCGGGAGTGGCGAACGATTCGAACTCGTCCCACAGGGCGCGGAACTCGGCCGCCTGGTCGGCCGGCAACAGACCGAAGATGCGCTCGGCCGCGGCGGCCTCCACCGCGGCCTGCGCCTCGCGGGCGACCGTGTCGTAGACAAAAGTGTCGCCCGCGTCGATCTCCACCAGGTCGTGCAGCAGCGTCATCCGGACCACTCTCGCCACGTCGATCGGCTCGTTGGCGTGCTCGGCCAGCACGATGGCCATGACCGCCAGTTGCCAGCCGTGCTCGGCGGAGTTCTCGCGCCGTTCGCCGCGCAGCACGCGGTTCTGGCGCAGGACGCCCTTGAGCCGGTCGATCTCGGTGATGAAGGACAGTTGTGCCGCCAGGCGGTCCATCAGGCACCCATCTGTGTGATGCGCCCACCCGTGACCGGCAGGTACGCGCCGGTCACGTAGCTGGCCAGCTCGCTCATGAAGAACACACAGCCGTTGCCAATCTCGTCGGCGCTGCCGTGGCGCCGTAGCGGCAGGCCCTTGCCGAAGTTGATCGAGCCCTCGGAGGTCGGGTCGACCTTCTCGTCCTGCATCCAGCCGGGCGCCACCATGTTGACGGTAATGCCGTCGGGGCCAAGTTCGTCGGCCAGCGAACGCGACAGCCCGACCATGGCGCCCTTGCCCGACAGGTACGTCGACCAGCCCTTCGGCGCCATGTTCCACAGCTCCGTGACGCAGTTGACCACGCGTCCGCCGCCGCCGGCCTTCATCACCGGGCGCACCGCGCGAATGGTGTTGACCACGGCCCGGCAGCCGAAGTCGAGCATGTCCTGGTAGTCGGCCCAGGTGGCGTCATCGAAGGTCGCGCACTGGCGACCGGCGATGGCGTTGTTGACCAGGCCATCGATGCGGCCGAATCGGGCTACCACGGCCTGCACCATGGCGTTGACCGCCGACTCGTCGCGCACGTCGGCGCAGAAGGCCGCGGCCTCGCCACCGGCGGCGGCGATCTCGCCGACCACCACCTCACTCTTGGCCGCGCTGGCCGAGTAGACCACGGCCACCTTGGCGCCATGCCGCGCCAGGGTGCGGCTGATGCTCGCACCAATCCCTCGAGCGCCACCGGTCACGATGGCCACCTTGCCGTCCAATAGCATCGCAGACTCCTGTATGGCAGGCAGTTGCGCCACCGACGGTCAGGCTCCTTCCTGCTTTACAGGCGCGAGCGGCGAGGGTAGGCTACCGAGCCTGGAGGTACCCTCGATGAACCCGGTTGTTCCCGATGTCGGCATCCACCATATCGCCCTGCGCACTCTCGACTACGATGGCACGGTCGCCTTCTACCGCGAGTTCCTGGGCTGCACGATCAAGCTCGAATGGCAAGCGCCAGACGGGCGCCAGCTGGCACTGCTGGACCTGGGTTGCGGTGCGTGCATCGAGGTCATCGGCTTCCTGGAGGGCACGCCGGCACCCGAGCCAGGCCAGATGCACCCGTGGATGCACCTCACGCTGTCCACCAGCGACCCGGACCGGGTATGGCAGAAGGCCATCGACGCCGGCTACCCCAGCGTGATCGACCCGAAGGACGTGGTGCTGGGCGACATGCCGGCGCGCATCGCCTTCTTCCAGGGGCCCAACGGCGAAGTGATCGAGCTGTTCCGCGAGGGGTAGAGTGGCTTCCCGCACACTGCTCGTCTGCGCGGCGGGCCTTAGGCCGTGCGACGCCGAGTGCGACCGGCTGGCGCGGTGTTGACCAGTACCGCGGCGAGGATCAACCCGCCACGTACGACGTGCTGCCAGTACTCGGTGTAGTTTAGCAGCGTCATGCCGTTGACCAGCACGCCCAGGAAGATGACGCCGACCAGCGTGCCGCGCACGGTGCCGCTGCCGCCCATCAGGCTGGTGCCGCCGATGATCACCGCCGAGATGACATCGAGCTCCCAGCCCACGGCGGTGGTGGCCGAGCCGGACATGATCTGCGAGGCCTGCAGGACGCCGCCGAGCGCCGCCAGCAGGCCGACCGCCGCCAGCGCGGCGATCTTCACGCGCCCCACGTTCAGCCCGCTGAGCCGCGCCGCGTCCACGTTGCCGCCGACGGCATAGATGGCGCGGCCCAGCGTGGTGCGGTGCATGAGCGTCCAGACCAGGGCGAACACGCCGACGAACACCAGGGCTGGGACCGGCACGCCACCGATGCGCCCGCCGCCCAGGAAGTTGAACCACTCCGGGAACGGGGTCAGCGGGAAGCCGTTGGTGATCAACTCGGCGGCGCCTTTGAGCACCGTCATCCAGGCCAGGGTGATGATGAACGTGGGCACGCCGTAGCGGTTGCGCAGCCAGCCGCTGGCCGCACCCACACCGGTGCCCACGCCAAGGCTGGCCAGGCAGGCCAGCGTCACGGCGAGTGGCATGGCCAGACCGGCCGAGCCACTGAGCCAGGCCGTGAGCTTGGCGCACAGGCAGCCGGCGAAGGCCACGGCCGAGCCGACGCTGAGGTCGATCTCGCCGGCAATGATGGCCATGGTCATGCCCAGCGCGATGATGCCCTGCATGGACACGCTGCGCAGCACGTTGAGCAGGTTGTCCGCGCGGCCGAAGCCTGGCGCCCCGAGCGCCAGGGCGATGCACAGCACCGCGAGCACGACCTCGATCAGCGACGGGCGCCAGGCACGACGACGCCGGACCGGCGAGGCCGCCATGGTCAGCCGCCCTGGGTCCACAGTTTGAACTGCTCGGCGAAGGCCTTGACGCCAGCCTTGTCGGCGCGGCTGAGCAGGACGCCCTGCATGGAGGTCGTCTTCTCCACCTTCTCGCCGTTTTTGACCTTGAGGGCGAACTCGACCGCCATGCGACCGACATCGACCGGCTTCTGGCTGGTCACCGCCTGCAGGACTTCGTCGGGCGCCTGCAGGAAGTCGAGCAACTGCTGGCTGGAGTCAGTGCCGAAGACCGCCACCTTGCCGGCCTTGCCGGCGTTCTTGACAGCCATGACCGAGCCGATGGTGCCGCCTTCGTTGGCCGACCAGACCAGATTGATGTCGGGGTTGGCGGTGAGCATGTCGGTGACCTTCTTGACCGCCATCTCGGGCAGCCAGGCGTCCTGGTGCGCGACGACCTTGACGCCCGGCAACGTGCTCACCTGGTCCACAAAGCCCTTGGTGCGCGCCTTGCTCTGCTCGGGCACCTGCGAGTCGAAGGCGACCACGGCGATGTTGGCGCGGCCACCGAGCTTGCTGGTGATGTACTGCACCGCGGCCTTGCCGGTCTGCGCGCCGAGGTCTTCGGCGCTGCACTCGATGTAGGCCTGGTGCGTGTCACCCTCAATGGGCGTGTTGTGGGCAATGACGGTGATGCCCTTGTCGCGGGCCAGCTTGAGCGCGGCCATGCTGCCCTTGGGGCTCAACGGCGAGATGAGGATCGCATCCACCTTCTGGCTGACGTACGTGTTGATCAGCTCAATCTCTTTGCCTGGGTTGTTGTTGCTGTTGGCCTCCAGCAGCTCCACACCGGCCTTCTTGGCGGCGTCGCGCATGCCAAACAGCACGAGGCGGAAGAACTGGTCCTCCTGGAAGACGATGCCGGCGAAGCGCAGTTTGGCCGCGGGCTTGGCGGCCTTGGGATCGTTCTGCGGCGTGACCACGGCGGTTGGCGGCGGCGAGGTCTTGGCGCAACCAGAGATGATGGCGGCGGTCACCAGCACGGCTAGACAGAGCACGCGTCGCAAGGTCGGCATGATCATCGCTCCCAGGCAGCGGGCATTCGCCGGGGCCAGCGCATCTCCTCCGCTTAGCTCAGGTCGACCACGAATGCCTCATAGAGCGCGCGCACGGCCTCTTCGAAATCGTCGCGCTGCACGCCGACGATGATGTTCAACTCGGCCATGCCCTGTGAGATCATGCGCACGTTGATGCCGTGTTGGGCCAGTGCGCCAAAGCAGCGGCCGGCGATGCCAACCTGATGCGCCATGCCCAGCCCTACGGTGGTGATGAGCGCCAGGTCGTCAAAGACCTGAACGTCGTCGGGCTGGATGACGCGCTTGATCTCTTCGATCACGTCGTCGAGCTTGTCTTGCAGCTCCTCCGTGGCCACGACCACCGACATGGTGTCGATGCCCGAAGGCATGTGCTCGAAGTTGACGCCTTGGGTCTCCAGCACGCCCAGCACGCGGCGGCCGACGCCCAGTTCCTTGTTCATCATCGCCTTGGAGATGTGGATGACGGTGAAATCGCGGCGACCGGCGACGCCCACCACCGGGGTGCCAGCCAGGTCGCGCGTGGGCAGAATGAGCGTGCCTGGGTCGTCGGGCGCGTTGGTGTTCTTGATGTGGATCGGGATGCCGGCCTCGCGCACCGGGAAGATGGCTTCGTCGTGCAACACCGAGGCGCCCATGTAGGCCAACTCTCGCAGCTCGCTGTAGGTCACTTCGCTCATCGACCGGGCCTGGGGCACGATGCGGGGATCGGCCATCATGAACCCGCTGACGTCGGTCCAGTTCTCATAGAGCGCCGCGCCGATGGCGCGGGCCATGACCGAGCCGGTGATGTCGCTGCCGCCGCGGCTGAAGACCTTGACGCGGCCGTTGGGGCCGTGGCCGTAGTAGCCCGGCACGACGAACAGCCCATCGCCCGTGAGCGCCGCGGCCAGCTTGGGGTACGACTCGGCGGTCGGCCGGCCGTGGGCATCGATGCCCAGCAGGTCGCCGGTCTCCACGAACACAGCGCCCATGGCGGTGGCAATGACGCGGGCCGAGATGTGCTCTCCGCGGCTGGCCACCCAGTCGCGGCTTTCGCCGCGTGTCAGGCCGGCGTGCAGCTCGGCCAGCGCCTCGTCGGCGGCGCCGGGCACGCCGAGGTCGGCGGCCAGCGTCTTGAAGCGCTCGGCGATGATGCTGTAAGGCTCATTGAAGCTCACCTCGCCGGTGGCCAGATGATGGCTGAGGAAGAGCAGGTCGGTGACCTTCTTGTCGGTCTTGTCGCGTTTGCCCGGTGCGGAGACCACGACGACCCGGCGCCTGGGGTCGGCCTGCACGAGGGCCATGGTCCGCCTGACCTGACCGGCATCCGCTACCGACGTACCGCCGAACTTGGCAACAACCCGCTCCATTGGACGCTCCTGGTCGTCTATACTGGCGAGTTAGGGTACCATGGGTCGCGCGCTGGTCAACCATCGCGACGCGTGGTCGAGCCCAGAGGATAAGCAGATGCGGCGGTATTCGATGTTCGCGCTGGTTCTGCTGGTCGGCGTTGCGGCTCAGGCCGCCGACCGCGTGCCAATCAAGCCGTGGTGGTCCAGCGGCGAGTTCGCCGGAGAGGCAGCGGTCGAACAGTCTATCCTTGAGTTGATCAACGGTCACCGTGCCAAGGCCAAGCTCAAGCCGTTGGAAGTCGTGGACCAGCTGCGCACCGCCGCGCGCCAGCACAGCGCCGAGATGCTGCGCGAGCAGTACTTCGCACATGAATCGCCTCACGCTGGCTGGAAGAACCCCGCGGACCGCGCCTACCGCGCGGGCTACTGGGAAGCCTATGTGGGCGAGAACGTCATCATCTACACCAGCACCGCCGATGCCGATCTGAGCAAGCTGGCCGAAGTCATGGTCAATGGCGCCAACGGCTGGATGAACTCGCCCGGCCATCGCGCCAACATCCTCAGCACCGACTACACCGAGACGGGCATCGGCGTGTCGGTCAGCGGCGGCAAGGCCTATGGCACGCAGGTTTTCGGGCGGCGCTACTGGGATGTCACCGAGCCGTACCTGCTGGCCAAGGAGGGCGCCTGGGAGCTCGGCGGCAAGGCCAAGCTCCTGGCGGCCGTCCCGGCGGTCTACGTCGGACTCGACGATGACGTCTACGAAACGCTCAAGCCCAAGGTTGGCCAGACGGTCGAGTTCACCGCGCTCATTCCCGTGGATGGCAAGAAGCACCGCTACGGTCTGCATCCCAGCAAGGGCGGTGACAGCTACTGGCTCAAGTTCCTGTTCTACGTGGACACCAACCGAGACATGGCTGACGCCCGGCTCATGCCGTTCGACTAACCGCCCTCGCTCAGGCGCTTGTGCTGCTCGCCGACGAGTAGCTCGCGCGCCTCGACCAGCGCCGCGGGGACGCGGTCCGCGACCGGGCAGTCGGTCAGTAGTGCGGGCAGAGCGTCGATGTCGAGCTTGTCGACCTGATTGCCGTAGAACCAGTGGCCGCCGTGCCCGAACAGACCGTGCCGGGCGCGGGCAAACTCAACCATGTCGTAGGCCTTGGCCAGCGTGTAGAGCCGCAGCACCTGGTACAGGTTGATGACACCGGGCACCTGGTCGGTGCTGGGCAGGCCCCGGAACCAGCCCGCCATCCAGTCCTCGCCCAACGCCGCCACGCCCGCCTGGTCCAGGCGCGCCAGGATCGGCGGCAGCAGTTCCTCGACGCGCGGCAGCAGGTTGGCGGCCTCGATGGCCGGGTCGAAGTCGCTCGGCCGCGCGGCGCCGATGCTGATGGTGTGGACCCGCTCGTCACGCAGGCAGAAGAGGTCATTGAAGACCATCGGAGCCAGCGGCGCGCACAACTCGACGAGCTTGTCGCTCGGCCGGTAGAGCTGGCCGCCTTTGTCGTTGGGGCTGATGATGAACACGCCCATGTCGTGGCGGGTGGCGGCTTCGATGGCCGCGGCGTTGGCCTGGTCGGACCAGTACCAGTGCAGGTTGACGTAGTCGAAGCGGCCGGTCTCGATGCCATCGACGATGACGTCCGTCGGGCCGTGTGTGGAGAAGCCGATGTGCCGGCAACGACCTTGGCGCTTGAGCTCCTCGGCCATATCCAGGCTGCCGCCGGGCTTGATGGCCATCTCCAGCACCTCACGGTTGTTCAGCCCGTGAATGGCCAGCAGATCGACGTGGTCCAACTGGAGCCGCTCCATCGACGTGTTGAAGCCGGCCAGAAAGCCTTCGCCGGTGTCGGCGGGGCCTACTTTGGTCTGGACGATCATCTCGTCGCGCGGCAGCGAGGGCAGGATCTGGCCGAGCTGACGCTCGGAGCTGCCGTAGCCGCGCGCGGTCTCGATATGGTTGATGCCGGCCGCCAAGGCGGCGCGGATGCAGGCTTCGAGGTTGGCCTGGTTGGCGGCCTCGACCTCGGCCAACTCAACGTCCTGCCAGGACTGCTGGTAGCGCATGCCGCCGCAGGTGATCACGGGCATGGCGAGTTCGGTACGACCAAAGCGTCGGTAGATCATGGTTCGGATACTGCCTATCGGTCTCGGAATGTGCCGCGCGCCAAGTCATCGTCACGGCTTGGCACGTCAGCCCCATCGTGCACAGCGCTCGCACGCGCCACATCATACCATCCGCGCCTCATCCACCCACGGCGCGCAGGTCCTCGTGCTCCTTGAGCAGCACTCCCAGTGTGGCCTCCAGAACCGCCTTGTCAAGCCTTTGCGCGTTGAGCACTACCAGCGCCAGCGCCCAGTCGAGCGTCTCGGAGATGCTCGGCGGTTTACGCAGCCCGCGGCCGCGCAGCCGCTGCACGTGACGCACGGCTTCGGCCGCCAGTTCCTCGTCCAGCCCCGGCACGCGCAGCCGCACGATGGCCAACTCGCGCGCCGCGTCGGGGTAGTCCAGGTAGAGGTACAGACAGCGCCGCCGCAGCGCATCGGCCAGCGGGCGCGTGCCGTTGCTGGTCAGCAGCACCAGCGGCTGGTGCACTGCAGTCACCGTGCCCAATTCGGGGATGGACACCTGGAAGTCGCTCAGCAGTTCCAGCAGGAAGGCCTCGAAGGCCTCGTCCGCGCGGTCGATTTCGTCGATCAGCAATACCGTGGGCTGGTGACTGGTCAGTGCGGTCAACAAGGGACGCGGCAGCAGGAACTGCCGACTGAAGAAGGCGGATTCCTCGCGGGCCAGCCGGTCCACGGCCTCACGCAGCGTGGCTGCGCCGGCCAACAGGTCGCCCACCTGCTCGCGCACCAGCGTCGACGTCAGCAGTTGCTTGCCGTAGTCCCATTCATACAGCGCCCGCGCCTCGTCGAGCCCTTCGTAGCACTGCAGGCGCACCAGCCGGCGGTCGCACGCCGTGGCGACGGCCTTGGCCAGTTCCGTCTTGCCGACGCCAGGCGGACCTTCAACGAGCAGGGGTTTGCCCAGGGCTTGCATCAACTGGACGCTGACCAGGGTGGCAGCATCGGCCAGATAGCCGGCGCTGGCCAGGTCGACGGGCTTGGGTCGTGGGGTGGGTGTGGGCATGGTGTTGGGCTCGATGATACACCGTGAGCGCGCGCGCGGCCAACGCCGCTCGGCTTGACAGGAAGGAACGGGCGCACCTAGAATGGGTCCGCCTCCAGCCTGCGCACTCCATCCACTCAGGCTGGCCCGCGAGGGTTCCAGCGGGTCCCGGAGGCCAGGAGCAGAGCATGTCCGGGCATAGCAAATGGGCGACCATCAAGCGGGCGAAGGGCGCGAAAGACGCAGCCCGCGGCAAGATCTTCAGCCGCCACGCGCGCGAAATCATGGTCGCCGCGAAGATGGGCGGCAGTGACCCCAACATGAACCCGCGGCTCCGCCTGTGCATCCAGCGCGCCAAGGGCGACGGCATGCCGAACGACAACATCGCCCGCGCCGTCAGCAAGGGCGCCGGCGAAGGCGAAGCGGACAACAGCGAGGATGTCGTCTACGAAGGTTACGGCCCGCATGGCGTAGCGGTCATGATCGACACCGTCACCGACAATCGCAACCGCACCGTCGGCGAGATCCGCGCCGCCTTTAACAAGTATGGCGGCAGCCTGGGCGAGAGCGGCTGCGTGGGCTATCAGTTCCAGACGCTGGGCATCGTGGAGTTTGATCCCGCCGGCCGCAGCGAGGATGACCTCATGGACGTCGCGCTGGAAGTCGGCGCTGACGACCTGATCAACGAAGGCGAGACCTTCCAGGTGCGCTGCAGCGTGGAGTCGCTCCACGCTGTGTCGCAGGCGCTGGCCGCCGCCGGCATCGTCGCCTCCGACATCCGCGTCGAGCGCGTGCCGCAGCACTTCATCAAGCTCGACGAGAGCCAGTGCAAGGGCATCTTCCGGCTCATCGACGCCCTCGAGGACTGCGAGGACGTGCTGGACGCCGCGGTCCACGCCGAGACCCTCTGCCTGCCCGCGCTACGTCGGGCGGGCTTCGGGTCCTCGGCGGCTCGGGCCGCGGCGTTCGCCTGTATGGCGGTCGACCTGTTCGCCAGCGACATCGTCGGCCACTACCAGCCGTGGCTCGGGCCACTCGGCCACCGCGTGCCCATCGCGCCCAGTGCTGAACTGCTGCACTTCGGCAGCCGGTTCGATACGCGCGCGGTGGCCGAGTGCTTCGCGCTGCTCGAGCGGCGCGCACGCTCAGCGCTCGGCCGGGGCAGCGCTGGCTGGCGCCTGGCGGCGCTGGGCGCCACGCTCCACGCGGTGCACGACTTCTACAGTCACAGCAACTGGCCACAGATCGACTGGGCCGCCCACGGCCTGGTCCATCCGACCTGGGACGAGGTGCCCGCGGACGTGCTGGCCGGGCTGGACCTGCACACCGCCGCGGGCCATGGAGTCGTGCCGCCGGCGGGCCGCTTCACGCACGACCAGCTCAGCGCCGACCACGCCGACCGGCCTGGCCATGCCGTGGCGCTGGCCTGCGCGCAGCGCGCCACGCGCCAATGGCTGGACCGGGCACGCGTCTGGATTGGTGACGCCTGGCCGGCGATGCAGGGCCACGCCACCACCGTGGAACGTGAATACCTGGGTGTGGCGCAACTGGCTCGCGCCGTAGGTCATTGGAGCGGCCCCGAGCGGATGCGCGCCGGCCTGGCCGTCGCCGGAGTGGCTAACGTGGCGGCACGGTGGCGCGGCCAGCCGATTCGCTACTGGACCGAGCAGCGCCTGGGCTTGTACCTGAGCAGCGACGGCTGAACCACGCGGCAAACCGCGACGGGCGCCGGGCCGAAGCCCAGCGCCCGTCAGCGCGGGTGCCTGCTGGGGGGCTGGGTGCTAGCCCAGCGGGATCAGATCGGAGCCCGACGGCGAGCGGTAGCCGATGGCGGGCCGTGGCGCCGCGTCACCGCGGCCGCCCACCACCGCGGTGAGCTCGTCCACCGCCAGGTCCAGCTGACCGGCCTGACCAGCCAGCGCACCACTGGCGTCGGCGGCGTTGGTGGCGTTGGCCGCCGTCAATTGCGTCGAGTGGTCGAGCACATTGACCGCCTTGTTGATCTGGTTGATCCCCGTCGCCTGCTCACGGCTGCCGGCGGCGATGTCGGCGATGAGCACCCCGACCTTCTGAACGCCGTCAACGATGCGGCTGAGCAGCGAGGCCACCTCGGTGGACACCTGCACGCCGCGGTCGGCGTTGCTCTTGGCCTCCTCGATCAGAGCGGTCGTGTTCTTGGCCGCCTCGGCGCTGCGCTGGGCCAGGTTGCGCACCTCTTCGGCCACGACGGCGAAGCCCTTGCCAGCGTCACCAGCCCGCGCCGCCTCCACAGCGGCGTTGAGCGCCAGCAGATTGGTCTGGAAGGCAATCTCGTCAATCGTCTTGACGATGCGCGCCGTCTCCTCCGACGAGCCCTTGATGCGCTCGATGGCCTCGGCCATGCGGCCCATGACGTCGTTGCCCTGCTCCGCGTCGTGGCGCGTTCGGCCCGACATATCGGCCGCCAGCGACGAGCTTTCGGCCACCTTGGAGGCCATGGCCGTGATCTCTTCCAACGATGCGGCGATCTCCTCGATGGTCGAGGCCGACGACGACGCCGCTTCGGACAAGTCATGACTGGCCGACGCCACCTGGTCGGAGGCGTCGGCGATGCCGTGCGACGTCTCCGTCAGGCTGACGATCGTGGCCTGGATGGGTCCTGCGATGCGACCGGCCATCTTGAAGGCCAGCGTGATGGCCACTCCGGTCACCAGCAGGCAGACCAGCAGGATGATCCGGCGCAAGCGAATGATGTCGCCCATGACGGCGCTCAGCGGTCGCTCGCTGACGACCACCCAGCCCATCGATGGCTCGTTCTCGCCGCCCTTGACCTGAATGGCAGTGCACATGAGCTTGCCGCGCTTGGCGTCACGGCGCCGGAACTCAACAGCCTTCCCGGCAGCCAGCGACTCCGGCGTCACTCCGCTGAGCAGCGCCTTGCCATCCTCCAGCTTCATCGGGCCCTGCGAGGTGGCGATGAGCTTGCCGTCCTTGGAGAGCAGGTAGAGCATCTTGTCAGTCGCGGCCGGCTTGCCATCCTTGGTGTCCGTCGCGCCAGCCGCGCGCTTGAGCACGCCAAAGCAGCCGGCGATGTCGAACGGCGCCTTGGTGGCACCGATGGCCTGCCCCTGAGCATCGGTCACGGCCACGGCGACATCGGCGCTGAACACTCCGGCGCTGTCGTCGAAGTCGACATCGCCCACGGTCCAGCCCTTGGCCATGGTCTCCTTCCACCAGCCCTCATCGCTCTGGCGGTAGTCGGAGGTGCGATCGCTCTGACCGACGTTGGCGCCGAGCTTGTTGGTGACGAACGCCTCGGCGAACACCGCGTAGCCCTTGGCCTTCTTCACCGCGTCCAGGTGAGCCTTGATATCAGCCGACACTGAGTTCTCGAAGATTGCTTTCATGAAGGCGCTGGTCGTACCCTTGGGTGTCTCGGACCACGCTTTGTCCTGGGCGTCGATGTAGGCCTCGGCGTTGGGCATGGCCGCGAACTCCTTGTTCGAGGCCTCGACCGCCGCGCGGATGGCGCCGCTGACCGTGTAGATGCGCCAGTCATCAACCGCTTGAGCCAGGTCCTTCTGGATCTCGCCCGCGACGGCCGCGACCGTGTCGCTCGATGTGGCCCGCGC
>JACRKZ010000010.1 GCA_016235455.1 Armatimonadota bacterium | reverse complement strand
GCGTCATGGACGACCGCCAGATCCATACCAGAGTCGCAACCCACGACACGACGGACAAGATGCCTATGCAGGCCAGGAAGACCAGGACCTTCCACATCTCGTAGCCGTAGAGCGGCTCATTGAGGAACTCTGCGAGCATTGGCCAGCCTCCCCAGGCACTCAGCGAGCGCGGAGCTTAGCACAGAGCAATGCGGCCGACAAGAGCCGCGGATCACGGCGTGGCCCGGGCTAGTCATTTGGGAGATCCCAACCGCGCGAGTGTGCGGTAGGCTAAGGATCGCGAGGAGTAGGGATGCGCACGATCAACCATGACGTGGACCTTTGCGTGGTCGGCGGCGGGCTTTCGGGCCTGTGTGCCGCCGTGGCCGCCGCGCGCCATGGCGCGCGGGTGGTACTCATCGGTGACCGGCCCATGCTCGGCGGCAATGCCTCGTCCGAGGTGCGCATGCACGTCTGCGGCGCCCATGGCAAGAATCGCCGCGAGACGGGCATCATTGAGGAGATCGAGCTCGACAACATCGCCCGCAACCCTGCGGCGTCGTGGTCCATCTGGGACAGCATCCTCTACGAGAAGGCCCGCCTCGAGCCCAATGTGACGCTGTTGCTCAACGCCTCGGTCATCGGCCGAGACCTGGCACGAGGTGCGCGCGCGGCTGTTCTGTGACAGCTCGGGCGACAGCATCCTGGCGCCGCTGTCGGGCGCCGACGTGCGCATCGGCCGCGAGGCCCAGGAAGAGTATGGTGAGGACATCGAGCCGCCGGTGGCCGACAGCCGCACCATGGGCATGAGCTGCCTCATCCAGGGCCGCGAGCTCGAGTTCCCGGTAGGCTACACGCCGCCGTCGTGGGCCACCGTGTTCGCCAGCGATGAGGACCTGCCGCACCGCGGCCACGACCCACTCAAGACCAACTTCTGGTGGCTGGAGCTCGGCGGCGAGGACGACAGCATCCACGACACCGAGCGGCTGCGCGACGAACTGCTGGCGGCGGCGTTCGGCGTGTGGGACCACATGAAGAACCGTGGCGACCACGGCCTGGAGAACTGGACGCTGGACTGGGTCGGCTTCGTGCCCGGCAAGCGCGAGAGCCGGCGCTATCTGGGCGACCACGTGCTGACCCAGAACGATGTGCGCGCCGAAGGCCGGTTCGACGACATCGTGGCTTTTGGCGGCTGGTCGATGGACGACCATCATCCGGGCGGCCTGCGCTATCCTGGCCGGCCAACCATCTTCCATCCGGCGCCGTCGCCGTTCGGCATCCCGTACCGCTGCCTCTATTCGCGTAACGTGCCGAACCTGCTCTGCGCCGGCCGCAACATCTCGGCCAGCCATGCGGCCATGTCGAGCAGCCGGGTCATGGGCACCTGCGCGGTCATTGGCCAGGCGGCCGGCACGGCCGCGGCCATCGCCGCCGCCCACGGGGTGGAACCGCGCGGTGTGTATGAGCAACACCTCGGCGCGCTGCAGTCGGCGCTCATGGACGACGATGCCTGGCTGCCGTGGCGGGTGCGTGAGGTCAGCGCGACCACCCGCGCCGCGACGCTCAGTACGGCCGACGCCGAGCCGCTGCGCAACGGCGTCGATCGGCCGTGGGACGGACAGGACAACGCCTGGGTGGCCGACGCGGACGGCGTCGCCGAGTACACCTGGGCCGACCAGCAGTGGCTGGAGCGCGTGCGGCTGGTGTTCGACAGCGACCTGGACCGCACCGGCCGCAATATGCCGGCCTGCTACCCGCGTGTGCCCAGCGACTACCGCCCGCCGGCCTGCTGCCAGCGCTACCATCCGGCGCCCGCGGGTATGGTGCGCGACGCGCGCATCGAGTTGCGCGGCGCCGACGGTGCGTGGCAGGTGGCGGCCGAGTTGCGTGACAACCATCAGCGCCTGGTGAGGCTGCCGCTGGCCGCGGCGACCAATGGCGTCCGGCTGGTCGTCGAGCGGGCCTGGGGTGCCGAGACGGCGCGCGTGTTCGGCTTCGAGGTGGAGTAGGCGCCGCGGCTAACCTACCCAAACGCTGCGCGCATGCGCTCACAGTAGTACTGCACGTTCTCCCACTTGTTGTCGTGCGGCAGGCGATGGTCGGGGCACGGCAGATAGCCGCCCATGGCCACCATCGGTCGCAGTCGCTCCACCTCGGCGTCCACCGCGGCGTAGTCGTGGGCAAAGACCTTCTTGTTCGTGCCGCCGACGCCCTTGACCTGGTCGCCATACTGCTGCCGCCACGGCGTCAGGTGCGCGTCCCAGGTGCCCACCTCGATGGGGAACATGACGTTCACGCCGTTCTCCAGCCAGATCGGCAACAGGGCATCGATCATGCCGTCGCAGTCGAGCGAGACCAGGTCGATGCCGTACTGGGCCATGAGCCCGGTGATACGCCGGTAGTGCGGACCGACCTTGTCGCGGAACACCCGCGGATTGACCAGCGGACCGGTCTTGAAGCAGATGTCCTCCCAGAAGTGGCCCACATCGCCGACGAAGCCCAGTTGCAGTGCGAGTTCGGTGTTGCGGTAGCTGATCTCGGCGATGGTGTCGATGATCTCGACGAACAGATCCTGGTCGTCCACCTGCAGGTAGGACATGCCCTCGACGCCGAGCAGGTCGCGCACCGCGCCGAACAGGCTGCCGGCGTGCAGCAGCACCGGGTACTCGTGGTCCGGGTCGGCCAGATAGGCCTTGGCCCCGGCCTGGTCGAAGGTGCGGTTGGGCACGCGCAGCCCGCACTGCGTCACGCGCTCGGCGCACCACTGCAGCTTGGGCAGGAACTGTTCTTCCCAGTCGGCGCGGGTTTTGAGCAGGTGGCCCACATCCGCTGGGATGCTCTGGTTGTCCGGGTGCTGGAGTTGGATGGCGCCGTTGCCGGTGAGCACCTTGCGATAGCCGCCGGGCAGCTCCTCGAGCACACGGCCCTCGAAGCCTGGGCGCAGGCCGCCGTGCGGGCCGAAGACCGTATGGTAGTTGTGGTCGAAGCCCAGGCGGGAGGCGACATGCGCCTCGCCCGCGCTGCCGTCGCCGGCCAGAGCGGCGCGGTACTCGTCGTCGGTCAGATGGCCCTGGTCGCGCCACAGACGCAAGGTGGCCTCCAGAAAGCCGAAATGGACGACCGGCAGCCGGTCGTACGGCTCGGCGCGGAGGACGGCAAGCAGGCGTTGGCGGTGGGTCATGATGGCTCCTCGGTTGGTTCCGCGGAATGTACCACATCGGGGCGTGACAGGTGGGACGTGAGACGTAGGAATCCGGGCAGCCCATCGTTTCCTGCTCTGCCGCCAACGTCCCGATGTGGTACATTCCGCGCCATGAACAACTGGTATCGCGCGGTGATGGGCATGGCACCGCGGCCCGTGCCGCACTGGGAGCACTGGTCGTGCCCCGATGCCGAGACCTATCTGACCGGCATCGACTACTACGACCATCCGCGGCTGTGCCGCCAGAAGCTGGCCGAGCTGTACCCGCAACTTGGGCTGGGCATCCCCGCCGAAGACACGCCCAAGCCCAGACCGGGACTGGGTCTGTCAGGCGAGACGCAGACAACGGACACCGACGGCCGGCGCCATGTGCGCTGGGGTGATGGCGAGAGCGGGCACTGGGACTGGGGCCGGCATTTCGCCAGCCTCGACGAAGCCTTCGCCTTCTCGCCGCTCGAGCAGGGCGACTTCACGCACATCCCCGTGGTCGAATCGCGTGACTACTCCGACGAGGAGGCGCTGTACCAGGCCTACCGCGCCAACTACCCGGCCGAGTGGGGCGACACGCCGCCGCCGGGCGAGGGCAGCGCCGGCTTTTACAACACCATGTTCATGTGGCCGCTGCTGACCTTCGGCTGGGAGCGCTTCCTGGAGATGTGCCTGGACCCGCGCTTCGAGCGGATCATGGACGAGTTCGCCGAGATCAATCGGCGCGTCTTCCGCACCTTCGCGCGGTTGCCCATCAGCACGGTGGTCTGCCACGACGACATTGTCACCACGCGCGGCCCGGTCTGCTCGCCGGCCTGGATGCGCAAGTACATCTTCCCGCGCTATGAGGAGTTCTGGGGCATCCTGCGCGACGCCGGCAAGGAAGTCATCTTCATGGTCGATGGTTGCGTGGACGCCTACGCGCCCGATGTCATGGCCTGCGGCGCGCGCGGCATCATCTCCGAGCCGTACACCAACTACAAGGCGCTGGCCCGACGCTACCAGAACTGCTTCGCCGCGGGTGAGGGCGACAACCGCATCCTCAGCCGCAACCAGCCCGACGAGATCCGCGCCATGGTCGTCGAGATGTGCGAGACCGCGCGCATGACCGGCGGCTACATGTTCTGTATCGGCAACCACATCCCCTGGAATGTGCCGGGCGAGGCCATCCGGCGTTACCTGGATCTGGTGGTGGAGCTAGCTCCAAGTTGACACATTGCCCAGCGCGCCGCAGCGGCATCTGCTAGACTCAACAGAATAGCGCGAGTCAAGAAGGGGCAGACCATGCGGTGGTGGTGTCTAGGCGGGGTGTTCTTCTGTGTAGCGCTGGGTTGGTCGCCGTCGAACGCGGGCACTGCGCCTTCGTCCTCGGGCCAGCCGGAGCCAAGCTGGCACGTGGTGTCGAGCGTCGACCCATCGGGCGCCGGTGATGGCGCCGGGTACTACGTGCGCGTCGAGGGCGACCGCGCCGTGCTGCTCGACGTGGCGGGGCGTGGCCGTCTCGCCAATCTGTGGTGCGGCAACCCGTCGGGCACGCTGCGCGTGCTGGTCGATGACCGGGCCGAGCCAGCGGTCCAGACGCCGATGGCCGACCTGGGGTGGCCGCGCTTCGCCGGTCTGAGCATCGACCGCGGGTTCGGTGTGAACCAATCGCTAGACGTGTCGTTCGAGAAGCGCGTGCGCGTGGAAGCGGTCGGCGCGGGCCGGCTGCGGTACCAGATCGGCTACGTGATGGACCCGCCGGCCCAGCACAAGGTCGAGGTCCCAGATCCCCCAGCGCGCCAGACCCAGGTCAAGCCCGACGCGCAAGACGCAGCGGACAAGGCGGCTGCCTTCAGCAAGGCCTTTGCGGCGGCGATGGCCAAGATCCCCCGCGGCGAGGTGCGCCTGGCGCCTGGTGAGCGGCAGACGGCGTTGGACCTGCCGGGTCCTGGCACCGTGGCCGACCTGCGATTGCTGCCCGAACCTTTCACGCTGGCCGTCGCGCGTGGTCTGCGTGTGCAGTTGACCTGGGATGACGCCGCCGGACCCAGCCTCGATCTGCCGCTGGCGGACCTGTATGCCATGGGATTGGGCATGGCCCACTCACGCCATGGACGGGCAAGCGAGATGCGGCTGAGCACCGAGCGGTTCGTGGAGATGCCTTACCGGCGGCGCGCCCGCTTGGTGCTGACGAATACCACGGCGCAGCCGATGAGCGTGCGCTATGTGGTGATGCCGGGCGAGGTGCCCAGCGGCAATGAGAACTACGTGTGCCTGACGGGGCGCGCCGAGCGCACGGTCGCCGGCCGGCCATTCGCCGTCCTTGATGCCCAAGGCTCTGGCGAGTACCTGGGCTGTAGCTGCACGCTGCTGGGCGATGAAGCCGGCCGCTACCGCGATGGCGTGGTGCGGGTCCAGACCGATGGGCGTCTGGCGCAAGGCAGCCCGGGCCTTGGTGCCTTGTTCGGCCTTGGCGGAGTGCTCCAGGCCGGCGCCAGCCGGCTGGCCGGCCGGGCGATCGATCGCATGGGCGCCGCCAGTTTCACCCAGCGTTGCCTGGTCACTCTGGCCCACGGAGGTGACAACAGCCTGCCCGGCCAGCTCTACCGCACCGTCGCCTGGTGGCGGTGTCCCGAGCCGCGGGTCTCGCCGGCGATGCCGGCCTGGGAGGCAACGCCGCCGTTCTCGGAGCGGCTAACGGGGCGCACCGTAGTGGAGGCCGAGAGCCTGCTGGAGCGCATCAAGCCGAGTGAGGGCTGCTCGGTGGCGGTGCGCGAAGACAGCGCGATGACTCTCCAGGCCAGTGGCGGCCGAGTGCTGGCCTTCGACATCGAGCCGGTGGTGTTGCCCGATCCGTTCGCTGGCCAGGCCCGGGAGGAGGGCCTGCGCCTCAGTGTGGTGCCAGTCCGCGAAGGGCAGATCAAGCGGCTGGTGGTGCCTGTCCCAGTGCCCCGCGACGGCCTGTGGGAGGTGGGCTGGCGCGCCAACGACGCTGACGTGGCCGACGCCTCGCTTGGTGAACGGCCATACTGGCGGCCCGCCGGGGCAGTGGTTCGCGACGATGCCCTGGGCTTCGCCAACTCCAAGGACCGCGCGGTGGCGGTGACGCTCAGCGCCAAGCCTCGGTTCGCGGACCTGATGCCGGACACGCTGCCAGAGCTCGGCCGGGGCCTTGGCGCAATCGACTACTTCTGGCTGCGCGAAGTGGGCCGGGTGGAGGGTTGCCTTGAGGCCGAGCAACTGACCTGTACGGTCGTGGCCGCGCCGGCCAAGGCGTCCGCCCGACCAGCCTTGGCCATGCCAGCCGCGCCAGCCGCGGCGGCGCCAGCCAAGCCCGCGACGGCGCCGCCGGCCCCGTTGCCGACACCAGCGACGCCGAAGCCCGCCGGCATCGAGCGCGTGGAGACGCCGCTCAAGGCCGAGCGGTCCGAGGCGCTGGTCGGCGGCTGCGTGCCGCCGGAGGCGGTCTACAGCGGCAACGCCGCGATGCGCCTGCGGCCGGGCAGGCCGGGAGACCGGTTCGACGTGGCCTTCCCCGTGCCGTCCGCTGGCAGCTACGGTCTGTGGGCATCCTGCGGTCAGGGGCCGAGCGGCGGCCAGGCACAGGTGTTGCTGGATGGCCAGGCCGTGGCCACCATCGACACCGACGGCGAGGAGCGCGTTGGCGCGCGCTGGGCGCTGGGCACGCATCGTTTCAGCGCGCCGGGCGAGCACCATCTGACCTTCGTGGCCAAGGACGGCGGGTGCATCGACCTGGACTACCTGTTGTTGCGGTCCAGCGGACGAGCCATGGAGGCCGAGAGCCTGGTGCCGAGCGACGACAGCCCCGGCCGGCTGGTCATCCACGAGCGCTCCGCCGAGCAACCGCAATGGTCGGGCGATGCCTACGTCACGGCCGCCTGCCCAGGGTCCGAGAGCACCATCGAGTTCCCGCTGAACGTGCCCCGCCCGGGCTACTACCGAGTCAGCGTGGCTGGGGTGAAGGTGCCGCCGTTGGTGCCGTTGCAACGGCCCGAGCGCCCGATGGAGTCTGCCGTGGTGGCCCCCGCGCTGGGGTCACGCACGCCGCCGCGGCCACCGGTGGCGGCGCCCTCGGTTGGCGTCAAGGCGCTGGCGCGGCTCGACGATGTGCCGCTGGGCGTGCTCGACTGTCGTGGCGAGCGTGTGGCGCCCAGCCCGCGACTGGCGGTGCGCCTCGATCTGTCGCCGGGCGCGCACCGGCTGGTCTTCGCGGCCACCGAGGCCGGCCTGGTCGGCCTCGACACGGTGGAGTTGACCTACCTGGGCATCGAGCGCTGGAAGATCCGCCTGCCGATCGAGGTGCTGGCGGCGGCGGCAGTCGCCGTCTGGCTGCTGCGGCGCCGCCGTCGCCTGGCAGTCGTTGCCGCGGGTTGATGGCGCCGGCGCTGGACGGGTCGGGCGCAGCGCGGTCGTGCCCGTGTCATGATAAACTGCCGAGGATACGATGACCATCGGAGGTAGTCGGGCATGGGCTGGCGTGCGTTGCTGGTGATGATGGGGTGCGCGGCGAACGGCTGGGCGCAAGACCCGCCGTGGATCGAATGGTCGCTGCGGCCGGAGTTGGCCGGCGGCACGGCGCACCTGGCCTCCAGCGCCGACCCCACCGGCGGCAACAACGACCGTGGCAACTACCTGCGCCGCGAGGGCGGCCGCGTGGTGCTGATGGACGCCGATGGGCCCGGCGTGATCACCCGCATTTGGAGCGCCAACCCCGCCGGCACGCTGCGTGTCTTCTTCGACGGCGAGGACAAGCCGCGCTTGGAGCTACCGTTCGACCAGCTCGGGACGCCCGGCAGCCACTGGCCGCGTGTGCCGGGGTACTGCTCGGTCGCCGGAGGCGGCGTGTCCTGCACCTGGCGGATGCCCTTCGTCAAGCACGCTCGCGTCGAAGCCGAGGGCGTTGACCAGCTCTACTACCAGGTCAACTACACCACGCTGCCCAGTGCCACGGGCCTGACCACGTTCGAGGCGCGCTCGGTCGACCCGCTGCAGCTCCGGTCTTCCGTCCCGGTGGGGTCCGTCGAGACGGTGCAAGGCGATGCCTCGGTGCCGCCTGGTGGTCGCGCCACCTTGCGGGAGCTGTCGGGCGCCGGCAGCATCCGCCGTTTGTCGATCAAACCGTCGCCGGACACGTTGGCGGTGCTTCGCGCGCTGCGTGTGCAACTGACCTGGGATGGGGCCTCCGGCCCCAGCGTCGATGTGCCGCTCGGCGACCTGGCGGTCGCCGGCCTCGGGCGCGTGCGCTCCGCGGGGCTGCTCGCGTCGTACGGTCCCGACGGCTACACGCTGCGTCCGTCAATGCCCTACCGCACGCGGGCCACAGTGGCGCTGGTCAACGCCGGGCAGAGCCAGGTCAGTGTGCACTTCGCGCTGTTGCCGGGCGAAGCCTCTGGCGAAGGCTACTTCTGCGCCACCGGCCACGCTTCCACCACCGAATCCGGCAAGCCCCACACGCTGCTCGACGTCACCGGCGCGGGCAAGTACGTCGGCACGGCGGTGACGCTGGTCGGCCAGGACGACCTCAAGTTCCTCGAAGGCGACGAGACGTTCGTCGTGGACGGCGGCGAGAAGCTCCAGGGCACCGGCACCGAGGACTACTTCGACGGCGCCTGGTTCTTCCGCAGAGGGCCGTTCGCCGACCCGTTCGCTGGTGCGCCGACGCTGCTGGCTGGCAAGACGCGCGTGGCCGCCTACCGCTGGCACCTCAACGACGCCATCCCGTTCGCCAAGCGCCTCCAGGCCACGCTCGAGCATGGCGCGCACAACGACGCGCCTGATTGTCGCTACCGCAGCGTGGCCTACTGGTACAGCGCCACGCCGTACGTCTCCGCGCCCATGCCCATCGCCGAGCCGCTGCCGCCCTTCACCGAGAAGGCCGACGACCGGCGCATCGTCGAGGCGCATCGTCGAGGCCGAGACGCTGCTCGACCGAGTCCAGAAGCCCGAGGGCGACGATGTGGCCGTGACCGGCGACGAGGGCCTGCCCTACCAGGCCAGCGGCGGCAAGGTGCTCAGCTTCACGCTGCACGGCGGCGAGCCGCTGCTGCTGACGCTGCCCATTCCCAACATCGGCCTGTGGGAAGTCGGCCTGCGCGGCGGCAGCGCCGCGGGCCTGACCCGCAAACTGGCCGGCGACGGCTGGGTGACCGAAGGTCGATCCGCCGACAGCCTGGGCTACCGCCGCGTGGGCAAGGGCCAGTTGGCTCTGACCTTCTCGGGCGCTGTGCATGATGCCGTCGACTACCTGTGGCTGCGCGAGGTGGGTAAGGTCAAGGGCGCGGTCGAGGCCGAGGACCTGAAGGCTGTCTGCACCGGTGGACAGGCGCAGGCCGTCATTGAGTTGCCCAAGGGGGTGGTCCGCTCGCCGGCACTGGTCGGCGGCGCCATTCCGACGGAGGCGGTGTGCAGTGGTGGCGCGGCGCTGCGCTTCACGCCGGCCAAGGCGGGTGACCGCTGCGATGTGCCGTTTGACGTCAAGGAGAGCGGTGATCTGGGCCTGACCGCGGCGTGGTTGCAGGCGGCCGACCAGGGCAGCGCCAAGGTGCTGGTTGATGGCCGGCCGGCCGGCTCGGTCGACTGCCGCGCGGAGCCGGCGGCCGTCGGCGCGCGATACGGGCTGGGCACCTGGCGGCTGAACGCCGGCCAGCACAAGCTCTCGCTCGTGGCCAACGAGGCCAAGCCGGTGACATTGGACTACCTGCTGCTCAAGCCGGCCCAACGCGGTCACGAGGCGGAGTGCCTGATCCCCTTGGGCGAGGCCGCGCGGACCATGGTCGTCAAGGAACGCTTCGGCGCCGAGCCCAAGTGGTCGGGTGGGGCGTACGTCAAGGTCACCGCGCAAGCCGGCCGGCCGGTGCGCTTCGGTCTGGTCGCGCCGCGTGCCGGCCGCTACAAGGCACGGGTGGTCGAGGCCAAGGTACCGGCCGGCGTGGCGGCCAGGGCCAGCATCGGTGGCCAGCCGTTCGGCACGTTGGACAGCAACGGGGCTGGCGAGGCGCTGGGCAAAGGCGCCGAGGCGTCGCTCACGATGCGTGGCGGGCTCAACGAACTGGCGCTGGCGCCGCAGGCCGCGGGCGACCTGGCGTTGGACGTCGTGGAGCTGACCTACGTCGGCCGGCCGCGCTGGCAGCAGGCCGCGGCGCTGGCTCTGCTGCTCGTGCTCATCGGCGGTGGTGTCGTCGCGCTGCGGCGGAGGAGGCGGGCCTCGTGAGTCGCCTGCCGCGCATCGGGGTAGTGTCGTATCTCAACGCCAAGCCGCTGACCTGGGCGCTGGAAGCGGGCCTGCTACCCGGTGTCGAGGTGGTGTCGGATGTGCCGTCGGTGCTCGGCGCCGAGCTGCGGGCCGGCCGGCTCGACGCGGCCATGCTGTCGGCCGTGGTGCATGTGCAGGACCCCAGCTTCCAGGTCGTGCCCGATGCCGGCTGCATCTCGGCCGACGGGCCGGTGCAGAGCGTGCTGCTCTTCTGCCGCGTGCCCATCGAGCGCGTGCGCAGTGTGGCGCTCGATACCAGCTCGCTCTGCGCGGCGGCCCTGACCCGCGTGCTGTGCCGGCTGGCCTGGGGGCTGGAGCCGACCTTCGAGGCCATGGCGCCGCACCTGCCCAGCATGTTGACCGCGCACGACGCCGCGCTGATCATCGGCGACCCCGGCCTGGTGCGTTACGTGGCACAGGATACGGGACACTACCAGGTGATCGACCTGGGCGAGGCCTGGCACGAGTGGACGGGTCTGCCGTTCGTCTTCGCCACCTGGCTGTCGCGCCAGCCAACGCCGCAACTCACCGCGCTGCTGCGGCGCGCGCGACAGCTCTCGGCGCCGGAGATCCCGCACATCGCGCGGTCCGAGGCGGCTCGGCTCGGTCTTTCGGAGGCCGTCTGCCAGACCTACCTGACCGAGGTCATCCATTACGACTACGGCCCGCGCGAGGCCGAGGGGCTGGCCCGCTTCGGCGCGGCGCTGGCCGAGTTGGACGAACTGGAAGGACGCTACCTGCCATGAGCATCGCCCTGATCGGCGGCACCGGCCTGTGCCGGCTGCCGGGTGTCGACCTGACCCGCGAGGAGGTGGTCACGCGCTGGGGCAGTGTCGAGCTGCGGCGCGGCACTTGGCACGGCCGTGAGGTCATCTTCCTGCCGCGGCATGGCGCCAGCCATGCCCTGCCGCCGCACCGCATCAACTACCGCGCCAACATCGCCGCGCTGAAGGCCGCGGGCGCCAGCCTGGTGCTGGCCAGCTCTGCGGTGGGCACGCTCAGCCCCGATATCCCGCCCGGCAGCATGGCTCTGCTCACGGACTTCCTGGATTTGACCAGCGGTCGAGAGCATACTTTCTTCGACGAGACCGTGGCGCACCTGGATAGCACGGTGCCTTACTGCCCCACGCTGCGCGCCATGCTGGGCAGCGCCGCGGCCGACCTGGGCATCGCGCTGCGCGACGAAGCGGTCTACGCCTGCACCAATGGTCCGCGCTTCGAGACACCGGCGGAGATCCGCGCGTATCGGGCCATGGGCGCCGATCTGGTGGGCATGACCAGCGTGCCCGAGGTGACCTTGGCCCGCGAGGCGGAACTGTGCTACGCCGGCATCGCCATCGCCACCAACTGGGCCGCGGGCATCGCCGGCCAGCCGCTGACACACGGCGAGGTGGGGGAGATGATGGCCCAGCGACTGGAGGAGCTGCAGCACTTGCTGGGCCGCGTGGTCGCGGCTTCGCAGCCGCTCGACTGCCCGTGCCGCCATGCGCTCGACGAATACAGCAGTGCGCCGGCCCTGCGGCGGCTGGCCGCGGGTCAGGCGTGAGCTCCGGCGCCGGCGAGCACCGCGCTGAGGGGGTAAGTGACCATGAAGACGGTATCGCTGGTTCTGGGGAGCGGCGGCGCACGCGGACTGGCCCACATTGGGGTCATCCACTGGCTTGAGGAACACGGCTTCTCTATCCGCTCCATCGCGGGCACGTCCATCGGCGCCCTCATCGGCGGCGTGTATGCCGCCGGCAAGCTGGCGCAGACCGAACAATGGCTGCGCTCCGTGACCAAGCTGGATATGGTCGCCTTGGTGGACCTCTCGTGGCAGAGGAGCGGGATGCTGCGGGGCGACAAGCTGATCAACGCCCTGAAAGACCTCGTCGGCGACCAGCCGATCGAGGACCTGCCGATCACCTTCACGGCCGTGGCGACGGATGTCAGGGCGCACAAGGAGGTGTGGATCCAGCAGGGCAGTCTGTTCGGGGCCATCCGGGCATCCATCTCCATACCCCTGCTGTTCACACCGATCCGCTACAAGGGGATGGACCTGGTCGACGGCGGGATCCTGAACCCGGTGCCGATCGCTCCGACGTTTGGCGATGGGACCGACCTGACCGTCGCCGTCAACCTGGACGGTGCCCCGCGGGGACCGGAGCCGCCCGTGGCGCCGGAGGACGGGTCGGCCGACCATGCCCCGGACCTGCAGGAGCGGATCAAGCACTTCATCGCGCGGTTCCAGCCTAGCGGCCGGTCGCTGCCCGAGAGCGACTGGGGACCCTACGAACTCGTGCTCCGGTCCTTTGAGACGATGCAGAGCGCCATCGCTCGCACCAAGCTGGCGGCCTATCCACCCGACGTGGTCATCGAGATCGCCCACGACGCGTGCCAGACACTGGAACTCTATCGCGCCGCGGAGATGATCGATCTGGGCTATCGCCGAGCGCAGGAGTGTCTCGCCAGTCTGGTACCCAGCCTGGGCCACCGGTCCGAGAGTGCCCTCGCCCTGCTGGACGGACAGCAGGAGCGGCCACAGGAGTAGTGCTGGCCTCGGCGGCCGCGCGGCGCCGCGATGCGGCGCGCTGGCCGGGCTTGACCATCGGGCCGTATGAGTGCTATACCCAGTATCCTGAAAGGTCCGCCATGCCATTGGTCTACCTGGTGCTCTTGGTCGCGATGATGTTCGTCGGCGGGATGTTGATCACGTTCAACCCGTCGCCGGTGACCTTCAACGTCGGCTGGCAGGGGCAGACCTTCGCGGTTACGGCCAGCGTGCTGGAACTGATCGGCGGCAGCATGGTCGGGGGCGCGCTGTTTGCGGTCATGCTGACGCTGCGCGGGCAGCTGCTCAGCGGGCGCGACCGGCGCCGCGCCGAACGCGAGGCCGAACGGCTGCGCGAGGAATCGACCGTGCTGCGGCGTGAGACCGAGAACGCGCGCGGCCAGGCAGCGCTGCTGAGCGCACAACTGGCCGAGGTGCGCGAGGCCTATGCCGCGCTGGAAGCCGAGTCGCGGCCGCTGCTGACGATGCGCGCCGAGGAGCCGCCCGCCGTGGCACCCGCCGCGGCGCGACCGACGGTCTACCCCAAGCGCCGTGCGGGCACCGACGAGACCAAACGCGCGCGCTCGCCCAAGGCCAACGGCAAGCCGCGACCGCGGCGGTCGTAGCGATCATGTCACTCTTCGCCCCGGACCCCAGTATGGCGCCGCTCGCCGACCGGATGCGGCCGCGCACGCTCGAGGAGTACGTCGGCCAGGAGAGCATCGTTGGGCCGAGCGGCCCGCTGCGCCGCGAGATCGAGCGCGACCGGCTGCGCAGTTGCATCCTGTGGGGACCGCCCGGCACGGGCAAGACCACCCTGGCGCGCATCATCGCCACCGCCACCGGCTCGGCCTTCATCGGCACGAGCGCCATCAGCGCCGGGGTCAAGGAGGTGCGCGCCGCCGTGGAGCGCGCACGCGACACGCAGGCCCTCGACGGCCGTCGCACGGTGCTGTTCCTCGACGAGATCCACCGCTTCAACAAGGCCCAGCAGGACTCGCTGCTACCGCATGTCGAGGATGGCACCATCATCCTGGTCGGCGCGACCACCGAGAACCCCAGCTTCGAGGTCAACGCCGCGCTGCTCAGCCGCGCCACGGTCTACGTGCTGTCGTCGCTGGAGCCCGCGCACATCGAGGCCATCGTGCGAGCCGCGCTGGCCGATGAGGAGCGCGGGCTGGGGCGCTTCAGCCTGAACGTCAGCGACGAGGCCATGGCGCATCTTGTGCGCTCGGCCGATGGCGATGCACGCGCCGCGCTCAACGCCATCGAGGCGGCGGCGCAGTTGGCCGAGGGCCGCGATATCGACCTGGACATCGCCACCGCCGCCACGCAGACCCGCGCGCTGCGCTACGACAAGGACGGCGAGCAGCACTACGACCTGATCTCGGCGCTGCACAAGTCGGTGCGCGACAGCGATCCCGACGCCACGCTCTACTGGCTGGCGCGGATGCTGGCCGGCGGCGAGGACCCGCTGTTCATCGCGCGTCGGCTGATCCGCATGAGCGTGGAGGACATTGGCCTGGCGGCGCCCAATGCGCTGGGCATCGCCATCGCCGCGCGCGACGCCTATCACATGCTGGGCAGCCCCGAGGGCGAGCTGGCGCTGGCCCAGTGCGCGGTCTATCTGGCGGTCAGCCCCAAGTCGAACCGCGTCTACGCCGGCTTCAAGGCGGCCATGGAGGATGCGCGCACGCTGGGCTCTTTGGCCGTGCCGCTGGTCATCCGCAACGCGCCGACCGGGCTGATGACCGAACTGGGCTATGGTGCCGGCTATCAATACGCCCACGATGCGCCGGACGCCGTGGTGGCCCAACAGCGGCTGCCCGACGAGCTGGCCGGGAAGGTCTACTACGAGCCGGGCAACCAGGGCTCCGAGGCCAAGATCGCCGAGCGCCTCGCCCAATGGCGGCGGCGCATTGCGGATCTGCGCGACTAGTACAAGCACAGAGGACACAGAGAACACAGGGATCTCTGATTCAGAGATGAGTCCCTGTGCCCTCTGTGTCCTCTGTGGTTGTACTAGTCGCGCAGACTACTTGCCCATGTCGCGGAGTTTGCCGAGGCAGCGCTCGACGGCCTCCAGCGGCGGGAAGGCATCGCTCTCGTATTCCACGATGTACCACTTGGTGGCGCCGATGGTCTCGCAGACGTCGAAGATCTCGGCCCACGGGCAGCTATCCTCGCCAATCAGCGGGCGGAAGCCGTCATGGCCTTCCAGGCCGGTCTTGAACGGCTTGAGGTGGACGGTGCCCGAGCGACCCGGGTACTTCTTGAGCAGGCCGACCAGGTCGGCGCCGCCAAACAGGCCGTTGCCCATGTCCAACTGGCCGACCACGCCAGCGTTGGTGTTGGCCATGAAGGTGTCCCACGGCAGTTCGCCGTCCAGCGCGGTGAACTCGGTGTGGTGGTTGTGGTAGCCGGTGACCATGCCGTGCGGGGCGAGCTTGTCGGCGATCTCGTTGAAGATGCCGGCGGTCTTGACCCAGGCTTCGCGGCTGTTGGTGTATTCGCTGCCCAGACCGGGGACGATCAGGTACTGGTTACCGATGGCCGCCTGGTATTCGACGGTCTTGTCGAACTCGTCGCCCAGCAGCGTGCCCAGGCCGAGGTGGCCGCCGCAGCACTTGAGGCCGTTGTCATCGAGCATCTTGCGCACGTCGGCCGCGCTATGGCCGTAGTATCCGGCGAAATCGACGCCGTCGTAACCCATCTTGGCGATCTTGGCCAAGGTGCCGGCCAAGTCGGCCTCGGCATCCTGCCGCACCGAGTAGACCTGCAAACCGATCGGGATCTTGCCCATTGGGAACTCCTGTTAGTAGCACTGCGCAACCGGGGTCTGGTTCGGCTCGACGCCGCTGTCTCCTCCCACGCCGATCAATCGCCGTACCAGGCGACGATCTCGCCGAAGAACTGGATATGGTGGTCGTTGCCAGGGTAGATGGTCTGGTTGAGGGTGGGACTCATGACCGTCGCGTCGAACTGCTGGCGATGGACCACGCGGCACTCAAAATGCACGCCGCCACCGGCGATGACCGGGGTCTTGGTGACTCTGCCGGGCTGTGCGACGAGTCCGCAGTCGGCCAACTTGTCGCCGTCGCGGCCGGATCGTGAGCCGCACCAGGCCAACGCTTGAGCCATGTCCTTCTCGGGAATGCTGATGGTGAACTCGCCGCTGCCATCGATCAGCGGCATCGTGTAGCGCTGCGGCCGCACGACCACCTGCCAGATGGGTTTGCCCCACAGGATGCCCAGCGTGCCCCACGAAATGGTCATCGTATTGACCACGCCGTCGTGCGCGGAGGTCAGAAAGGCGCCGGCCGAGAACTGCTTCATGGCCGTGCGCACACGATCGTCCCAAAGTGCTTCGAACATGGTGTCGCTCCGCTGACAAGGGTACCACCATCGGTGGCGAGGAGTCGCTTGCGGCAGTGCGAATCAACGGTCGGGAGTAGTCTTGTGTCGTCTCCGATTCCTCCGCGTTTCGTCATCGCCGGCGTGCCGGCCATCGGCTATGGGCAGCGCCTTTGCCCGCCCATGGGCGCGCTCGAGAGCGTGCTGACCTACCTCGACCTGGCGCCGGACTTCAGCACCATGATGGCGGTCAGCGGCGGCGCGTGGCGCCGCTTCTATGAGCGCGACGACGGCGGCAACGTGGCGCTCGACTACCTCGGCCCGAGCATCTACGAGCGCGCCTGTTGGGCCGTGGGCTGCGAATGCGCGGTCACCACGACCGAAGATCGCGAGGCCATGCTCGCCGCCATCCAGGGCAGCTTGATGCGCGGCAATCCGGTGGTGGCCTCCATCGGCGGGCCAGAGGGTGGGCTGGTCACCGGCTGGGACAAGGGCGGTGACGTGCTCATCGGCTGGAGCTACTTCCAGGAGACCGGTGACGCCTACTACGAATGCCCCAACTGGCGCACCAGCCTGGAGGGCTCACCGCATGTCGTCATCATCGGCGACCCATGCGAGCCGGCCGACCCGCGCGAGGTGCTGCGCAGCAGCCTGGAGTTGGCCATCGACCTGGCGCGCACGCCGCGCCGCGACTGCGCACCGGCCCATGTCTCCGGGCTCGCCGCCTATGACGCCTGGGCGGATGGCTTGCTGATCGACGAGGACTACCCAGCCGACGACCGCGAGGTCCTCGACACGCGCGCCATGGTCTACGGCGACCAGGTGTGCATGGTCCACGACCGTGCCTACGGCGCGCAGTTCCTGGCCGACAGCGTCCCCCTGGCGCCCGCGGCAGAGGAGCCGCTCAAGGCCGCCGCGTTGTTGTACGCGCGGGTACCGGCCACGCCCGACCTGTACCCCTGGCAGGCCATGCCGCACTCGGAGTTGGTGCGCCGGTCACTGGCTGACCGCGAGGTCCGTGAGCACCTGGCCAAACAGATCCGCCTGGCGCGAGACACCGAGGCGCAGGCCGCGGAGCAGTTGGAGCTGGCTCTGAGCTGCATGTGACGGCCTGATTCACAGATGGCGCAGATGACGCAGATGCAGATGCCCTGCCGCTATCTGTGTCATCTGCGCCATCTGTGGATCAGTCTGCAGCCCTGCTACTCCGGCAGCCACTCCGTGTGGAAGGTGCCGGGCTTGTCGGTGCGGTTGTAGGTGTGCGCGCCGAAGTAGTCGCGCTGGGCCTGCAGCAGGTTGGCCGGCAGGCGGGCCGAGCGGTAGGCGTCGTAGTAGGCGAGGGCCGACGAGAACGCCGGGACCGGCACGCCGAGCAGCGTGGCGGTGGCGATCACGTGGCGCCAGGCCGACTGCGCCTGGGCCACCACGTCGCGGAAGAACGGGTCGAGCAGCAGGTTGGACAGCTCGCCGTCGCGCTCGTAGGCCTCGGTGATGCGGTGCAGGAACCGGGCACGAATGATGCAACCGCCGCGGAACAGCTTGGCGATCTCGCCGAACTTCAGGTCCCAGCCGTGCTCCTTGGCCGCCTCGCCCATCATGGCGAAGCCCTGTGCATAGGAGCAGATCTTGCTGGCGTACAGGCTCTGGCGGATGGCCTCGATGAACTCGGCCTTGTCGCCGTCGTAGGTGGTCTTCTCAGGACCGGCGAGGATGGCCGACGCGGCGACCCGCTCGTCCTTGATGGCCGACAGGCAGCGGCTGAACACGGCTTCGGCGATGGTCGGCGCGGGCACGCCCAGGTCGAGCGCGATCTGGCTGGTCCACTTGCCGGTGCCCTTCTGGCCGGCGGTGTCCATGATCAGGTCGACCAGCGGCTGCCCGGTCTCCTCGTCCACCACGGCGAAGATATCGCGGGTGATCTCGATCAGGTAGCTGTCGAGTTCGCCCTCATTCCACTCGGCGAAGACCTCATGCAGTTCCGCCGCGCTGAGACCCAACAGGTTGCGCATCAGCCAGTAGGCTTCGCAGATGAGCTGCATGTCGCCGTACTCGATGCCGTTGTGGACCATCTTCACGAAGTGGCCGGCGCCGTCCTGACCGATGTAGGCACAGCACGGCTCGCCGTTGACATGCGCGCTGATCCGGCAAAGGATCTCGCCGACCGCGTCATAGGCTTCCCGGTGGCCGCCGGGCATGATGGCGGGGCCCTTCAGCGCGCCTTCTTCGCCGCCGCTGACGCCCGTGCCGATGTACAGCAGCCCGTGCTCCTCAGCCCGCTTGGCGCGGCGCTGAGTGTCGGTGAACAAGCTGTTGCCGCCGTCCATGAGGATGTCGCCCGGCTCCAGCAGCGGGATCAGCATCTCCTGGAAGGCGTCGACCGGCGCGCCGGCCTTGACCATGGAGATGATCCGCCGCGGCCGCGCCAGCGACGCCACGAAGTCCTCAAGCGTCTTGGCGAACACGAAGTTGTGCCCCGCGCCGCGACCCGCCTCGAACGCCTCGGTGACCGACGTGGTGCGGTTGAAGACCGCCACGCAATAGCCCTTGCTCTCCATGTTGAGCGCCAGGTTCTCGCCCATCACCGCCAGGCCAATCAGCCCGATATCTGCCTTGCTCATGTGGTTACTCCTGCGATAGCCCGCAGTGAAGGCTGCATCCGCAGATAGCGCAGACACACACCGATAGCTCTGATGTGGCTAGCTGCGCTCATCTGCGTTATCTGCGGATGCAGCTCGTACAACGTGGCTTCCCGTTTGCTCCCTAAGCCTCCGCCCACGGCGGCGTGGACGGTAGGAGGCGGTTGAACTCGTCGACAAGGGCGGCCTCGTAGTCGCCCGCGTAGTTGCCCGCGAAGAAGCGGTCCAGCGCCTCGGTATGGAAGCGACGCCAACTCGCGGCCTCGTCGCCGGGGTTGATGGGGAAGAACAGGAACCCGTTGGCCCGCGCGGCCTTCAGGTCGCCGGGGGCGTCGCCGACCATGAGCACCTTGTCATCGTCGTACTTGCCCTTAGCGCTCCAGGCCAGCATTTGCGTCTTGCTGCCGACTTCCTGACCGCAGATGTAGCTGACATGGCCGTCGATGCCGTGTTCGGCCCACTCGCGCTCGAGCGCCTCGCCGGGCGTGCCGGAGACGACGATCATGTCGGCCTTGGCACTGGCCTGCTCCAGCACGTCGCCCACATGCGGAAACGGCGGCAGATCATGCACCATCCAGCCGACGGCCTTGTTGACGGCCTCACTCCAGGCCAGCAGGCGCGTGAGCACCGGGTCACCGGTCCGTTCGACGGCCGCCTTGAGCGCGGGGTTGCCCAGTTTGGTCTCGGCCTTGACCCAGTCGCGCAGGGCCTGATGCTCGGGCGCACGCCAGCCGCGGTCCTGCACCGCATCCCACTCGTGCAACAGATCGAAGGTCATGACCAGTGCGGGGAAGCGGTTGACACCGCGCCACTGGCTGTACAGATTGACGAACTCGGATGCCATGCGGGCGTACTTGCTGACCGCCTGGCAGTCCCAATGGCCGATGATCTGGGGGATGAAGCACTCTTTGTGCTTGAGCTCCATGCTATCGAAACAACAGCCGTCGGAATCGAGGCCGATGAAGAAGTCGTGCTGGCGCTGGAGCCCTTCCAGATCGTGCTGCGAGGGCATTGAACTGTCTCCTCCCGGTAGCCAACAGGGCGTTGGCGATGGCGCCAGCGGTCGGCTGGCGACGGGGTATTGTCCCATACGGGGCGGCGCTTGGTCAACGGCTGGCCCCAAAACACGCGCGCGACGAGGTACAATGGGCCCCGGCGCGAGACACCGTGCCCGGGCTCGTAGTTCCGCCTTGAGGCGGATGGCAAGCGAGCCCCAGCGGCACGACGAGACCCGCGGCGACCGCCTGAAGGCGGAACCACAAACCCGGCCCCGGAGGCGCGTTTCGTGACAGTTCTGGCAATCGAGAGTAGCTGCGACGAAACGGCCGCGGCCATCTATGGCGACTGCGGCCTGCTCGCCAACGACGTGGCCTCGCAGCTCGCGGCCCATGCGGCGTTTGGCGGCGTGGTGCCCGAGTTGGCCTCGCGCATGCATGTGGAGGCCGTCTGGTACACCGTGCGCGCCGCGCTGGCCGACGCCGGCTTGGGGCTCGACGCGGTGGACGCGGTGGCCGTAACCCACGGACCGGGGCTGGTGGGCTCGCTGCTGGTCGGCCTGTGCGCGGCCAAGGGCTTGTGTTGGCGCGCGGGCAAGCCGTTGGTCGGTGTCAACCACCTCGAGGGCCACATCTACAGCAACTTCATCGAGGACCCCGTCCCCGAGTTTCCGCTGGTCACGCTCATCGTGTCCGGTGGCCACAGTGACCTGATGCTCATGCGTGGGCACGGCGATTACGACGTGCTCGGCAGGGCGCGCGACGATGCCGCCGGCGAGGCGTTCGACAAAGTGGCGCGGCGCATGGGCCTGCCCTATCCGGGCGGCCCGGTGCTTGACAAGCTGGCCGAGCAAGGCGACCCCAAGGCGTTCGCGCTGCCGCGAGCGCGGCTGGCCGGCGAGTTGGAGTTCAGCTTCTCGGGCCTCAAGACCGCGCTGGTCCGCGTAGTGGAGCAACTTGGCGACCAGGCCGAAGCGCGCCTGCCCGACCTGTGCGCGTCATTCCGCGCCGCCGTGGTCGACATTCTGGTGGAGAAGACGCTGCTCGCGGTCGAGCGCCATGGCGTGCGGCATGTGGCGGTGTGTGGCGGCGTGGCGGCCAACGCCGGGCTGCGCCGCAGCATGGAAGCCGCCTGTGCCGACGCGGGGCTGACGCTGTCCATTCCGCCCCTGCGCTACTGCACCGACAACGCGGCGATGATCGCCTGCGCCGGCTACCACCGGCTGCGCGGCGGCGGGAGCAGCACGCTGACGCTCGATGTGGCCTCCAATCTGCCGCTGCTCGACGCCGAGGCCTGGCGCGCGGAGGTGGCCACGCCATGGTGAAGCTGCTGCGGGCGCTCAAGGGGATGCGCGAGCGGATTGCGTTGGCGGGTGCCGGGCGCCTGAACACGAGCGGCTCGCCCCTGGCTCCGCACGAGGCCGAATACCTGCTGCGCACCGTCCTGACCAGCTACCTGGTGGCGCTCGGGCATGGGCAGTGCGAGCCGTTTGCCCAGGCCATGGCCGAACTGGCCGAGCGTGAGGCCGCCGGCGGCCATCCGCGGCGGGCGGAGGCGGTGGTACTGGCCTTCGACCTGTTGCACGATCTGGCCGACGAGATCGGGCCAGCGGCGGAGTTCGGGCCGGCCGACGCGGCCGCCGCGCGCGTTAACGATGTGCTCGACGCGGGACGCGCGGCCTTCTTCGGCACCTGGTTCCGCGCCAAGGCTGAGGAAGATGAGCGGCGCGACCAGGCCATGGCGGCGCTGGCGGAGGCGGCCGGCGAAGTGCCGACCATCGTCTACAGCACCGACGCCGACGGCATGTTGACCGACATCAGCCACCAGGCCGCCGAACTGCTCGGGTATGCCAAGGAAGACCTCCTCGGCCGGCACTTCAGCGTGCTCATGCTGCCCGAGGATGCCAAACGTTTCGGGCACTTCATTGCCGAGCGCCGCACGGCCGGCCGCGCCACGCGCCGCAGCAAGGTCAATCTGACCGCCGCCGACGGCACGGTCAGCACCTTTGAGCTGAGCGCCACCGGCGTCTATGGGCGCGATGGCGACTACCTGGGCAGCGACGGCGCCGCCCGGCCAGCCGAAAACCAACTGCCCACGCTGCAGTACCAGCTGGACAAGGCCGGACACATCCTGCACATCAGCTCCGCCACGGCCTCGGCGCTGGGCTACCAGCCCGAGGAACTGCTGGGTCGTCACTTCTCCGTGCTGATGGATGAGCGCGAACGGGCGCGAGTGGGCCGCCTGTTCGGCGAGCGTCGGCGCGACCGGCGCTCCGCGAACGGCATTCGGGTCGTGCTGACCGGCGCCGACGGCGCGCAGCGTGAGTTCGAGATCAGCGCCGTCGGGCGCTACGACGATGAGGGCGAGTTCGCCGGCACGCTCGGCCTGGGCTCCGATGTGACCCAGCACGCCGCGCGTGAGGAGCATCTGGCCGATCAGCGGCGACGCGCCTCCGCCGTCTTCGACGCGCTGGGTGTGGGCCTGCTGGTGGTCGAGTTGGGCTATGTCATCGCCGAGGCCAACGCTGTCCACGAGGCCAGCGCGCGACGGCCCCTGGCGGGCGCCACGTGCTACCGCGCCGTGTACGGCCGCTCGGAACCGTGCCCATGGTGCCGTCTGGATGCGATCATGGCCGGAGAAGCCGAGGTGGTGGCGCAGGTCATCGTGCACCCGCTCGACGGCAGGGAGTATGCGCTACGCTGCGCACCCCTGCCCGGTGAACGGGGCGCGCCGGTCGCGATGATCGAGATGCTCACCGACATCGCCGACGAGCGGCAGCGGCAGACCGCGCTGTTCGAGGCCGAGCGCCGCGCCATACTGCGCCGCTGGACTGCTGCCGTAAGCGGTGAGCAGCAGGTCGCGACCGGCACCGCGTCGCCCAACGCCGCGGTGCGGCGGCTCCTGGCCGAGGTCGATCTGAGCGGTGGGCTGACCGTGGAGGATGACCTCTGCCCGCTGGCGGCGACGGTGGCCGTTCCCGAGGACACCTTGCGCGGCATGTTGGCGGCGCTCGTCGACAACGCCATGGAGGCCATGCCTGACGGTGGCGCGCTGACCATCGAGACGGTCAGCGACGGCGCGACCGGCGTGTTGCTCCGGGTCAGCGACACCGGCGACGGGCTGACGCCCGACGTGCTACAGCAGGCCTTTGAGCCGGGCTTCACGACCAAGCCTGGCCACGCCGGCTTGGGCCTGGCGCGTGTCGACCACCTGGCCGATCGGTACGGCGGCTGGCTGGCGCTGAGCGGTGAGCCGGGCGCGGGGAGCGTGGCCGAGTTGTGGCTGCCCGTGGTGCCGGGGGACGAAGCATGAGATCCAACGCTCGCGGCGAGAGCAGCTTCGACTCCGTGCGCCGCGCCGCCATGGACCTGTTGGCCGAGTTGGACCGCGGCGAGGTCAAGCCAGTCTATCTGTTCTGTGGGGCCGACGATTTTCAGCGCGAGCAGGTGATGCGCCGTGTGCTGTCCAAGCTCGTGCCGGCCGAGTTCCGCGATACCAGCCTGACCAGCTTCGATGGTGACGACGTCACCGCGCAGCGCGTCGCCTCTGAACTGGAGGCCACCGGCTTCCGCTTCGATGATGCGCCGCGGCGTGTGGTGTTGGTGCGCGACGCGCCGTACTTCGACAAGGGCAAGACCGACGACGCCGAGATCCTCGTCAAGCGCCTGGAATCGGGGCTGATGGACGATGTCTGCCTGGTCCTCGAGTCGCGCGGCGCGGTCGACCGCCAGCGTCGCCTGTCGAAGGCCATCGCCGCCCGCGGCAAGATCCTCGAGTTCCCCGCGCTGGCCAACGAAGGCGACGCCGACAAGCTGCTACGCGGCCGGCTCGGGCGCGCGGGCAAGTTCATGAGCCGTTCCACGGTACAGGCGCTGGTCGAGCGATGCGGGCTGGATGCGCAGCGGCTGACCAATGAGGTTGAGAAGCTCATCGCCTATGTCGGCGAGCGCGAGGAGATCGACGTGGACGATGTGCGCCACATGGTGGCGGCGACGGCCGAGCTCAGCGTGTTCGACCTGGTGGACGCCGTGGGCCGGCGCGAGGCGCGTCATGCGCTCGACCAACTCGAACGGCTGCTGGGCCAAGGCGCCGACCCGTTCATGATCCTGGCCATGCTCATTCGTCAGGTGCGGCTGTTGCTCCAAGGCCGCTGGCTGCTCGATGCCAATCTGGTTCAGGCGCGGCTGCTGCGGATGCGACCGTACGAGTTCAACGGCGCCATCACCGCGGGGGGCAGCGAGAGCATGTTGGCGCAATGGAAGGAGCGCTCGGCCGGCGTGCTGCCCACGAGTGGCAAACAGGCCCTGCTCACACAGCACTACTTCCCGCTGCAGAAGTCGCTGGAGCTGGCCAATCGGTTCGCGCTGGTGGATCTGGAGGCGGCACTCGAAAGGCTGCTGCAGGCCGACCTGGGCCTCAAGTCCACTCACCTCACCCCTGAGCACGAGATCGAACTCGCGGTGGTCGACCTCTGCACCCGGCCGTGGGCCGGCGCGACGATCGCCCTTGACGCTTTGCTGCAGACTTGAACCATAGTATCTAGTATGACCACCAGCAACACCACGGACGCCGTCGACCAGCGGCTGCTCAACGATCTGCAGACCGACTTCCCGCTGACACCGGAGCCGTTCGCCGCGCTCGGCGTGCGCCTGGGTCTTGACGGCGCGGAGGTCATCGAGCGGGTCTCGCGCCTCAAGGCCGAGAAGGTCATCCGGCAGATCAGCGCCATCTTCGACAGTCGGCGCCTGGGCTACCGCTCGTCGCTGGTGGCCATGAAGCTGCCGGCCGACGCTGTGGATGACGCCGCGGCCATCATCAACCTGCATCCCGGCGTCAGCCACAACTACCGGCGCAACCACGCCTACAACCTGTGGTTCACCATTGCCGTGCCGCCTCCCCGCGAGGTGGCCGACGAGGTCGCCGTGCTGGCCGAGAAGGTGTGCGCCGACCAGGCCCGGCTGATGCCCACGCTGCGCTTGTTCAAGATCGGCGTGAACTTCGATATGACCGGCGAAACCGAGGCCGGCGCGACGGAGCGTGAGGAGGACAGCCTCGGCCTGCGCGCCGCGGCCGCCTGGCAGCGCAGCGATGCCGTCACCGAACTGTCGACCGAGCAGCGCGAGGCTGTCGCACGACTACAGCGCGACTTGCCGCTTACGACGCGACCGTTTGCCGAGCTGGCCGGGACCGAACTGAGCGAAGACGCGCTCCTGGCCCATGCGGCGGCGTTCCTGGCCGATGACACCATGCGCCGGTTCGCCGCCGTGCTGCACCATCGCAAGGCCGGGTTCGGCGCCAACGCGATGGGTGTGTGGACCGTGCCAGAAGACCGGATCGAGGCGCTGGGTCAGCAGATGGCGCACTTCCGGGCGGTCAGCCACTGCTACCATCGGCCGAGCTACCCCGATTGGCCGTACAGCCTGTTCACCATGATCCACGGGCGAGACACAGATGAGTGCGAGGCCGCCGCCGCTGCCATCAGCCAGGCCACCGGCATCAGCGAGTACCACCTGCTGTATAGCGACAAGGAGTACAAGAAGACGCGCGTGCGCTACTTCGCCGAGGACGACCAGTTCGACGTGCGAGCCCTGCCCTCGCGTCGCGCGGAACGCTAGGCAGGCTGGTAGGCTTCCCACAGGGCGCGGTAGTAGCGCATGAGCCGAGCCGGCTCGGTGCTGAACGGGATCTCGGCCAGCGTGGCGCCGTCGTAGCCAGACTCCTTGAGCAGGCGGAACAGCTCACGCCACGGGTAGTTGGTGTGCAACTCGGTGATGTGGCATGACTTGACCCAACGGCTGAGCAGCCCGAACGTCGTCGCGATACTGCCGTTGATGACCTCGTCGGGGTTGTTGTTGGAGTTCCAGCAGACGCCGACGCTCGGATGGTTGCAGGCCTCCATCATCCGTCGGCAGAGCTTGGGGTCGGACGAGCCCGAGCCGTGGACCTCCAGGTAGATCAGCACGCCGGCATCGGCCGCGGCCTTGCCGCACTCGGCCAGCGCCAGACCGATCTGCTCACAGGTCTTCTCGGGCGTGACTTCCTTGGGCAGACCGTTGGGCCGCACCTTCACGCCGCGCGCACCGATGTGGGCGGCGAGCTCGATCCACTGCTTGGTCTGCTCGATGTTGCGGCGTACCACGGCCTGGTCGGTGGCGTGGTACTCACAGGTGGAGCCCAGACCCCACAGTTCGATGCCGCTGTCGGCGAACACCTGCCGGGTCTCGGCCCACTTGGCCTCGGGCATGCCCAGTTCCACGCCGTGCGCGTGGGTGGTGCGCAGCTCCACCGCTCGGAAGCCCGTCTCGCGGCAAGTCGAGAGGAGCGTCCTCAGGTCCATCGACTTGCCCAGTTCGTAGGTCACCATACCCAGTTTCATGGACGGCTCCTCGTCACTTGGTGGCGTTGGAGATGGCCAACACCGTCGTGGCCAGGCCACCAATGACCTGCGCCACCGATTGCACCTGCTGCCAGGCGGCGCCCGGCGGGTTGGGCAGTCGGACCGGCTGCGGCTGGACCAGGATCATGTCGCCGCGGCGCACCCGCGTGTTGGAGGCGGCCACCGCCAGGCTGCCGTCGGCGCGGACCACCAGCACCTGCCTGAGGTCGGCGCGCGGCCGAGCCCCGCCGGCCAGCTTGATGTAGTCCATGACGGTGCGGCCTTCGACGAACGGATGAGCCATGTTGGAGTTGACCTCGCCCTGCACCAGCACGGTCTGCGGCACCGGCGGCACGACGACGATGTCGTTGGGCCGCAACAGCACATCGGTGCTGCCGGCCAGCACCATGCGCACATCGACCGCCACGCGCACGTAGCGCTTGAGCGAGTCGGGCAACTGGAAGGTGGCATCAGCCGGGTGCATCCGCGCCGACATGGTCTGGTCGACCGCAGAGGTGATGCCGCTGCGACCCGGCGCCTCGAATAGGTCGGTGTAGCTGTCCGTGACCGCATCCGAGGGGATGGTGGCGGCCGCGCCCATCATCTTGTCCAGAAGGGCGGGATTGTCGGTGAGCTTGGACGAGGACAGCATGATGGTCAGGTCGTTGCGCCGCCGCTCGACCTCCAGGCTGCGGTAGATCTCACTGGCGTAGCGCGCTACTTGCGGCTCCACCACCTGGTCCACCCGACGCAGGAGCATGACGCCCTCGATGAACGCGGACGTCTCCTTGAGCCGCGCGCGCTCAATCAACCGGCGCAACGTATCCTGCTCGTCGAGGATCGGGTAGAAGCCCTCCGTGCGCACTTCGCCCTTGAGCAGCACTTCACGCAGCGGCGCCGGGCCGGAGGTCCGCACATAGATGCGGTCGCCATCTTGCAGCACGAGGTCTTGCGCGGTGTCGCCCGACATGAGGCGCACGGCATCGGGGCGGAAGGGCAGAATGGTGGAGGCCGTGGGACGCGACACCTCGATGGTGGTGAACGCCGGGTCGCGCAGCAGGCCGCCGGCCATGAACAGCACCTGGCTGACCGTCAATCCCTCGGTTCGCTCGTACAAGCCCGGCCGCTGCACATCGCCCATGACGTTGACGGTGCCCTCGCGGTACTGCGCCTGGTCATAGGTCATGATGGTCAGGGCATCATCACGCTGCACCGGCTGGTTGAGCGGAACGCGCATGTCCAGCGGCAGCGTGACGAAGCGACCTTCCGGCAAGCGCCGCCGCAGCAGGACACGCTGGCGGAAGGCGTCGGCCAGGAACCCGCCGGCGCGGGTGATAAGGTCGTCCACGGTCATGTTGGCGGCCAGCCGGACCGGGCCAGGGCGGTAGACGGCGCCGGCCACCGTGGCCATGGCCGGCCGGACGGTGACCTCGGGGATGGCCTGGAACTCGATCACATCGGCGTCGGCCAATTCGGGGTTCTCAGGCCCGTCGCTGGCGATGGCCAGCGTCGGGCTGAACTTGATCTGCTGCTGCAGGCCGTTGGGCATGCGGCGCAGGATGATGCCCTCATCGCGGTCGGCTTCAGGCTGCAGGCCGACCTCGCGAATGACGTCGCTGATGCGCATGCCGCGACTGCGCAGCAGCGGGCCCGGCCGGCGCACGGCGCCCTGCACGGAGACGTAGGGGTCAGAGGCCATGGTGAGCTGGTCGACACTGAACACGACGAGCTGATCGCCCTCGCGCAGCACGAGGTTTTCGGCGGCGTCACCGGCCTCCGCGCGGTCGAGGTTGACAATGACCTTCTCCAACTCGCGCGAGCCGGGAATGAGGCGCTGCAGTTCCGCGCGCGGCAGCGCCTTGGGCAGGCGACCGTCGGCCCGGTGCAGCAGGTCGCGGACGGTCATGCCCGCGGTCAGGTCATGGCCGCCGGGCGCCCGCACCTGGCCGCTGATGCGCACGCGGACCACGACCACGTACGGCACGCTGACCTCGTCGCCGTTCTGGAGGACGGGGTTGGGCTTGGGCTGGCCGCCCCGAGGCACATCGGTGAGGTCGAGCGGCAGACTGGTCTTGGTGCCGGTGGCGGTGCTCAGCAGCACGGCCCGGGTCAGGTCGGCGCCGGCGGCCAAGCCGCCGGCGTGGGCGATCATGTCACCCACGGTCTGGGAGTCGGCCGTCTCGTAGAGATTGGGTCGGGCCACCGCGCCGCTGAGCGTCACTTGCAGCAAGGGGCGCTGCTCGGGCTGAGGCACCAGCACCATATCGCCGGGGGCCAGCGGCATCTTGGCCGCGGCGCCGTTGGTTAGCACCTCGGCGACGATGAAATTGAGGCTCTCCCATTGGCCATCGGCCTTGAGCCGACGCACGTTGCCAATGGCGCCATAGCCATCGCGGGCCACGCCCTGGGCCAGTCGTAGCGCGTCGGCCAGGGTCATGCCGTCACGGTAGCCAAACTCGCCCGCCTGCATGACCGCGCCACCCACTCGGACGGCCATCTGCGGGTCCTTGGCCACGCCTTCGACGCGCAGTTGGTCGCCGTCCCGGAGCGGCTCCACCGTGGTCAGGTCGGCCAGACCGGCCACCACCGCCTGCACGTCCAGGTCGACCAGCGTCTTGCGGTCGAAGCTCTGGATGCGCTCCATCTGCAGGCGCGCGCCGGTGGCCGTCAGACCGCCGGCCATGCCGAGCACCTCTCGCACCGTCTGCTCGCGCAGCAGTTCGTAGCGCCCGACCCGTTTGACCTCGCCGGCCATGCCAACCAGCTTCCTGGCCACCGGCACATGGATCATGTCGCCGTCGCGCAGGTCAGGGTTGGCTTGGGGCGCTCCGTTGAGCAGGTAGTCGTAGAGGTCGATGTCGACCCTCTGCCCGTCGCGCAGCAAGGTAAGGGTGCGCAGCGAGCCGTAGGCCGTCGGGCCGCCCGCCTCGGCCAGCGCGTCGAGCAGCGTGGCGTAGCCGTTGAGTACGACCTTGCTGGCCGGCCGACGGACCTCGCCTGTGACCCTCACGCTGAGTGCGTGGAGGTCGAGAAAGGCGAACTGAACCGTGGCTTCGCGTGGGCCCCGAGCACGAATGAGCGCCGTGACGCGCTCCTCGAACTGGGCCACGGTGAGCCCTGCCACCGGTACCACGCCGACCGGGTCGAAGGCCACGCGGCCGTCTGGCTGCACCATGACCTCCAAGGTCACAGGCGGCACAACCTTGTTGAAGAAGGTGATTGAGATGCGATCGCCGGGCCCCATGCGGAAGCCGGGCGCCGGCTGACGGGCCAGTGAGGCTGCCAGCGGGTCCTTGAGGGCGCGCTCGATGATGGCGCTGCGGAACATGGCCTGGCCATAGAGGGGCAGCATGCGTTCGGCTTCGCCCTCGATCTCGTCGAGCAACTGGGTCAGCGCCGGGTTGGCTGTGGTCAGTTCCGGCCGCTTGGGGTAGTAGTCCCAGGCGCGCGGCTTGACCTCGGGTGTGGTCGTCGTCGTGTCGCTGTCCGGTGTGCCCGGCGTGGTCGGTGGCGTGGTTGTAGTGCCCGGCGGTTTGGTCGGGTCGGACAGCGGCGCGCCAGCGTTCTTGCCACTGCTACTGCTGCCGCTCGCGGAGTCCGGGCGTTTGGTGCCGCCGGATGAGGCGCTCTGTGCCCAGACGGGCACGGTCGCCAGGAGCGCTAGCGTGAGGATCACCAAACGAGCGATGCGCAGCGTCATGCCAGACCTCGCGGGGCGGACCTAGTTGGGTGAAGGAAGCCAACGGTCGGATTCGAACCGACGACCTGCGCATTACGAGTGCGCTGCTCTACCAGCTGAGCTACGTTGGCAGACGTTCGCCAGTCCATGATCGCACTACCTGACCGGCCGGTGGACCACGCTGGCTGCGACAAAACTACCATGGGCGGTCCATCGTGTCAACCGCCTCCAAGCTGGGAGCCGGCCTTGGCGGCCTGCTTCGCCGCGGCGCTGGGCTGGCCTCCCGCGGCACTCAGAGTCGAGGCCAGCGCCGGTCGAACTCGTCGGCCAGAATGCCCACGGTCAGATCGTCGAGGTTGGTCAGCCGCACCGCTCGCGGCAGCCCGCCCGGGTTGGCCGCATCACACTCCACGACGGTGCTGATGAGGATCTCGGCGCACAGCTCCTTGGGGAAGCCGAAGATGCCCGAACTGATGGCTGGCAGGGCCACCGTCTCGAGTTCGTGCTCGGCCGCTAGGACCAGCGCTGAGCGCACCGCCGAGGCCAGGTCCTCGCGCTCACCGTGAGAGCCGCCGCGCCACACCGGGCCGACCGCGTGGATGACCGCGCGACAGGGCAGGGCGCCCGCCGGCGTGAGCGCGGCCTGGCCCGTGGGCACCGGACCATGGGCGCGGACCCAGGCGTCGCTGTCGCTCTGGATGACAGCGCCGCCACGGCGCGCGATGGCGCCGGCCACGCCGCCGCCGTGGGCCAGGTGGCTATTGGCGGCGTTGACGATGGCCGCCACCGGCTCGGCCGTCAGGTCGCCGCGACAGATCAGCAGTTCACAGCCGCCGGCGAGCGTGCGCTGCCGCAGTACCTCGCTCATGGTCGTCGTCCCTTCCGGTTGGTCAGGCGCCAAGCAGCGGCCCAGCGCCGCCATGGCGGCCGCCGGATCCGCGCGCAGGTCCGCTTCCCAGACCGCCACCAACGTCACCTCGGCCCGGTCGCACCAGGCTTGGAGCGCGGCGTCGTGCCGACGCTTGCGCGCCGGCCCGGCGGTCAGTTCCGCTGGTCGTGTCTGCGCCGGGTCGCCGTGGTGCCAGGTGCCCTGGCATTCGATGGCCAGGAGCCGGTCGGGCAGCCAGAAGTCGACCGTGACGCCCGGCAGCAGTTCGTGCTGGGTCTCGTAGGCCATGCCCCAGCGGTCGAGCCAATCGGCGACCACCAGTTCAGGCCACGTGCCGCTTGTCGGCTGGCGCCGGCGGGGCTCAGTTCGCCCCTGCTGGAGCCGTCGGCGCAGCCCGCGCCGCAGTTCGTCGTCACCCGCTCGCATGGCACCTCGCTGCTGGCCAGGATCTACCGCGTTATCGTCGACTTCCCTATAATGATGATGGTACAACGCCGCGGCGCGGAGTGCGCGAGCGGTGTGGTCGGGAGAACGATTGCTATGGCGTGGCGCAAGTTGGTCTGGTGTGTAGCCACTGTACTGGTTCTGGGCTTGGCCGGGTGTGGCAAGAAGGCGGCCGACGCCGATTCGGCCAAGGCGCCAAGCGCGACGCCCGCGCCGCCGGGCGCTACCGTGCCCGCCCAGCAGGCCCAGGCCGCGCCGGCCAAGCCCGCGGCCCAGGCGGCCGACGGCATGAAGAGCGACGAAGCCGCTGGCAGGCTATGTGGACGCGCCGACCTCGGGCGGCGGCGACTCCGGCGCCTCGAGCGCAAAGACCGCGTCGTCGAGCAGCGTCTCGGTGGGTACGATCAAGGACATGGCCAGCCTCAAGAGCGCCGTGGCCAAGCATCGCGGCAAGGTGGTGGTGGTCAACTTCTGGGCCACCTGGTGCCCGTCGTGCGTCGAGGAGTTCCCCGGCCTGGTCAAGCTGCGTGACGAGTTCGGCTCCAAGATGGCGCTGGTCACGATCAGCGGCGATGAGAAGTCCGACCTGGACAGCAAGGTCAAGCCGTTCCTGGCCAAGCACAACGCGGGCCGCAACGCCTACCTCGCTGCACTGGGCGATGAGGCGGCGTTCGCCTCCGCGCTGGGCTGGAGCGGCCAGTACCCGGTGACGCTCATCTACGACCGCAAGGGCGAGAGGGTCGAGGTGCTCGAGGGCGCCAAGAGCTACGACGCCTTCGCCGAGGCGGTGCGCCGGCACCTGTGATGAGGATACTGGTCACCGCTGCCCACGGCGGCGTGTCGCCCGGCGCAGTGCCCATCGGTGGTGGCGCGGCGGTCATTGGCCAGCTTACCGCCTACTGGGCGGCGCGCGGCGTGCCGACCACGCTGCTCGGGCTGGGCGATGCCGAGCCGGCGCCAGGTCTGGACTACCAGCGCGTGCCAGTCAGCTGGCCGAGCGGCCGCGGGCCGGCCGATCTGGTCAACCTCAACGAGGTAGACTACGCGCGGCTGTGTCGCGATTTCGAGCAGCGCGCGACCGAGGCCATCCTGGCGCGGCCCGACCGCGACGACGTGGTGGTGGTGGCCAACGACTTGAGCGAGGGGCCCGACTTCGCCCGGTTGGCCGCCGCGGGCATCCCTGTGGTCACACTGTGGCATGTCGACGTGGTCGACTACTTCTGCCGCTTTTACCTGGGCGGGCTCGACCCGGCGCTGGCGTCGGCCGCCTGGCGCGCGGCGCGGGGCGGCGTGGCGGCGCTGCCCGACATGCTGCATCTCGTCTTCGCCAAGCAGGCCGCGGCGTTGGCCCACAGCGCGCGGCACATCGTGCCATCGAGCGCCATGCGCCGCATCATCGCGCGCTGCACGCCCGGCGCCGAGCAGCGAGTGGAAGTCGTGCCGTGGGGCGCCTGGTCGCATCACGCCGACGAAGAGGACGTGGCTCTGGCAGCGGCCGAACTGCGGCGTGAAGGCGGCCTGGCCATCGGCGACACGCTGCTGGTCACGCTGAGCCGGTTGTCGCCGGAGAAGGGCATCGAGCGCGCGCTCGAGTCGTTGGCGCTGGGTGAACGACTGGGCCAGATGCCCAACGGCGCGCACTTGTGGATTGGCGGGCAGGCGGCCTACATGATGGGGCAGCGCTATCGTCGGCGGCTGGAACGCCTGGCCGGCGAGTTGGATCGGGTGCGCGTGCGCTTCCTGGGCCATGTCAGCGGTGCGCGCAAGCAGGCGCTGTGGCGCCTGGCCGATGTGTATGTGTTCCCCTCGCGCCACGAGAGCTACGGCCTGACGCTGGCTGAGGCGCTGTCGGCAGGTGTGCCGGTGGTCAGCACGGAGCACTACTCCGCGCGCGACCTGGTGCCGCGCGAAGCCGGGATCATCGTGCCCAACGAGCCCGCGGCCGCCGTGCCGGGCGAGCTATGGCGCGCGTTGCGACCACTGCTGGTCGATCCGGCACGCCGAGCGCGCATGGCGGACGCCGCGCGGCGGGCGGCGGCGCGGCTCGACTTCGACCGAGCCGCGGCTCGTGTCACGGAACTGCTGGCGTCGGTCCATCGAACGCGAGGCGCATGACCATGCCGTCGTCGGGCGGGTCCCAGTAGTAGTCGCGACGGATGCTGAGCAACTCGAAGCCCAGACCCTCATAGAGCCGGCGCGCGGCTCGGTTGGTGCGCCGCACTTCCAGGTAGACGTGTCGCGCGCCATGCGCCCGAACCAACTCCAGCATGCGCACCATCAGGGCGCGCCCCAGCCCGACGCGGCGATAGGGCTCGGCGATGCCGACAGACGGCACATGCGCTTCGTCGAGCACCAGGTTGGCCATGGCATAGCCCACGACATGGCCCTGGAACTCCACCACCAACGTGTGGCACTGCGGCGAAGTCAACTCACGGCGGTACTGCTCAGCCGATTGCGAGGCGCGGAAGCAGTGCCGCTCGATGGCCTGCAACGCATCGATGTCGTCCAGGCCGCCCGGGCGCAGCGTAAAGCCATCAGGCAGTGCCGGCATCGTCGGGTCCGCCTGCGCGCGCGAAGGTCTGCCCGAGCTTGACCTCGGGCTCGGAGGGGTGAATGTACAACGGCGTCAGTGTGCCCGCATCATGGCGTTCGCCCGCGTTCAGACGGCCGAGCGCCAGATGGGCGAGTACCGCCGCCCGTGGCACATCGTGGACCGCGGGCAGGAACGACGCGCCCGCAGCGGTGAGCAACTCGCGGTCGGCTGCGCTGGTAGGGCCGACCACCACCACGTCCTGGCCGATGGCCGCCAGCCGATCGGCCAGTTCGCTGGTCTCCAGCAGCGCCGGCCCGAACAGGCAGTTGGTGAGATCCTCGTTGACGCGTGCGTAGACCGCCGCGTAAACGCTGCGCTTGGGTGCCGCGATGACCGCGCAGACCGGCCGGCGCACACCCAGTGGCGCGCCGGCGGCCAGCACCTCGAGCGAGCCGACCCCCAGCACCGGCGGCGCCTGCTCGGCGCCGAGGGCGATGCCCTTGATGGTGGCCAGCGCCACACGCAGGCTGGTGAATGAGCCGGGCCCGAGGCCCACGGCCAACGCGTCGATGGCATCCGGCGCCAGATCGACCGAGCGCAGTAACGTGTCGAGCAAGGGCACCAGGCGGCGCGCCATGGTACGCTGCGCGGCGAAGGTGAACTCGGCGAGCAGCGTGGCGTCGCCGCGGATGACGGCCATGGAGGCCGAGCCCGTCGATGCTTCGATGGCCAGCAGGTGCCTCACGCTACATCGTCTCCCATCCAGCGCGCCAGATCGGTCGCGGACAACTCCGCTCGGCGACCCTCGCCGTCAGCGGCCAGCCGCACGACCAGTGCCGTCGGCGGAACCAGATCGGCGATGCGCTCGGCCCATTCGACACAGGTCACGCCGTCACCGGGCAGGCATTCGTCCAGGCCGATGGCCAGTGCCTCGTCGCTGCCGGCCAGGCGGTAGGCGTCGACGTGCCACAGTCGCAAGCGGCCCTCATACTCGCGAACCAGCACAAAGGTAGGACTGGGTACGGGCCCCGCGATGGCCAGCGCCGCGGCCAGGCCGTGGACGAGGGTGGTCTTGCCGGCGCCGAGTTCACCGTGCAAGGCGATCACATCGCCGGCGCGAGCGGCGGCGCCCAGACGCGCACCAAGTTGGCGTGTGGCCTCTTCGTCGGCCAGCGAGAGGATTGTCAACGGTGCCATCAAGCCATCCGCTCCTCGGGCAGTGGCAACCATGATAGCAGCCATGCCACCGGAAGCGTCACAATCGCGGTCAGCCCGGCGCGGAACAGCACGCGCTCGAACCAGCCTGGCTGGCCGAGTACCGCTGGGTAGAAGAGCGCGAACAGCACCTCCGCCCCCACCGCGCCCAGGGCCACGACGCCCACCTGGGCCAGCGGGTTGCCCGCATGCACGACGAACCGCATGCGGCCCACGGCGCCGGCGGCCACCACGCGCGACACGATGAACGCCGGCAGGGCCAGGCCGGCGCTGTAGCCCATGAGCAGGCCCACCACGAGGCCGGCCAGAATCCCCGTCTCCTCACCGGCCGCCAAGGCGCAGGACAGGGCCACGGCCAGCGACAGGTCACAGAACTCACCGGCCCAGCCCATCCGGTAGGCCAAGTGGCTCTGCAGGAGTACCGCGACGAGGCACATCCATGGCACCCAGGCCGGGACGCGGTCGCTCACGGCCGTGTGTCCTCGGGCTCGGGCAGCAGGATCGACACTTCCTCCACCTGCTCGGGCAGAACCGCCGGTTGGATAGTCAGTCGCATCGAGGATTCGTGGGGCCGCTTCTCCACCTTGGCCACGCGACCGACCACCAGGCCCGCGGGGAACAGACTGCCTGCCTCCTGGCCCGAGGTGACCACCACGTCGCCGGCGTTGACCTTGGCCTCCAGCCCGTCGTAGGCCAGCGTGCACAGGTTGTTGCCGTCGCCCCGCGCCACGCCGACAACGGACCGTGCCGGCGGCGGCTGCAGGCGCACCCCGGCACTGCCCAGCCGGTCCACCACGCAGAGCACGCGGCAGGTGCCGGCGGCCACCTGGTAGACCTGGCCGACAAGGCCTTCCGGCGCCACGACGGCGCAGCCGGTCTGCACGCCGCGGCGCGCGCCAACGTTCAGCGTCAGCGTGCGAAACCAGGGGCTGGGGCTGCGGCCGATGGCGCGCGCCGAGACGCTGGGCCGGTCCAACGCCTGCCGCAGGTCGGCCAGACGGCGCAGGCGGGTAACCTCCGCACGCAGTTCGACGAGCTGCGCGGCCTGGCTCTGGTTCCTGGCCAGCTCCCCCTCGAGGGCGTGGCTTCGCCGGTTCAGTGAGCGTAGATGGGTCAGGTTGCCCCAGGTGTCCGCCAGCCAGCCGCCCGTGGCGCTGAGCGCCACGCGCGCGGGACGTAGCGTGGTGTCCACGGCGCGCGTGCCGACGTCAGTGGCGGGCTGGCCCGGTCGTGTCTGGCGCAGCACAAGCAGCACCAGCAGCAGACCCAGCACCCACCACCAGCGCGATCGCGGTCGCGTGGCGTCGGAATACATGCTACACAAACTCCATGAAGACGCGGTTGGCCACCATCAGGCCCGCGCGCGTCAGTCGCCAGGCGGTATCCGTCCGTTCGATCCAGCCCGCTGCCACCAAGCGGCCGAGTTCCGCGGAGAACCATGCTTCGGGCGGCGCGCCATAGCGTTGTTCATACCACGCGGTGTCCACCCCGGCCAACCGCCTTAGCCCCAGGTACATGGTCTCGCGTCGCTCGCCGTCCTCGTCCCGTGTTTCCGAGTCGGCCAGATCGTCGATCTGTTGGAACACGGCCGCCCGCCAGCGTTCCAGATCGGCGTGGTTGAGCCAGCGCCGGCGCGCCACATAGGACGCCGCGCCAGGCCCGTAGCCACGGTACTCCTCGTTGCGCCAGTACGCGCTGTTGTGGCGGCTCTCGCGGCCGGCCCGCGCGAAGTTGCTGATCTCGTAGGCGCCATAGCCCACGGAGGGCAGCCAGTCGTGGGCCCACTCGAACATCGCCGCGTCCACCTCCTCGTCGGGCAGGATCAGGTCGCCGCGGGCGGCGCGCGCGGCGAACGGCGTGCCCTCCTCGACGGTCAGGCTGTACAGCGAGAGATGCTCGGGTCCCAGCGCCACCACGCCTTCCAGGTCGCGCTGGAAGTCCTCGAGTGTCTGGCCGGGCAGGTTGAACATCAGGTCCAGGCTGACGTTGTCGAACCCGGCGCCGCGGGCCACATGGTACGCGGCCCGCGCTTCGGCGGCGCTGTGGGTGCGGCCGAGCTCGGCCAGCAGACGGTCGTCGAGGCTCTGGAAGCCCATGCTCAGTCGATTGAACCCGCCTTGGCGCAGCGCGGCGAAGAGTGCCCCCTCGGCCGTGGTGGGGTTGGCCTCGATGGTCACTTCGGCGCCGGGCAGGATGCCGCCGTGGGCGCGGAGCGAGTCGAGGATGGACAGAAGTTGGTCGGCCGCCAGCTGGGTGGGCGTGCCGCCGCCGAAGTAGACGCTGCTCGCCGGTCGCTGGGCGCTCTGGCCGATTTCGGCCAACACCGTCTGGACGTAGCGGCTCTTCAGCGCATCGGCAGCTGGCCCGGCAGAGGGGAGGGCCGAGGTAGCGAAGTCACAATAGGCACAACGCCGGCCACAGAAGGGCACGTGAATGTAGACGGCCCACGGCTCGGCGTTGGTGCTGGTCGGTTGTTGGTTCACACAGAGCATGATACAGCCGGGTGGGCACCGTCGGCACCCACCCGGCTGGTTCCTAGCTGCCCGCGGGCACGGGCTGGCTGCTGAACTGCTTTTCGGCGCGCTCGACGATGCTGGCCGCATCGCTGAAGCCGACCCAGCGGTCGACGATGGCGTCGCCCTTGACCACGAACAGCGCCGGGATGCTGCGCACATGCAACGCCGCCGCGGCCTGTGGGCTCTCGTCGACGTTGATCTTGATGACATAGGCGCGGTCGCCCAAGCTGGCCGCCGCCTTCTCCAACTCCGGCGCGAGCATCTTGCACGGGCCGCACCAGTCGGCGTAGGCGTCGATCACCAGCGGCTTGTCCGCCGTGCGCACCAACTCGGCAAAGGTCGACTCATCGACATGCACCGGAACACCAGTCTTCACGCTAGCCATCTTCGTCTCCTTGCGCTCGATACCCGCCAGTTCGGCCGACAGCGGCCCGCTCGCCGCAGGTGCCGTCCGCGCCGGCCAGGCCCACATCAATCCAAACACCGAGCCGAACGCCAGCGCCCGCCACGGCGAGCACATCAAAGGGCAGGTGCCGCCGTCGCGACCCGCCACCAACCTGTGCCATGCATACGCCGCGGCCATCGCCAGCAGCACCTTGCCCGCCATCGAGCCCATGTCGTTCTCCACTGGCCTTAGTATACCATACCCCGCTGGGTATGCAAGGGTGCTGATGTAGCGTTCGTGTAACGACGGTGCGGCAAGCGTTCAATGGCGGATTGTATTTGACGATGCGTCTCCCGCTGAATAAGCTAGCAAATACGGGGAGTATTGGACCCGAGGCAGGAGGATCACCCGATGGTACAGACTCGACGGCGAGCGTTCACGCTCATCGAACTGCTGGTGGTGATTGCGATCATCGCCATTCTGGCAGCTATTCTCTTCCCGGTGTTCGCCAAGGCGCGAGAGAAGGCGCGCCAGTCGAGTTGCGCAAGCAACGAGAAGCAGATCGGCCTGGCGTTCATGCAGTACAAGCAGGACTACGACGAGAACTGGCTGTCGATGCCGGCCAGCAACGACGTCTACGGTAGCCCGATCACTGCGACGCCAAGCTGGCCCAATCCTTACGACGGCCTGGCCCCTTACATGAAGAGCGGCCAACTGTGGATCTGTCCTTCGGGTCAGGGCACGAAGGCCAACGGCTGGAGCTCGTATCACCTCAACGGCAACATTCTGATCCGCGCGGCGGGTCGGTCGGATGCCTCCATCCAGGCGCCGGCCAACACCATCCTGATGCGGGAGTCCGGCAACGCGACCACGTACAACCGGTTCTACTGCCGGCCCTACCAGGTGCAGGACTGGAACGCCACCTGGAATGACGACGCCACGGCGGCCAGCATGGCTTTCCATAACGGCGGCGCGAACTACGCCTTCTGCGACGGCCACGTCAAGGCGCTCAACGGCAACAATTACGCGGCCAGCAACACCGGCATCACGCTGCAACCCTAGTGGGTGCGCCGCGTCGCAATCCGTGACCTGTTCTCGCGGCCGGCGGGCCATGCCCGTCGGCCGCGGCGGTTGGGGCGCTTCGTGCGCCGCGGAGACCACTCGCGCGCGAGGCCAACGCTTGCCCTGCCGCAGCGGTGCACGGCGCGCGCTACCAGCCTCCGTGGTATCTACCCGCGCGGGTATATCGGCCTGGCCACGTTGCGGGAACTTAACGGCGGCGGGCAGCCAGGGGCCGCATGATGGTGTTTGACGTGGCGCCGCGCGGTGCATATGCTAGGAAGCGCGGGGCGCGTACGTCCCCGAAGCAGGAGGATCACCTGATGGTAAAATCGCGGCGACGAGCCTTTACGCTCATCGAATTGCTGGTGGTGATTGCGATCATCGCCATTCTGGCTGCTATTCTCTTCCCGGTGTTCGCCAAGGCGCGTGAGAAGGCGCGGCAGTCGAGTTGCGCAAGCAACGAGAAGCAGATCGGCCTGGCCTTCATGCAGTACAAGCAGGATTACGACGAGACCTGGTTGTCGATGCCGGCCAGCAACGACGTCTACGGTAGCCCGATCACTGCGACCCCGAGCTGGCCCAATCCTTACGATGGCCTGGCCCCTTACATGAAGAGCGGTCAGCTGTGGATCTGCCCTTCGGGACAGGGCACGAAGGCCAACGGCTGGAGCTCGTACCACCTCAACGGCAACATCCTGACGCGCGGCGGCGGCCGGTCGGATTCGTCCATCCAGGCGCCCGCCAACACCATCATCATGCGGGAGTCGGGTAACGCCACCACGTACAACCGGTTCTACTGCCGGCCTTACCAGGTGCAGGACTGGAATGCCGTGTGGAACGACGACGCCTCCGCCGCCTCCATGGCCTTCCACAACGGCGGCGCCAACTACGCGTTCTGCGACGGTCACGTCAAGGCGCTCAACGCCAACAACTATGCCGCCAGCAACACGGGCATCACGCTTCAGCCGTAGTCGACCGCCGGGCGCTCGACACCATGCAGCATCGCGGCCGGTGGGGCTTACCCGCCGGCCGCGATGCTTTGGGTTCCGTTGGACCAGAGCGCGCGGCCCTTGCCGTGCACGGCGCCGAGCTGCAGCTCGGCCGGTGCGCCGCCCGAGAACCGCACCTGGTGGCTTCGTCCGTCGCCAAACACGATGGTCGCGCCCAGGCCGTCCTCACCCAGCGCTTCCACGCGTGCGATGGGATCGACCGCGCCTTGGCGGTAGGGCATGAGCACCGTCAGGAGGTGGCTCGTGCGGTCGCCCTGCCAGGTGTAGATGCCCACCGGCGCTGGCTTGGCGCGGCTGCTGCCCTCGATGAGCCAGCCCTGCACCGGGTCTTCGCGGCCCTCCACCATGCTCAGCTTCAGGCCAGCCCGCGGCGCCGCGGTGACCGAGAGATTGGCCGACTCGGCATACTCGGTGCGCGCGCGCAGCCCATCGAGCGCCAGCTTGCCGTAGTTGAAGTGGAACAGCGCGTCGTAGCTGTGCGGCTTGCCGTCCACGCTCTCCAGGCTGTCGAGCATGACCCAGTAGTCGGGCTTGACGAACAGCACGCGGCGCGTGTGCTTCACGCCGAGTTTGACCGCGCCGCCAAACGGCTCGTCGTAAGTCGCCTCGACGTAGTCGTGGTCGGCCGCCGTCTCCCAGACGTGGGGTAGCGGCTGTTTGACGACATACTGCTCACGCGGCCGGCCGGCGCGGCGTTGCGGCTGACCGTCCACCAGCACCACGTTGTGGCTCTGCGAATCGCAGAAGTAGCTGCGCCACTTGCTGCGTTCGTACGTGTAGACACCGGGGTCGAGGAGCAGCAGTTTCCCGTAGGCGTGGACGATGATCTCCAGCTTGTCCTCGTGCTGATGGCCGTAGCCAAACGGGCCGCCGTCGAACATGAGGCAGCGCGCATCGCTCTCCCAGCCCGACCGCTGGAAGTAGTAACCGGCATAGGGGAAGCCGTAGCTGGTCTGCTTGGGCGGCGCGCCTTCCTTGCCCTCCGTGGCGTACCAACGGAAGTCCAAGCGCGCGGGGAACAACTCGGCCGCTTCGCGCAGGGCGCCCTGCACGCCCATGTAGCCGCCGTCCTGCACCGCGGGCAGGCGCCGGTCGGGCAGGCTGCCCAGCGTGTCGAAGTCGTACATGCGCTCCAGGCGCGCGAGGAAGTCGGCCGGCAGCTCCAGATTGTTGAGCCGGGCGATCTTGAACACGCCCAGGAAGTTGCCCAGGCTGACATGGTGGTAGCCGCTGGCCAGCTCAATCTGGATGCCGTCGGGATAGACCTGGTTCTCCATCTCCGCATACGTCCAGTCGGCGCCGGTCTTGCGCCAGGCCGGCGCGTCGCGGAACTCGGGGAACAGCGCGCCGACGTGATACAGGCCGTTGGCCTCCATGGCCAGCCAGTTGCCGCTGGTGTGGAAGGCCATCAGGTGTCGCGCGTGGTCGATGTAGGCCCGGAGGAAGACCATCAGCGCGTCATCGGTCATGGCCGGGGAGAGCAGGAAGCGATTCCACAGCTCGGGCCAGATCTGCGCCGCGCGGATGCCGGTCTCGATGGTGCGCCAGGCCGAGCGGTAGCCATTGGCGGAATCTTCGGGCACCGGGCAATCCCGCGACCATTGGGTCATCTGGGCGACGAACTCGGTGGCGTACTTCTCATCGCCGGTGTCGCGGTACGCCCGGCTCAGCGCAATCCAGTCGGCGTGGCGATTGAGCTGCCAGGTCCACTCGGGATTGAGCGCGCGGGTTGTGCCAGGTTCGGCCGTCTTGTCGAAGTGCCAGTCGATGACCGCGCCGAACTCGTGCTGGATGCCGATGCTCTCGAGCTGGTGGCGCATCGCGCGTTCGGCCCGCGCCGTGTCAGGCTTGGCCGGTTTGGGGTTGGCCTTCTCACCTGGACCCACGAAGTACTTGACGTTGGTCCGCGCGCGGTAGTAGGCGGCCAGCGCGTGCCGGGCAGTGGCCTTGTCGTCCTTGGCCAGCGCCGCCTTGACGGCCGCCAACTCCGGGCGCGTCAGGTCCAGTGACTCGAACAGTTCGTCTTCGCTTAGGCTGGGTCCCACGACGGCACCTCCTCGGATGAGCTGGACATCATCAAGCACCAGCATGGTCTGGGGGTTGGGCTCATTGCCCCAGCCCGAGGCGCTGAAGCCGAACCGGTTGATCTGGTTCCAGCCCGCCGGCTCGCGATTGACGCCCAGGTGCGGCAGATAGAAGCTGAAGCGCTTCCAGCCGGTGAAGTTGGCCTGCATGGACGCGGAGTAGTAGTCGTCGCCCTCGGTCTTGGGGTTGTCAGAGTAGATGAGCAGCATGAACCGCGAGCCGGTGGCCTTGGCCGACCAGAGCCAGAAGGTCAGGCGGTCATAGGCCGACCAGTCGGTGGGGCATTGCCGCAGCGAGAGGCCTGGATCCTTGCCGTGGTCCCAGCGGATGCCACCGGCCCCTTGTTTGAGGTTGGTGGTGTCCAGACTGCCGCCCGCCCAGGCGGCGGGGCTGTCGCAGTCGGACAGCACCAGCGGTTTGACCTCCTGCGCGGCGGCCAGACCAGACAGCGCGACGACCAGCGACAGTGCCCAGGCGTTCATGCGCGACTCTCCTCAATCCATTGCTTCCAGGTCGATTCGGCATTGCCGGCCGTGACCTTCTGCCCATAGCGCACCAGCGGCAGCAGGAGCAGACTGGGGTCGGCTATCAGCTTGTCGGCCCACTGCGCCTCGGTCAGCCGCAGGTGCGCCATGCCCTGTTCGACGAAGCGCTTGCTGCGCGTGTTGATCAGCGCGGCGGTGCCGAGCTTCTGCACGAAGCGGGTCAGCTCACCGACGGCGATCGGGCGCACCTTCAGGTCGACCATATGGATCTTGATGCGGCGCTCGGCGAAGAAGCGATCGGCCTTGCGCGTCTCGTTGTCGTTCTTCAGCCCGAAGATCTGAACTTCCATTGCGGTCCTCGGTGATGGGAAAGCCGGAACTACCGCGCCACCTTGGTGGCACAGCCGCCCCGGCTGGTGTCTCACTGCAGATACGTTCGCTACTCGTCCGCGCCGGTCGCCTCGGCGGGCTCGGCCACCGGCTTGGGCGTCGCCGCGACCGTGCGCGGCGTGCGCTCGGCCCAGCGTCGGGCCTGCTCGATGACCTCCGCGCTCAGCGGGTCGATGCCGAAGTCGCGGAAGTTGAGGCGCAGGCAGCGCATGGCGTCGTGGTAGCTGTTGTCCTCCTGAGCGGCCAGGAAGCAGCCGACCGTACCCAGGTCGTCGCTGAAGCCCTCATGCTGCCACAAGTAGCGGCCCGGCACGGCGGCCGGCACGTACATGTGGGCACAGAAGCGCGTCAGGCCGCGGAACAGGTCGGCGCAGATGCGGCTGCGGCGACGGAACGGCTGACCCCAGCCATGGCCCGACCAGGGCGTGCCCCATAGCTGCCACAGGCTGATCTCGTCGCACAGACGCGAGGTGAGCACCTGGCCGCCCAGCGCCAGATTGGGTTGGTCGGCGCGGATGGCGCTGATCAGCGAGCGCGTGCTGGCCAGGATGTCGGCCAGCGGGTCGTCCACCAGCAGTCCGGCCTGGTCGAGGTACAGACCGTCGAGCGACAACTGCTCGGCGAGCGGGCCCAACGAGCCCCAGAACGTCTCGCGGAAAGCGCGGCAGTCGGGCCGCACATAGACATGCTCGGAGACGTAGTTGTTGGCGTGGAACTCGCGCCACGACAGCGGATGGCCCGCGCGGTTATGCACGCGATAGGCGATCATCCGCGTGTAGTCGGGATGGATGGGCGAGCAGCCCCAGACATTGGAGTGCAGCATGAGCCGGAAGCCGCGCTCATGCAGGGCATCGGCCGCACGCCGTAGCGGGTCCAGCCCGCCGGCTTTCTGGCTCGGCTCGTAGGTCGGGTAGCGCCGTTGGCCGCCATCGCTCCAGGTGGTCAGGTAGACCAGCGAGTCCTTGGGCGCGCCAATCTCGCCCAGCTTCTCGGCCAGTGCAGTGACGTCGTCGAAGCTGTGCAGCAGGCCGTCGTTGGCCACGGTCTCGATGTCGACGTAGATGAGCAGCGGGCAGTCCACCAGCCAGGGCGGCGCCACCTTCTCCAGCGGCTTGACCTTGGCGACCGAGGTCAGCCAGGCGCGATGCTCGTTGATCAGGTCGTCCCATGAGGAGAAGCTGAGGCAATGGAAGCAGGGCACCTGCGACCCGCCGAACTGCCAGCGCAGATGCACGCGGCTGCGTTCGCTGCTGATCTCCAGGTGGCCCGGCACGTAGTCGGGCTCGCGGTAGGTCAGGTTGACGAAGGTCTCGCCGTTCTCGACGATGACGCACTGGGTGGCCAGCGGCTCGATGCTGCTCCAGCCCTCGGGTACGTGAACGTAGCGCACTCCCGAATGGGTGGGAACGTGCACCCGCCAGCCCACGGGCGCCGTCACGGCCAGGCCGTCGGGCAGATGCTCCACGGCCAGCTCGACATCGGAAGACAACAGGTTGTAAGGGGTGGAGGTGGCCCAGCCACCGGTCAGCTCATAGATGCCCGTCGCCGCATTGCCGCTCGTCGAGCGGCGGCGGCGGGTCGTCGTTTCCGCCATCATTATACCTTTCAGACTGCTCCGGGACGCCGGGCACCAGGCGGCGGGCCGGACGGCGGACCAGTTGGCCCGCCATCTGGCGCGGGAGGTGCCGCAAAGCGCTCCCAGACACCCTCATCGTCCGGCTGGGGTCGGCCGACGCGCACAGCGTGCCCGTCGCTCTCGACGACCCAGACCGGGCAGACCTTGCGGTCAACCACAACACCCTCGCGCAGGAGCTCGAGGGCCACAACGTATCGACCGGCGGGCAGGTCGGCCGCGCGCAGGATGACCCGCGCGCCGGGCCCAGTTGCCTCATTGCCGGCGTAAACTCCCAACGGAAGCGGCTGGTCGGCCAGCTCCCGGCTCTCCAGCTTGGCGGTGTCGCGCACCACGGCGCGCAACGCCAGCCGGCCCTGGTCACAGGCGATGACCAACGCAGGTACCAGCACCACCGCACCGTCCTCGACGGTCGGCACCGTCGGGCGGTACCAGCCGCGGCCGTCCACTTCCAGTTCGTAGCGGTCCGGCGCCACCAGCCGCCGCATCACCGGCGAAATCGACTCGGCCCGTTGCGCGCGCAACTGTGCCAGTGGCGGGATGGACTCGGCGATCCCATCATCGTCGCTATCGACCAGCACAGGATCGTCGTCGAACCGCCCGTTGTTGTTCTGGTCGGCCGTCATGGTCCGCCAGTGCCAGGTAACCTTGTTCACCACGCGGCGCGGCGCCATGGTGACACGGCCTACCGGCCGCGGACCGTCGGGCTCCGCCAGCCACACCACGGTCCGGCCAGGCCGGCCTTCACGGTCGGGATGTGAGGTCGTGCGCGCCCACAGCCGGGCGGCCTCGCTGTCGTTGACCGGGCCTTCCATGACCCCGCCGCTGCGCACCTGCAGGTCGCTGCGCAGGGCCGAAGCCCATGCCTGCCGGCGGTTGTTGGTCACCACGCCCGGCGGCGCCTCGTTGGCCTGGCCCATGCGCGTCCACGCCGCCGCCGCCAGCCAGGGCTCCTCGACGGCCAGCAGGCAATGGGCATAGAGGCGCGCGACGGTGAGGTGGCGCTCGGGCAGGCCCTCGGCGCGGCGCAGGTAGGGCAGGGCCAGAAACGCATCGCCGACCCGGTCGTAAAGGTGCATGCCCAGCTCGGAATAGGCCTTCGAGCTGGCCGGGTTGGCGGCGACGGCCGACTTGAGCCACTGGCGGGCCGAAGGTTCGTCGCCCAGGCTCCAGATCAACCAGGCGGCAACGGCGTACGCTTCCACGTCGCCGGGGTCGACCTCGACCACGCGCCGCAGGATGTTCACCGACTTGACGTATTCGCCGTCGTGGAAGTACTTGTCCGACTGAGCCCAGAGCTGCTGTGGGGTCCAGGTGGTCACGTCGACACCATCGATCACCAGAGGCGATCCCAGCAACAGCGTGGCCAACCAGATGGCGCCCAGGGCGCCTGTAACACTCATGACGCTATTGTACCTCAGCTTGCGCCCGGCCGGGTGGTTTGGATGAACTCGGCGATGCGCTGGCCGACCCGGTTGTCCGGCAGTTCGTGCATCAGGTGGCCTTGGCCGGCAAACTCCACCAGGGTGGCGTGAGGCAGCAGTTGGGCCATGCGGCGGGACACCTCCACCGGCACCATGTTGTCCGCCGTGCCGTGCAGCAGCAGCGCCGGCATGGTCAGCCGCGGGAACCGCACCGCCCAGGCGTGGTAGCGCTCGGGCCGCAGGTCGCGCGCGGCGCGTACGAAACTGCGGTCATGGCGCAGGCCGCACTGCGCGGTCACCATGCGCAAGCCGGTGTCCTCGTTGAGCGACCAATAGGGCGCCAGCAGCCGGCCCAGCCCGGTCCACATGGCCAGGTTGGAGGCGGCCCACATGGCTTCGGCGGCGAACGGCAGGTCGAGCAGGCGGAAGCTGAAGGGGATGGGTTGCGGCAGCGCCGCGCCGGCCACCAGGGCCAGCCGGGCGATGCGCTTGGGTTGGGCCAGCGCCGCACCCAGGCAGACCGCGCCGCCCATGGAGTAGCCGCACAGCGTGGCGCGTTTCCAGCGCAGCGCGTCGAGCGCGGCCAACATGGCCCAGGCCTGGCCCGGCACGGTGACATCCGCGCCCTGCGGGGCACTGCTCTCGCCAAAACCGAGCATGTCGATGGCGACGGTATCGGCCACTCGGGCCATGTCGAGCTGCCCCGACCAGGTGTCGCGCTGCAGGCCGATGCCGTGCACCAGCAGCACCTTCTCCGGCGAGTCGGGGTCGCCGATGCGCCGGTAGCCGAGCACGGCCGGCGCGCTGCCTGTTGGCGTGGCGACGCGAATGTGCAATTGCCCCACTAGATCGATGTGATCACCCATAGTGCGGCCAGCTTAGCCAGCGGGAAGGGGCGGCGTCAAGCCGAATTGGCCCCGTCCCATGGCGCTCGGCGCGATCTGATAACAAACTGGCAAGGAGGCGGTCAGTGTCGGTTCACGCGGAGGGTGGTAGAACCGTCACAGAGTGTGAAACGGCTGGCCGCACCGTGCGGTCGAACGCCTTGACCGAGCGGAATCGCGGTGCTACCGTGCCCCGATAGGGAGCCCGGTCGGCCGGATTGACCAGTCTCGATAGAGTCGGCGGTGGCAAGACCATGTGGACCCGTGCGGGCATGATTCGATATCCAGTGTTCCTGACGCTCAGCCTGGCGGCCCTGGCCGTCGGCGGCTGGGCGCTGCTGCGTGACGACGGGCGCATGGCCGAGGGTGTCTACATCCAGGGGATCAACGTCGGTGGCCTGACCGCGCAGACGGCGGAGGCGCAGTTGCGGGCCAAGCTGGACAGCCAGCTGCCGACCAGCCTGACCTTTGTGGCCGGCCAAGCGCGTTTCGCGGTGGCCAACGAGGCCATCGATCGGCGTCTCGACTACCAGGCAGCGCTGTCGCAGGCGCACGATCTGTCGCGGGCCGGCGGCCCAGCCGGGCGAGCGCTGCGGCGGCTGAGTCTGGCCCACAAGCCGCAGCAAGTGGCGCTTCCGGTAGTGCTGGATCGCGGCAAGCTGGCCGAACAGCTGCGTCGGCTCGCCCCCAAGGTGGTGCAGCCGCCCAAGAACGCCCGTGTGGCCAGCCTCAAGGGCGCGGCCATGACCATCGAGCCTGCCGCCGCTGGCGCGCGGTTGAACATGCCGCGCACGCTGGCCGCCGCGGAGAATGGTGGCGTGCTGCCCGCGCCCGAGACCGTCGAGCTGGTGCTCGACGAGGTGGCGCCGACGGTCCGCGAGGAGGACTTGCGTCGCGACCTCAACGTGGTCCTGTCGCGCTTCTCGACCAACATGTACAACCACTACGGCTCGCCCATGCGCGAGAACCGGCGGTTCAACGTCGAGTTGTGTCTGCCCCGCTTCCGCGGCATCGTGCTGGGCCCGGGTGAAGAGTTCAGCTTCAACCGCATGGTTGGCGAGCGCAAGGTGTCCGAGGGCTTCAAGAACAGTGTGGTCTTCAAGCGGCGCGCCGATGGTACCATCGACGAGGAGTGGGAGGCGGGCGGCGGCATTTGCCAGCTGGCCACCACGCTGTTCGACGCGGCGGTGCTGGCCAACATGAAGATCACCGAGCGCCAGAACCACTCGAAGGTCATCGGCTACGCCAGGATTGCACGCGACGCCGCGGTCTACTGGGAGTCGGCCGACCTCAAGTTCGTCAACGCGCTCAGCCACCCGATCATGATCTGGGGCGAGATGGAAGACTGGGATCTGGTCATTACCATCATGGGCGACCAGAGCGACAAGGTGAACGTGGAGATGATCTCGGACTCCTGGAACGGCGGCGCCGGCCAGGGAGGAACCCTGTGGCGTACGGTGAAGGGCGCCAACGGCGAGATCATCCGAGACAGGGAGTGGATCTGCAACAGCTTCTATCCGTACGAGAAGAAGCCCCCGAAGCCGCAGGCGGCGCCCGCCACCCCGCCGGCGACAACAACACCGACCAAGAAACCCGTCAAGCCAGCCGACCCCAAGCTGGTCGCGCCACCGGTGGACACCAAAGCCGACGACCACCGGCGCGAACCGGAGCCCAAGACCACACCGTCCGAGGACAAAGGCAAGACCGAGCGCGACAAGCAGGAATAGCCTAGACGCCATGCACCTACTTCGCCGCTTCATGATGTTCCTACGACCCTACCGCTGGCAAATGGCGGAGGTGTTCGTACTGATCTTCCTGGTCAACGGCTTCAGTCTCTGGCGCCCGCAGCTGATGGGCTATTGCATCGACTACGGTGTCGGCGCCCGCGGCGTGGGCAAGGCCGGCGGTGCCATCCAGCCCAACATGCATCTGTTGTGGAAGGGCGTCATCCTGCTGCTGATCAACACCGCCGGCATGGCGGTGCTCAGCTTCTGGCGGTCATGGCGCATCAGCTACGTCGCCCAGCGTGTCATCTTCGACATCCGGCGGCATCTGCATCGCCACCTGCAGAAGCTGTCTATGTCCTACTACGAGTCGCGCCAGAGCGGCCGCATCATGGCCCGCGTCATGTACGACGTGGACGCCATCGGCGGCCTGGCTGGCGACGTGCTCGTGCAGCTCCTCACCGACACGGTGCAGGTGGTCTTCCTGGTCTACCTCATGTTCTCCATGAGCTGGCCGCTGGCCTTCATCGCCGTCGTGGTGCTGCCCTGCTACCTGGTGAACTTCCTGCTGCTGCGCAACAAGATCCGCCGTTCGGCGCGGCGCGTGCGCGAGAAGATCAGCGTTATCTCGGGCGACCTGCAGGAGAAGATCTCCGCGGCCAAGGTGGTCAAGTCGTTCACCCGCGAGCGCTCGGAATCGCGCCGCTTCGTGCACCATCTGCGCGACAACATGGAGCTGACGCTGGTCTCGCGGCGCTACTCCATCTGGCTGGGCACCAGCGGCATGATCCTCCAGCAGGTGGGCACCGCGGTGTTCTACCTGGTCGGCGGCCTGTTCATCATCCGGGGCTACCATGGCATGAGCGTGGGCAAGTTCATGGCGTTCAAGATGTTCCTGGACATGCTCTACGGCCCGGCCCAACGGCTGATCGACTCCAACGACATGATCACCCGCGCCCTGGTGGCGGTGGAGCGCATCTTCGAGGTGCTCGACACCAAGCCCGACATCGAGGATGTGCCCAGCCCCATCGTGCCGGCCAAGGTCGAAGGGCTGGTGGAGTTCCGTAACGTCAGTTTCGGCTACGACCCCCACGAGTTGGTGCTGCAGAACATCAATCTGGAGGTCCAGCCCGGCGAGATGTGTGCCTTCGTGGGCCCGTCGGGCTCGGGCAAGACCACCTTGGCCAACCTCATCGCGCGGTTCTACGACCCGACCTCGGGCGCGTTGGTGCTCGACGGCAACGACCTGCGCGAGATCAAGCTCAACTACCTGCGCCGGCAGATCGGCGTGGTGCTGCAGGAGACCCATCTCTTCACCGGCACGATCCGCTCCAACCTGCGTTACGGCAACGGCTACGCCACCAACGAGGAAGTGGTGCGCGCGGCCATGGCGGCCAACGCGCACGACTTCATCATGGAGCTGCCGGAAGACTACGACACGGAGATCGGCGAGCGCGGTCTGAAGCTCTCCGGCGGTCAGCGTCAGCGTATCGCCATTGCCCGCGCCATTCTGCGCGACCCGCGCATCCTCATCCTCGACGAGGCCACCTCGGCGCTGGACAGCACATCCGAGGCGCTCATCCAGTCGGCACTGGACCAGCTGATGGTCGACCGTACCAGCTTCGTTATCGCCCACCGTCTCTCGACCATCATGAAGGCCGACAAGATTGTCGTGCTGGAGCACGGCATCGTGGTCGACGTGGGCAGCCACGAAGAACTGCTCGAGCGTGGCGGCCTCTATGCCAAGCTCTACAACATGCAGTTCCGCAAGCAGGCGCTGGAAGAGGAAGAGGACGACGAGGATGGCGGCGCCGCGCAGCCGGGCCGAGCACGTGTCGGCGGACGTACGCGCTGACCGCCATGGATCTGG
>JACRKZ010000009.1 GCA_016235455.1 Armatimonadota bacterium | reverse complement strand
GCCGTCGATGCCCTGGCCGTCAACCCCATAGTAGAGGGCCGCGCCCCCGCCGGCATCGCTGCGCAGCCGCAGCACCATGACCACCGGGCCCGGCACGTCGCAGGGCGGCAGACCGATGTAGGGGTCCGGGCCGGTGAGCTTGATGCGGAGCGCGCCCGCGCCGTCGGTGGCGCGCGACAACTCGGTGCTGTGCGCGGCCGTGCATCCGGGGTGATCCTTGGTCAGGTCGAACGCGGCCAGCGGGGGGCCGGCGGGGGCGTTGTACTTCGCCACCTCATCGTCAGCCATCATCGGGATATCGAGCAGATGACAGTCCCAGTAGTAGGGCCCGGCGCTCCATACGTTCATACGCGCGCGGCCCGAGGTGGCTGGCTGCCAGCGCTGACCACGCCATACATCCCAGTCGGGCCGGATGGTGGCTGCCTTGAGCTGCCGGCCCGCGGCGTCGATGACCACTGGCGACACACCGGCCGGGCCGAGCAGCGACCTGGCGCCGACGCTCAGGCTGCGCAGGCGCAGGGGCAGCGTGTCCACCACGCACTGGTAGCCTGCACCCTCAACGATCACCGTTTCCTGCTGGCCCGGATCGGCCCAGCGCACCGTCACCGGTGGCAACTGCGCAGGGGCGGTCGTGGACCAGGATGGGTCGCCGGCCAAAACGGCCAGCAGGCACAGCAAGCTCATGGGTGTCTCCAGCGTGCATGGTTCGCCCCGCCCACCGCGATCTCCTGCGGCGCCGATGAGCGACCATCGCAACACGACCTTACAGACCAAACGATGTCTGAGCGACTCGTTCTGGCAACCAAGGCTTGGCCATCCGGAAATATGAGCCAAATGAAACATGCACCCTTCAGGAGGAAGCGGCAGCGACGAGTTACGAGATGGACGGACGAGGCCAGCGGAAGGGGTCGGTACCGTCCAGGGAGGCATGATGAGCCGACGTCGTACTCTGGGAAGCGACCTGATCCGGTGGGGTGCATTGCTCGCGGGGGTGCCATTGCTGGTGCTGACGGGAGTGACCGCGGCGCAATGGCGATCGGCTGGTGCTCGGGCCGCGGCCGGCTGTGAGCAACTGGCAACCAGCGACCTGACCCACGTGACCCAAGGGGTGGCCAACCTGTGCCGCACCCAGCATGGCTTGTTGCAGCAAACGGTGAGCGGCTGCCTGGGTGCGGCGTCGCTGGCGCTTAAGCACGAGGGTGGCCTGGCCCTGGCCACCGACCGGCAGGTTGCATGGGACGCAACCAACCAGGAGACCAAGGAAGCGCTCCGGGTGACACTGCCGGCGGTGCTGGTCGGCGGGTCGCCGCTGGGCCAGGTGCGGGATCCGAAGCAGCCGACCAAGGTCGTGGACCGCGTAACCGAGTTGACCACGGCCACCTGCACCGTGTTCCAGCGCATGAACGAAGCGGGCGACATGCTGCGCGTGGCCACCAGCGTGCGCAACGCCAAGGGCGAGCGTGCTATCGGCACGTTCATCCCGGCGGTCAAGGATGGCCAGCCGAACCCGTTGGTGCAGACGGTGCTCAAGGGCACGCGCTACGCCGGTCGTGCGTACGTGGTGGACCGCTGGTACGTCACCGCCTACGACCCGCTCAAAGACGCTGGCGGCCGGGTGATCGGCATGTTGTATGCGGGCATCCCGCAAGAGAGCGTGGCCAGTCTGCATGACGCCGTGACGGGCACCAAGGTCGGCGCATCGGGCTTCGTCACCACCTTTTACGCCGGTGGCAAGACGCGCGGCATGTTCGCCATCGGCGGCCAGGCCGGCGCCGACGGCAGCGATGCGTTGGCGGTCAAGGATGCGCGCGGCCAGTCGCTGTTCGCGCCACTGGCCGACCTGGCCGCGAAGATCCCTGATGGCCAGACCCAGATCGTCCGGGCCAACTGGCAGGCGCCGGGCCGCTCGGCCGCGGAGCCGATGGTGCTGGCCGTGCCCTACTTCAAGGAGTGGGACTGGGCCATCGTGGCCGCCGGCTACGAGGCCGAGTTGAGCGCCACGGCGCGCCACCTGCAAGCCGCCAACCGGTCTGGCATGGCGCGCCTGCTGCTGCTGCTGGGCTTGGCGCTGGTCGGCGCGCTGCTGGCCTGGCGGTCCGTGGCGAAGCGCATCGCCGGGCCTTTGGCCGAGGTGGCGGTCAACCTGCAAGGCGTGACGCACGCCGTCGACCGCACCTCGACCGACACGGCAGCCGCCGCCGGCACACTGGCCGCCGCCGCCGCCGAGCAGGCCTCGAGTCTGGAAGAGACATCCGCCGCCTTGACCGAGTTGTCGGCCAGCACCGGGCACAACGCCGACTCCGCCGGCGAGGTCGACGCCGCGGCCAACCGCGCGCGAAGCGCGGTGGTCCAAGGGCAGCAGACCATGGCGCGGATGGTCGACACCATGGACGAGATCCGCTCCTCGGCGGAGCAGACCGAGCAGATCATCAGGATCATCGACGGCCTGGCCTTCCAGACCAACCTGCTGGCGCTCAATGCGGCCGTCGAAGCGGCCCGCGCGGGCGATGCCGGCAAGGGCTTCGCCGTCGTCGCCGAGGAAGTGCGTGGCCTGGCACGGCGCAGCGCCGAAGCCGCCAAGGACACCGCCGAGCTCATCGGTCGCGTCCGCGACCAGAGCCAGAACGGCACTGACGCCTCGCACGAGATGGCGCGGAACCTGGACCAGGTGGCGGAGCAGATCGTGCAGGTCACCGCGCTGGCGGGCGAGGTCGCCGTGGCCAGCCGCGAGCAGATGCAGAGCCTCAATCAGCTGTCGCAGTCGGTCTGCGCCTTGGAGCAGGTCACGCTGACCACTTCGTCGGGCGCCGACAGCTCGGAGGCGATCAGTCGCCTGCTGGTCGGCCAGACGAGCGACCTGCAGCAGTCGGTGGACCAGTTACTGGCCATCACCGGCGGTGGCGCCGCACCAGCGGCCGGCGCGGGAGCCGCCGAGTTGGTGCGGCTCCCGCTCGACACCGAGGAGGATCGGGCCTGGCGGCTGGCCGGCTAGCTGCCGTCGTCGCTGCCTGGCAGGCCAGACCGCTGCGGTGGTCTGGCCTGCCGTGCTGTGTCAACCGCGGCAGAGGAGTTGGCCCGGCCGCAATCAACTCCCCACTGGGAGTACCGTTGTGTCTCGTTCGCCTCTCGCCGCCGCGCTCGTCTGTTGCCTCGCCGCCTGCCTGCCCCAGCACGCCCAGCCCGTGGCGGTCGGCGACGGCCCACGCGTGAGCCATATCGGGGCGGTGGCGCCGTCGATCCTGGAGGTCGTGCTGCAGGTCGGCCTGGCCAGGCATGGCGTGCAGCAGCCCTACGTGGCGCAGCCCGGGGACGAGGTCCGGCCCGACGGCCGCGGCCGCGTCCTGCTGCGCGGCGGCAAGCCCGTAGGCAACATCGTCGGGCCCAAGGCCGACGTCTTCACACCCTACGACGCCGTGGTCGGCAG
>JACRKZ010000008.1 GCA_016235455.1 Armatimonadota bacterium | reverse complement strand
TGGGTCATGCCGTGCGGCGAAGAGGCGGTTCACGCGCGGGCCGACGGCACCTTCACCATCGCCCTGGAGCCGGGCCGGCAGCGGCTGGTGGTGCGCGTGGCGTCTCCGCGCGGGCGAGCGGCGGCGCGGCTCACGCTGGCCGACCAGGAAGTCGACATTCCCGCCGCCGGGCCGGTCGCGCTGGAGGTGCCGCTGACCCTGGGCCGTGGCGTGCTGCATGGCTTCGTGGCGATGGGCCATCGCGACGAGGCGGTCTATGGCATCGAGACGGTGGTGGCCTATCGCGGCGAGAGCCTGACGCCAGTGGCCGTGGCGCTGACCCAGCCCGACGGCGCCTGGCGCATGACCGGTCTCCCCGCCGGCGACTTCCGCCTGGCAGTGCCCGGTAGCTGGCTCGGTAGCGTGTTCGTCAGGGCGACGCTGGGCGACGGCCAGACGCTGGAGGTGGCCCAGCCGGCGCCGGGCACCCACACGCTACGCGGTCGTGTCGGCGGCAAGCTCCCTGCCAAGCTGGTGGTCACCGCGCGGAGCGACGCCGCGCTGCGCTCGACCGATGTGGACCGCGATGGGCGCTTCGCGTTCGAGGGGCTGCCCGCGGGCAGCTACCAGCTCACGCTGTGGTCGGGCGAGGTGCGGCGCGTGCTCCGGCTGCCCGAGCCTCACGCCGTGCCTGGACCGGAGGTGCGGCTGGATTGGTGAGGGTTGTGGTGGCACTGGGAATGCTGGCCACCCACCGGCACTTGCGGGTCACGATGAGGCACCCGGATTGGTGTACCATGCACGCCATGGCGGCGATCGAGAAGCTGGTGGCCAAGATTCGAGCGAACCGCAAGGCGCTGCGCTACGATGAGCTGGTACGGGTCTTCGGCGCGCTCGGTTGGTCGGCGGTGTCCAGCGGAACAGGCAGCCACCAACGCTTCTCGTCGCCAGACGGCAGCGGCTACATCACCGTGGTCAGGCCGCATGGCGGGAAGACCCATGTGAGCCCGCGCGCCGTGGATGACCTGCTGGCCGTCTGGGACGACAGCAGAGCGCAGGAGGCGGACGATGACCAACCTTGAGCAGCAAGCGCGACGCTACGCCGTGACCATCCTGCCCGACGCCGACGAGGGGTTCATCGCCAGGATTCCGGACTTCCCGCGCGTCTACACCAACGGCGACACGCCCGAGGAGGCGCTGGCCAACGCCTACGAAGCGATTGCGCTCTCGCTGGCGTGGTACGTAGAGCAGGGCCAGCCGATGCCGACCCCTTCCGCCTCGGCCCTCGCCGCGTAACCCCATCCCGCACCGCACGCCGTGCCTGGTGCGGCGGTGGCCTCGGCCTACTTCTCCACCACCACCGTCACCCGCTCGGCGAACCGGGCGTCGGGGCAGACGCGCGGCTTCAGCCCGCTGGCCGTGGACACGCCGCGTAGCGTCACCTTCTCGGTCAGGCGATAGGGGAACGGCCGCTCGCCCGGGGAGTTGCCGCCGTCGGGATCGGAGAACAGGTAGGCGCCCTGATAGCCGTCGGGCACGTTCTTGTCCTCGATGGTCAGGCCGTCGATGGTGATCTGGCGCGGCATGTAGCACGGGTAGCCGAAGTCGTGGGTGCCGTCGTTGCCCGCGCTCAGCAGATAGGGCTGGACCTTGGCGCCGCAACCCGGGATCCAACGGCTGCGGCGGATGATTACCTCGCCCTCCCAGGTGCTGCCGTAGTCGCCGCGCAGACTGAGTAGCGACCGGCCGTTGAGCGTCGAGTCCTCGATGGTCAGCGTGCCGCGACCGATGGCGTTGAGCCCGGCATGGCCCAGCGTGCACCGGCGAATCGTGTACTCGCCGGAGACGCCTTGGTGCGTGTCCATGCGCGACAGCGTGCAGTCCTCCAGCACGATGTTCTTGCAGAAGTTGGTGCCGATGATGCCCCAGCGGCTGGTATCGCAGATGTCGTCCTGTCGGCAGCCAACCAGGTGCAGGTTCACCACTTCGTTGCCGCTGATGTCGTAGGTGCCCATGCTCACCGGTTTGCCCGCCGCGCCAATGGTCGAGTAGGTGCGGTGGCCACTGACCTGGCAGTCCCGCAGCGTGGCGTTGGCGCAGCGGCTGAAGGTGATGAACCCGCTGTACGGGTGACCCACCTCGGTCTCGCCGACGATCTTGTGGGTCAGGCCGACCACGGTGGTGTTGGAGCGCGTGATGGCGATGTTGCGTGCCCAGTAGTTGTAGCCCTTCTCCTGGCGCATGGCGTTGGCGTGGGTGGTGATGATGCCGCCGCGCAGCGTCAGCGGCTGGTCATCGATGGGTAGCGCCTCAACCTTGGTGATGGTGTCGTACTGCCAGTCGATGTCGCCCTCGATCGACCCATCGCGGCGCAGGATGAAGCAGTCGCGCTGCGGGGTGCCGTCGTTCTGGTTCAGGCCTTGGCGGATGTACAGGCGCTTCTGACTGTTTTCCACGCGCACCCAGCAGTCGCGCGGCGGCCTGACGTCGAGTTGGCGTTGGTCGCGCGTCAGCCGGTCGATCTTGAGCTGGACTGGGGTGAGCATCGAGCGCACGCTGATCAGCGAGGCGCGGTGGTTCTCCACGTCGCGGTCATCGATGACAAAGCGCGACGTGCTCCAGTCGACATCGGTGGCGATGACCGCCGTGAGTGCGCGGCGGCCGAGATGGTAGGTGGCATCGGGCTTCGACTTGACCGCCAGACCGTGGGCGTTGGCGAAGGCGTGGGCCTCGACGATGGCCGGCAGATCGTCGTTGACGCCGTCGCCCACGGCGCCGAACGCCTCATAGTTGACCGGTCGATCCGTGGGGGCCATGCGATTCTCCTCCGCGGCGGCGGCTACCAGCATCGAGAGCAGCGCCGCGGCGGCTGCCAGGGAAAAACGCGAGTGCATCGGACTACCTCCGTGGTGGCGCGCCCGCGCCACCACAGCTAGCGCTGCGCCAGGCCCGGCAGCGGCACGACATTCTCCGTCGGCATGTCGAACCCGCCGGTCTCGAACTCCTCGGCGGTGGGGTGCAGGGCCAGGTTGTAGAGGTCGGGCTTCTTGTCGGGGTTGCCCATGACCTCGTCCCAGAACACCTCCTTGCCGGTGTAGGCGGAGATGCGGCCCATGACCGCGGCGGCGGTGGATTCGGCCACGGCGCGGGCCTCGTCCAGTGGCTTGCCCTTCTGCACAGAGTAGAGCACGTCGATCTGTTCCTGCACGTGGTCCGACGGCCCCTTGGGCTGGTCGGCCGGGATGGCCGAGGTCTTGGGCTTGGGGTAGTCGCTGCCGTTGGAGTGGCCATTGGCGAACACGAAGTCCTGGCCGTCCCAGTTCCAGCAGCCGTTGATCTGGCGACAGACGCTGTGGATGTGCAGGCCGTCGCCGAAGTTGAAGTCGACGCTGAAGTTGTCGTACATGTCGCCGGCGTTGCGCCGCGCGCGCCCACCGAAACCGATGGCGCTGACTGGCGGCCGGCCGCAGAACCACAACGCCGTGTCGATGTTGTGCACATGCTGCTCGACGATGTGGTCGCCCGACAGACACTGCCAGTTCTGCCAGGTGCGCACCAGGTCGTCGGGAGTCTTGGGGTTGATCGGCCGCGTCCAGAACATGTGGCCGATGGAGAACGAGATGCGCCCGCCATACAGCTTGCCCAGCTGCTGCTCGACGACCAGCGCCTGATGCGTCTCGCGGTACTCGTGCATGTGCCGGCGCTCGGTGCCGGCCACGATGATCAAGCCCTTGCGCTTCGCTTCTTCGCTCGCGGCGATGACGCGGCGGCAGCCCGGCGGGTCGACCGCCACTGGCTTCTCCATGAAGACATGCTTGCCCGCGCGGATGGCGGCTTCGAGGTGCAGCGGGCGGAACAGCGGTGCGCCGACGATCATGACGATCTCGGCGTCGCCGGCCATGACCTCCTGGTAGGCGCGCGGGCCGCCGTAGCAGCGCTCTTCCGGCACGCCAAACTGCTTGCCGGCGTTGACCGCGCGGTCGCGGAACCAGTCGGCCATGGCCACCACTTGCACCTGGCAACCCAGAATCTTGGCGGCGTCGAGCGAATCCTGCACGGCGCCGCGACCGCGACCGCCGCAGCCGATCAGGGCGATCTTGTGCGTGCGCGCCTGGGCCGCCGCCGGGCCGCCGAGAATCAGCGGCGCGCCCAACGCCAGGCCGGTGCCGGCCATGCCGGCAAGGAAGTGCCGCCGTGGCGCCAGGGTCGAGGGGGTGGCCGGAGTCTGCTCCATGGATGATCCTCCTGCTGGACTCCGCCCAGGTTCGGCGCCGGGCTGGACCTTCCTGTGGCGACGGAGTGTCATATTGGCCATGTCCAGTCCTCCGAGCAAACCCGTGCGCGTTGCCCTGGTCAGCCATTCGCTGGGCTGGGGCGGGTTGGAGCGGGTCCTCCTCGACCTGGCGCGCGGGCTCGATCGGGCTCGGTTCGAGCCGGTCTGCGTGTCGCTCACCGACGACCAGGCCATGGGCGGCGTGTTCGACGAGGCGGGCATCGAGCGCCATGTCGTCGTCGGCCGGCCGGTGGAGGTCGCGCTCCGGCTCCGCCGCTGGCTTCGCTGCCAGCGCATCGGGCTGCTCCATGCTCACAACTTCGGCCGCTACTTCCACGGCGGGCCAGCGGCGCTGCTGGCGGGCATTCCGTCGCTCTATACCGAGCACAGCAACCTGCGGCCCGAGGAGCGGCTGCTGTGGCGCGCGCAACCGGCGTTCAGCCGGCTCGCGTCGGTGGTCATCGCTGACGCCGCGGGCGTGCGCGAGGTGCTCATCGCCGAGCACGGCCTGGCCCCCGAACGAGTTGAGGTCATCTACAACGGCATCGATCTGGCCGCCTACGGGGTGATGCCGCGCGCGGAGGCGCGCGCCGCGCTGGGCCTGCCCGCCGAGGCCCGGCTGCTCGGCACCGTCGCGCGGCTGGTGCCCATCAAGCACCAGGCGCTGATGCTACAGGCGCTGGCCCGCATCCGCCACTCGACCCATCTGGTCATCGCCGGCGACGGCCCGCTGCGCGGCGAGTTGGAGTCCCTGGCCGCGAGCCTGGGCCTCGCCGGGCGGGTGCGCTTCCTGGGTCGCCGCGACGACGTGCCGACGGTCCTGGCCGCGCTCGATGGCTTCGTGCTCACTTCGCTGAGTGAGGGCCTGCCTATCTCGGTCATCGAGGCCATGGCTGCCGGCCTGCCCGTGGTGGCCACCGCCGTGGGCGGGTTGGCCGAGTTGGTGGAGTCGGACCGGACCGGGCTGCTCGTGCCCAGCGGTGATGTCGAGGCGCTCGCCGCGGCGCTCAACCGGCTGGACGCAGAGACCGGCGCCGCCTGGGGTCAGGCCGGCCGAGCGGTTGCCGAGGCCCGGTACAGCCGCCAGGCCATGGTGGAGGCATACCAGGCGGTCTATGAGCGGTGCTTGACGCGCGCGGGAACGGAAGGCGGCGGCCGCGGCGGCAGGGGGACGGCCGTCGAGGGCTAACAGGCAGGCTGTGAGGTGGTCAGACGATGGCGGCTGCGCGGATTGTGGTGCTGGACGGTCATGCGGCGAACCCCGGCGACCTGAGCTGGTCGGCGCTGGAGGCGTTGGGCGAGTTGACCGTGTGGGAGCGCACGCCGGCCGACCTGACGGTGGCACGCGCCGCGGGCGCGCAGGTGGTGCTGACCAACAAGGTGCTGCTGAACAGGACAGAGGTCGCGGCGTTGCCCGACCTGCGCTATGTCGGCGTGCTGGCCACCGGCTACAACGTGGTCGACCTCAACGCGACCCGCGAGCGCGGCGTCGTGGTGACCAATGTGCCGGCTTACAGCACGGCCTCGGTGGTGCAGGTGACCTTCGCGCTGCTGCTGGAGCTGACGCATCGCGTAGGCCACCACGACGATCTGGTCCATCAAGGTCGCTGGGTCAGCAGTCCCGATTTCAGCTTCTTCGACCAGCCGCTCGTCGAGCTCGATGGCTTGACGCTCGGCATCATCGGGCTGGGCGGCATTGGCCAGGCTGTGGCACGCGTGGCGCAGGCGCTGGGCATGAACGTAATCGCCGCCACGCGCACGCCGCGCCAAGTGCCTGGCGTGGAACTGGTGGCCCTGGAGGCGCTGGCCGCGCGAGCTGATGTGATCAGTCTGCACTGCCCGCTGACCGCGGAGAACACGGGGCTGGTCGACGCGGCGTTCCTGGCCCGGACCAAGCCGACGGCCTACCTGATCAACACCGCGCGCGGGCCGTTGCTGAACGAGGCCGATGTGGCCGCGGCGCTCAATGACGGTCGCCTGGCCGGCGTGGGGGTGGATGTGTTGTCAACCGAGCCGCCGCTCGCCGACAACCCGTTGCTGAGCTGTCGCAACTGCGTGATCACGCCGCACTATGCCTGGGCCAGCGTGGCGGCGCGCCGCCGTCTGCTGGCGGTGGCCGCGGACAATGTGGCGGCGTTCCTGGCGGGCGCGCCGAAGAACGTGGTCAACGGCGTGTAGCCGGGCTCACAGCTTGGTGAGGCGTTCGCCGGTCTGACCGGGGTCCCAGCCGCGCGCGCCGCGCTTGGCTTTGGCTTCCCAGGTGTCGCCGAGGCGCTGCAGGTGCAGCAGCAAGGTGTGGTGCGTGGCGGCGTCGGGGCTGCGGCGCCAGCGGTCGGCCTCGGCCAGCCAGACGGTCTTGGACCAAAGCGCGGGGTCATAGCTGCGCCCCAGCGTGCGGCCGACGCCCTCATAGGCGCTGACCACCGCCGCTGCCACCTCGGGCTCGATGCCCAACTCCACGCCGCGCGCAACCGCCTTGTCGCGATCCATGTTGTGCCCTCTCTGGCCACAGCTAGTATAGGGACGGCCAGGGCCGGGGTCAACGGCTGCGCGCGCACCCCCAAAGCAAACGAGGACCGCCCCCGGTCGCTCGACCCAGGGCGATCCTCGCCTGTCCGTAAGGTATGGTCTTACTCAGCCGGGGTGATGGCCTCGGACGGGCAGACGTCCACGCAGGTGGCGCAATCCGAGCAGGTGTCGGGGTCAATCACGTAGGCGCCGTCGCCCTCGCTGATGGCGCCCTCGGGGCACTCGGCCTCGCACGCCGCGCAGGAGATGCAGCTGTCCGCGTCGATCTTGTGAGCCATGGATGAATTCCTCTTTGTCCGCGCCGACATGCTGAGGCGTCGACAACGGCTTCTCTAGTCGTTTGCAACAACTTGGCCGACCGCCAATTCGCCTGTCATGCCGTCTGCCTCGACGGCCACCAGACGCATCGGCACCAGGCTGCCCAGAGCCGGCCGCGCGGCGAGCGATACTCTCGCCCGCACACGAACGTACTCGCGGGTCAGGCCTTCGACCTCGTCCGTAGCTTCATCATGGGACTCCACCAGGACTTCGTCGGTACGACCCAGCCGTCGCTCATAGTACCGCCTGCGCAGGTCATCGCGCAAGTCACACAGGGCCCCAGATCGCGCCGCCTTTTCCGCCGGCGGCACGTCGTCGGGCCACTCGGCCGCGCGCGTGCCCGGGCGCGGACTGTAACTGAAGACATGCATGTCGGCGAAACCGACAGCCTCGCAGAAGGCCAGGGTGTGCTCGAACTGGCGACGCGTCTCGCCGGGGAAGCCGACCATCACGTCGGTGGCCAGGGCCAGGTCGCCCAGGTGCGCGCGTGCGGCGTCCACCAGCGCGCGGAATCTGCGGGTGGTGTAGCCGCGGCCCATGCGCCTCAGGGTCGTGTCGTCGCCAGCCTGCAGGGGCAGATGCAGGTGCGTGCAGACCGCGGGGGTGGCGGCCATGGTGGCGAACAGGTTCGCCCCGCAGTCGAGCGGCAGCACGGAACTGATGCGCACGCGTGCCAGGTTCTCGATCTGGCCCAGCTCGCTCACCAGCCGCTCGAGCGGCGCAAACCGCGAGCCGCGGCGGTCGGGCCAGTCGACGCCAAACGCCCCCAGCCGGATGCCCGCCAGCACCAACTCGCGCACGCCGCCACGCACCCGGTCACGCGCTTCGGCCAGCACATCGTCGTGGCGGCGGCTGGTCAGCGGGCCGCGCACGCTGGGCACGATGCAGTACGCGCAGTACTGGCGGCAGCCGTCCTGGATCTTGAGCATGGCGCGCACACGTTGCTCGAGCGTCGCCGGCGCGCCGTCCAGCGGCCGCAGCAGGCCCAGCGCGACGCGCTTGCGCAGTTCCAGCAGTACTGCCTCGGGCAGGCTGGCGCGATCGTGGGTGCCCCGCACCACATCGACCTCGGGCATGGCCTCAAGCACGGCCCGGCCCAACCCCTCGGCGTAGCAGCCGGTGACGGCGACCACGGCCGACTCGTTGCGAGCGGCCACCTGTCGCACCAGCTTGCGTGCCTTGCGATCAGCCACCAGCGTCACGGTGCAGGTGTTGACCACATAGGCGTCAGCCGGCTGATCGGGCTCCACCAGCCGGCATCCGGCGGATTCGAAGGCCGCCGCCAGCAGGTCGCTGTCGGCCTGGTTAACCTTGCAGCCCAAGGTCGTGAGGGCAACTCGGAAGCTCATGGCCATGCATTATAAGACGTGGGTGGTGGGACGTGGGGCGTGGGAGTGGGCGGCGGGGCGCCGCGCACGACCCGCACACTCCTTGTGCGAAGGAATGTTCGCACTGCGTTGACTCTTGACGGCACCTGTGGTAGCCTGCGCGCGGTTGAACACCCTGGGGTGGCTAACCTTCTCGCTCCCAGAAGACTGGGAGCCTACTTGACCGAGGGAAGGAGTCGCGACGATGCGCGACTATGAGATGATGTATGTCATCCACCCCGACCAGGATGCCGCTGGCATCAAGGCCGTGATGGAGAGTATTACCACACGCGTTGGTCGGGATGGTACCGTGACGGCCCACGATATGCTGGGTCGCCGCCGCTTGGCTTACCCGATGAAGAAGGCGACGCAGGGCACGTACTGCCTGTGCAACTTCACCGCCTCGCCCGAGGTGATCTCGGGCATCCAGCAGTTCCTGCAGATCGACCATCATGAGACGATTCTGCGCTACCTGCTGCTGATTGACGAGAAGCGCGGCGTGCGCCCGCCGGGCCAGCCGCTGCCTGAGGACGCGCCCGAAGCGGCTGCCGAGGAAGCTGTCGAGCAGGTCGAGGCCGTGATGGTCGAGACAGCTGATGGTCTGGCGTCGGTCAATGAGGTGCCCGTGGCGCCCGCCGCCGCTGCGCCCGAAGCCGCCGAAGTCGTGGAAGTGGCCGAAGTGGCCGAAGAGGCCGCTCCGGAAGCCCCCGAAGCTACCGAGTAGTCTGATTGCGGCGCCCCGGTTGTGGTCGGGCGAGGGTAGGGTGACGTCATGCAGCTAAATCGCATCGTGCTGATTGGCCGGTTGACCAATGACCCCGAAGAGCGGTTCTCCGGCGACGGGATGGAAATCAGCAAATTCCGTATCGCGGTCAACCGCATGGGCCGAACGTCCGACCGCGACCGCGGTGGCGACCGTGAGCGCGAAGCCGACTTCTTCAACGTGGTCTGCTTCCGCCACACCGCCAAGTTCGTGAACCAGTATCTGCGCCGGGGCAACCTGGTGGCGGTGGAAGGTCGACTGCAGATCGACGAGTACACCGACCGCGAGGGTCTGCGCAAGCAGTGGATCGAGGTTCAGGCGGACAACGTGCAGAACCTCACGCCGCGTGGCGAGTCCGCGTCCGACGACGATCGGCCGCGCCGCGCCAGCGGTGGTGGTGGCGGCGGCCGCGATGGCGGCGGTCGCTGGGAGCACTACCGCGACTTCGAGGAGGACGAGGCTCCGGCCGCGCGCGCTCCTCGCGGTGAGGCGCCCGCGCGCGGTGCCGACCGACCGCGCGACGACGACCGTGGCGGCGGTGAGCGGCCGAGCCGGCGGCAGTCCTTCCCCAAGGATTCCGACGAAGCCGATCCGTTTGCCGATGATGCCCCGCGACCGCCCAAGGGCGCCGTGAGCGGCGGTTCCTACGACTCCGACGACGACGATCCGTTCGCCGACGAGTAGGTTGCCAGACGCAAGCCAGTTATCGAGCGGCCCGCCGGCCTTGCCGGCGGGCCGCCCTCATTTCACCAGCCGATGAGCCGCGGGACCAGCGGCAGCACCTCGACGCTGGTGCCGGTGGCCTGGCCCGACAGCAGGTCATGGCCGGCGGGCAGCGTCACGCGCATCGGCTGGCGTGTGTAGTTGCACAGGTTGACCACGCGGCGGCCACCGACCAGTGCCGAGCGCGCCTCCAGCCCGAACTGCCCCGCCTGCACCAGCGCGGCGCCGCAGGCCTGCGCGACGAGCGGGCTCAGCGTCTGCCACAGCGCCTTCTCGCTCGTGCCAGCCAGGTCGGGCACCAGGGAGCGGCGCTCGGCGGCCGGCAGCGGCTGTCCGGCATCGTCGCGCTCGGGCAGCCCGCCCAGCCAGACCACCCGGCCGCCCTTGGCCGCAAAGCGCTCCAGCGCGGCCAGCAGGCTTGTCGGCACATGCGTCGCACCGGGCACCAACACGATCCGCGCGCTGTCCAGCGCACGGTTGGGGCGGCCGGCCAGATAGGCCTCCGCGTCGCGCTCGTTGACGAAGCCGAGCGGCCGGTCGAGGAAGTTGGCGGCGGTGTAGACGTGGCCGACCTCGGTGCTGTGCGCCGGGCGCCACAGGCAGGTGCTCTGCGACCAGACGATGGCCACCGGCGCAGCCTGCGCGCTGATGGCCGTCACCTCGGCCGCGACGCGGTTCAGGTCGAAGGCTGTGCGGCCGAACTCCGCCACGCAGTCGGGCCGATGCATGATACTGCCGGCGAAGTCGCTGACGGGGTCGGTGGTGCGCTCCCAGACCCAGGTGGTCGTGGCGCCCTGACCGTGGACGGCGCCTTGCCAGAAGACGTTGCGGATGAACTCGGGCGACACGTCGTTCAGGAAGCGGTCGACGATGAGGTGGTTCTCGCTGTTGAACACCGGCACCAGCTTGGCGCTGCGCTGGTAGTCGTAGCCCATGTTCTCGCCCTGCCACTCGCAGGCCCAGGCGCCCTGGTTCGACGGCCATTTGCAGCAGTCGTTGCCGTTGATCTCCGACAGGTCGGCGAACAGCTCGGGCGCAACGCTCCAGAACCCGCCGGTGTGGGCGCCGAAGTGGTTGCTCATCATGATCTTGGCGTGCACGGGCAGCTTGGGCGCGATCTGGTGGACGATGTCGCCCATCCAGCGGTGCCAGCCGGCGAAGGCCTCCTGGTTGAACCGCACATAGTCGACGCACAGCGCCGACGCTTCGATCTTCGCGGGCGGAATGGTCACGGCGTCGAAGCCGGCGTGCTTGGTGCCCCAGCGGCGGTTGACCGCCTCAATGGTGCCGTAGCGCTGCCGCAGCCAGTCGCGCCACATGACCAGCGCGGTCTTGCAGCGGCTCTGGTCGATGACCAGCGGCTCGTTGCTCAGACAGACGCTGTGCAGGGCTGGATGATCCTTGATCATCGGCACGATGTGGCGCAGGAAGCGCTCGATGACGCCCTTGGCGCGCGGGTCCTGGATGGCGTACTGAAGGAACCCGCCGTTGAACTCCTTGAGGTCGGGCCACTTGGCCAGCGCCCAGGCCGGGAAGTAGTGGGGCGAGAGCAGCAGGTTGACCATCACGTCGGCCTTGGCGGCGCGGTCCAGCAGGCCTACGACGTCGCGTATGGGCTGGTCGTCGAAGCCGGTCTCGCTGCTCAGCACCGCGCTGGGGCCGACCTCGACCTGGATGATGTTGGTGCCGATGCGCGGCAGATCGGCCACCATCGAGCGCACCGCGCCGAAGTGGCCCATGCCGGTGAAGAACACCGGCCGCTGTGCGGTGGTGCCGTCGGCGGCGCGCATGGTGGCGACAAAGCCGCCGTTGGCGATGGTCACCGGGCTGGTGACATAGCGCGGCGCCCGCGGCCGCGCCGGGCTGGCCAGCATCTTCTCGACCATCGGCGAGAGCCGGCGCGCGGCGTCGTAGGCACGGTCCACCAGGCCGTCGGCCAGGTCTTCGCGCGCCCAGCGCAGGAACCACTCGACGGTGGCGCCGACGGCCAGCGCGTCGTCATCGGCAGTCGCGCGGCGCTGCACTTCGGGCAGGCGCGCGGCGGCCTTGGTCAGCAGGTCTTCCACCTCGGCGGCGCCGACAATGCGCAAGGTACGGCGCGTCTCGGTCACCTTCTGGTCGCCGACGAAGGCGCGTCCCACGTAGGTAAGTTCGTGCGGCGGTGGGTCGGTCAGGCCGGCGCGCAACGTGACGCTGCCGCGCGCCGGCAGGCCGGCCGGGCCGCGGTAGGTGGCCAGTTGCCGGTCGCCGGCCAGCAGATCGATCTCGAGCCGCGCGCGGTCGGCGTCCTGGGGCAGGTAGAGCGAGCCCTCGAGCTGCAGCAGGCCGTCGCCGAAGGCCCAGTCGCCGGTAGGATAGAGTTCCGGCGTCCAGGTCGCCGCGAACAGCCCCTCGGGCTGCGGGCCGCGGCCGCGCATGGCCGGCGACAGGTCCAGCGTCGGCGGCAGCACCAACTGCGGATCGTCGAACGGTGAGGCCGCGCTGCCCTGCTCGAACTGCACGTCATCGATGTCGATCGGTGTGGTTGGGCTCTCGGTGATCATCATGAACGGCACGCTGGTGTCATCGCCGTTGACCCAGGTCTGGCTGATGCGGCGCCAGGCACCGCCGGTCTCGGGGATGCGCATGCGCCAGTTCCAGCCGGGGCCGCCGCCGATCCAGGCAATGCCCAGGCCGGTCTGCGTTCGCACTCGCGCCGATACCGTGTAAGGCTGGCCGGGCTTGACCTTGATCTCGCCGGTGTTGATGCTGGCGTAGACGTTCGCGGCGAACGGAGTGCCGTTGGTCAGACGCAGCGCGCGCCGGCCCGAGGCGCCCGGCTCGACGACCGCCAGCGCGCCGTCGGTGCGGCCGCGGTTGAAGGTCCAGCCAGCGGGCAGGCCGTCGGCGCCGAGTTGCTCAAACGAGCTGTTGGTCAGCAGGTTGCGGCCGGCGCCCAACGGCGTCACCACCACGTCCATCTGGCCGGCCGACAGCCGAGCGGTTGTCTGGAAGTCGGTAGCCACGTCGCCTTCCTCCACCTGCACATCGTCGATCAGAAAACCAGGCGTCACATCGTCCACGTTGATCAGCAGCAGCCACTCGCCGCCTTGCGCGTCGGTGACAAAGGAGATGCCGACACGATGCCAGTCGGCGCCCGGCGTAAGGCCGGCGCGCACCTTCCACTCGGGTCCGCCGCCGATCCAGGCATGGCCCAGCGCGGTGCCTTTCACATAGCACGACAGCGTGTAGTGCCGGTTGGGCTGCAGGCGCAGGTTCTGGCGCAGCGTGCCATAGACGTGCGGCGACTGCGGCGTGGTGCTGGACAAGCGCACGCACGAGCCGCCGCCACGGCCCTCGGCCCCCCGGCTCAGCGCAGCGGCGGCCCCGCCGTTGATTGACCAGGACCAGCCGCGCGGCACGCCGTTGGCGCCAGCCTGCTCAAAGCTGGGGTTACCCACGAGGTTGGCGGCACAGGCGATCGAGCCGAGAAGGACGAGGAAAGGGGCGAACGCGCGCATGGACGACTCCGCGCCCACCGTTCGCCGGCGCCGCGTCCAACCCTCCTTGACAATCAACAAGCTCAATGAGCTGGTCGAAGCCATGCAGAGCGGTGCTGGCGATGCCAAGGTGCGCGAGATCGTGGCCTTCACGGCGACTTACGCCGCGAAGCACTTCGCGCTCGAAGAGAGCCACATGGCTCGCGTGAACTGTCCCGTCGCCATCCAGAACAAGCAGGCGCACGCGCAGTTCCTCAAGCGGTTCGGGGAGATCAAGGCGAAGGTCGACGCAGGCGGCGTCACCGCCTCGGTCTCGATCGAGACGATGCGCGAGCTGAGCACCTGGATCACGACGCACATCAAGACCATCGACACGCAGTTGGCCAAGATGTGAGGGTGATCGTGTTACGAGCGTGTCACAGACGCTCTTGATCTGCGGCATGGCCAGGTCCACACTCCCCACAGTGCCATCGGGCGCAACGGTGCCAGAGAGAGGACCAGACCTATGCCTGTGCAATGGACGGCCGCAATGGCCACGGGAGTCGATGAGCTCGACCGGCAGCACCAGGTGCTGATTGGCAAGTTCAACGAGTTTGTCGAGGCCATGCAGAGCGGCTCGGGCGGTGAGAAGGTGCAGGAGATCCTGGCCTTCACCCAGACTTACGCGGCCAAACACTTCTCGCTGGAAGAGTCGCACATGACGCGGCTCAACTGCCCGGTGGCGGCAGAGAACAAGAAGGCACACGCGTACTTCCTGCAGCGCTTTGGTGAGCTCAAGACCAAGGCGGCCGCGGGCGGTCCGAGCGCCATGGCCAGCATTGAGACGATGCGTGAACTCAGCACCTGGTTCACCACGCACATCAAGTCCATCGACACGCAGTTGGCCAAGTAGTCAGCAGCTCCATCGAACACCAACGCAGCCATCAGCGTCTGTGCGCCCGGAGGAACCCGATGGGACGCCGATGCTGGTGGCTGTGTGCTTTCTTGCTGGCAGGCTGCGCGCAGGCCGAGCCGTACCGCGCCGAGGCCGGGCCCATCACGCCGGTCTACCTCGACCTCGACTGGAAGGACACCGCCCGTGACCGCCAGGTGCCTGTCCGCCTGTGGTACCCCAAGGAAGGGCCCGGCCCGTTCCCCGTCATCATCTTCAGCCACGGCCTGGGCGGCAACAGGCAGGCCTACGCCATGCACAGCCAGCACTGGACTTCGTGGGGCTATGTGGTCTGCAACGTGCAGCACCTGGGCAGCGACGATGCCGTGTGGCGTGGCGTGGCCGACCCCATGGCGGCGCTGCGCCGCGCCGCGGCCGACCCGCGCAACCTGATCAACCGGCCCAAGGACGTCAGCTTCGCCATCGACCAGCTGATGGCGCTCAACGCCGCCGAAGGCCCGCTCCGGGGCCGGCTGGACACGACCCACATTGGCGTGTCCGGCCACAGCTTCGGCGGCTACACCACGCTGGCCGCGGCGGGCATGACCTTCCCGTTCGGCCGCCGCGAGGTGACCTTTGGCGACTCGCGCATCACCGCGGCGATCGCCATGAGCGCGCCGGCCGTGGGCAAACAGGAGGACCGGGCCGACACCATCTACGGCGGCATCAAGATTCCCGTGCTGCACCTGACTGGCACCAAGGACAGCAGCCCCATCGGCGAGACCACTCCCGAGCAGCGTCGCCTCCCCTACCACCACACCAAAGGGCCCAACCAGACGCTGGTCATCTACAAGGACGCCGATCACATGGTCTTCACCGGCTACCGGAACGAAGGGCAGGCACTGGCCCCGGCCATGGCCGCACGGCTGGCCGGTCGCGACCAGAAGCTCGACGCGCGCATCCACAGTCTGCTGCGTCAGGGCTGCACGGCGTTCTGGGATGCCTGGCTCCGAGGCGATGCCGCCGCCAAGGACTGGCTGTATGGCACAGGGTACCGGACGGAGATGGGCCAAGATGGTACCTTTGAGACCAAGTAGGTGAAGGTGCCATGCGAGCTGCCGTGATCGAAGCGCCGGGCCAGGCGCGCGTTGTCGAGTTGACCGAGCCGCCGTGCGGACCGGGCCAGGCCCGAGTGGCCGTTGCCTGGTGCGGCGTCTGCGGTACCGATGTCCACATCCTGCACGGCGGGTTCCGTGCCGACTACCCGCTCACGCCCGGCCACGAGTTCAGCGGCACCGTGGTCGAAGTGGGTGCCGGTGTGACCGACCTGGCCGTGGGCGACCGCGTGACCATCGATCCGAACATCGTCTGCGGCGCCTGCGCCTACTGCCGGCGTGGCCTGGTGCACCTCTGCGAGCGGCTGACCGCCGTGGGCGTCAACCAGCCCGGCGGATTCGCCGAGCGCTGTGTGGTGCCGGTCGCGCAGGCCTACCGTCTGCCCGAGTCGGTGAGCTTCGAGCAGGCGGCGTGCTGCGAGCCGCTGGCCTGCTGCGTGCATGGCGTCGACCGCGCGGCCATCGCGCCGGGCGAGCGCGTTCTGGTGGTAGGCGCCGGGCCCATCGGGCTGCTCATGGCGCAGTTGGCGCGCGTCGCCGGCGCGGCCCTGGTGGCGGTGGCCGATCCCGTCGCGGCCAAGCGCGACTTGGCGCTGAGCCTGGGCGCCGACCTGGCCATCGATCCGGCGATCGACGACGTGGCGCGCGTCGCGCGCGCCGCCATGGGCATCGGCCCTGACGTGGTGTTCGAGTGTGTGGGCCGGGCCGACACGGTCCTGACCGCGCTTTCCTCGGCTCGTCGCGGCGGCCGCGTGGTGCTGTTCGGCGTCTGCCCCAAGGAGGCGGAGGTGGCCCTGCGGCCCTATGAGGTGTTCCTCAACGAGCTGACGGTGATGGGCTCGTACATCAACCCGTTCACCCATCAGCGGGCGCTGGAGCTGCTGGCCGGCGGCCGAGTCCGGGTGGAGCCGCTCATCTCACACCGCTTCGGGCTGGAGCAGTTCGGCGAGGCCCTGGCCGTCGCGGGCAGCGGACAGGCGCTGAAAGTACTCGTCGGGCCGGGCGGCTAGGCCCGCGCGGACCCCGCGTCCCAAGTCGCACGCCCTGCGCCGTGCGCGAAGCGCGCCCGGATGCTTGCCGTTAGCGCGACCCGTGCTACAATCACCCGACCTACGGATTGAGGAGGGCGAGTCCCCCATGGAAGTCATTCTGAACAAGCCGGTTGAGAAGCTGGGCAATCGTGGCGCCATTGTGCACGTCGCGGATGGCTTTGCTCGCAACTGGCTGCTGCCCCAGGGCATCGCCATGATCGCCACGACGGGTGCGAAGAAGCAGGCTATGGCTCTGCAGCGCGCCGAGGCGCGCAAGGAGCAGGTCCGCCGCGACGCCGCCACCACCGAGCGCAACAAGGTGCATGGCAAGGCCGTCACGGTGCGCGCTCGCGCCACCGCCGCTGGCAAGCTCTATGGTTCGGTGACCGCCAAGGATATCTGCGAGGCTCTGCGCCAGACCCACGGTACCGTGGTTTCGGCCGGCCAGTGCCGCATCCCCGGCGACCACCTGCGCGACCTGGGCGTCCACACCGTCAAGTACGTCTTCTACCATGACATCGCCGCCGAGGTGACGGTCACGGTGAAGGCCCTGGACGAGCCGGCCACCGCGGGTGCGGAGGAAGTGCTGTCCAGCGCGCCGAAGCCCAAGCCGATCATCACCGGCGGCGCGATCGAAGACTGATCGCGGAGCCGCGACCGAGTTTGGACGACGCCCCAGGGCGCCTCGGCGGGTGCTGACGGCGACACTGGGGCGTCCCCAGTTTGGGGACCAGCGCATGGACAGTTTGGCCGATGGGCTAGATGCCGACCGCTTGCCACCCCAAGACCTGGAGGCTGAGCAAGCCACGCTCGGCGCCATGATCCTGGGCAGTCGCGAGGCTGCCGGGGTCGTGGCCGAGCATCTCAAGGTCGACGACTTCTACCGTGATGCGCACGCGCACATCTGCCGCGCGTGCTTCAACCTGTTCGAGCGCAATGAGCCCATCGACTCGGTCACCGTGGCCAGCGAGCTGCGGGCCATGGACCGGCTTGATTCGGTCGGCGGGCTCGACTACATCGATCGGCTCGTGCGCAGCACTCCTTTCTCCACCAACGCCGGCACCTACTCGGCGCGGGTCAAGGAGAAGGCCATCCTGCGCGGCCTGCTGTACACCAGCCAGCACATCGCCTCCCAGTGCTACTCGCCGGGCATCGACGCTCGCGAGGTACTCGACCAGGCGTCGGCGCGCATCATGAGCCTGGCGCAGGCCCGCTCGACCCACGATTTCGAGCACGTGCGGCCCGTGTCGCTGCGCATCTACGAGCAGGTTGAGCAGCGCTTCTACGACCACGGCGCGCTGACCGGCCTGCCCACCGGCTACACCGACCTGGACCGCATGCTCTCGGGCATGAACGGCGGCGACCTGATCGTGCTCGCGGCGCGACCGTCGATGGGCAAGACCTCGCTGGCCGTGTGTATCGCCATGAACTGCGCGCTTCGCAGCGACCGCCGCGCGGTGGTGGGTATCTTCAGTTGCGAAATGAGCAAGGAGCAGGTCATCGGCGGCATGATCTGCACCCAGGCGCAGGTCAACCTTGGCCGCTGGCGCACCAGCCGGCTACGCGAGGAAGACTGGCAGCGCGTCAGCCACGCGCTCGAGGACCTGCGCGAGGCGCCCATCTTCGTGGACGACAGTTCGGCCATCTCGCCGCTGGAAATGCGCGCCAAGGCACGCCGGCTGGAAGCCGAGCAAGGCAAGCTGGGCCTGCTGGTGGTCGACTACCTGCAGCTCATGCGCTCGGACAGCAAGGCCGAGAACCGCGTGAACGAGGTGTCGGCGCTGACCCGCTCGCTCAAGGGCCTGGCCAAGGAGCTGGACGTGCCGATCATCGTCCTGTCGCAGCTCAGCCGAGGCGTGGAGAGTCGGGACAACAAGCGGCCGATGCTCTCCGACCTGCGCGAGTCGGGCCAGATCGAGGCCGACGCCGACGTGGTCATGTTCATCTACCGCGAGAGCTACTACCAGCGCAAGGACATTGCCGAGCAGCCGGCGGCCGACGATGCGTACGAGGACGATCCGCTGCCCGAGGAAGCCGAGATCATTGTCGCCAAGCAGCGCAACGGCCCCACCGGCGCGGTCAAGGTCGGGTTCATTCGGCAGCAGAAGCGCTTTGTCAACATGGAGAACCGCTGGGGTGACTGACCCGGCCCGGAGAGGTAGACCATGCAGGTCCTGGTGATTGGTGGCGGTGGGCGCGAACACGCGCTCTGTTGGCGGCTCGCCCAGAGCCCCAGCGTGACGCGGCTGTTGGCCCTGCCGGGCAATCCTGGTATCGCCGCCGTGGCCACCTGCCTGCCCGGCTCGGTGGACGACATCGACCACATCGTGGCGGTCGCCCGGCGCGAGTCGGTGGACCTGGTGGTGGTGGGCCCCGAGGCGCCGCTGGTGGCCGGGCTGGCTGACCGCCTGCGCGCGGCCGGCATCGCCACCTTCGGACCCGACGCTGCGCCCGCCCAGATCGAGGGCAGCAAGGTCTTCTCCAAGGAACTGTTCCGCGCCGCGGGCGTGCCCACCGCGGCGTTCGAGTGCTTCGACAGCTCCGCCGAGGCCAAGGCCTACCTGCGACGCATGGGCGCGCCCATCGTCGTCAAGGCTGACGGTCTCTGCGCGGGCAAGGGCGCCATCATGTGCGCCACGCTGGCCGAGGCCGAACTCGCGGTGACGCAGTTGCTCGACGAGCGGGCCTTTGGCGCCGCCGGCGAGCGCATCGTCATCGAGGCCTGCCTGAACGGCCCCGAGATGAGCGTGTTTGCCCTGGTCGACGGCGAGACCGTGGTGCCGCTGCCCGTGGCGCAGGACCACAAGCGCGCGCTCGACGGTGACCGCGGCCTCAACACCGGCGGCATGGGCGCCTACAGCCCGGTGCCGCTGTTCTCCGACGCGCTCATCGAGCAGGCCATCGAGACCTGCGTCAAGCCCACGGCTCGCGCCCTGGCCGAGCGTGGCATGCCGTACCGCGGCGTGCTGTTCGGCGGGTTCCTCATCACCGACGAGGGTCCGCAGACGCTGGAGTACAACTGTCGCTTCGGCGACCCCGAGACGCAGGTACTCATGCCGCGTATCGAGGGCGACTTCGGTGAGGCCTGCCTGGCCACCGCCACCGGCCAACTCGACCAGGTCGAGGTGCGGCTGTCGAACAAGGCGGCCGCCTGTGTCGTCATGGCTTCGGGCGGCTATCCCGAAGCGTATGCCACGGGTCTGCCCATCGGCGGGCTGGCGGAGGCGGAGGCGTTGGATGGGGTGGTCGTGTTCCACGCGGGCACCAGGCTGGTGGACGGACAGGTGGTCACCGCGGGCGGCCGGGTGCTGGGTGTCACGGCTACCGGTGACGACCTGCGCTCCACCGTGGCCCGGGCCTATGAAGCCGTGGACCGCATCACATTCGAGGGCGCGCATTGCCGGCGGGACATCGCCTGGCAGGCTCTGTAGAGGGTAGGGGGAATGCGAGTCGAGTCTCAACTCTGTCTGGTCGGCTGGACCTATCGGCACTGGCCGATGCGGCGGCTGTTCGAAGCCGCGGCCGACCACGGCTTCGGCGCGGTCGAGATCCGGCCGTGCGCCGACGCCGATCTGTGCTCGATCGATGGCATCGGTCTGGCGCTGGAGCAGGCCAGCCGCCTGGCCAGGCAGCACCAGGTGCGCGTGGCCGTGGCCTACCTGCACAACTTCGTGGTGACCTCGCCCGACCAGTTGGTGCGGCGCAATCCGACCTACTTCTCGCCCGACGTGCTGAGCCAGCTGGCCGACAGCGGCACCGGCCTGGTGCATCTGCTGCTGGAGCGCGTGCGGCCCGATGGCAGCCACGTGCTGGCCTCCGACGAGGCCGACGAAGCCGACTTCTCGGCCTGCCGCGAGGCGCTGGAAGTGCTGGCCGAGGCGCTGGAGCCCCACGGCCTGCGCGCCGCGGTCGAGGTCCGGCCCGGCACCATCGCCGACAGCTTCGAGGGTGCGCTGTGGACCTCGGGTCACCTCGACCACGAGACGGTCGGCGTGTCCGTCGATTTCGCCAACCTACTGCTCACCGACCGGCACCTCAACCTGGCCGAAGCGGTCCACTCCATGCAGGGGCGGATGCGCTACACGCACCTCAAGAACCTCAAGCTCTACCCCTGGGGCCACGACTGGGATATCCCGCTCGAGGCCGGCTGCATCGACTACTTCGAGGTGCTCAGCGCGCTTGAGCAGTCCGGCTACAGCGGCCTGCTGGGCCTCGAGTACTGCGGCCAGGGCGATCCCGACGCCTTCGTCCGGCGCGATCTGGACTACCTGCGCTGGCTGGAGAAACGGCTCAACCAGGCTGACCGCTGGAAGCCCGAGCGGCCCACGCCGCGCGGCTGACCGATCGCTAGAAGGTGACGCCCTCAACCGCGCCGAGCCCTAGCGCGGCTTGCGTCAGCTTGGCGCGCGTGGCGCGCTCGGGCGCGCGCAGCGTGAACAGCCGGCCACCGGCGGTGATGCCCACCAGCGCTCGCGCGGAGCCCTCGCCAGCCAACGCCTTGCCCTCATGGATGGCCCAGTCGCGGCCGAGCCCCGCGTTTGTCGCGCCGGGCAGCAGCGTGGCCAGCGGGTCACCGGGGGTGCGCAGCTTGGCCGCCGGGTTCATCCAGCCGCCGAACCGGCAGAACAGTACCTCCTTGGCCGAGACGACCACCATCGGTGTGGCCAGCAGGCCGAGCTGCTCACCCTCGCCCATGGGCTGGCGCCGGCCGTCGCGGCGCAAGGCGCGGCCGAGCCCGGCATCCAACGCGTCCCAGGTCAGCCGAAGCCCGGCCGGCGCCGAGGCCGCGCCCGTGGTACTGAGCTTTAGAGGCCCGGCTGACCACACGCCGGGCATGGCGCGGGTGGCGCGGTCGATGGCCTCGCCCAGGCGCTTGGGCGCATAGCGCGGCAGGAAGAAGCGGTCGGCCGGTGAGGCGTTGGGCGCGCGCACCTCGTTCCAGGCCGCTTCGTAGCCCAGCTCCTCCAGCGCCTTGGCCACCTTGTCGTCGCCGTTGCCATAGGGATGCGCGTAGAAACGGACTCGCGTACCCAGGTTCTTCTCTACCGCGGTCCGGCTCTGGCGGAGTTCGGCCAGGATGTCCTTCTCGGGCAGGTCCTGCATGAACTCGGGGAAAGTGCAGCTCTGGGGCTGCACGTCGATCTGGCCGGTGGCCACGAGCGTCTTGAGTTGCTCCCAGGTCAGGTGCTGCTTGCTCGTCTTCTTGCCTACGAAGTCGGTGTGCACGAAGAACGTGGCTGGATAGCCGTACCGCCGGAGGATGGGCCAGGCGTCGGTCAGGTTGCCCAGGCAGCCCTGGTCGAAGGTCAGGGCCACCGCGCGCTTGGGCAGCGGCTTGCCGTCGCGCAGGTGGTCGACCACGTCGGCCAGCGGCACGACGGTCATGTTGCGTTCGCGGAGCAGCGCCATCTGTCGCTCGAACTCAGGGGTGGTCAGGTCGAACCACACCTCGGGCTTGGCGCAGACGTCGTGGTACATGATCACCGGCACCTCCTGCCGGCCCTCGCGCCAGATGCGGGCCGGTGGCGTGGGCGGCTCGCCGGGCACCGTCGCCTGAGTGACCAACGGCGCCGGCGTCGGCGCGGGCGTCGGGCTGGGCGCGGGTCGTGGCGCGGGCTTGGGGGCACAGGCGGCGAGCAGGAGCGGCAGCAGTGTCAGCAGACGACGTGTCATGCGGCGATCCTAGCACAACGCGCGCCTCGCGCACCGTCGGCAGGAGACGGTGACGCGTCCCCGAACAGCAGCACGTGGGAGAGGGTGATCTTGTTAGTCCTGACGTTGGCCGCGCAGTTGCTTCTGGCGGGCGAGCCCGCCTGGTTCCCGTTCAGCATTCCCGACCTGGCCACGGCGGCCACCGATGGCGCCGATCTGGACCTGTCGTACCTCAATGCCGAGCCTGCTGGTGCTCACGGTCGGTTGCGGGCTCGCGGTGAGCAGGTGGTCGATGAGCGCGGACAGCCGGTGCGGCTGATCGGCAGCAACATCACCGACTTCTGGCCGATGATGCCCAAGGAGCAGGCTGAACCGGCCGCCAGGCGTCTGGCGCAGCTGGGCATGAACTGCGTACGGTTCCACTACTACGACTGGGACGTCGCGCCCCGGGGCATTCTCAACGCCGACCGGCAGACGCTCAACCCCGAGAAGCTCGACCAGCTCGACTGGTTCTTCGCCAAACTCAAGCAGCACGGCGTGTATGTCGATCTCAACCTGCATGTGGCCCGCGGCTATGCCGACATGCCGCCGGGTTGGGACTGGATGGGCAAGCACCTCGATTTCGTGCACGAGCCATACATCGAGAGCCAACTGCGCTTCGCGCGCGAACTGCTGGACCACCGCAACACCTACACAGGACTGCGCTACGCGGACGACCCGGGCGTGGCGGTCATCGAGCTCAACAACGAGAACACCGCGCTAACCAACTGGGGCCAGTACGCGGCGTTGCCGGCCGCCTTCAGCGAGCCCCTGCGCGCCAAATGGAACGCCTGGCTCAAGGCGCACTACCCCAGCACGGAAGCCCTCGCGCGGGCTTGGGGCGGCGGGTTGGTCGGGCCGGAGCTGGTCCGGGGCATGGATCCCTGGGCCTACCAGAAGGTCGGCGGGCACGGCACGTTGACCGCCATGGTCGACGCCACCGCGCCGACCGGGAAGTACCTGCGCTGGGATGTCACCGCGCCGGGCACCGCCTTCTATCACCACCAGCTCATGGCCAGCAGCGTGCCCGTGCAGGCGCGCCGCACCTACACGCTCAGCTTCATGGGCCGCTGTCGGCCCGGTGGCAGTGACTACCTCGATCTGTCGATGATGCTGCAGGTGGAGCCCTGGAGTCAGGTGGCCGCCGGGTCACGGGTCAAGCTCACCCCCGAGTGGCGACGGTGCGAAGTCAGCCTGGTGGTGGGTGACCCTGCCGGCCGGCCGGTACGGATGAACCTCAACGCCGACAACCAGATGGGCACGTTCGACCTTGCCGGCCTGTCGCTGCGCGAGGGCGAGCCCGACCCGCTGGCCCCCGGCGAACGCCTGGAGACCGGCAGCGTCAAGTTGGTAGGCAACAATGGCACGAGCGGCCAGGCACGGGACTACGTGGCCTTCCTGGTGGACTGTGAGGCCGACTACGTGGCGCGGCTGCGCCGGCTCATCCGCGACGAGTTGCGTAGCGACGCTATGGTCCTGTGCACTCAGGCCAGCTACGGAGGCGCCTGCGGCTGGCTGCGCGAGGCGCCCGGCGAGGTCACCGACATGCACGCCTACCCGGCGCACCCACGCCAGGTGACTGTCGATGGCCGGCAGTACTGGACCACCGACGCCAAGTCCATGGTGCGCGAGGCGAATGGCGGGCTGCGCTCGCTGGCCAACTGGCGCGTGGCGGGCAAGCCGTTCTTCGTCACGGAGTTCGACCTGAACCCGCCCAACCCGTACGCCGCCGAGTGCTTCCCGCTGCTGGCCACGCTGGGCTCCTACCAGGGCTGGAGCTGCCTGCTCGATTACGCCTGGTACAACTTTGGCTCGTCACCGGGTCGCGGCTACCTCACCTCGGCCTTCGGCACCACTGGCCACAGCGGCCAGATGGCCATGATTCCCGCCTCGGCGCTGCTCTATCGGCTGGGTCTGGTCAAACCCGCCGAGCAACGCGTGGAGCTGACCGTGCCGCAAGCAGCGTGCATCGCCGCGACGGCCCGCGACCGCGGCGGCTGGCAAGCGGTGTCGTGGTCCGACGCCGGCGTGGATAGCCTGGCCCCGTGGCTGTGCGGCACGGCGGTCACGCTGGTGCCCGGCGAGGGCCAGCCCAAGGCGTCGCGGGCGGTGCCCGCGCCGCAGGGCCAACAGGTGGTGACCGACACGGGCCAGGTCACCTGGGATCGTACACGGGGCGCGGAACGACTGCTGGTCAATGCGCCCGCGGCGCGCCTGGTGGCGGGGTTTGTCGGCGGCCAGACGGTGGAGTTGGGCGACGTGACGCTGCATTTCGGCGGTGCGCCCGGCAGCCATGCCATCGCGGCGCTGGTCAGTCTCGATGGCCAGCCGATCCGCTCCGCCAAGCGCGTGTTGCTGTCCGTCGTGGGCCGCGTGCGCAACACTGAGCAGAAGACGAATGTGGACGGCGTGCCGCTGGACTGGGGTAGAGGCCCGGTGTTGGCCGAGCCGGTGCCGCTGACCGTGACCATGCCGCCGGTGGCCAAGGCCGTGGCGCTGGACGAGAACGGTCGCGCCCGCGGCGCGCAGCCCTTGAGCAGCGACCGCCGGAAGCTGGAGTGTGGTGGCGGCGCCGCCACGATGTGGTACCTTCTGACGCGGTGAGGTAAGGAGAGCATCATGCCGGAACCGATGCGCGTGGTGGTGCTGGGTCTGTCGCACGACCATGTCTGGTGGAACATCGCGGGTCTGCAGAAGAACCCCGACATCAAGATTGTCGGCGCCTGGGACCCCCACGCCGAGTTGACGGCCAAGTTCGCGGCCACCGTGCCCGGCGCCGAGATCGGCGCCGATCCGCACCATCTGCTGCACCATCACTACCCCGACGCCGTGCTGGTCTGCGCCTCCAATGCCGAGTCGGTGCACTTGGTCGAGGACGCCGCCTCCCATGGTTGCCACGTGGTGGTCGAGAAGCCCATGGCCAACAACCTGGCCGGCGCCGACGCCATGCTGCGCGCCGCCGACGAGGCCGGGGTCAAGCTTGTCATCAACTGGCCCATCTGCTGGGAACCGGCGCTGTGGCAGGCTGCCGAACTGGCCCTGTCGGGCAAGTACGGCAAGCTGTGGAACATCCGCTACCGCTCGGCTCACAACGGACCGGAGAACGTGGGCTGCAGCCCGTACTTCGTCGACTGGCTCTATGACGAGCAGCGCAACGGGCCGGGCGCCTTCACCGACTACACCTGCTACGGCGCGGCGGTCTGCCGCTGGCTGCTGGGCAAGCCCGAGAAGGTGGCGGGCTATGCCGCCAAGCTGATCAAGACCCAGAACACGCCGGCGGACAACGCGGTGCTGCTACTGAGCTACGACGGCGCGTTCGGCCAGATCGAGGCCAGTTGGACGCAGGTCTCCGACTCGCCGCGCAAGGGCGGTTCGTTCCATTGCGCCGACGCGCTGATCGAGCCGCTGGGCAACAGCCTGTGCATCGCCACCGCGGACAACCCCGGCGGCGAGATCATCGAGGCCGACGCTCCGCCGCCGCATCTGGCCAGCCTGGGCCACTATCTGACGGCCATCGTCAGCGAAGAGGCCGAGCCGGTCGGCCCGCTGGACCCGCGCATCGCCCGCGACGCGCAGGCCATCATGGAAGCCGGCTGGACCGCGTCACAGACCGGTGTGGCGCAGCCGGTCGCCTGATCGGAGACTGTGGGGGCCATGGGCCAGTACACCTTCTTTGGCGATGTCGTGGGCCGGGCCGACTGGGAAGCCATCCAGGACCAGTTGGCTCTGGCTCTGCGCATGGAGGTGCACACCCTTGGCCCCGACGGCGCCGACCTCTGCTCGCCGAGCCGCGTGAGCCGCTTCCGGCAACTGCTGGAGACCTCGCCCGCGGCGCGCCGCCGCATCCCCGACGGCCGGCTCGATGTGGTGCAGCGCACCGGCGAACGCGGCGAGTTGCTGGTCGAGGAGACCGGCACCGGTCGCCTGCGCTTCGCCGTGCCCATCTTCTTCGGCGGTGAGCATCTGGCCACGGTGTCCGGCGGCGGCCGCGTGGTGGCGCCGCTGTCGTGGGACCAGATCGAGGCCCTGGCCACGGCCAGCGAACTGCCCGTGACTGAGCTGGCGGCGGCGGCGGCGGAACTGGAGATCGGCGACCGCGACACGATGTACGTCGCCGGCGAGCTGATCGCCTCGCTGCTGGCGCAGTTGGTGGCGGCGGTGGCGCACCGTCGCGAGGCCGAGACGCTGGCTCAGCAGGTGGCCGCCGTGGCCCGCGTGGGCCACATCGTCACTGCCTCGCTCGAGACCGGCCGAGTCATGGAAGCCGTCATCGACGCCATACCCGAGGTGATGGGCGCCGACGGCTGCGTCATCGCTCTAGTGGACGACGACGGCGTGCTACGGACACGCGCCTACCGCGGCGTCAGCCCCGGCTACGGCCGGCTGGAAGTGCGCTCGGGCCAGGGCCTGACCGGCACGGTACTGGCCACCGGCCGCGCGCTCAACGTGTCCGACATGAACCTCGACCCGCGTTCCACCTACCGCACGCACGATGTCGAGGAAGGTCTGCGCGGCCTGCTGGCGGTGCCGCTGCGCGACGGTGAAGCAGTGCTGGGAGTGCTCAGCGTGTTCCGGCGCGAGGCCGGCCTGTTCGCCGTGTCCGACGAGCAGTTGCTGCTCAACTTCGCCGAATACACGGCCGCCGCCGTGCGCAACGCGCAGCTCTTCGAGCGCATGGGCCGCGCCTATCGCGAACTGGGCCGCGCCACGCGCCGGCTCAATGAGATCCAGGAGCAGATGCTCCACGCCGACCGCCTGGCCGAGGTCGGCCGCCTGGCCGGCGGCGCCGCGCACGAGATGCGCAACACGCTCGGCGGCATCATCGGCGCCGCGGCCACCGTGCGCGACCATCTCGACCACATGAGCGAGGAAGACGTGCGTGAGCTGGTGGCGGCCATCGCCGAGGAGGGCTGGCGTCTGCGCGATACGCTCGAGGAGGTGCGCGGCTACGCCAAACCGCGCCACCTGGGCGGCGGCACGCATCCGCTGCGCCGGGCCATCGACGAGACCGTGCGGCTGATGCAGTTCGATGCGGCCTTCGCCCGGCTCACCGTGTCGGTCATCTGCCCTGACGACATCGATTTCGTGGGTGACCGCGACGGGCTCAAGCAGGTGCTGCTCAACCTCCTGCGCAACGCCGGCGACGCCGTGGCCGAGGTGCCCGACCGCGAGCCGGTGGTCAGCGTCGAGGCCGAGTCCGTGACCGACGGGGTGGTCCTGCGCGTGACCGACAACGGTGTGGGCATCCCCGCGGATCGCCTGGAACGCATCTGGGAGCCCTTCTACACAACCAAGGGCAAGGCCGGCACGGGCCTCGGCCTCGACCTGGTGCGGCAGATTGTTGTCGGCCAGGGCGGCGAGATTGGGGTTGCCAGCCGGCCGGGAGAGGGTACCATCTTCACACTGCGGCTGCCCGGCGGGCAGCGGCAGACTCCAGCGGAGGACTAACAACATGATCCGGGCCAAGGTGATCGGCGCGACGGGCTATGGCGGACTGGGCATCATCGAGGGGTTGCTGCGTCATCCCCAGGCCCAGATCACCTCGTTGGTTGCGCGCCAGGACGATACCCGCCGGATCGACGAGTTCTACCCGCACCTGCGCGGCTTCTGCGACCTGCGCGTGCAGGTCGCCGGCACCGAGGTCGACAGCGAGCAGCCGGATGTCGTCTTCTTCGCCACGCCCAACGGCGTCGGCATGAACGAGGCGCGCGGCTACCTCGACGCTGGGGTCAAGGTCATCGACTACAGCGGTGACTTCCGCTTCCGCGATCCGGCCGTCTACCGCGAGTGGTACGGCAAGGACCACGCCGACCCGGAACTGCTGGCCGAGGCGGTCTACGGCCTGCCTGAGCTATACCGCGAGCAGATCGCCGGCGCGCGGCTGGTGGCCAATGTCGGCTGCTTCGCCGTGGGCGCCATCCTGGCCCTGGCGCCCGCGCTGCGGCTGGGGCTGGTGGAGCCCGACGGCATCATCATCGACGGCAAGACGGCGGTCTCCGGCGCGGGCAAGTCGCCCAAGCCCAGCTTCCACTTCCCGCATCGCAACGAGAATGTCGAGGCTTACCGCATCGTCGAGCATCAGCACACGCCCGAGATGGAATGCTATCTGAGCGACATGGCCGGCGAGCCCGTGACCCTCACGTTCGTGGCGCACCTGGTGCCTACCAGCCGCGGCATCCTGGACACCTGCTACGCACGGCTGGCCAAGCCCATCACGCCCGAGGAGGCGCGCGCCGCCTACCGCGACTTCTATGCCGGCAGTCCGTTCGTGCGCGTCAGCGACGACGGCACCTGCCATGGTACCGGCGTGGTGCTCGGCAGCAACTTCGCGGACCTGGCCGTGAACGTCAACCAGCGCACCGGCCAGCTCATCGTCACCGCCGCGGAGGACAACCTGGTCAAGGGCCAGGCCGGCTCCGCGCTTCAGAACATGAACGTCATGTTCGGCCTCGACGAGGGATTGGGCCTGACGCATTGGGGCCTGTACCCCTAACATGGGGTTTGCAGGCGCGCGGTCTGGGCCACAATGCTCCTAAGCAGGCAGCGCCGGAGCGAGCCCGATGAGTAGCGTGAGCCAGCGAGTCTTTCCGGTCTACCGGCGGTGGATGGCACCGCTGCTGTCGGTCACGTTCGTGGCCAGCGCCATGGTCACAGCGGCGCTGTGCGAGCGGTTCGTGCTGCTCGCGCCGGCCTTGCTCGTGGCCTACGCGTGGTTCGTGCTCAACTACCTCATGCTCTTTGGCAACGGCTGGCTGCGCCGCTCGCTGGCCCAGCGGCTGGAGGCCTTGGGTGAACCGGCCGACCATCGGCGCGCGCGGTTCGTGGGCCTGTCCTATCCCTGCCACAACACCTCGCTGGGCCGCCGGCTGGTGGAGACCGACGACGATGTGGGCTTCCTGACCATCGTGCCCGAGGGGCTCATTTTCCACGGCGACGGCATCAACTTCACCGTGCCGGCGGCGGCCATCGCCGGCGTGCGGCTGGTGCGCACGGCCTACGCGCCATGGGCGCGGGTCGAGGTGACCATCGCCGATGGCGAGCCGTTCGACGAGATCACGCTCGACTCGCGCAACCACGCCCATCACGGTGCCTGTCGGCGCGACAACCACTTGCTGGCGGCCACGCTGGTGCGCTTGGCCGAGGGTGCGCGTCCGGCCCGGGCACGGCTCACCGGTGAGGCACCTAACCCGGTTCAGGTCAGCCTGTGACGCCGAGCTCGGCGGCCTCGCGGTGGGTGATGGCTCCGGCGCCGATGGCCAGCGCCTCGCGGTAGAAGGCGGCCGCGGCGCGGTCGTCGCGGTAGTGCCGGCGCGCGGCGAAGCCGAGGTTGCGGTTGGCCTCGGCGGCGTCCGGTCCGTCGGTGGCTGCCGCCCAGTGCACACACGCCTGGTCCCAGCGGCCCCAGTTGGCCAGGACGCAGCCCAGATGGTAGTGCGCCAGCACGTCATCGTGGCATTCGACCGCATACTCGAGCGCCAGTCGGGCCAGGCGACCGTGCGCGAAGCCCGCACCCCACGCCAGCTCCCAGCGCCAGGGCGGCTCGCTGCCGGCCACGAAGGCGCGCACGAACGGCAGCAGCCCGGGCGGTATGCCGGGCGCCTCGCTCAGCGGCAGAGCCAGCAACGCGGTCGCTTCGTCGTTACGGCCCGTGGCCAGGAGCGCCGCGGTGCCAGCCAATGCGTAGCTGCCGGGCAGCGGGCCGTCGATGTCGCCGCGCAACGCTTGTTCGGCGACCAACGCGGGACTACGCCAGGCCGAGTCCGTGGAGCCCGGCCAGGTTTCGTCGGGCGCGAGCGACAGCGGCGGCAGGCCAAGCCAGTCGGGCAGGGACACCGGACGTGCGGTCGGGTTGTGCACCAGCCGCCGCCGACGCGGCCAGCCGCTGTCGCGCACGGTCAGGCCCGTGGCCGGGTCGAGCCGCCAGAGCACCGGCTGACCCTCCTCGACGATCGCCAGCAACGGCCCGTCACCGGCGCCGGGCGTGACCACCGTTTCGGCGAGCAGACCGCCCAGTTCAGGCAGGACGAGCTGACCGCCCAGATCCAGCGCGGCGAGATCGACCGCGTGGCTCTCTCGCCGGTCGATCAAAGGGTAGGGGTAGCCAGGCTGCTCGTCGCCGGCCAGCGGCGGCTCCCAGGCGTAGATGGGCTGGGCCACGGTGGCCGAGACGGTGGTGGTGGGCCAGGCGATCAACTCGCGAACTCCGCATAAAGGATACTCTGGATGCCGGCTGCCGTTGACGTTGGGGTGGCGCGGCCCTAGAATCTGGGTCGAGCACCGGAGAAGGATGCTGACACAGGCTGTGCTAGCCCGCTACAAGGAAAAGCTGCGGGCCTTACTGGGCGACTCCTGGCTGGACCCAGCCCAGCGCGACGCGGTGGTCACGCGGATTCGGGAGTTCCTCGATGCTGAGCGCGAGGCGCTGACCAAGCAGTTTGAGATGAAGCCCACGGGCGGTGAGTACTGTGCCCAGCACAGCGCCGTCTTCGACACGGTCCTGTCGGCGATCTTCCAGTTGGCTCTGGCCGAGGTGGAGCGGCGCGATGGCCCGCTGCCCATGGACGCCGATGTGTGCGTGGCCGCCGTCGGCGGCTATGGCCGCGCGCATCTGGCGCCGTGGTCCGACATCGATCTCGTCTTCGTGCCCATGGTCGAGGAGCATGCGCACATCGACGCGATCATCCGCGAGATGCTGTCGCTGCTGGGCCAGGTGCTCGTGCCACTGCGCCATCCGCATGTGGCCCACTCCTACCGGCCGCTCAGCGATCTGGGCTACATCGACCATCAATCGGCCACAGCACTGCTGGAATCACGCTTCGTCGCGGGCGATATGTCGCTGTACATGCACTTCATGCAGGCCGTGATGACCTCCATCGCGCCGGTGGAGTTCCTGCACCTCAACGCCGAGGAGCGCCTGGACATCTGGCGCGACCGCCGGCAGAGCCTGTTTGCCGTGGAGCCCAACCTCAAGAGCGGCCCTGGCGGCCTGCGCGACTTCCACGCGGCGGTCTGGGTGGCCAAAGTGGTCTACCGCATCGCCGACTGGGACGTGCTCGGCGCGCTCCAGGTGCGCGGTGTCATTGGTGAGCAGGAGCGCGTCGAGACGCTCAACGCGCTCGAACTCATCCTGCGCGCACGCAACTGGCTGCACCTGCGCCGCGGCCAGAAGCTCGACGTGCTGCACAAGTCGTACCAGCAGGAGATGGCCGAAGCGCTGGGTTACCGCGACCACCATCGCGTCGCGGCGGCCGAGGACCTCATGCGCGGGCTCTACCACAGCGCGCGCCGGCTGGCCGACTTCTCGCGTCGACTGCTCGCCGAGTGCCGCGAGCAGCGCATGGAGTTCCGCCAGGGCTGCTATGTCGAACGGTGGAAGCTGGAGCCGACCCACGACACCATCTTCCGCGACGACCCTGAGCGCATGGTGGCGTTGTTCGGCGAAGCGCAGACCTACGGGCTGGGCATGTCGCTACGCCTCGAACGGCTCATCGCCGCCAGCGCCGAGTTGCTCGACCTGGCGGTACTGCGGCGCAAGTCGGTGGGCGAGCGTTTCCTGGCCATGCTCAAGCCCGACCGCGACGTCGCCGGCGCCCTGCGCCATATGCTGCGGCTGCACGTGCTCGAGCGACTGCTGCCCGAGTTCGAGCCGCTGCTGCCCTTCCTGCCCACCGACCAGGCGCACGAATACACGGTCGGCGAGCACTCGATCAAGGTGCTCGAAGAACTGCAGCGCGTGCTGAACGCGCCCAACGGCGAGGACGAAGGCATCCTGTCCGATGCCATCGGGCACCTGCAGGAGCCCGAGGTGCTGCTGTTCGCCGCGCTCTACCACGATGTCGGCAAGCTCGACGGCACCGGCGACCACTCCTTCACCGGCATCCCCCGAGCTCGCGTCGCCGGCGAGCGGCTGGGCCTGCAGGAGCATCAGATCGAGCGTGTCTCGTTCCTCATCAAGGAACACCTGACCATGATGCGCACCGCGCGACTCAAGCCGCTGCAGATGCAGGACACGATCGACGAGTTCGTGGAGAAGCTGCCGGCCAACGACCCGCTCGACGCGCTGGATATGCTCACCTGCCTGACCTACGCCGACACCCGTAGCGTGGGTCAGAACGTGCTCAAGGATACCGACCGCCGTCTGCTCATGGAGCTGTTCGCCAAGGCCGCGCGCTGGGTGCAGGAACGGCCCATGGCCGATCCCAGCGATACCGACCAGGCGGGCCGCGCGCGCCGCCGCCTGACCCGCGCCCCGGCCCTCAAGGACATGGACCCGGAGGTCGTGCGCACGCATCTGGAGCGGCTGCCGGTGTGGTATGCGGTCAACACACCGCCGGCCCTGGTGGCCAAGCACATCGCCTACCTCGAACGCCTCGACGGCGGCGAGGACCCGGTGGTCGAGTTCTACCAGGCGCTCGGCGCCAAGCACACCGAACTGACGCTGTGCACGACCGACCGGCCCGGCCTGCTGCGCGATATCGCCGGCACCATCTCGGCCAACAACCTGGACATCTACCTCTGTCAGCAGGAAGTCGCCGTGGCGTTGGGCGATGACGGCCGGCGCCAGGCCATCTGCACCATCTGGCTCGACGACTTCGGCCAGAGCGTGACCCAGGGCAAGCGCGACCGCCTGGCCGAGGACCTGTCGCGCGTGGTGCGCGCGGAGCAGACGGTCTCCGAACTGCTCGAGAAGCGCGGCCGCAGTCAGGTCGATGTCGTGGTGCACAGCGTGGAGGTCAGTAACGACTCCAGTCGGCAGTACACCGTGGTGTCCATCCGCGCCGCCGACGAGCGCGGCCTGCTGTTCCGGCTGGCCGATGCGCTGCACTCGGAGCAACTGGACATCCGCGTGGCCAAGGTCACCACCTGGCGCAACGCCGCCGAGGACGCCTTCTACTGCGTCTCCAGCGCCACCGGCGCCAAGATGGCCGACGAGCAGTCGATAGGCCTCTCCGAGCGCATCTCGGGCCGGCTGGGCGGCGTGGCCTCCAGCGCCGCGGGAGCTGCCTAGTGGCCGACCCATCCGCCGGAACCGTGGCGCTGGTCGCGCTGGGCTGCCCCAAGAACCTGGTCGATGCCGAGCAGATGCTCGGCGTGCTCTGTGCCGATGGCTACCAGTTGGTCACCGACATCGAGCAGGCCAATGTCATCGTGGTCAACACGTGCGGCTTCCTGCAGGCCGCGCGCGATGAGGCCGTGGCCGAGATCCGCGCCGCCGCCCGGCTCAAGCGCTCGGGGCAGTGTGACACGCTGGTGGTGACCGGCTGCCTGGCCCAACTCACGCCCGCGCTCATTCGCGACAAGTGCGCCGAGGTCGACCTGGTGGTCGGCGTCTCGGAGTTCCCGCACCTGGCCGAACTGGTGCGGCAGCAGCGCGCCGGTATCCAGGTCCAGACGACGCTCGTCTCGGCGCCGGCGCTGCCCTATCAGGACAGCCTGCCGCGACGGCGTGCCACGCCACCTTGGACGGCCTATGTCAAGATCGGCGAAGGCTGCAACTGCAACTGCACGTTCTGCCTGATCCCCACCATTCGCGGCAGCCTGCGCAGCCGCAGCATCGACAGCGTGGTGGCCGAGGCCCGCGCGCTGGTGGCTGACGGCGTGCGCGAAGTCAACCTGATCGGCGAAGACACCACCGGCTTCGGCAGCGACCGCGGCCCGCGCGAACTGGCCGACCTGCTGCGGGCCCTCGGCGGCGTCGACGGGCTGGACTGGGTGCGCATCCTGTATGCCTATCCGACCAAGGTGGACGACAAGCTCATCGCCGCCATGGCCGAGACACCCAACGTGCTGCCGTACCTGGACATGCCACTGCAGCACGCCGCGGACAGCGTGCTGGCGGGCATGGGCCGTGGCGGCCGACGCGACGGGTACCTGCGGCTGATCGGCAAGCTCCGCGCGGCGATGCCCGACATCTGCCTGCGCAGCACGTTCATCGTTGGTTTCCCCGGCGAGCGGCGGCCCGAGTTCGAGGAACTGGCAACTTTCCTGGACGAGGCGGCTCTGGATAGAGTAGGCTTCTTCGCGTACTCGGCCGAAGCGGGCACGCCGGCCGCCGCGCTGCCGCACCAGGTGCCCGCGGGCGTGGCCCGAGCGCGCGTGGCCGAACTGGCTGAGCGCCAGGCCCGCGTCTCCGCGGCGCGGCTGCAGGCGCTGGTCGGGCGCCGGCTCACCGTGCTGGTCGAGCGCGTGGCCGAGGGCGAGTTGGTCGGCCGCAGCTATCGCGACGCGCCTGAGATCGACGGTGTCGTACACTGCGTCGTCGGCGAGTGGCCGATCGCGACGGGTGAGATGGTGGACGTGCGGATCGATCAAGCGGACACGCATGATCTGCGAGGGACGTTGGTAGCAGACCGAGGTGAACGATGATCCAGAAGATTCCGGTTCTCAAGATCGGAAATGCGCTGATTGCGTCGATCCAGATTGAGCTGAACGACGAGAGCGCGGTGCAGTTCAAGGAGGACATCCTCAACCAGATCAAGGCGACCGGGGCGACCGGCGTGGTGATCGACCTGACCGCCGTGGATACGGTGGACAGTTTTCTGGGCAAGATCATCCGCGATGCGGCGCTGATGGCGCGGCTGATGGGTGCGTCGGTGGTGGTCACCGGCATCCAGCCGGCCGTGGCCATCACCTTGGTCGAGCTGGGGCTGGAGCTGGAGGACGTGGTTACCGCGCTGAACCTGGAGAAGGGCCTCGCCCGGCTGGCCGATCTGACGGGGGGAGTCTAATCCCATGCCTGACAGCGTGGTAGTCCCGATTGTCGACGAGCTGGACATCGTGCGGGCCCGCCAGGAGGGCCGGCAGTTGGCCAAAGAGACCGGATTCGGGCCGGTCGACCTGGCGCGCGTGGCGACCGCCATCTCGGAGTTGGCGCGCAACATCTACAATTACGCCCGGCCCGGTGAGATCGAGTTGGCGCAGATCACTCGTGGGCCGCGATCGGGCCTGCAGGTCATCGCCCGCGACCAGGGCCCCGGCATTCGCAGCATCGAGGAGGCCATGCGCGATGGCTACACCACCTCGGGCGGACTGGGCGCCGGCCTGCCGGGCACGCGGCGGCTGGTGGACGAGTTCGAGATCGAATCCTCGGAGGGGCGCGGCACGTGCGTCACCATCCGCAAGTGGCTGCGTTGACCGCCGCGGTTGGCGTCGTGCAGCGAGCCAAGCCGGGTAACCTGGTCTCTGGCGATGCCTGGTGCCTGGTTGAGGACGAGTCCGGTCTGCTGCTGTGCGTGTGTGACGGGCTGGGCAGCGGCGAGCACGCGCACCTCGCCGCACAGGCGCAGATCGACACGGTGCGGCGATGCGCCGACCGGCCGCTGCCAGACATCCTGGAAGCCTGCCACACGGCGCTGCTGAGCACCCGTGGCGCGGCCGCGGCGCTGCTGCGCGTGGATACCGAGACCAGGCGCGTCAGCTATGCCGGGGTGGGCAATGTGGAGGCCCGCACCCGCCGCGACTGGCCGTTCCACCCGCTCTCGATGCGCGGCATCGTGGGCGCCAACAATTTCCGGCCGCCGCGTGTTTACGAGGCGGACTATGTGCCGGGCGAGTGGATTGTGCTCCACACCGACGGGCTGCGCTCGCGGTTCGATCTTGAGCTGGAGTTGCTACGCGCCGCGCAGTCGGGCCTGCTCGGCGGCGGGCCGCAGGCGCTCGCGGAATCGCTGTGCAACGACCACGCGCGTGAGAATGACGATCTCACCGTGGTCGTCATGCAGTTGCCCTGAACCAGGAGAAGAGCGGTGGCGACCACGTTCGAAGGGTTCATTCGCGACAACTTCGAGGCGATCCTCGAAGGCTATCTGGCGCTGGTCCGCGATGAGGTGGACCGCTACCATCGCGCCGAGCCGCAAGGCTTCGTCGAGAACACGCGCCGGCTCATCTACCTCTTCCCCAAGGCCCTGGCCGCGCCGCGCGATCCGGAGGTCATGGCGTTCATCGAGCAGTTGTGCCGGCAGCGGCTGCCCATGGGCTTCCAACTGGGCGAAGTGCTCGAGGCCATGTTCCTCTACGACGACGTGATGCTGCCCATCATCCAGGCCGGGGCCGGCAGCGCCGACGACAAGATCGCGCTCATGCTCGACGCGCAGCGTGCGCTCGAGGTAGTGGCGCTGCGCTTCTGCGAGACCTTCGTGTCCATGCAGATGACGCTGTTCGAGAAGCAGCGGTTGGCCGTGCTGGAGCTGTCGACGCCGGTGATCAAGGTGTGGGACGGCATCCTGGCGCTGCCGCTCATCGGCACGCTCGACAGCTACCGCGCCAAGCAGGTCATGGAGGAACTGCTGCGTGAAGTGTCGCGCGAGCAGGCCGACATCGTGCTCATCGACATCACCGGCGTGCCGGTGGTCGATACCAACGTCGCGGATCATCTGATCCGCACGATCAAGGCCGTGGAACTGTTGGGTACACAGTGCCTGGTGGTGGGTATCGGGCCGGAGTTGGCGCAGACGGTCGTCTCGCTGGGCGTGGATCTGTCGCTGATCAGCCCGTGCGCCGACATGCGCCAGGGGTTGACGCAGGCCTTCCTGCGTCTGGGACTGGATGTGGTGCCCCGGGCGGCGGCACCTGGAGCAGGGGAGTAGTCCATGGAAGAGCGCAGGTACGTGGTGTTGACCGCGGCGGGCGTCGACCGGCCGGGTCTCGTGGCCGATCTGTCGGCCTATGTGGCTGAGCGGCGCGGCAATGTTGAAGACAGCCGCATGTCGGTGCTCGGCGGCATGTTCGGCATCATGATGCTGCTCTCGGGCAGCGATGCGGCAACCGCCGCCATCGCCGCCGACTTGGCCGGTCTGGAGACGGCATCGGGGCTGCACGTCCAGATCCACGCCACCACGCCGACCACGGTCAGCGCTGACTGCACGCGCTTGTCGTTCGAGCTGCACTCGTCCGACCGCGAGGGCCTGGTGCACCTGGTGGCCGACCATCTGCGCGGCGCCGGCGGCAACATTGTCCGCCTCGACTCCAGTGTCTATCCCGCGCCGGTGAGCGGATCCCCGCTGTTCAGGCTGCGTGTGGTGGTCGATCTGCCTCGCGCTACAGCCGAGTCCGCCTTCGCGGAGCTCGTCGACTGGGCCGAGAGCGAAGGCATGGAGACCAGCGCCCTGCCAGCGGTGACCACGCCCGCCGACGGGTAGCGCCGCGCCGCGACCAACACACGGCCGCGGGCGGCCGTGCTCCCTGCCAGCCCATGGGGGTGTAACGGCTGCGTCACGGGTGCCACGTTGCATTGACACGAGCGTAGTCGATCAGTAACTTGTTGCCCAAGCCCACCAGGTGAGCCCGCGCGCGGGCTGGTCTGGCTATTTGGGGCTGGGTGCGGGAACCCGCTGTAACACCGGCCCAGGCTGGGGGTACGGGAACACTGGCGTCGGCCCTAGCGGACCTGACAGGTGGGCGGGTGAGGCGCTATCGCAGCCATTTTGGAGAGCGGTGGATGATTGAAGTCCAAGACCTGGTGAAGGCCTACGGTAGCCGGACCGCGGTGGACCACATCTCGTTCGAGGTGAAAAAGGGCGAGATTCTGGGCTTTCTGGGGCCAAACGGCGCCGGCAAGACCACGACCATGCGCGTGTTGACCTGCTTCCTGCCCGCCACCAGCGGTAAGGTGAAGATTGCCGGCTACGACATCTTCGAGCAGAGCATTGAGGTGCGGCGACGCATCGGCTATCTGCCCGAGAACGTGCCGCTGTACCTGGACATGAGCGTCGAGTCGTACCTGACCTACATGGCACGGCTCAACGGCGTCACCTGGAGCGAACTGTCCGAGCGCCTCGACAAGGTCATGGACTCGTGCGGTCTGCTGCATCGGCGGCGCGATCTCATCGGCCATCTGTCGCGCGGCTATCGCCAGCGCTGCGGCTTGGCCCAGGCGCTGGTGCACAACCCCGACGTGCTCATCCTCGACGAGCCGACGGCCAGCCTCGACCCGGTGCAGATCCGCGACGTGCGCGAGACCATCAAGAACCTGGCCGGCGAGCATACCATCATCCTCAGCACGCACATCCTGCCCGAAGTGGAGCTGGTGTGTGACCGCGTGCTGATGATCAACCGCGGCCGCATCGTCGCCGACGACACGCCCGTGGGCCTGCGCAACCGCGCGGCCAGCGGCGCGCTGTCGCTCAGCCTGCAGGCGCGCGGCGCCAAGGACGCGCTGCTCGGCGCGCTGCGGGCGGTCCAGGGCGTGTCCGGCGTGACCGTGGTCGATGGCTCGGACACCGACGGATACAACCTGCAGGTCAGTGCCTCGGGCGACCTGCGCGAGGAACTGGCGCGCGCCGTGGTGCAGGGCGGCTTCGGCCTGCGCGGGCTGGAAGTCCCGCGGCGCACGCTGGAAGACATTTTCGTCGAGTTGACCACCGACGAAGCCGGCTTGGCGGTCGAAACGCCGGCCGAGGAGGTGGCGTGATGCGCAACATCTGGACCATCGCCCAGCGCGAGGTGAAGGCCTACTTCACCGGGCCTGTGGGCTATGTCGTGATGAGCTGCTGGATCCTCTTCGCCGGGCTCATCTTCTACCTGATCCTGGGTAGCCCCAGCGCCTCGGCCGACATGGAGCCGTTGTTCCGCAACTGCACCATTCTGCTGATCATGGTGCTGCCGCTGCTGACCATGCGCCTCCTGGCCGGAGAGCGAGGTGGCGACCAAGGCGTCGGCACCATCGAGCTGTTGCTCACCTCACCGATCACCGAATGGCAACTGGTGCTGGGCAAGTACCTGGCCTCGATGCTCTATATGTGCAGCCTGGTGCTGGTCTCCGGCATCTATGCCGTGGCCTTCCGCGTGCTGGGCAAGCCCGACGTGGGCAAGATCATCGGCGGCTACGTCGGCTTCCTGTTCTTCAGCGGCTATGTGCTGGCCCTAGGCCTGTTCTTCAGCTCGCTGACCAACTCGCAGATCGTCGCCGCGGTGACGACCATCGTTTCCAGCCTGGCGCTGTGGCTGATCAGCTTCTTCAAGGACAACCCCTCGAAGTCGCTGCAGTTCCTGGCCTGGTTCTCCATGCTGGGACACCACGAAGACTTCTGGCGCGGGGTCATCTCGCTGCAGGAAGTCGTCTGGTACTGCTCGGCCATCTACTTCCTGCTGTTTGCCAGCAAGTTGATGGTGGCTTCGAGCCGCTGGCGCTAAGGAGACGACGCAATGGCGCAAGAGATGAACCCCAAGAGCCCCAAGAGCCCCGCGCTCATTCTGGGCATCGTGGCGGGCGCTGTGGCGGTGATCGCCCTGGTGGCGCTGGCCTATATCAAGATGCAGAACCTGCCGTTCAACAAGGGCCGCGACATCGGCCTGCTGGCGGTCGCCATCGTTGGCGCGCTCACCTGGGCGATCTGCAACAAGGATGAACTGCTGCGCGTCGGCGGTAGCCGCGGCATGGCGATGAACGTCAATGCCTTCGGCACGCTGCTGGCCGTGTTCGGCATCCTGCTGATGGTCAACTACTGGATCGTGCCGCGCCAGTTTGGCGACAAGAAGCTCGACCTGACCGCCGGCAAATACTACTCGCTGTCCACGCAGACCAAGAACATCGTCAAGACGATCAAGTCCGACAACCCCGTCGAGCTGTTCGCCTTGGTGCCGATGGACCGCTACAGCCAGATCAGCCCCGACACGGCGCGCAGCCTGGAGCTGAACAAGAAGCGGCTCGAGGAGTACAAGCGGCTCAACCCGAACCTGACCGTGACCACGTTGGACCCGTATGTGTCCAAGCGGGCCACCGAGGTCGCCAAGGAATCGGGCTTGACAGCGCTGCCCTCGGCCGGCTGTCTGCTGCGCTTCAAGAAGGACCCCAAGGCGGTCGAGTCGGTGCCGAGCCTGGACGAGAGCCAGATCACCCGGTCGCTGAGCAAGCTGCTGGACGACAAGGGCAAGAAGCGCAAGGTCTACTTCCTCACCGGTCACGGCGAGGTGGCCATGGCCGGTCCCGCCGGCCAACAGCAGCAGCAGGACCCGCTGGCCAGCGACAGCCAGAACCTGGCCCAGCTCAAGCAGGCCCTGACCGATGACCGCTTCGAAGTGGTCGAGCTGCCCATGGCCAAGGAGATCCCGGCCGACTGCACCGTGCTGGCCACGGTCGGCGCCAAGGCGCCGTTTGCCAAGGCCGAACTCGATACGATGCGCAAGTACCTGCAGAACAACGGCCGCCTGTTCGCCGTGCTCGACCCGTCGAGCAAGAGCAACCTGGCCGACCTGCTCAAAGAGTACGGCATCGAGTGGCAGACGGGCATGGTCGAGGACCAGGCGCTGAGCGTGCAGGAGCCGAGCTTCTTCTACGCCACCAACCTGGGCTCGCACCCCATCGTCAACGACCTGAAGAAGAGCCGGCTGGTCGCGGTGTTCAACCGCACTGGCTCGTTCAAGCAGGGCACCGTACCCACCGAGATGGAGTACTCGAGCCTGGTCACCAGTTCGCCGACCAGCGCGGTGACCGGCGGGCCCAAGGGTCCGTTCGACTTGGTCGCCGCGGTGGGCAAGCGCGCGCCGGTGGTTGATCCCAAGGACGACAAGAAGGCGCCCGACACCAAGACTGAACTGGGCACGCGCATCGTCGCGGTGGGCACGCCGTGGTTCCTGACGCTGCCGATCGCCGGTGGCCAGGTGGCCAACTCACTCATCGCCACGGACGCGGTGAACTGGCTGTCGGACAACACCAAGGACATGGGCATCCGCCCCAAGAACCCGTGGGACGACGAGAAGGACCGCAAGATCGAGATGACCAAGGCCAAGCTCAACAAGGTCATGCTCTTCACCTTCCTGCTGCCCTTGCTCCTGTGCATTGGCGCGGGCATCGCGATGTCCGTGGCGCGGTCGCGGAGGTAGTCGTCGTGAAGGGACGCAATACCCTGGGTCTAGTGGTCATCTGTGCCCTGCTCGGCTTGTACGTGTACAAGTTCGAGGCGGGCGCGGAGAAGCCCGACAAGACCGCGGACCGCAGCGTGGTGCAGCTGGCCGGCTTCAAGAAGGAGGCCGATGTCCAGGAGATCACCATCACGCGCGAGAGCGACACGCTGACGCTGCAACGCGTGGCCAAGAAGGCCGACGCCAAGGACGCGAAGAAGGACGCCAAGGATGCGTCCGGCGAGGATGATTGGAAGATCATCAGCCCGCTCAAGGGCGATGCTGACCGCGTGGCGACCAGCGCGTTCATCAAGACGCTGCTGAGCGCCAAGGCCGTGAGCTCCTATACCAAGGAGCAGGCCAAGGAGCTGTCGGACGCCGACACCGGCCTGGGCAAGCCGCGCGTGACGCTGCTGCTCAAGGACGCCAAGGGCAAGACCGGCACCGTGCAGTTCGGCGAGTCCACGCTGAACAAGGACAACTGCTTCGCTCAGGTGCAAGGCAAGGCGCTGGTGCTGCTGTTCGCCCAGGCCTATGTCGACGAGAACCTGATCAAGAAGCAGGTGGGCGACCTGCGCGACAAGACGCTGCTGGCCCTGGCCGCCAACGATGCCAAGAGCATCGAGTTGGCCTATCCCGCCGGCAGCATGAAGCTGGCCAAGAACGAGAAGGGCAACTGGGAGCTGGCCGCCGGCGCCAAGAAGTACCCCGCGGACGCCAATGCCGTGGACAACCTTCTGGCCTCGCTGGCCAGCACCAAGATCGACAAGTTCGTCGATCCGGCCCCCAAATCGCCGGCCAGCTACGGGCTGGACAAGCCGCGTGTCACGATCACCGTGAGCACCGGCGCCAAGGGTGAGTTCGGTCTGTCGCTCGGCGGCTCCATCACGGAAGCGCCGGCGCAGCAGCCGCAGATGAACCCCAACCAGCCGCCGCCGCAGCCCGAAGAGAAGGTCTACGTGCAGCGCCGTGGCGAGACCGAGGTGGTGCAGGTACCGGGCTCGCTCTATGCGGCCCTGCTCAAGACCCCGCAGGACTTGCGCGACAAGACCATCCTGGCGGTGAACACGATCAACGCGACCAAGGTCGCCTACACCGTGGGCACCAGCACGGTGGAACTCGAGAAGGGCGCGCCGGTCAAGGACAAGCCGGGCGTGTGGCAACTCAAGAAGCCGCAAGCGCTGACCGCCGACTCGAAGAAGGTGGAGAAGCTGCTCCAGGACCTCAAGGGCCTGCAGGCCACTGGCTTCGTGGACGAGCCCGGCGCGCTGGAACAGTACGGCCTGGACAAGCCGACCTGCACCATCGCCATCGAGGAAGGTACCACCAAGCTGCCGCTGCTGAGCATCGGCAAGGCGGCGAGTGATGGCTCGGGCACGTTCTTCAAGCGCGCGGACAACCCAGTGGTCTTCAAGGCCAACGGCAGTCTGGTCCGTGGCCTGGAGACCAAGGCCGAGCGGCTGCGCGACCTGCAGGTGCTCCGGCTCGACCGCACCGAGATCAAGTCGATCGTCATGAAGGCCAAGGACCGTGACACGGTCACGCTGACCTGCCGTGGCGCCAGCGACTGGGTCTACAAAATCGAGCCGCAGCCGGTCAAGGACGCCAAGGAGAAGCCCAAGCCGGCCGAGGAGAAGAAGGCCGACTTCGGCCGCGTCTCCGGCCTGCTGACCGACCTCGAAGACGTGCGCGGCGACGAGTGGATGGCCGACAAGGCCCCCGACCTGGCCAAGTACGGTCTGAAGGAGCCCGAGTGCACCCTCGTGGTGACGCTCAACAACGGCTCCAAGCAGACGCTGCTGATTGGCCGCGACCCCGACTCCAAGTCGATGGCCGCGTTCGCCAAGGCCGAGGGCAAGGACATCGTGGTGCGCAACGACGACGGTTCCTACCTGATGCGCTTCGCGCGCTCCGGCCAGGAGTTCGAGCCGGCTCCCGAGCAGCCCATGGGTGGCATGCCGATGGGCATGCCGCCCGGCTAGCCAGCCAGGCATCTATCGGACAAAAACGGTGTCAGGACCCGTTTCCGCTCGCGGAAACGGGTCCTGACACCGTTTTTGGTTGGGGCTGCCGGCGGGGCTCATTGGGTGTATCCTAAGGCGCATGACACCAGTGGAAGCTCAGGCGGTTCTGGACCAGGTGACCGACATCGCGCGGCGCGCGGGGGCCATTGCGCTGCGCTATTACCGCGGCGACGTGGCCGATATGCAGGCCGAGCGCAAGAGCGACAGTTCGTGGGTGACGTGTGCCGACCGGGCCGTGGAGCAGGCGGTACGCGACGAACTGGAGCGCGCCTTCCCGCACGACAGCCAACTGGGTGAGGAGATGGGTCGGCGCGGCATGTTGGATGCCAAGCGCGTGTGGGTCATCGACCCCATCGACGGCACCACCAACTTCGTGCACCGCATGCCTATCTGGTGCATCGCCATCGGGCTGATGGAGGCCGGTGAACCGGTGCTGGGCGTGCTCTATCAGCCGGTGACCAACGAGATGTTCAAGGGCGCGGTCGGCCTGGGCGCCTGGCTCAACGGCGAGCCGCTGCGGGTCTGGGACGACCGTACGCCGTGGCAGCGGACCGACCCGATCGCCTTCTCTCCGCATCTCATGCAGGCCAAGCTGCGCTTCCCGGCGGCCATTCGGCCGCGCTGCCTGGGCTCGGCGCAGATGCACTTCGCCATGGTGGCGAGCGGCGCGTGCCGCGGCGGCATGTGGCAGGGCGACTACCTATGGGACATCGTGGCTGGCGCGGCGCTGGTGCTGGCGGCCGGTGGGCGGATCACCAACCTGGCCGGCTTCAACCCCAACTTGGCGGCGCTGCTCGATGGCCGCGTCTGCGATGAGGGCATCATCGCCTGCGGCGAGCACAGTCTGGACGTCATGCGCGACGCGGCGCGGCCCGTGGTGGGAGAGCGCTGGTGAAGCGGGCGGCAGGACGCAAGGACGCCACGCCGGCCGGCGCCTACGAGCTGCAGTACCGGCTTGAGGGCACCTACCGCATTCACGGCTGGGTGTTGCTGGTTTCCGGCATCGTCGGCTTCTTCCTGGCCATCGGCTTTGGCGATCCGTGGCTGTTCCTTTTCGCGGGGCCGGCCATGGGCGCGGGCGTCTGGCTGCTGCGCAACGACCCGCGCGAGTACCTGGTGGTACAGCCGCGGGTGCGGCGTCTGCAGGTGGTGCGCGTGCACGGCAAGCACCGCAAGGTGCGGCGCTGGTTCAACCTGCGCGAGTTCGAGCGCCTGGAGACCGCGCAGTACATCCTGCGACCCAAGGGGCTGCGCTGCATGATCGTGCTGTTCAGGCCCGACGGTACAGCCGCCAAGGTCGATGACCGCATCCACGAGGCGCAGTTGGTGCGCCTCTGCGCCGACGTGGCCGCGGCGGCCGAGTTGGAGTTCGTCGACAAGGGGCGGGTCGACGCTTAGAAGGTGTCGCACTCGCCGGGGCCAACTGTGGCCCCGACGGAGGTAGCTATGTTGACCCGGTTTCTCGGTCTCCTGTTCGGCCTGCTGGCGCTGGTGGTGGCCGCCCCGGCCGCCGAGCCCATGAAGCCCTATGCGCAGCAGCCCGCGCAGATGGCTGTACGCCGTTCGGGCATCCCCAACGTGCTGGCCAAACTCGACGCCGGCAAGGACGTCAAGATCGCCTACTTCGGCGGCAGCATCACCGCGCAGCCGGGCTGGCGCGTGAAGACCTTCGACTGGTTCCGCAAGACCTGGCCGGCCGCCAAGCTGACCGAGATCAACGCCACCATTGGCGGCACGAACTCCGAGCATGGCGTCTACCGCTGCTGGCAGGATGTGCTGAGCAAGAAGCCCGATCTGGTCTTCGTCGAGTTCGCCGTGAACGACGGCGGCATGGCGGCCAACGACTGCTTTCGCGGCATGGAGGGCATCGTCCGCCAGACGCTGATCGCCGATCCGGCCATCGACATCTGCTTCGTCTACACCTTCCGCACCGGCTATGAGAAGGACCTGGAGAAGGGCCTGAACCCGCCGGCCGCCTCGGCGCATGAGATGGTGGCGGCGTGGTACGACATCCCTTCGATCAACGTGGCGCTCAAGACCGTGCAGTTGGCCCAGGAGGGCAAGCTGATCTACGTGCCCAAGGTGGTCGGCGGCGAGAAGCAGCCGACGCCCGACGGCGTGATCCTGTTCTCCGACGACGGTGTGCATCCGCACATCGAGGGCGGCCATGTAGTCTATACACAGGTGCTCATCGAGGCGCTGACCGCATGGCGGCAGGGCGCCAAGGCCGAGGAACACAGCCTGCGCTCACCGCTCATCGCCGACAACTGGGACGCCGCCAAGCTGGTGCCACTGCGCGCCTCCATGCTCGGTGGCGAGTGGACCAAGATGCCGCCGACCGAGGGCCTGGCGCGTAACTTCGTCGACCGCCTGCCGGAGCTGTGGCACACCGCCAAGCCGGGCTCGACCATCACCTTCCGGGTCAAGGGTCAGACGGTCAAGCTGTATGACCTGCTCGGCCCCGACGGCGGCCAGGTCGACATCGAGGTGGATGGCAGGAAGAGCGGCCCGGTGGGTCGGTTCGACAGCTACTGCACCTACTACCGGCTGGCCAATCTGTTCATCGCCCGGGATCTGGGGCCTGGCGAGCACACCATCAAGGTCACGCTCCGCGCCGACCAACCCAGCCGCGCCTCGGTCACCGACCGCGAGAAGGACAAGCCCGGCTTCGACCCCAAGAAGTACGACGGCACGAACCTGTGGATCGGCTCGATCATGGTCATCGGCGACGTGCTGGACTGAGCTGAGACGCAGCCTGCCCCCAACACCCAAAGATGGCGCGGATGATGCGGATGAGCCCACGGGCCATCTGCGTCGTCCGCGCCATCTGCGGATCTACCGGGCCTAGATGGTCATGGAAGCAAAGCCGCCATCGACGGGCAGGATGACGCCGGTGATGAAGCTGCCGGCATGGCGGGAGGCGAGCAGCAGCGTGGCGCCGATCAACTCGTCGGCCTCGCCGAAGCGGCCCATGGGTGTGTGGGCGAAGATGTTCTTGACGCGGTCCTCGGTGAGGATCTTGCGGTTCTGCTCCGCGGGGAAGAAGCCCGGCGCCAGTGCGTTGACGCGGATGCCGCGCGGCGCCCATTCGCGCGCCAGGTTCTGAGTGAGGTTGTGCAGCGCGGCCTTGGAGGCCGAGTAGGTGAACACTCGCGACAACGGCGTGATACCGCTCATGGAGCCCAGGTTGATGATGGAGCCGGGGATGCTGTTGTCCAGGAAGTACTGGCCGAACACCTGGCAAGCCAGCATGGCGCCGCGCAGGTTGACGTCCAGGATCTGGTTCCACTCTTCCTCGGTGATCTCAAAGAATGGCGTGGCGCGGTTCATGCCGGCGCCGTTGACCAGGATGTCGACGCGGCCGTACGTGGCCAGGGCGAACTCGAGCACCTGCTCGACGTCCTCTCGACTGGTGGCGGCTGCCGGGCAGAAGCTGGCGGTGCCGCCGGCGGATTCGATCTGCGACACGCGCTCCGCGCCGCGGTCATGGTCGCGGCCGACGACGACGACCTTGGCGCCCGCGGCGGCCAGGCCCAGGGCCATGTGCCCGCACAGCACGCCGGTACCACCGGTCACCACGGCCACTTGGCCGTCCAGCCCAAACAGGTCGCTCAGGTAATCGGACATCGCTTGCTCCCGTCGTGCGCGATTATAGCTGCTTGTGGGGCTGCGCCAACAGGGGGCGTGCGACGTTGGACGTGGGTCGTGGGTCGCGGGTAGGAGATCACGCCACCTACGCCTCGCGCCGCCGCACCATGATGGCCAGCACCATGGCCGTGAGCGTCACACCGGCGCCCAACCACCAGGTGGCGCTTTGCCCGGCGCGGTCGGCCGCGGCGCCGCCGAGCACTGGCCCCAGCACGTTGGCCAGGCCCAGCACCGTCTCGTGAATGCCGCTCTGGCGCGCGGCATCGTCGCGGCCGCTGATGCTGTGGTAGAGGCTGGCGGTGTTGGCCGCGCCCACCAGCAGGCCGATGGCCGGCAGCACCAGCAGGACGGTGTAGCCACCCAGAGTGGCGGAGAGCAGGAGCGTGATCAGCACCAGCGCCTGCGTGGGCAGCAGCCAGCGGCCGCGCGCCAGGTCGGGCCGACGCAGGCCGAGATAGTAGAAGACGGCCACCTGCACCAGCGCCACCAGGGCGTTGCAGATGCCGATCAACGACCCGCCGAAGCCCAGCACGTCGCGAGCATAGGGTGCAAACTGCGCGCGGACCTCGAACAGCACGAAGAAGCCACCGAAGTTGGTCAGCCAGGCAGCCAGGCGGTCGCCGGCGCTACTCAGCACGGCCTCGACCCCCGGCTCGGCGGAGTCGATGGCGCTGGGTTCGGGCAGCCACCAGACACCCACGGCCAGGCCCAGGTACATCAGACTGTAGACGCCGAACGACGGTAGCGCGCCAATGAGCCCATAGAGCCAGCCGGCCGCGGCCAGGCCGACCACCTGGCCGCCGCACCAGCCCAGGTTGTAGGCGGCCAGTCGGCGCGGCAGAACATGCGGCGGTGCGCCCTTGCCCAGCCAACTGGCCAGTGCGGGCCAGAACATGGCCGCCGCCAGGCCCTTGCAGGCCATGCCGAGGATCAGCATCGAGCGCTGCCCGGCCATGATCAGCAGCGCGTTGCCCAAGGCCATGAGCACCGCGCCGGCGCAGGTCATGCGCCGTGGGCCGACACGATCGGCAACGCTGCCGATGAGCACCACGGTGCTGGTGTAGACGATGGTGGAGACCGAGGCCAGGAAGCCCAGCAGCATCTGCCTGGCATGTTGGTCGCGGTCGAGCCAGAGCACGGCGGTCAGGTAGTTGGCGATGCCGCAGCCGTCGCAGACCGCGGCGGCGATGACAAAACCCAGCGCCCAAGGCAGGCGACGACGGCGCTCAAGGTGGATTTCTGGCACGGGCGGTTTCTCGGAGGGCGGATGTTGGTACAATCGGGACTGTAGCGGAACCCTATGCCTCTGTCAACCTGGCTCCAGCGCTGGCTCTGTGTCGCCCTATGGCTCCTGGCCGTGGCGTCGCCCTCGGTCGCGCAGCCCGCCACACCGCGTGCCGAACCCACGTTCCCGCGGCTCGAAGGTGCGCGATTCCATTGGCACGACCAGCCCGTGCTGCTGTCGTATGCCTTTGGCCTGCGCGACCCCGCGCAGCTGGAGGCCTACGCGCGGCTGGGGCTCAACACGGTCTATGTCGACCTGACCGGCGACCCTGCGGCCGATGCGGCGGCGCGCGACCTGGCCGACGCGGCCAGCCGGCGCGGGCTGGCGGTGATTGTCGGGCTCAACGCCATCACGGCCGCCGCCGGGCCGGGCGCGTTGTCCACGGCCGACCGCGCGCGCCTGGCCGCCATGGACGGCTGGCTTACCGCCACCGTGACGGCGTGGGCCGATCAGCCGGGCGTCGTAGCCTGGGCTCTGCAGCACGATGCCGAGGAGAATCTGGCCTGGGCGCCAGCGCATTTCACGGCCTGGCTGGACCAGCAGTACGGTTCGCAGCTGAACCTGCATGCGGCCTGGGGTCGCGAGTTGCCGGACGAGACGCTGCCCACGCCCGACTTGGCCCTGGCCATCGACGATGCGCGGCCCGGCCGCTGCGGGCGCCCGACGCTCGACGTGGCGCGCTGGCGGGCGACCAGCATCGCCTGGCTGCTGCGCGGCTGGGAGCGCACGATCCATGCGGTGGACCCGTCGCGGCCCGTGATTGGCGGGCGCATGAGCCGGGGCCGCACGCTGCTGGTGGCACCCGAGGAGCTGGCCGGCCTGCAGCCGTCCATGGTGCCCATGGGCGGCGCCGTGGTCGATCCCTACGAGCTGGCTAGCTTGGCCTCGCAGGCTGGGCGGTTCGCGCCGCTGGTCTGCCTCGATGCCACTGCGCCGGCCGACGGCATCCGCCGTCTGGCGCTGCGTGCCGCGGCCCGCGGGGTGGCGGGGCTCAGCTTCGCCGACTGGCCCGCGCTGGCAGACGACCCGCTGCGCCAGCGGGCCGTGGCTGAAGTGCTGGCCGAACTGGCCACGCAACAGGCGGCGGGATTCGAGCAGCGCGGCTGCTCCGCCATCGTCCTCTCGCCCTGGGCGCAGGGCCCGGCGCTCTATGGCGCGGGCTGGTACGGTTACAGCAGCATCGGTGGCGAGGAGCCCGCGGGCCTGCTGGCGCTGCTGCGCGGCGGCACGCGCTTCGGGCCGCTCGATGTCATCACGCCGCGCGATCTCATGGCGCGCGGCGCCGACGCCGCGGCATCGACCTACCGCGTCGACTTGAGCGGCTACGGCTGCGTGTTTGTGCCCGCCGGCTACTTCCTCAGCGAGGACCAGGTGGCCCGGCTGGCGCAGTATGCCGAGGCCGGCGGCACGGTGCTGGCCGACTTCGGTGTGGCCAGCGAGGGCTTCCGGGGCGTCGAGCCGAGCATGTCGCGGTCGATGGCCGGGCTGCTGGGCGTGGCGCCACGCCGCACCTGCTCCGTGTTCGAAGTGGCGTTGAGCCCTGCGCTGCGGGCTCGCCTGCGCAAGGTGGCGCCCGGCGAGGACCCGCTGGCGCTGTTGCCCACGGGCCTGCCGGGCCCAGGGGCACTGGTGGTGGATGATGTCCTCGACCTGTGCCCGCGGTTGCGCATCTACGACAGCGTGGGCCGGCGCGCGGCGCGCGCGCAGTTGCTGGCGCCAGCGACCTTCGTGCTACCCGCACCGGACACGCGCGTGGTGGCCATGCAGTGCCAGATCGGTGGGCGCGTGCCCACCGAGGCGCCGTCGGCCGGGCTGTTCGCGCGGCCGGTCGGCCACGGCAACGCGCTGTTTGCCAGCGGGCCGCTGTGGAACGGGTTCGGACCCGACGACCCGCTGTTCGAGGCGCTGCACGAGGGACTGCTGTCGCGCCGCTCGTCCATTGAGACCGTGCTCGACGTGGCTCCCGGCCAGGCCACCTGGGCGGCCCGTGGCGAGGGCCGTGTGTGGCTCGACCGCACCGCGCCGTCGCCCGGCCTGGTGGCCGTCGATCTGCCGGACATGGACGGCCTGGTCTACACCAACGGGCTGAACATCATCCGCCGCGCGCGGCGCGACGGCAAGCCAGGCGCCGAGCCGCTGATCAACCGGCTGGTGACGGGGCTGGCGGCCGGCGAAATGCGCTGTGAGTCGGCCCTGCCCATGACGCTCTGGCCACTGGACACGGCCGCCGGGGCGCAAGTCACCGCCTATGGGCCGAACGGCATCGAGGTGTGGCTGTTCGGCGCCGGCGCCGGCGTGGCGACCGACGGTCCCATGCTGGCCGTTGCCGACCCGCGTGAGGTGGAGTTGATGCTGACCGTGCACGGCGGCGCCTATCCTATCGAGCCCGGCTCACTGCACCGCATCGAGCTGCAACAGGAGTTCGTCACGCCGCGCCAGCAGGCCCCAGGGCAGCCGTTCGGCGGCGCCTCCAGGGGTGTGGCCGGGTCGCGTTCGCACAACACACAGTACCGGACGCTGAACGCCGACCCCGACGGTCGGCTGGTCATCCGTGGGATGGTTCAGGTCACGCGGTTGCGTATCAAGCCGGCGTCGGCGCGCTGGGAGGACTGACCTCGGGCAAGGTCATGTGCAGCGGCAGGCGCAGCGTGAAGGTCGATCCGCGGCCCAGCGTGCTCTCGGCGGTGAGCGTGCCACCCAACAGCTCCGCCATGGCCCGTGCGATACTCAGGCCGAGCCCGGTGGACGGCGTCTTGCTGGCGGCGGCCGCGCCCGGCACCTGCACATAGGGCTCGAAGACGCGCTCCAGCTGGTCGGGCGCGATGCCCGAGCCGGTGTCGGTCACCCGGATCTCCACGCTCTCGCCGACCAGCCGCGCGTCCACCTGCACGCCGCCGCGCTCGGTGTACTTGACCGCGTTGGACAGCAGGTTGATCAGGATCTGCTTGAGCTTGAGGCGATCGCTGTAGAAGTCGGGCAGATCGGCGTCGACATGGACGTCCAGGTCCAGATCCTTCTCGCAGTGCTGCGGCTCCACCGCGCTGGCCGCGTCGACCATCAGCACCTCGGGGTCGATCAGCTCCCAGCACACGCTCAGGCCGCCTTCGCGCAGGCTGGCCGTGTCGAGCACATTGTTCAGCAACTGCAGCAGGATCGAGGCGTTGCGCAGGATCTTCTGCACATACGAGCGCTGTGAGTTGTCCAGCGGATTGCTGTACTCCAGGAGCATGTGGCAGAAACCGATGACCGCCGTCATCGGCGTGCGCAACTCGTGGCTGACGCGCGCCGCGAGGCGATCGCGGTCGGCCAGGCGCTGCTCCTCGCCCGCGGCCAACGCGGCGGTCATGCCGGGCGGTTCGAGGCAGTCGCGCCAGCCGAGTACCTGGTCATCGTCGTCGGTCAGGGCCACGCTGACATAACGCCAGCCGTCGGTCTCGCCGGCGCGCGGCGCCAGCCTGACGGTTACGGCGCGCAGCGGCGGGTCGGCCAGGAGAAGGGGATCGTAGGCGCCGGCGTCGTCGGCCATGGGCGTGAGCAGCCGGCTGAGCATGGTGGCCCGCGGCTGGCCGACGAGGTCGTCGGCGTTGACGCCGAACCACTCGGCAAAGCGCCGGTTCACCGCACCAAACCGGGCCTGCGCATCGACCCAGGCCACGGGACCCGGATCGGCCTCCAGCCAGCGCTGGAAGGACGGCACGCTGCTGTCTTGCCAGGAGTTGGACACGCCGCACCCGCCACGATATCTGCTTGCCACCGCCCCACGATTGCGGCGGCGACTCGCAGTATGCCAGTCCGTGGAGGTCATGTCAAAGCTGGGCGATCCACGGCCCGGTCAGGCCAGCGCCGCAGCCTGGAGGGCTTGCTCGAAGCTGGCCATGGTGAATGGCTTGCTCAGGAATCCAGAGGGCTTGAGTTGGGCCAGGTCGGCCAGGGCCTCGGCCCGGTCGTGGCCGCTGCAGACAACCACTGGCAGAGCGGCCGACAGCGCTCGCAGATCGGCCAGTACGGCCCGGCCGTCGCGGTCGGGCATGGACAGATCGAGCAATACCACGCGCAGCTGACGGCCCAAGCGCGCCGCCTCGGCCAGCGCCGCCGCGCCGTCAGCCACACCGATCGCGCGCCAGCCGCAGCGCGTGGCGAACGACACGGCCAGGTCGCGCACATCGTCGTCGTCATCGACCACGAGCACGCACGGCTCGCCGTCGTTGTCGGGCGGGAACAGCACGCGGACCGTTGTGCCTTGGCCCGGTTGGCTGTCGATGAAGATGGCCCCGCCACAGGAGCCGACGATGCCCTGGACCGCGGGCAGGCTCAGCCCGCGGCCGGCGAACTTGGTGGAGTAGAACGGCTCGAACAGGCGGCGTTGGGTCTCGTCGTCCATGCCAACACCGTCGTCGCGCACTTCGACCCAGACGAACGCGCCAGGTCGCGGCGGGCGCGGCGTGCGGCTGGAGGCCAGCGCGGCCGCGTCGTACTCCGCCAGGCCGGTGCGCACCGTCACGCTGCCGTGCCGGTCCGCCGGCACGGCCTCCAGGCCGTTGGTGATCAGGCTGACGATCAGCCGCTCGATCTCGATCGGGTCGGAGCGGAACAGGGGCAGGCTCGACGCCAGGGCCAGGTTGAGGTCGGCGCGCTCGCCCATGACCGGCAGCATGGCGCCGGCAGCGCGGCGCGCGGCGTAGCCCAGGTCCACGTCGGCCAACTGCCGCACGCCCTGGCCTGAATAGGCCAGCATCTGGCTGGTCAGGTCGGCGGCACGTTGCGCCGCCGACAGCGCCAGGCGCAGCTCGTCGGCGCCGGGCGCGTCCTCGCCGTTGGCCAGCGTCGCCAGCTCGATGCCACCGATGATGGTGGTCAGGAGGTTGTTGAAGTCGTGGGCCACGCCGCCAGCCAGTGTGCCCAGGCTGGCCTGTGACTGGCTGACGAGGCGCTCGCGTTCGCTGACCAGGTGCTCCCGGGCGCGCCCGTTGCGCTCCGTGACATCGACGTAGACGGTCACGCCCAGATGGCCGAGCGGGCGATGCGTGATCTCCACGTCGCGGGTCGTGCCATCGGCACACCGCACGCGGTACTCGCGGCACGGCGTGGCGGCGCCACGGCGCGCGGCCTCGGCCAGATCGTCGCGCCATTGGGCCAGCTCCGCGTGCTGGCTGGCGGGGTCGGGCTGGGTCAACCGGAACCAGGCCTCGGCATCGGGGATCGACTCAGGCGGGTAGCCAAACAGCGCCACATGCTGGTGGTTGACCATGCGCACGCCGCCCTCGGCGTCGGTGATGCTGGCGGCCAAGGGCAGCAGCTCAAGCAGGTCGCGCAGTTGCTGCTCGCTGCCGCGCAGCGCCTGGGCTGCCTCGTCGAGTGCGCGCGCCAAGGGGCCGAGCTCGTGTTCCGCCTCGTCGAGCGGCGCGCGGGCGCTCAGGTCGCCGCGGCCCAGCGCCTGCGCCACGGCCAGGACATGGTCCAGGCGGCGGGCCGGCCCGCTACGCCACATGCGCCAGGCCAGTAGCGCCGCGAGCAGCGTGACCAACGCGAGCCACGCCACGCCTTGGGGCGAACGGTGGTAGGCGCTGACCAGCAGCACCGCGGCGGGCGAGAGCGCCACCGCCATGATGGCGGCGAGCTGCGTGCGGATGCGCCAACTGCCGTACCAACGCATGGCTAGCCACCGTCCTCGAGCAGGCCGGCCGGGCGGCCTCGCGGCACCATTGTAGCTCGGTTTGGCGCGCCGCGATCGCGCGCGAGTCCCGACGGTCCCGCCACGGCGAGGCCGTGCTACCATATCGGCATGACCGTACGTCGTTTTGTCCTAGGCGCGGCGCTGGCCGCGGTGCTGCTGCTCACCCTCGGCCCCTGGGCCGCGTTGCGCTGGTATCGTCGTGCCTTGACCGCCGCGGGCGGGGGCGAAGACCGCCTGTTCCGCGTGCAGTCGGGCGCTTCGGCGCGCGCGGTCGGCGAGCAACTTGCCGGCGAAGGCGTGATCCGCAGCGCTCGCGCCTTCCGCCTCAGGGCACGTCAGAAGCATCTCGGCCTCAAGGCCGGGGCGTACATCGTGTCGCCGGCCATGAGCGTCGACCAGTTGCAGAGCCTGTTCGCGTCGGGCCGTACCGCCGAGCGCCGGGTCACCTTCCCCGAGGGCTTCGGCCTGGGCCAGTGCGCCGAACGCGCCGAGAAGGTCGGTATCAGCACCGCTGACGCCTATCTGGCCGCGGCGACGGCCGCGGCGGCACCCGACGCGGCCGGGCTCGGCCTGCCCGCGCGGGCCACGCTCGAAGGCTATCTGTTCCCCGACACCTACACCGTCGACCCGCCGCCCAATGCCGAGAAGCTGGTGGCGCTGCAACTCCGGCGGTTCGAGGAGGTGTGGCGCGACATCGACGGCGACCGCCTCCTGGCCGGCCGCACGCGGCATGCCGTGGTGACCATCGCCTCGCTCATCGAGCGCGAAGCCCGCGGCGACGACGAGCGCGCGCGCATCGCCGGCGTGATCGCCAACCGCCTGCGTACCGGCATGCGCCTGCAGATCGATGCCACGGTGCTCTACGCCCTCGGGCGCCACAAGCAGCGCGTGATGTACAGCGACCTGAAGGTGGACTCGCCGTACAACACCTACCGCGTCAAGGGCTTGCCGCCAGGGCCCATCTGCTGCCCCGGCAAGCCCAGCCTCGCGGCCGCGCTGCGCCCCGAGAAGCATGACTACCTGTTCTACGTGCTCGGGCCGGGCAACCGCCACATCTTCAGCCGCACCGAGGCCGAACACAACCGAGCCAAGGGAGCGGTCAAATGAGCCTGAGCCACCTCATCCGCCCGGATCACTGCCTGGATACCGTGCTCGAGTTGACACCCGAGCGGCTGGCCGGATGGGGCATTCGCGCCCTGATCATGGATGCCGACAACACCCTGGTGCCGCGCAATGCCTACCACCTCGACACGGCCACCCGGGCCTGGCTCGAGGCGCTGATCGCCGACGGCGTGCGGCTGTGCGTGCTGTCCAACTCGGCCCAGCCGCGCAAGGTGGCGCGCATGGTGGCCGAACTGGGCATCCCCACGCTGGCGCTGGCCCGCAAGCCAGCGCGCGCGGGGTTCCGCCGCGCGCTGGCGGCCATGGCCGTGGAGGCCGGCGAGACGGCCATGGTCGGCGACCAGTTGTTCACCGACATCGTCGGGGGCAACCGCATGGGCATGCGAACGGTGCTGGTCCGCCCCTGCAGCACCAACGACTTCATCGTCTACCGTCTGCTGGGCCGGCCGCTTGAGCGGCCGCTACTGCGTCGGCGTTGGGCTGAACGCCGCGACGACTAGCTCGGGAGGTAAGGCCATGCCCGACATCTGGGGCACTACTCGCCTGGTGGGCGTCATTGGCTGGCCCGTGCGGCACAGCTTCTCGCCACCCATGCAGAACGCCGCGCTGGCGGCCATGGGGCTCGACTGGGCCTACGTGCCATTCGCGGTGGCACCCGACGACCTGCCCGCCGCGCTGGCCGGCCTGCGCGCCGCCGGGCTGGTCGGCTTCAACGCCACCATCCCGCACAAGCAGGCGCTGCTGGGGTTGGTCGACCATCCGACCGCCGAGGCACAGCTCACCGGCACGGTCAACACGGTCCACTTCACGCCCGACGGCATCGTCGGCGACAGCACCGATGGGCCCGGATTCGTGGCCGCGCTGGCCGCCGACGGCTGCCAGGTGGCCGGCCGGCGCGTGGTGGTGCTGGGCGCCGGGGGCAGCGCGCGCGCGGTCAGCGTGTCGCTGGTACGCGCGGGCGCCGAACGCCTGGTGGTGGCCAACCGCACCGCGGCGCGCGCCGACGAGCTGTGCGAACTGCTCAACGAGCGCGTGCGGGCCGGCTCGGCCGAGGCGATGGCCCTCGATTCGTCGCGACTCGAAACTACGCTGGCCGCGGCGGATCTGATTGTGAACACCACCAGTGTGGGTATGTACCCGGAGATGGATGCCGCGCCGGTGACCTTGCCCGCGTTGGCGGCCGGCGCCTGGCTGGTCGACATCATCTACAACCCGGCCGAGACGCAACTGATGCGCGCCGCGGCCGAGCGCGGCGCGAGCTGCCGCAACGGGGTGAGCATGTTGGCCTACCAGGGCGCTCTGGCACTGGCGCGGTGGACCGGACAGGAGCCGCCGGCCGAGTTGATGCGCAGCGTGCTGAGCGCGGAGTTGGCGCGCCGCAGCGCCTGAGCGGGCCGTTGACAAGCCGGATCGCGATGCGGTATCCTTGGCCCGGAACGACTGCGGGCCGCAGGCGGTAGTTGCGGTATGCATGAGCGGCGGCGCGCGCGGCCATCACGCGCGCGACAGTGGCGATGACACAGAGGACGGCACCGGCCAGATAGCCGGCGAGCTGCCTCAAAGCGGGGTAACGGACGTGAGTACGCCAAGGCGGAATCTCGGACAGATCCTGGTTCAGAAGGGCATCATCTCGGAGACGGACCTGCGTGCCGCGGTGGATGTTGCTCGCAAAACCGGATCGTCACGGCTCGAAACGGTGCTGGTCGACCAAGGTCTGGCCAGCGAGGACGACGTGCTGGACGCCAAGGCCGAGTCGATTGGCGCCGAGCGCGTCAAGCTGCGCGACATCACGCCCGACCCGGCCGTGGTCCGGCTGGTGCCGCTGCATCTGCTCACCAAGCACAAGCTGCTGCCCATCCGGCGTGACGGCAACAGCGTGGTCATCGCCATGGCCGACCCCACCGACATCATCGCGCTGGACGACCTGCGCATGGTCGGGGTCATCGCCAAGCCGGTGCTCGCGCCCGAAAAAGAGATTGAGGCCAAGCTGGCCCCGTTCGTCCAGGCCCAAGCGGCGGGCGGCAACGCGGCCGGCGGCCGCGAGACCGAGCAGGCCGCCGCGGCGGCCGACCCGTTCGGCGGCGCCAGCGAGTTCGGCGGCGCCTCGGCCACCGACTTCATGTCGTCCGCGGTGCAGGATTTTGAGGCGGAGCGCGGCGGCATCGAGATGAACATCGATGGCAGTGACGACGACAACGTCACTTCCATGGTGGACGCCGAGCAGGCGCCGATCATCCGCATCGTCAACACGATCATCGTCAAGTCCATTCAGGACGAGGCCTCGGACATCCACATCGAGCCCCAGCGCCGCAACGTACGCGTGCGCTACCGCGTGGACGGCGTGCTCCACGAGATGATGTCCGTGCCCAAGTACGTCCACGCGCCCATGCTCTCGCGCGTCAAGATCATGTCCGATATGGACATCGCCGAGCGGCGCAAGCCCCAGGACGGTCGTATTCCCATCAAGCACGGCGGCAAGGACTACGACCTGCGGGTCAGCGTCATCCCGACAGTCAACGGCGAAAAGTCGGTTATGCGTATCCTGGACAAGAGCTCGGTGTTGCTCGGTCTGAGCAAGCTGGGTCTGTTCCCCGACACGCAGGCGCTGCTCGAGGAGCTGGTGGTCCAGCCGTACGGCATTCTGCTCTCGTGTGGGCCGACGGGTTCGGGCAAGACCACCACGCAGTACTCGGTGCTCAACAAGCTGAACGTGGTGGACCGCAACATCATCACCATCGAGGACCCGGTCGAGTACCAGTTGCCGGGCATCTCGCAGGTGGCGGTGAACCGCAAGGCCGGCGTCGACTTCTCCGGTGCTCTGCGCTCCTTCCTGCGCCAGGACCCGGACATCATGATGGTCGGCGAGATCCGTGACGTGGAAACGGCGCACATCGCCATCGAAGCGTCGCTGACGGGCCACTTGGTGCTGTCCACGGTGCACACCAACGACGCGCCGCAGTCGGTCACTCGTCTGGTCGACATGGGCGTCGAGCCGTTCCTGGTGGCCGCGTCGCTGATCGGCTCCATGGCCCAGCGCCTGGTCCGCAAGATCTGCTCCGAGTGCCGCGTGGCTTACCACCCGCCGGTGGAAGCCTTGGAGCGGTTCGGGTTCAAGCCCGACCCCAACAACCCGATCACCTTCTACCGTGGCCAGGGCTGCTCCAACTGCCGCGAAACCGGCTACCGGGGCCGCATCGGCATCTACGAGTTGATGATCATGAACGCCGAGATCTCGGAACTGATCGTCAAGGGCGGATCGGCCGGCGAAATCCGCGACGCGGCGCGCGCCAACGGCATGCGTACGTTGCAGCAGGACGGTCTGAAGAAGGTCCTGGCCGGCATGACCACCATCGAAGAGGTCATGCGCGTGGTCCAGTCGGTGGGCTCCGCGATGGAGTAGGTTCGCCGCTAGGGCGAGTCGGTGTCACAGCTAGTTCGAGGTCGGCGCCAGCGGGCGCCGGCCGCGGTTCGGAGGATAGTGCCGGATGGAGACGCCTGTTCCGCGCAAAGGCGCGATGCCCATCGAGGATGCGCATATCGACGACCTGCTCCGCCAGTGCGTCGATGCCGGTGGTACCGACTTGCATGTGGCTGTGGGTCTGCCGCCGATCATCCGGGTCGACGGCGAGCTCCAGCCGCTGCCTTACACGCAGTTCACCCCGCCCGTGGCGCAGCGCATCTGCTATGACATCCTCAGCGATGAGCAGATCCAGCGCTATGAGAACGAGTGGGAGCTGGACTTCTCCTACTCGCTGCAGCGCGTGTCCCGCTTCCGCGTGAATGTGTACAAGGAGAAGATGTGCGCCGCCGCCGCCTTCCGTACCATTCCCTCGCGCATCCCCACCATGGAGGACCTCAAGCAGCCGGCTGTGCTACGTGAGTTCATCAACCGCCCGCGCGGGCTGGTGCTGGTGACCGGTCCGACCGGTTCGGGCAAGTCGACCACGCTGGCCTCCATGATCAACGAGATCAACGCCACGCGCGGTGTGCATATCCTCACCATCGAGGACCCGATCGAGTATCTGCACACCCACAAGAAGTCAGTGCTCCATCAGCGCGAGGTGGGGACCGACACCCACAGCTTCGCCAAGGCGCTACGCTCAGCCCTGCGCGAGGACCCCGACGTCATCCTGGTCGGTGAGATGCGCGACCTGGAAACCACGGGTATCGCCATCACCACCGCGGAAACGGGCCACCTGGTGTTCGCCACACTGCACACCAACACCGCTGCGGAGACCGTGGACCGTATGGTCGACCAGTTCCCCGCCGACCAGCAGGAACAGATCCGCGTGCAGTTGGCCAACAACCTGGTGGCGGTCATCTCGCAGCAGTTGCTGCCGCGCGCCGGCCAGTCGGGCCGCGTTTGTGTCCAAGAGATCATGATCTGCAATTCGGCCATCCGCAACCTGATCCGTGAGGCCAAGGCCCACCAGATGACCTCGGTCATCCAGACCAGCAAGCAAATCGGCATGCAGACCATGGATCAGGCGCTTAGCGACTGCTATACGCGGGGTATGATCTCCTACGAAGACGCCATGAAGAAGGCGGTCAACCAGGAAGAGCTCAAGAAGCTCATTTTCGGCGAAGATGGGGAAGGTGGCGCCGCCGGTGGTGGGCGCCCGACACAGCGACGCTGATCGTCCGGGGCCATGTTTGAGCCACCTGAGCTGAGAGCGACCTGGGGAGAAGGCGATGCCAGTATTCCAGTACACGGCCAAGACCCAGTCGGGCAAGATCACCCAGGGCACGACCGAAGCTGAGGACGAGAAGGTCCTGCGGCAGCGGCTCTCGGCCCAGGGTTACTTCCCGACCGAGGTCAAGGTGTTGACGGGTCGCGCCGCGGCGAAGGTGGCCAAGGCCAAGGGCGTCAAGGGTCCGGCGACCGAAAAGGAGAAGAAGCGCCGGCGGGTCGGCAACTTCGGCAAGGTCAAGATGAAGGACCTGGCGCTCTTCTGCCGCCAGTTCTCCACCATGATGAATGCCGGCGTGAGTCTGATCCGCTGTCTGACGGTGCTCGAGCAGCAGGCGGCCAGCTACAAGCTCAAGGACATCATCCGTGACCTTCAGGCGCAGGTCGAGGCGGGCGAGGCCTTGTCCAAGGCGCTGCTGCGGCACCCCAGGGCGTTCAACAACCTGTTCGTCGGTCTGGTGCGCGCGGGTGAGGTCGGCGGTGTGCTCGACGAAACCCTCGACCGCCTGGCTGGGTTCCTCGAAAAGGACATCGAGCTGCGTCGCAAGATCAAGTCATCCATGACCTACCCGGTCCTGGTCTTGATCGTGGCGTTCGGCATCGTGACCTTCCTGATGACCTTCATCCTGCCCAAGTTCATCCAGTTGTTCACCGACCTCGGCGTCAAGGACTTCCCGGCGCCGACCCTGTTCCTCAAGAACACCTCGGAGTTCATGGTCAACTGGATGATCAAGAAGTTCTGGGTTACGTGGCCCATTTGTTTCGGTATTTGGATGCTCTTCCAGAAGTGGAAGAGGACCAAGTCCGGTCGCCGCATCTGGGACTGGATCCGCCTCAAGGTGCCGGTCTTTGGCATCCTCGGCCTGAAGATCTCGCTCAGCCGCTTCGCGCGGACGCTCTCCACCATGCTCGGGTCCGGCGTGCCGGTGCTGGGCGCGCTGGAGACGACCGCCGGCACGGTGGACAACGACATCATCTCCACGGCCATCATGAATGCTCGTGCGGCCATCCGTGAAGGTGAGGTCATCGCCAAGCCGTTGGAGGCGAGTGGCTGGTTCCCGCCCATGGTCGTGCAGATGGTGGCCATCGGCGAAGAGACGGGCGCGCTCGACCAGATGCTCGAGAAGATCGCCGAGTTCTACGAAGGTGAAGTCGAAGCGGCGCTGGAATCGCTGACCGCGGCCCTGGAACCGATCATGATCGTTATCCTGGGCCTCATCGTCGGCTTCATCGTCATCTCGATGTTCCTGCCGCTCGTGGCGATCATCGACAGTTTGAGCCAGTAAGGCGCGGGAAGAGAGGATGCCGATCGAGCCGACGCGTGTGGTCCTGGCCATCGGGTCGCTACTGCTCGGTTGCTGTGTCGGCAGCTTCGTCAACGTGCTCATCTATCGGCTGCCGAGGGAGAAGTCCGTTGTCTCCCCCGGCAGCCATTGCTTTTGCTGTGGCACCGAGCTGGCGCCGCGCGACCTCATCCCGATGCTGAGCCTGTTACTCGCCGGTCGCCGCTGCCGCTACTGCGGCGTGGCGCTCAGCATGCAGTATTCGTGGGTGGAGGCGCTGGTGGGGGTGGCCTACCTGGCCGTGTTCTGGCGCTGGGGCGCCACGGTGACCACCATCGCCTACTTCGTCGCTACCGCGGCCATGGTGGCCGGCACCGGCACCGACCTGCGCTACAAGATCATCCCCAACGCGCTCAACCAGACTCTGCTCGTCGCGGGCCTGGGCGCCGCAGCCCTGGTCCATGCCTTCCCGTGGCTACCGGCGCCGGGCCTGCCCAGCCTCAAGCTCGCGCTCCTTGGCGCGGTGGTGGGTTGGTCGGCCTTCGAGGCCATTGTGCGCGTGGGCCGCTGGTGGTTCGGGCAGGAGGCCATGGGCGGCGGCGATGTGTTGCTGGCGGCGGGCGTCGGGGCGCTCATCGGCCCTGGCCGGCAGTTTGCGGCATTCTTCCTGATCAGCATCATGGCCGGCGCGGTGATCGGCGGACTGCTGCTGGCGTCGGGCCGCATGAGCCGGCGTGACCCCATCCCCTTCGGTCCGTTCCTCGTCTTGGGCGCGCTAGCGGTCATGCTGGCGCCCGAACTGGGCTACCAGATCGCCGCGCTCTACGGGTTCTGAGCCCCGGCGGCGCGCAGGCGGGCCAGCCGAGCGGCGAACACCGCGGGATCGGCGACCAGAGCGCGTTCGAGGTCGGCCCGACCGGCGTCGAACCGGCCTCGAGCCAGCCGGCAGCGACCGCGACAGACGAACCACTCGGGCACGGCGAACTCATGCACGCGGCCGGACTCGCCGGGTTCCTCGTCGTCGGACAGGGCCGCCAGTTCATCCAGAGCGGTCTCGGCTTCATCCCATCGGCCCAGCTCGGTGAGCGCGGCGGCGCGATAGAGCCGCACGGTGCAGGCCTCCTCACCGGCCTCGAACAGCGCGCGTTCGGCGTCGCGCTGCTCGGGCTTGGCACGATCCAGGCGCCGAGCCAGTTCGGCTTCCAGTTCGTTCCCAGCGCGTTCCAGCATGGCCAGCGCCGTCGCCCAGTGGCCGGCGTCATACAGCGCGGCGCCCAGGTGGAAGCTAAGCAGCGGCAGGGCGTGCCCGGTGGCATCGGCGCGGCGGAAGGCGACCAGTGCGTCGGTGGGCCAGGGCCCCTCCAGCGCACGGAGCAACGGGTGCAACGGCGCGGCCCAGCGGCTGGCCAGCAGGGCATGGCGCCAGGCTGACTGCACGTGCCCGAACAGCGCGGCCTGCCCCGCGGCGAACCAGCGGCGCGCCGCGCGGCGCGAGTTGCTGCCGGCCGGCAACGGCGGCAGGTCACCGGCGGTGGACGATGGCGCCTGGCGTTCGAGCTCGGCCCAGGCCCAGCTCAGCAGTTCGAGGTTGTCGCCGTGGTCGGCCAACAGCGTCAGCGCGGGCTCCACCTGCCCGGCGCGCAACTGGCAGTAGGCCAGGGCCGTGGCCGCCACGCGGTTGCCCGGCTGCTCGGCGACCAGGGCGGCCAATGTGCTGAGCCCCTGCTCTACCTGGCCGCAGCGGGCCTGCAGCCAGCCCTCGAAAAGGCGGTACGGCGGCTGCGCGCAGTCGGCGCGACGCAGGATGCGCAGCGCGGTGTCGGGCCGCCCGGCGCGGGCCTCGGCCAACGCCTCCTGGAGCGCCAGGTGCGGCAGCGTGGGCGCATCGCGTCGCGCCTGAGCAAAGAGCTTGGCCGCGGCGTCGTGGTGGCCGGCAAACGACTCGGACTGGGCATGGCGGAAGGCTCGGCTCACGGCGCTTTCCCTTCGAGTTCGAACAGCGTGCTCATCATGGCGCGCGCGATGGGCGCGGCGGCCTCGCTGCCGTGCCCGCCGTTCTCCACCATGACCGCGACGGCCACGCGCGGTCTCTCCACCGGCGCGAAGCAGCAGAACCAGGCGTGCGCCTCGCGGTCGCCTCCGACCTCGGCCGAGCCGGTCTTGCCGGCCACGTTGATGCCGGGCAGGGCCGCGGGCGCCGCGGTGCCGTGGGTCACGGCCAGCACCATGCCCTGCTTGATCTGCCGCAGCGCGTCGGCCGACGCGGGCACCGTGCCACGCCGCACCGGCTGCCACGGCTTGACCACGGTCTGGCCGTCGCGTGACCGCACCTCGTGCAGCGCGGTGCAGTTGACATCGCCCTGCCCAATGACCAGGTTGGCCGTGTCGCCAGGATACCACTCGCGGCGCCAACGGCGCTTGTGCTGCTCGGGGTCGGGCAGGTTGCCGCCACGCTCCTCGGGCAGGTCGATGCCAGTCGGCTCGCCCAGGCCGAAGCCCTTGGCCATGTCGATGATCGGCGTCGGGCCCATGCGCAATCCGGCGATGTAGAAGAACACATCGCACGACTGGGCGATGGCGGTCTGCAGGTCGACGCCGCCGTGTGTCATCCAGCACTTCTTCAGGTGGCCGCCAATGCGCAACGCACCGCCGCACGAGCAGCTGGTGTGCTCGCTGATGACGCCGGCTTTGAACCCCGCGGCGGTGGAGACGATACCCTTGAAGGTCGAACCGGGCGGATAGGCTGAGCGCAGCGCACGGTTCTCCATCGGGTGCGCCGTGTCGTCCAAGATGCTCTGCCACAGCGCGCTGTTGATCTTGGGCACGAAGTCGTTGGGGTCATAGCCGGGACTGCTGACCATGGCCAGGACCGCGCCGTCGCGCGGGTCGATGGCCACTGCCGAGCCGCGTCGGCCGACCAGGGCCTCCGCGGCAACCTTCTGCAGGCGCAGGTCGAGGTTGAGCCACAGCGCATTGCCGGCCTCGCCCTGCGAGGTGGAGAGCAGCTTGATGGGCAGGCCGCGCGCATTGACCTGCCAGGTCTGGATGCCCGGCTCGCCCTGCAACTCGGTGTCGTGGGCCGCCTCCAGGCCGGTCTTGCCGACGGTGCGCGCCGTCTGGTTGCGCAGCCGCTCGGCCACCTGCAACTGCCGGTTGAGCGCCGCGAGCTGGCTGAGCTGACTGTTGGGCAGGTCGTTGCGCGCGTTGTCGATGCGCAGGCGCAGCGCGTCGATGGCGGCCTGCTCCTCAGCGCGGCGCGCATCGAGTTCCTTGGGCGAGATGCTGCCCACATAGCCGACCACGTGGGCGGCGAGCCGGCCGGCGGGATAGCGGCGCGCCGGCACGGGATCGATGACCACCGACGGCAGTTGCCAGAGCCGTTCCTGCACCAGCGTCAGCGCCTTGGCGTCGGCGTCGTCGATGACGGTGACCGGCGCGAACCGCGGCCGCGTGCGGCTGGCCAGCTCGGTGCGGATCAGGCCGACATCGTCGGGCGTCAGTCGCAGCAGCCGGGCCAGCAGGGCCAGTTGCTCATCCACCGTGGGCATGGGCATGTCGACGCTGGCGGCCGCGCGCGGCGAGGCGGCGTTGATCATCCAGGTAGTGCGCGCGCGCCGGTCCTCGCGGGCGCCGCTCAGGTCGACCAGTGCGATGCGGTGGCTGAGCCGGTTGGTGGCCAGCAACTGGCCACGGCCATCGAAGATGGCGCCGCGTGGCGCCACGGTGGGCTCCAGCCGCACCCGGTTCCGCGCCGCGAGCCGCTCGGCCTCCCCGCCGCGCACGATCTGCAACACCCACAAACGGCCAAAAAGCCCGCCGAGCAGCAGCAGCGTGATCACCCGCAAGGCCCAAGCGCGCGCCAGATGCGGCGACGGCTCGGCCTGGTCCAGGTTGACCGGCACTGGCGGTGAGGCGAAGGCCAAGGGGTGCTCCGAGGGGTGATTCTACACCGGTCGGGCTACTTACCCCAACTCGGCTGACGCCCGCCAGGCACCGTCAGGACCGCGCGCCCCGTCGCCACGTCGTAGACGAGCAGGTTGAACAGACCGGCGGGGATCTCGGTCGCCTCCGCCTCGATGAGCTTGCGCGGCTCATACCACGCCACCGATACCGCCACGAAACGGCTGTCGGGCGACCAGCAGGCTTCGTCGCTGACGCAGGCTTCCTTCTCCGTGTCGTGTCCGGCCCAGAGCAGTTCGCGGTCGGCCTGGGTGAGCAGGTCGGTGAGGTGCAGGCCGCAGGGGTTGCTCAGAGCCGAGTCGTGATAGGAGTCGAGGTAGGCCAGATAGCGGCTATCGGGCGAGACGGCCAGCCAGTGAGGCACGCGGCCATACTGCGCGCCGACGCCGCTGAGCGGGGCGAGCTTGCCGTCGGCCGTGTCGGCGGCGAACAGGCACCAGGTGCAGTTGCCCGCGGCGCCGGCGCTAGTGCCGGCGTTGGTGGCGAAGAACAGGCGCTTGCCGTCGGGCATGAGCGCAGGCGAGGTGAGCTGCCAGTTGCTCGCATCGTGCCACAGGTCGGCGTCGATGCTCTTGGTCAGGTCGGCCAGGCGCTTGGGGTAGCGCGCGCTGCGCAGTGAGGCGAACAGCGCCTCCGGCCGGCCAATGCCGAACAGGTCGCGCTCGGCGCCGGTGCCGGTGTTGCGCAGGCGGATGGCCTTGTCGGTGCGCCAGGCTGCCTGTTCACCGTCGGCGGAGAGGGTCAGCGGCGCCGCGGCCACGAGGATCGCCTGGTCGAGCGCCGGCTCATAGGCCAGGGCTGCGTCGCCGGCAGCCAGGTAGGCGCGCAGTCCGTTGGCCGTCCATACGGGCTGACCATAGGAGCCCTTGGCGGGCAACAGCGGCTTGGCGACGGCATAGGGCGGGCGACTGACGACGACGGTCATGGTGTCTTCGGCGGCCGGCTGCGTGTAGAGGCAAGTGCCGTCGGTGGGCGACATGGACACCCACACCGCGCCTTCGGAGGCCGGCAGGCGGACGGTGCGCGAGCCGAGCGCCTGCACCCAGGCGGCACCGTCCTTCAGGTAGGCCAGCCGGCCGGTGGGCCGTTCGGCCGCGCCGGTCAGCGTGGCCAGGATCACCAGGCTCAGACAGCAACTCGCTCTCAACATGATCGGCCTCCCGGCACGCCGCGATGGATCGGCGCGTCCGCGCTACAAAAGAGACTACCCAGCACGCGTGTTGGTTGTATGATTCCTAATCATGAACGTGCGCAAGACTGCTGTCCTATTCCTGCTGCTCGGACTGGCCACCATGGTTCGTGCCGCCGACTCGGCGCCGGCCCCGGCCCCGGCTCCGGCGCCCGGCAAGGCCACCCCGCCCAAACCCAGCGAGGCACCCGACCCGACCAAGCCGGCCACGCCGCCGTCGTCGACTCCCACGACGCCGCCGCCCACCACCCCGCCCACGACACCGCCGGCGCCGCCGGCGCTGTCGCCGGACACCAAGCTGGGCACGGTCAAGGTGTCCGACGTTGACGTGTCGGGCCTGACCGTGGCGGCCGCGCGCGACAAGCTGGTCAACGATCTGCTGCCCAAGCTGGATGTGGAGGTCACGCTGACCGACAGCGTGAAGAGCGTGGTGCGCACGCGGCAGGACCTGTCGGTGGAACTCGACCTCGACGCCATGCTGCTGGCCGCGACCAAGGGCGACGCCTGGGTGCCGCTACGGCTGAAGGTCAAGCAGCCTGAGTTGACGGCCTACCTGGTCACGCTCAAGCCGGAGTTCAGCTTTGGTGGGCGCAACGCCGGCATCATCGACGACGGCGAGACGGTGCGCGTGGATCCGGGCGAGATGAAGCGCGAGCTCGACGCCGCCGCCACGGCCGCCAAGGTGGCTGCCGCGCTGGCCAAGGATGCCGCCACCATGCGCGTGCAGGTCGTGGTGACCAAGACGCCGCAGACGGTGCCGGCTACCACCTTCGCGGGCATCACCGGGCGGCTGGCGCGCTACACCACCAACCTCAACCCTGGCGAAGTTGACCGCACGCACAACGTCAAACTGGCCTCATCGGCCATCGACGGTGTGCTGATCCCCGCCGGCATCACCTTTTCCATGAACGAAGCCGTCGGCGAACGCACCGCGGCGCGTGGCTTCCGTGTGGCGCACATCTTCGAGAACGGCAAGATCGTCGAGGGCCTGGGTGGCGGCGTCAGCCAGGTCACCGGCACGCTCTTCAACGCCGCGCTGTTCGCCGGGCTGGAGATCGTGACCTACCGCACCCACAGCCGACCGGTGCGCTACTTGCCCATCGGGCGCGACGCCACGGTGGCCTGGGGCCAGTTCGACATGAAGTTCAGGAACAACTCCGGCGCCCCGGTGTTTGTGCGCTACTCGCTCTATGGCAAGGAGCTGACCTGCACGCTGTACGGCAAGACGGTGCCGGGCCGCAAGATCAGCCTGCAGGTGGAGAAGACGGTCATCAGCGACACCAAGATCGACGCCAAGCTCTACCGCCTGGTGACTCGTGGCGACACCACGAACAAGGAGCACATCGGCAACAGTCATTACGACTGGAAGACCGACGACGCGGAGTAGCGGCGATGAGCCTGCGCGGCAAGGTGCTCGTGGTGACCGGCGCCAGCAGCGGCATCGGCCGGGCCGCGGCGCTGGCCTGGGGCCAGGAGCGCGCGACCGTCATCCTGGTGGCGCGTCGCCGCGAGGTCCTGCGCGAGGTGGCCAACACCATCGTCAGTGCCGGCGGTGAGGCCCATCCGCTGTGCGCGGATGTCAGCTTCGAGCCCGACGTCGACCGCGTGCGGGCCTTCCTTGACGAAGTCGCCGGCCGCGTCGACCTGCTGTTCAACTGCGCCGGCACGGGTCATCCGCGCTGGCCGTTGCACGAACTGCCGGTGGACGAGTTCGACCGCGTGATGGCGGTCAATCTGCGGGGCGCGTACCTCATGACCCGTGCGCTGGTGCCGCTGCTCGCGGCGCGACGCGGCTCCCATGTGGTCAACGTGACTTCCGCCCAGAAGTCTGCGCCGCTGCACGGCGCCTACAGCGTCTCCAAGTCCGCGCTCGACGCGCTGACCCGCGTCATGGCCCAAGAGCTGGCGCCGCTGGGCATCCGCGTCAACACCTTCAATCCCGGCTCGGTACGCACCGACCTGGCGCCCGAGGCGCCGGAGTCCGTAGACACCGTGATCTCACGCCTGCTGGAACTGGCGCGCGAGGGTGAGGATGGGCCGACGGGGCAGGAGATCCACGGGTGACCTGGAGTTCCTGATCTGCCACCTCGCAGCCCTGCTTCGGCTGGCACTGGGACGCCGCCCTTCTGCCACGACCGGAGTAAGGGTCGTGCCCCTGTCGTCGCGTCGCTGCCCTTGGGCCGGAACTCGTGGCCGACGTACAGCTCGTAGCCGCTGGCGTCCACGGCGGCCATGACGGCCTTGTAGTTGATCTCCTGGGTCTCGTCCATATCGCGGCGGCCAGGGTTGCCGGCGGTGTGGTAGTGGCCCATGTAGCTGCCGTAGCGGCCAATGGTGCGGCAGAGGTCGCCCTCCATGATCTGCATGTGGTAGATGTCGTACAGGATCTTGACCCGCGGCGAGGCGACCAGATCGCACAGGGTCACCGCCCACAGGGTCTCGTCGCACATGTAGTCGGCGTGGTCGACCTTGGAGTTGAGCAGTTCCATGTTGAGGTTGACGCCCTTGGCCTCGGCGTAGGGCGCCAGCCGGCGCAGGCCCGCGGCGCAGTTGCGCAGGCCGGTCCACTTGTCCATGCCGCCGCAGTTGCCGCTGAGCACGATGAGGCCGGGGATGTCGTTGTCCGCGGCAATATCGATGGCCGCCTTGACGTCGACCTCGAGTTGGTCGTGGTTCTTGGGGTCGTTGAAGCCGCCGCCGCCGACCATGGTGGCCACGCGCAGGCCGTGCTTGGGCGCCAGCTTGACCAACTCGTCGAACGGCACGCTATCGCGCCCCCAGAACTCGACCGCCTTGTAGCCGATCTCGGCGGCGGCCGCCAGCAGCCGCTCGACCCCCAAGGCGTCGTCGTGGAGCATGTTGTAGACAAACGACTGGTTCACTGCCATCGATACTCTCTACCTTCGCCGCGGGCGTTCGCCGCGCGGGGGCTGACTCCTCGCCAGATAGGGTTGACTCTCGGGAGTACAATGCCTGGACGCCCCGGCGGCAGAGGGGCACACTAGGCGGAAGAAAAGGAAGATATAACGATGGCGGTGGATGACGCGGCCCATCAGGGAGGCAGGGACTGGGTGGGATACCGAGAATCGATCAAGGTCCTTGACTGTACAATCCGCGACGGCGGACTGATGAACAACCATGGCTTTGCCGACGAGCAGGTGAAGGCCGTCTATCAGGCCTGCGTCGACAGTGGCGTGGACTATATGGAGCTGGGCTACAAGGCCAGCCAGCGCATCTTTGCGCCCGGCAGCGCCGGCGACTGGAAGTTCTGTCGTGAAGAGGACATGCGCCGCATCGTGGGCGAGAACGACACGCCGCTCAAGCTGTCGGTGATGTGCGATGCCGAGCGCTGCGACTACCACACGGACGTGCTGCCGTGTGACCACAGTGTGCTCGATCTGATCCGTGTGGCCTGCTATATCCACCAGATCCCCACCGCGCTGGACATGATCAAGGACGCGGCGGACAAGGGCTATGAGACCACCGTCAATGTCATGGCGGTGTCCACCGTGCCCGAGCGCGAGTTGGACGAGGGCCTGGCGTTGCTGGCCCAGAGCGATGTCGGCGCTATCTACTTGGTGGACAGCTTCGGTTCGCTCTACTCCGAGCAGATCCACGACTATGTGAAGCGCTACCGCGCGGTCTGCGACCCCAAGGGCAAGAAAGTGGGCATCCACGCCCACAACAACCTCAACCTGGGTTTCGCCAACACCATCGAGGCCATTGTCTGGGGTTGCGACATGATCGACGCGACGTTCGCCGGTCTGGGTCGTGGCGCGGGCAACTGCCAGATGGAGCTGCTGCTGGCCTTCCTGCACAACCCCAAGTTCGATCTGCGGCCGGTGTTGCGGTGCGTGCAAGACACCATTGAGCCGCTCCGCGCCAAGCTGCGCTGGGGCTTCGACCTGCCGTACCTGCTGACCGGCATGCTGAACCAGCATCCGCGCGCGGCCATGGAGTACAACGAGGCCGAGGTGCGGGGCGATATCGTGACGTTCTACGACGACATCGTCGAGTAGGGTGGCCCAGAAGTTCGACACGGCGCCTCGCGGCCACGGCCGCGGGGCGTCGCGCATTCAGGGCGCGGAGCGAGAACTGGCCAGCAGGTCGCGCACCATGCCGCAGAAGCCGTTGAGCGTCACTGGCTTGGTCATGAAGCGGGTGCTGCTATCGGCCAGGTCGGCCGGCAGGCGGGCATCGTGGTGACCGGAGATGACAACCACGGGCAGACTGGGGCCCAGGCGGGTGCGTATCTCGCGGAGCAGGCCGACGCCGTCCATGCGGGGCATCATGATGTCCGTGACAACCAGGTCGATGGCCGTGCTGAGCGCGATGGCCAGGGCCTCTTCGCCGTCGCCGGCTTCGATGACGGACAACCCTTCGAGCTCCAGGAAGGCCTGCAGTACTTGCCGCACACCGGGCTCGTCATCGACCAACAGCACCGTCGCCATCTGAACCCCCGTCAGTCATGCTCATGCACCTATTGTGCCCGATGCCCGCGGGCCGCGTGCGACGCAATCTGGACTGATTGTAACGTCGTCAGAATCCTACGACGCCGGCGGCCAACTGGAACTCGAGCTCGGGCTCGCTGCGCACGGTGACACCGTACTCAAGCAGGCGGTCGCGGTACAGGATGCTCGTGCTGTGGTCGATCACGCGGCCGCGCTCGACATCGTAGCCCAGCGCATCCTCCAGCACCCAATGCCGGGCCACGCGCCAGCGTGCGTCGGCAGTGAGCGTGATCGGCGCCTCCAGGCGCTCGAACCGGTAGGGCGTCTTGCCGGACACCCAGCGCGAGTCGGCACCGAGCTTGATCCAGAACCGCTCGGCGAAGTTCTTCTCGATGGTGGCGCCACCACCAACCCAGCCGTACATGTAGCCGCCCTCGCCGTAGCTCCAGTGCGCGCCGCTGCGTAGCGACGCGGCGAACGTGGGGCCTTGGTGGATGGCCTTGGCCCAGCCCAGGTCGTAGCGGCTGCGCCAGAACGTGCCGGTGCCGTGCTCGCGGATGATGCCCACCGCGGCCGAGGCCTTCAGGTCGCCACCCAGCTTGGGCACGGTCCAGACGGGCAGTGTCCAGCTCGCCTCGGGCCAGCGCGAGTATTGCACGGTCTCGCGGCTGACCGGCAGCGTGGTGCGCTCGCGGAAGGTCGTGGCCAGTGCCAGCCGGCCCATGCCGGTCGTATACTCCAGGCTGGTGGTACCGGTGATGCCCTGGACGGTGCCGAGGCGCGGTGTGGCGCGCAGCTTCACGTTGTCGCTTATCTTGATGGACAACGACTGCTGAGCAAACACGCCCCAGGTGCTGTTGTAGCCCAGATACGGCAAGTACAGCCCACCCGTGCCGAGATGCAGTTCCGGCAGGCGTAGCACGGTGTGGCCGCCGAGCTGCAAGCGCACGTCGCGCATCTTGAGCACATCGACGTTGGAGACCAGGCAGCCCGGCTCACACAGCAGCATCTGCGCGCGCGCCGCGCGCAGGCGGAACTGCGGGGTCTTGCCCTGGGGGATCCAGATTGACGGCTCCTGCAGGTCGACCCAGCGGTTGGGCAGGATCTTGGTGCCGGGATCCACGGGCTGGTTCAGCGCGGCGCGCTTGGCCGACACGTTGACCACGCGCGGCCGTTCATCGGGGTCGAGCAAGTCGCGCGGCTTAGGCTGGAAGGGCAGCGGTTGGCTGATCAGCGCGTCGGTGACGTACCCGGTGAGGGTGTCGATGTCGACGACCACTTCCTCGCCGGTGGCGTAGCGGTCGGCTCCCGCGGCGACCGTGGTGCGGACCACGCGGACCGCGCCGCGGCCGCGCACGGTGGCGTGCTTGTCATCGGTCAGGTCCAACTCGATATGCTGTGCCTGGACGACCAGGTCCTTGGCGGTGACCTTGGCCGAGCCGTTGAGCTCGATGACGCGGCGGCGGCCCCAGTGGGTGATGATGTCGTCGGCCACGACCTCGGCGTGCAGGCCAGCCCAGCTCACGGTCTTGGCGGCCTGCGGCGCCTGGGGACCCAGTTGCACGCCGCCGGCCGCAAGCAGCGGCGATGTGGCCAGGGCCAGCGCGCAGAGCCGGAGCGGGATGAGGCTGGGCCAGTGTGCCAACCTCAGAAGCCCACGGACAGTGACACGCCGCCGAAGTGCTCGCCGCTGCCGGGCGTGAGACCGTTGCCGCGTTGCTCACCCGTGTCGAAGCGGTAGAGCAGGTCGGCACGCAGCGCCTGGTTCAGCGCGTAGGCCACCTTGGCGTTGTAGAAGCTGCGCCAGGTATCCTCGAAGCTGGCCAGCGAGCGCCGCATGTTGCTCTGGTAGCCGAAGGCCACCGACCAACTGGCGGTCGGGTTGTAGGTGACCTGGCCGCCGACGATGTTGTAGAAGCTGTTGAGTTCGTGTTCGGGTGCGAGCACCGTGGCGCCGCCGAACAGATGCCAGCGGCGGCCAGCCCAGCTCACGCCGGCCTGCAGACCGGACAGCGCGCCGTCGCCCAGCCCGGGTGTGAGCGCGGTGAAAAGGCGGTAGTTGCCGCTCAACCGGTTGTAGCCGAGGTCGAGGCTCAGCCGGTCGGTGAGCGCGGTTTCGAAGCTGGTGCGCAGGCGAGCGCCTTCCTCGGGCGTGACGGCCGCGCCCAGGCGCTGGTCGAACAGCGACCGTCCGTATTCGATGAGCACGCTGGTGTCACCCATGCGCAGTCGCAGATCGGCGGCGAAGACCTGACCGCTGAGCAGGCTGCTGGGACCCATGGGATCGCGTGCCACGATGGGCTGGTAGCTCATGCTCAGGCCGCTGGCCGGAGTTCGATCAACCGAGGTCGGGGCCATGGGGCTGACCGAGTCGGCCAGGCGCGGCATCCACGGTGTGCGCGGCTGCGCCACGCTCAGCCCGCCCGCGCCGTGGGGCGCCGGTCGATCGGGCCGCAACTGGGCCAGAGACGAGACCGTGGTGGGCAGCGCGGCGATGCGCTCGCGGACCATGGGCATCTCGTCGCTGAGCAGCTTGAGCTCGGGCGCGAACACGTCTATCAGTCGCAGTAGCGCCGACACCACCTGCGCCAGTCGCGGGTCGCTGTTGGCGGTCGTCGGCAGCGCGCCGGCGCGTGCGGTGAGCGACTTGCAGGTCTCGTTGACGATCATGGCACATTCGGTGCGGGTCAGTGCACGGCCAGGCTGGTAGGCCGAGCCCGCCGACAACAACCCTTCGTGGTCGACCGCCGCAAGGTCGGCATAGACCCGATGCCCGCGCGGCAGTGTCTCGAACGGGCCAGCCGACGCCACGATCGGCCAAGCGCCGACCAACAGCATCATTACCACCCGCGCCATGCGCCTCATGACCGTCACCTCAGGCCCTGCCCAGGCCGCTCGGGCAGCCGGATCAGGGCAGTGGAATACCTTAGTAGTATAACATCGGCCCCCGACGCTCACAACCGCCGAGCGCGCTCACAGCCTTACGACTGCGTTCTGATGCGCCTGCTGCTCGACTCGGACAGCGTTCGGGGGCCGATGGTTCCGACCTATGTTGCCCAGACAGGCGCCTACCTGTCCAAACGCCTGGCGATCAGGGTTTGTTCAGGGTCAGCGCGTCGATGCCGAAGAACGATCCCGTGCCCTTGGACTTGTCGTTCTTGCCCACCACCTCGACCCGGACGACGAACCTGCCGTCCACGGGCTCGAAGGTGCCCAACGGCAGTGCGCCCGTGGGCGTCACCTGCTCGGCCCAGGTGTCGAGGGAGTCGATGGCCTTCTGGCCGTTGACGGTGATCTTGAGTACGCCATAGTCCCAGCTCTTGGTGCCGTAGTACGTGATCTGGCGTGCGCCAGCGCCATCGGCGGGCAACTCCAACTCCACGAAGTCGCCGACTTTGCGGCCGCGGACCCACAAGTGGTGGCCGCCACTCCACTGCTCACCGTAGCCCTCGGTGCCTTGCACCTCGCTCTCCAGGCCGTCGCTTCGGCTGGCGATCTTCATCTTCTCGGCCTCGACCGCGCCGGCCAGCTTGAACGGCGGCGGGGCCGCCGGCAGCGCCGCCAAGGCGCCGTCCGGCTGGGGCACGCGGTTGCTCTTGGCGCCCGGTCGGCCGTACCAGTAGGTGGTGGCGGCATAGGCCACCTTGCAGTCGGCCCAGTGCCAGCACTCCATGTCGAACCGCAGGCTCTTGCTGAAGGGGATGGCGTCGAGGCTGCGCACGCGGGTCACCGTGGTGTTGCCCCGGTTGGCCGGGCCATCGCACCGCGGCTGCGCGTGGAACGGCGCGGTGAACGGCGTCGGGTCACACCAGGCGTAGCCGTAGTAGTCCTCGCTGCCGGTGCCGAAGTGCGAGGGGAATGCCTCGCCATCGACATACACCTTCTCGTCGCCCTCGCCCCACCAGGCGGTCACGGGGTTGAACACCGCCAGCGCGTCGCCCACGTAGACGCCCTGGCCGGTGACGGTGACATAGTTCCAGTCGCTGTAGGGACGAGTCGGCAGCGGATTCTGCCAGCGCCACTCGGAGCGGAAGTGCATCGAGCGGGCATCCCAGGTGAACGGGCCGACGCCGACACTGCCCTTGACCGTGACCGGCAGCGCGCCCAGGTTCTCGATGGTCAGGCGCCCGGCCTTCTGATAGGGCATGACCCAGCGGCAGGTCATCGTGCCGTCCTGGGCCACGTCACAGTACCAGTCCTGATAGGCGTTCACGCCCACGCCGCTGCCGAAGAAGTCGCTCAAGGGCACCCAGATGCAGGCCTCGCCATCGAACTCGGCGCGCACGACGACACTACGCAAAACCTGGGCCAGGTCGGCATCGGCCTTGACCGGCGCCACATTGAGCGTGATCTGACGTACGGCATTGGTGCCGGCGGGCAGGTTGACCGTGCGGCTCTGTTTGGCGGCCAGCGTGCCATCCAGCGGCAGCTTCCGCGCCACGGTCGGCGCCGGCGGGTTGGCCAGCGCGGCCTGCACCCGGTCCACCTGGGCCTTGGCGGCGTCGAGCGCGGCCGGCGTGAAGGTCTCGACCGCCGTGCCCGCGGGCCAGGTGCGGTAGTTGACCTGGTAATAGAAGCCCGGCTTGTCCGCGGTCACTTTGCAGTGCTTGGCATAGGGCACCGGCAGGTAGCAGTTCCAGCCGCGGCTGCGCACCGCCGAGAGCGGAGCCGCCACCGGGCCCTTGCCGTTGGTCAGCGCCTGGAAGTCCACCGTCCAGCCTGGCTCGGTCTGCTCGTCGAAGTAGAACCGCAGCCGGCAGTCGCCGGGCGGATTGGCCGACCACAGTCGAACGATGGCGCCGGGTCCGGCAGCGTCCATCATGACCCACTCCTTGCGGCCGTCGCGCTCTTCGACGCGCAGATACTGGTTGACGTCGCCATTGGCGAACCAGTCGTGCTCCGGGTCCTTCGCGGCCCGGTCGTAGCTGCTAAACTGGCGGCAGGTGTAGGCGGGCTCTGGCAGCCGGGCCAGAGCGTCGCGGTCGACCATCTCGCTGAGCAGGCTGGCCAGGTTGAGCGCCTGGGCCGCCGGCGAGAGCAAGGCGATCAGCGCGACCGCGCGGAACAACGACATAGCGGGACTCCTGTTGGTGGCCGACCGATTCGTCCGACACCCCGGTCATCCTGCTCGCAGTGGGCCACTTTACAGCTTGGCGGTACTCAAACAAAGAGAGGCATGCGCGGGTGAGTCGGAGGGTTGGTCAGGTGCGGGGTTGGTCGATGCTGCCATGGCTGGCGGCAGGACTGCTGCTGTGCACGCCGTCCGGGCCGCTTGCCGCGCAGGCGGAGGCCCAGCCGGCGGACATGTCGGCCCTGTACGCGGAGGCCCGCGCCGCGCGCGAGCGGCGCGACCACAAGGGGGCCATTGAGAAGTTGGCCCGGCTCGTCGCCGCCAAGCCCGACAGCAGCGAGAGCTGGTGGCTGCTGGCCTGGCTCTATGACTCACAGGGCAAGCAGAAGGACGCGCTGGCCGCGTTCCGGCAGGCCGCCACGCGGCTGCCCGAGTCCGACGAACGACGGGCCGAGGCTCAGCGGCGCGTGGCCAAGCTGGCCAAGGCGCTGGAAGGCCGAGCCAAGCCGCGCCCCTATGTGCCGCCCCAGGCGCGCTGGACCTGGTATCTGCCCAGCGGCTGGTCGCTCGGGCTGCTCGGCCTGCTGCTGGCTGTCTGCGCGCAAGGTTGGCGCCGGGCCTGGCGCGAGGACCGCCGGCGCGGCCCGGGCGGCCCCGCGGCCCGGCGCGCACGCCTGGCCGAACGCCTGCGCGCCGCCGACCCTACCGCCCTGCCCGAGTTGCTGCGGCGGGCCGAGGCCGGAGAACTCGACGTCGATGAGCAACTGATGCTCGCGGCCGCCACGCAGCGCCGCGGTACGCCGCCGCACCAGCTGGCCGAGCTATTGACCAAGACGGCGCCCGCCACCATCGCGGCGCCCGCCGCCATCGCGGCGCAGGCGTTGCCCGACACGCCCGACGACCTGGTGACGTTGGCGCTCGATGCTCATGACGACCGTGCCGTCGCCGCGGCGCGCGCCCTGGCCAAGCGGCCCGCCAGCGAGGCGCTGTGGGCCAAGGTGGCTACCGCCGCGCCGCAGCCGGGAGCCCGCGATGCCGTCTTCGAGGCGCTGCTCGCCGCGGACAGCCTGCCGGCCGACCTGGCCGGGCCACTGGGCCGCCGCCTGGCCGACACCAGTGCGCCCGACCGGCCGCGCCTGGCCCTGGCGCTGGCGCGCACCGGGCCTAAGGGTGCTGTCACGCTGGTGCGGGCGACGGTCGACGCCGACGCCGAAGTGCGCGCCGCCGCGGGTGACGAGTTGCGCCTGCGACCAGTGCTGAAGCCACTACCCGAGGCCGCGCTGCGGCTCATCGCCCAGGCCGCCGCGGGCAAGCGCCCCAGGATGTCGGCCGAGTTCCTGGCTGTCGCGGCCGAGACCGGCCCCGAACTGGCCCGGCCGCTGCTGCGGCACGCCATCGACTCGCGCCACTGGCCGCAGCGCCACGCCGCGGTGGAGCTGTCGCCGTTGTTGCCGGCCGAGGAGGCCGTCACGCTACTGCGCCGTGCGCTCGAACGGCTGCCCCACCGGCTGCCTGAGGGCGGACCCGAGGCGGAACACTGGCGCCGGCTGTGCGGCACGTTGAGCGAACGGCCGCTGCCCGACCTGCTGCCCGAGTTCCTGGCGCTGGCCGCGCACCGGCCCGACGACACCGAGGCGCTGGTGGTGGCCAGGCTGCTGGCCAGCGGTGACGGGGCGCGCGAAGCCTTGGCCCGCGCCGGCGAGCATGCCTCGCCCGAGGTGCGGCGGCTGGCGGCGGAGCTGGGCGTTCAGCCGTAGTGGTAGCGGAATTGCGCGATCAGCAGGTGGTCGTCGTCGGTGACGCGATAGGCCATGCGGTGCTCGCTACCGATGCGGCGTGACCAGCGGCCCGCCAACAGTTGACACAACGGCTCTGGCTTGCCGATGCCGCTGAAGGATCACGCATCGCGTCGCGGATCAGTTCGTTGATGCGCTTGAACATGCGCCGGTCCGTGGCTTGCCAGTAGAGGTAGTCCTCCCAGGCCCGTTCACTGAAGGCCAGGGTCATCGATCCGTTCCCGCACCTGCGCCTGTCCGGCGTCGAGGCGGGCAATGGCCTCCAGCGACCGACGAGCATTGGCCGGGCTGCGCAGCAGATGGGCGGTCTCCTCGAGCGACTCGAACTCCCGAATCGAGAGCATAACCACCGATTCCGCGCGCTGCCGGGTGATGATCACCGGTTGCTGGTCACGGCACACCTGCTTCATGGTGGCGGCCAGCCTCTGTCGAGCCTGGCGTAGCCGATGGCGTCCATGGCTGCTTCCGGTACAGAACACTGTACGACCCGCTGCGGCGCTTGGTCACGGGTATCTCGCGCGTCGGCGGGCGCTACGCCCGGCCCAGCGCCGCACGATACACCTCGCCGTGCTGCCGCGCCGAGCGTTCCCAGGTGAACGCCGCCGCCCAGGCCAGGCCGGTCTCGGCCAGCCGCGCACGCTCGGCCTCGTCGCCCGCCAGCCGCGCCATGGCCGCCGCCCAGGCCGCGGTGTCCTCGGGCGGCAGCATCGGCGCCACGGGCCCGGCGGTCTCGGCCAGGGCCGGCGTGGTGCTGACGATGACCGGCGTGCCGCAGGCCAGCGACTCCAGGGGCGGCAGACCGAAGCCTTCGTAGAGCGACGGATAGAGCGTGAACAGCGCGCCGCCGTACAGCCCCGGCAGATCGTCGTCGGGCACATAACCGAGGAAGCGCACATGGTCTGTCAGGCCGAGCTCGGCCACGCGGTCGAAGATGGGTTGGGCCAGCCAGCCGGTTTTGCCGACGACCACCAGCGGCTCCGTCAGGCCATGCTCGGCCCGCGCCCGGCCGTAGGCGGCGATGAGCCCAGCCAGGTTCTTGCGCGGCTGCAGCACGCCGACGCTGAGCAGGTAGCGCTCGGGCAGAGCCCACTTGGCGCGCGCGGCCGAAGCCTGTTCGGCATCCGGCCGGTATGCGGCGTCGAGCCCCAGGCTGAGCGTCCGCACGCGGTCGGGTACCAGCCGCCACAGGCGCAGCAGGTCGGCGCGGGTCGTCTCGGAGTCGGCCACCACCGCCGCCGCGCGCCGCGCCGACGGCGGCACCAGCGTGCGCAGCCAGGTGCCGTCGCGCCAGGTGAAGTAGTGGGGGAACAACGCGAACGACACGTCATGGACCGTCGTGACGAACGGGCATGGCAGATAGGGCGGCGCCACGTACTGCAAGTGGACCAGGTCGACCCGCAGGCGCCGCGCCAGCCGGGGCAGCGCGACCACCGGCCACAGCCGCCCGCCGGGCCGCGGCTCGACGGCGACAGACAGGTTGGGCAGGTCGGGCAGCAACCCCGGTTCGGGCGCGCCGTCGAGCGCCACGGTGAACCGCCACTCGGGCCAGGCCGCGGGCAGCGCCCGGCACAGCCCCAGCCAGTAGCTGCGGTCGCCGGTCTTGGCCGCCAGAATGGGTCGCGCGTCGAGCAGAACGTGCATCCCGTCATTGTAGCGGCCGGCGGGAGCGTTGACCACGCTCACGCGGGCTGCTATCGTGCGAGCATGGCAAACGAGGCGAGCCGGCGCGGGCTGTTCATCACGCTCGAAGGCGTGGACGGTGGCGGCAAGAGCACCCAGATCGAGCGGCTGGTGGCTTGGCTCACCGCGCGTGGCGAGCGGGTGCTGGTTACCAGCGAACCCGAGGGCACGCCGTTGGGCGAAGCGGTCGGCGGCTGGCTGCGTGGCCACGGCGCCGACGGGCCGGTGCCGCGCGCCGAGGCGATGCTGTTCCTCGCGGCGCGCGCGCAGCATGTCGACACGGTCATCCGGCCGGCGCTGGAGCGCGGTGACTGGGTCATCTGCTCGCGCTTCTCGCACTCGACGCTGGCCTACCAGTGCTATGGTCTCGGGCTCGACCTGGTCGCGGTCAGCGCCGCCGATGCCTTCGCGCGCGACGACCTGTTGCCCGACGGGGTGATCGTGCTGGACCTGTCCACCGAGACCGCCGCGGCGCGGCGTCAGGGCCGCGAGGCCGACCGCATCGAGGCCCGCGAGAGCGATTTCCATCAGCGTGTGCGCGATGGGTTCCGTGCGCTGGCCGCCGCCGACCCGGCCCGTGTCCGGCTGGTCTCGGCCCAGGGCACGCCGGACGAGGTGGAGACGCGCATACGGGCGGTGGTCGAGGACTGGCTGGCGGGCAGGGCATGGTGAGCAAGGCCATCTGGGACCAGGTGATCGGTCAGGACGGCGCCATCGCGGCGCTGCGACGCGGCCTGGCCAGCGACCGCGGCGCGTCGGGCTACCTGTTCAGGGGGCCTGACCAGATCGGCAAGACGACCGTCGCGCAGGGCCTGGCCCAGGCGCTCAACTGCACCGGCCCGCAGCCGCCCTGCGGCGAGTGCCGGTCGTGCCGGACCATCGAGTCGGGCAACGCCCCGGACGTGCGCATCATCGAGCCCGACCGCATGGGTGGCAGCGGCCCGTTCCGGCCCAAGATCCACCGCATCGAGACCGTGCGCGCGCTGTTGCATGAGGCCAGCCTGCGCGGTAGCGCCGAAGGCTGGCGCGTGGTCGTGCTGGTGGCCGCCGAAGCGCTGCGTGACGACGCCGCCAACACGCTGCTGAAGACGCTCGAGGAGCCGCCCGCGCGCATGGTCTTCGTGCTCACCACCGAGCAACCGGCCATGCTGCTGCCGACCATCACCTCGCGGCTGCGGCGACTCGACCTGAGCCTGGTGCCCACCGCGACCATCGTCGACTGGCTGACCAGCGTGCACGGCGTGCCCCCCGCCCAGGCGGCGGTCGACGCCGCGCTGGCCGCCGGGCGACCGGGCCGCGCGCTGGCCTTGAGCCAGGATTCGTCGATCCAGACCTTCCGCGCCGACCTGCTTGGTCGCGCCGCGCGGCTGGGCACGGAGCCGGCGCTCGCCGGTCTGCTTCATGCCGCCTGGCTGGCCGGCGGCGAGGAAGAGAACGTCGCCGGCGATCGGGTGGCGTGGGGTATCGAGTTGCTCGAGTGGTGGTACCGCGATGCGCTGGTCCTGTCCGCGGGCGGCGAGACCAGTCTGTTGGTGCATCGCGATTTCGAGCGCGACCTGCTATCCTTTGTGGAGCGTTTCGACGCTGTCGCCTGCCGAGGCGCGCTGGGGGCGTTGGCCGAGGCCCGGCTCAGCCTGCAGCGCAACGGTAATGCGTCGCTGGTGCTCGAGGTACTCTGGCTACGGCTGGCCCGTGGCCGGCGTACGCTTGGCCGTGCATCCAGCGGCAATCGAGCCTGACAAGGTAGCGGCTGGCGCGACACTGAAGGTGCGCGACGGCGGCGGAACCGCGGTCCGCACAAGCGGTTTCAGGAGATGATGACCCATGGCTAAGAACGTCGCGGAGATCACGGACGCCCAGTTCGAGAGTGAAGTGCTGGGCTCGGACTTGCCGGTGCTGATTGACTTCTGGGCGCCCTGGTGCGGCCCGTGCCGCATGTTGGCGCCGGTGGTCGAGCAGGTGGCCGACGCGCTGGTGGGCAAGATCAAGGTCCTCAAGATGAACGTCGACGACAATCCCGAGGTAGCAGGTACGTATGGGATCCACAGCATCCCGACATTGATCTGGTTCAAGGGCGGCCAGAAGGTGGAGCAGGTCGTCGGCTTCTCCGATGAGGTCTCCCTCAAGTCCAAGTGCCTCGGCGTGATTGGATGAGTTTGCCCTTTGTCCTGGCGGCGCTGGCGGGCCTGGTGTGTTTCCTCACCGGGCTGGGCTGTGCCGCCTGGACGGGTCAGGATCCGACCGGCCGTTGGCGCGCCGGCGCGTGGCGCTGGCTGCTACTGGCGGCGGGCGGGATCCTGGTCATGGCGGCGGGCCTGCACCTCGCGGGCGTAGATAACACAGGTCTGTGGTTCCCCGGCTGGCGCACGCCGCCGGCGGGAGGTTGATGATGCGGAACAAGTCGCAAGTGGTCTGGCTGTTGGCGGCGATGGTGATGGGCGCTGGGCGCCTGATGGCGGCTCCGGCGGTGCTCGCCGAACTCGAGAACGCCATCGCGGACGTGGCCGACAAAGCCAAGCCCAGCGTGGTCTGCATCGAGACCGAGCGCGACGGCGTCACCATGACCATGCCCCAGATGCCCAATGTGCCCGGCATGCCGCCCATGCCACGGATGCCCACCCGGCCCAGCGCGGCCAGTGGCTCGGGCATGATCTTCCGCGCCACGGCCGACGCCTACTACATCCTGACCAACGCCCATGTCGTGCGCGGCGCGCATGAGGGCAAGGTGCAGATCAAGCTGATCAACGACGGCGTCAAGCGTGATGCCGTGGTGATGGGCGCCGATCGCCTCACCGACACCGCCGTGGTCAAGATGGACCGCAAGCCCGGCGACAACCTGCCGGCCCTGGCGCTGGGCCGCGCCAAGGACCTGCGTGTCGGCTCCTTCGTCATTGCCATTGGCAGCCCGTTCCACTTCGAGGCGTCGGTGACCATGGGCATCGTCAGCAGCCTCGACCGCGAACTCGATGAGCCGATGGACGAGCCCACCGGCCGCTCACCGCAGGTGCGCGCGCGCTATAGCGGCCTGGTGCAGACCGATGCCTCCATCAACCCCGGCAACTCCGGCGGCCCGCTGCTCAACCTCAAGGGCGAGGTGGTCGGCATCAACTTCGCCATCTTCTCGCCGGGCAGCGCCGGGCAGAACATCGGCATCGGCTTCGCCATTCCCATCGAGAAGGCGCTGGCCGTGGTCGATGACCTGATCCAGCGCGGTCGCGTCACGCGCGGCTACCTGGGCGTCAACATCTGCGACGCGGCGATGTTCGTCGAGCAGGACGAGATGACCCTGGAGCAAGTCAAGCAGATGTTCGGCACCGACCAGGGCGCGTTCGTGCGCGGCGTGCAGCCGGGCACCCCGGCGGCCAAGGCCGGCGTGCAGCCCAACGACGTCATCGTCTCGGTGGACGGTGTGGCCGTCAAGGCCACGCGCGAAGTCCAGGACAAGGTGCGCGAGGTCAAGCCCGGCGCCACCATCCAACTCGAAGTGCTGCGCGACAAGAAGCGCATCACGCTTCCGGTGGTCATTGGTGAGCTGCCGGCCGAAGCTACGGGCGATGCGCCCGAGCGCACGCCCACCGAGCGCGTGCTCATCGGCCGCGACCCGCTGGGTCTGTCGGTGGTCAAGGCCACCGCGGACGAGCTGGCCGCCGCCGGCAAGGAGCAGGGCGTCAAGATCACCGCCGTCGAGCCCGGCAGCCTGGCTGCCGAGAAGGGCCTACGGCCCGACACCATCCTGTCCGAGGTGCGCCGCAGCGACGACACCGTGCGCGTCAAGCTGACCGACCCGGATGCCTACGCGGCGTTCTTCGCCAAGGCCGCGCGCGAGAAGGCATTCGTCACGGTGTGGTACAGCGCGCCCGGCGAAGACGGCAAGTACGGCGACGAGTCCGTGGTCTTCAAGTTCTCCGCGCCGGCCACGCGCGCGCCCGGTCGCTGAGCCATCCGGCGTGCGTCGCACGACGCTGCTCTCAGGGCTCTGCCTAACGGCATTGGTGATAACCAATGCCGCCGGGCAGAGCCCTTGGCGTCTCTCGGCCGAGGCCAACCCCAGCCGCCTGCGGCCGGGCGAGACCTGCCGCTTCACGCTGCTCATCGCCTCCCTGGCCGCGGGCCGACCCGAGGTCAGCTACGATGAGCCGGCCTTCCCGCGCGGCCTGACGCCGGCCCGTGCCTGCACCCAGAGCGAGGAGTTCGTCGGCAGCGAGTACCGCTGTCGGCTGACCTGGGAGCTGACCGCCACCGGGGCTGGCACGCTGGTCATCCCCGCGGCCAATGTGACCGTGCTGCCGGCACAGGGCTCCGGCCTGACGCTACGTTCGCAGCCGGTGAGCGTGACCGTGCGCGACGAGCCGCCCGCCGAGCCGCCCATGGATGCGCGTCAGGGCTGGCTGCTGACCGGCCTGTCGGCCTGCGTGCTGCTGGCTGCCATCGCTGTGCTGGTGCTGCTGAGGCGCGCTGAGCGGCAGCGTCCGCTGCCTGGGCAGGCCCTGGCCTCGGTCGACCCCAAGTCGCCCGAGGGACGGCTCCTGGCCGCACTGAGGCAGGCGGCCGCGCGGCGCAACCGCGCGGGCCAGGCGGCCTATCTGGCGGCGGTGGCCGGTGCCGTGCGCGAGTTCGCCGGCCGGTCCGTGGGCCGCGACCTGCTGACCACCGCCGAGGTGCGCGACGCCTCGGCCGGGCAGCACTGGCAGGCGTCGGTGACGGCGCTGCTGGAGGCCACCGACGCGGCGCGATTCGCTCGCGGCGCGCTGGACGAGGCGGTGCTGGAGTCGCTCCTGGCCGCGCTCGAGGCGAGCCTGCGCGGGGTTTGACTCGGTCTGGCGAGCGCGGTACACTCGGACTTGACTGCGGGTTCTGCCAGCGGCGAGATCCGTGGCACACAACGAGGAGTTTTGGAATGGGTGAGAAGCTCAAGGTAGGCGTCGCCGGCGCCGGCCAAATCGCCAAAGTACTGCATATCCACGAGTACGCCGAGTCGCCCGACTGCGAGTTGATTGCGATCTACAACGCCAACCTGGACTACTGCCAGGACGTGATCGCCGAGTACGAGCCCCAAGGCGTCAAGTTCTACGACGACCTGGACGCCTTCCTGGCCAGCGGCGTGCAGGCCATCAGCGTCTGCGAGCGCAACTACCTGCATGCCGAGGTCTCCATCAAGGCGTTGGAGAAGGGCATCAGCGTGCTGTGCGAGAAGCCCATGGCGCTGACCCTGGCTGACGCGCAGGCGATGATCGACACGGCCGCGCGGACCGGCGCCAAGCTGATGATCGACCAGTCGCAGCGCTACAGCCGCCCGCACCTCAAGGCCAAGGAAGTGCTGGCCTCCGGCGTGCTCGGCAAGATCTACGCCATCCAGACCACCTTCGCCCATCCTGGCCCCGAGGGCTGGAGCAAGACCAGCGAGTGGTTCTTCAACAAGTCCATCTCCGGCTTTGGCCCGCTGGCCGACCTGGGCGTGCACAAGTGCGACCTGGTCCGCTTCCTCACCGGCCTGGAGGCCGTCCGGGTCAACGCGGTCAAGACCACGCTGGAGAAGCCCGGCACGGTGGAAGACAACAGCCAGGCCATCATCGAGATGAGCAACGGCGCGCTGTGCATGGTGGCCACGAGCTGGACCTGCCACGGCACCGAGGACAACTCGTTCACCGCCTTCTGCGAGAACGGCGTGCTGCGCCTCAACGTCGAGCCCGGCGACCCGGTGGTGGTCTACCACAAGGACAAGGCCAAGGGCCGCGAGAGCTTCGACGTTGGCGGCATCCAGGCCAACACCGAGGACAAGTGGTACCTGGGCGTCATCCAGGACTTCGTCGACGCCGTGCTCGGCCGCAAGCCGCTGCCGATCACCGGTGACGACGGCTACAAGGCGCTCGAAATGGTCGTCGCCATGGAGCAGTCCATCGAGACCGGCGCTTGGGTGACGTTGCCCGTCAAGGCGTAGGTTTGCGGCAACTGACTAGTTGAGCAAGGCCGGCGTGCCCATCGTGGCGCGTCGGCCTTGTAATGTTTTGTGGCCTGTGGCACACTCGCGAGTAGCCGAGGGGAGAGGCCATGGGTGGTCGCTGGGTGGTCGGTTGTCTGCTGTTTTCCGCTGGTCTGGCATGGGGTGAGGTCGCCGGGCGCGTGGTGGGGCCCGATGGCGTGCCGGTGGCGGATGCGGCGGTGCTCGTCTGTCAACGTGACGGCAATGAGCGCGCGCTGCCGGTGATTCGGCTCACCACCGATGCCGCGGGACTGTTTCGCGCTCAAGCTGAGCAGCCGTCGGTGTGGGCTTGGGCACTGAAGGGCGAGCTGTCGTCAGAGCCGGCTAAGCTGGCCGCAGGGCGTAGCGTCGACCTGGTGCTGCGGCCGACTGCGCCCACCGTGGGCCAGGTGTACGGCAGCGATGGCCAGCCGGCCGCCGGCGCGCGGGTCGGGCTGGCGGGCATGGGCGTCATGGCCTGGGAACAGGCCGAGTCACCAGTGTCGGCCGAGACCGATGCCTGGGGTTGGTTCACGCTGCGTGGCGTACCGCCGCGGCAGTCCTCCCACCTGTTCGCCGCCAAGGCCGGGCAGCAGGCGGTCCTGTTTGGTGATGGCGGGGCCTGCTGGCCGGTGCTGATGCTGGCTGCGCCAGGGCAGTGGGGCCGGATTCGCGCCAGCGGGCGGCTGAAGGTCACGGTCATGGCTGGCGATCAGCCCTGTCCAGACGCCCAGGTGCGCATGCGCCGCACGACGGCCGATGGCGATGCTCAGTGGCAGCATGGTGACTGGCTGGCCACTGATTCCGACATGCGCCCTGGCGACTGGCTGGTCGGTGTGGAGGACTCGGGCCTGCCCGACGGCTGGCTGCCAGGGGCCGACCGCACCGTGCACCTCGGCGCCGAGGGCGTGGTCGAAGTGACGCTGGCGCTGCAACGCGCGGCGCAGGTCGTTGGGCGGGTGACGCGCTTGGATGGCCGGCCGGGCGCACGCGTCTCGGTCATTGGCGAGGTCGCCGGCCGCAGCTACTGGTCGGCCACCGATGCCGATGGCGCCTATCGACTGAGTGCACCGGCAGGCGAGCTGGTGGTGATCTGCGCTGGCGAGCGTCGCCGTGCGCAGGCCGTGTTGCCGCCGGGCGAGCCGCCGCGCGTCGACTTCCGCGTGAGGCTGCCCGAGCCGCTGCGCATCCAGTTGGTGTTGCCCGACGGGCGGCCTGCACCGGGCGCCACGGTCTACTTGGACGAGTTCGGTGAGCGAACGGCCGACGCCGAGGGTCGGCTGGTGTTCGAGCCCGGGGATCGACGGTTTCGACCCGAGATGACTGTCCACTGGCGCGATGACCAGGGCCAGGATTGGGGGCAACATCAGAGCGGGCTGCTGTGGGATGAGGAGGATCCTGACCCGCCGCCGCTGCGCCTGGTGCTGGTGCGCCGTGAGAAGGGTTGGCTGCGTGACCGTGTCGTCGACCACGATGGTCGACCGCTCGATGGGGTGCTGGCCACCTTGCACGAAGGTCTCGAACGCACGCGGGACCACTACGGTCGGCAGCTACCGCCAGGTCCGACGGTGGCCTCCGATGCGGCTGGCAGCTATGCCTTTGCCGATGTGAGCGCGGCCGACTCCTCGTGGCGGCAGTTCGCTCAGCGCCGCATCACCTTAGCCAAGCCCGGCTACCGCGCCACGGGCGAGGTGGAGGTCTCCGGCCGGCCACCGGCGCGGCGTGCGGCCGACGCGGTGATGGAGCCGCTCGACGGCCGGCTGGCGGGCATCGTGGTCGACGGTCAGGGCCAGCCGGTCGCCGCGGCGATGCTGCTGGTCGCGGGTTGTCCGCCGCGTCCCGAGCAGCGCACGGGCGCCGACGGCCGGTTCGACCTGGCCATGGCGCCGCGCACCGGCGAGCAGACGCTGCTGGCGCTCAGCGGCAACCGGCTCGTGGCGCGCGCCCAGGTCCGCGCCGGCCAGACCGACTTGCGGCTGGTGGTAGCCGATGCCGCCCCGCTGACCACCGAGCGCCGCCAGGCCGCCGCCGAGCGTGCCGTCGACCGTCTGCACGAGCTGGTCGGCGGCGAGTACGAGTGGGATGCCGCGGCCGACACGCTGGCGGTCGCTGCCCGCGTCGATCCGCGGCGCGCCCTCGCCTGGCTAGATGAGATCGACGAGCCGCGGCTACGCCGTCGCTTGCTGGCCAGGTGCCTGCCGATGCTGGCCTTGTCCGACCCGGCGGCCGCGCTGGCGCCGACCATCGAGGTCGAGCGCGTGGAGCCCTGGGCACTCCGGGCGAAGGCCATTGGCGGGTTGGTGGACAACCTCCCCAACCCGCTGGATCCGCTGGCCGCCAAGGCGCTGACGCGGACGCTGGCTGGCCGGCCGAGCGACTGGGGCGAGGGCGACAAGCTGGCCTGGCTGGAACTGATCCCGGCCATGGCACGCGTGGGCCACGACGCCACGCGCCACGCCATCGGCGTCTGGAGCCAAGAGGCCCACAAAGAGCAGCGAGCCCTCATGCGCCGGCTCTGGCGCCGGCCCGACTTGGCCGCGCAGGCTAACACCAGCGGGAGCAGGGCCGCCATGGCCGGCTGCCTGGCAAGGCTGGCGCGGCGAGACCCGGCGGCGGCGTTGCGCTGGTGCCAGCAGCTCAAGCTGCGCTTCGACGGCGATGGCACCGCACCGGGCGACGTGGAGGAGTTGGCCGAGCGCCTGGCGGCCGTAGACCTGGACACCGCACTGGATCTCGCCGCGGACGCTGGCCCGGCGCTGCTGCCTGACGGCGGCTTGCGGGGGCGCATTCTGTTGGCTGCGGCCGACCGGGCCGACGCCACCCGCCGGCTACACGCCGCGCTGGGTCGTGTGGCGGCCACCGGCGGCATGGCCCACGCCGCGGCGGTGCTCGACCCGCCGTCGGCCGGTACATGGCTGGCTGGTCGCCTGGCCGGCGGGCTGCGCACCGAGGACTGCATCGACCTGGCCGAGACCGCGCCCGACCACGCACGCCTCGCCCTGGAGTGGCTGACGGCGCGGACGGTCAGTTTGCCGCGCAGCACCGAGGAGCGGCACGACGCTGAGTACGCCCAGCCGATACCGATCGCGGACACTATCCAGGCGGCCTTGCTGCGTGCCTGGTGCGCGCTGGAACCCGAGCGCGCCGTAGCCCTGGCCGATGCGCCGCACCTGCCGGCGCCCGAGCGTCAGGCGCGGCTGCTGTTTACCGCGCGCTGCCTGGCCGGGCTGGAGGACTAGCGCCCCAGATACCAATCATCCAGATACCAGGCCGCCCCGAACATGTTCTCGCCAAACCCCGCGTACAGCCGAACGCCACGCGCTCGATGCTGGTCGTCGGCGAGACGCCGGCCGCCTGCAGCAGGCTGGGCAGGTCGACGTTGACCACCTGCCACAGGCCGTTGGCCACGATGCCGGGGACCTTGCGCAGGGCCTTGATGTCCTTGTCGTGCTCGTCGCCGCCGGTCAGTGGCAGCGCATAGCAGTTGTCGCGGGTGTAGAAGTACAGGTTGGTGCGCGTGCCACGCGGCGCGCAGAAGCGGAAGCGCAGCCGCGGTCGGTCGGCCAGCGTGAACGGCTGGCTGACCGCGTTGACGCCGAACGTGCCGCCAGTGGACAGGTTGATGGCCTTGAGGCAACTGCGGCCCGAGACCACGTTCTCGCTGGCCCGCGTGAGCAGCACTGGCGCGTCGGTTGACTCCTGGGTGAAGTGGCCGATGCCGCCCTCGAAGTCGTTGGCGAACGGGTCACCCGAGGTGCTGCCGGGATCGGCCGAGGCGTGCAGGGCGGCCAGGTCGGGGAAGGCCGTGGGGACCGGCATCTGCGCCTGGTACCAGAGCTTGACGCGCGACACCATGACGCCGTTGTCGACGCCGAAGATGCCGACCTTGCCGGGCCGCGCCGTGGTCGGGCCGGTATCGGGCACGTCGAACAGCAGCTTGTCGTCGCAGAAGGCCTGGATCTTGCCGCCCACGCGGCGCAGCACCAGGTGGAACCAGTGGCGGTGGAACTTGGTCAGCCCTTCGCCCTGGGGGCCGACATGGGCGAACTTGGCGCCGGGGTCCTTGTTCTCGCCGACCAGAATGCCATCGCGGTAGAGCAGCGAGCAGGTGTTGTTGCGCGCGGCGAAGAGCAGCGTCACGCCGCTCAGCACGTCGCGGCCGTTGCCGCCCAGGGTTACGCCCAGGTTGCTCGGGTGCAGGTAGTAGGGCGGTCCCGGCATGTCCATCTTGATGGCCATGTAGGCCTCGACTTGCTGGTCGCCAAAGTAGTCGGCCTTGGTCCACATGAGCGGGTTGGGGTTCTTGTAACCGCCGAAGAACGACCAGCGCGGGTCGCACTTCCAGCGGTTGACGGTCTCCCACAGGCCCTTGCCGCTCTGCCACTCCCACGGTGCCTTGACGAACGTCGTGTCGTAGCGATTGAGGCTGCGGGCGTCGATCTTGGCCAGGTCGACCTCGAACCCGCGGGCCAGCACACCGGCGCAGTTGCCGCGGGCCGCGTTGGCGCCGCCCAGGCTCAGGTCGTGGGCCACCACGCACTTGTCGCCCACCGAGCCGGTCAGCACATAGCCATGCACCGCGAAGCGCACGGTCTTGTCGGCCGGCAACTGCACCAGATCGGTCTCGGACGTGCGGCGCACGCTCTGGCCGTTGACGGCCAGGTCGAGCACCACGCCGCGGTCGCCAGACTTGGGCTGCACCACGGTCAGCGCGAACCCGCTGGCCGCGTTCAGGCCGTCGCCGCAGAGGATCATGCGGGCCGTGCGCGGCGAGCCGCCGAACTGGCTGCCGTCCAGGGTCATCTCGCTGTCGTTGTAGAACAGGCCGCGATGCCACAGCACGCCGCCGCGCTGGGACACCTCATCGGCGTACCACGAGCCCTCCGGGCTGGCCCAGCCGGCCATGGTGTCCTCGTGGGTGAACTGCTCGGTGAACTCGACCGGCGGGTCGGACACCATGGTCTGCACGCTGGCGCGGTCGAAGACCACGTCGCTGCCGCTGGCGATGAGACCGACGCGGCCGGTGTGCATCTCGACATCGAGGGTCGACGAGCAGGGCACGCCGTCGAGCCAGAACTTGAGCAGGTCGTCGCGCACCTCGATGGCCACGCTGTGGGCGGTGCCGGCGGTGAGCATGGTGGTGAACGGCATATCACGCCGCGTGCCGCCGCGCACGCGGAAGATGTTGACGACGTTGCCGCCACACTCCATGCCCCAGTAATTCTTCTCGTCCTGCTCGCAGGCGATGACGCCAAAGCGACCCGCGCCGTTGGCGCGGCCCACGGCGCTGACCTTGTAGTCGCCCCAGGCCCGCGCGCCGCTGACGGCCAGCAGCGGGCCGCTCTTGACTTCCATCACGCCGAGCCCGGCGCTGGGCAGCGTCTCGCCGGCCAGCCGTGGGCAACGGCCGGCGGGGTTGGTGGCGAAGGTGCCCTTCAACGCGCGCCAGCGGCCCGCGGAGTCGGTCATGAACTCGTCGCGCAGTTCCACATCGGACTGCACGGTGACGTCGTCGTAGTCGGCCCAGCGCACACCGTTGCCAAACAGGCCCACGGCGCCCTGGCCATACAGGTCCGAGCGAGCAGACAGGACCGGCAGGCCGTCGATGAACGCGGTCAACTGGCCGTCGATGACCTCCAGGCCGATGCGGTACCACTGGTCGTCGGCCCAGCCGCCCGGCGCGCTGGACAGCACGGTACGGCGACCGTCCTGCACCGCCACCAGCCGGCGCTCGGTGCCCTCCGCGCCGTAGTCCCACTCGAACGCCAGCCAGCTCTCCTTCTCGGGCTGCACATAGGCCAGCAGCCCGATGGTGCCCTCGCCGGTGGCACGGACCGAGGTGTTGAAGCGGTAGTTGTCCCAGTACCACTGGCCGGCCGTGGCCACGCCGCCGCCTTCGGGTTGGCGCACGCGGTAGGCGAACGGGTTGCTCGACTTGCTGGCCTCGGGCCGCTTCTCGGGCTTGGCGTCATCCTCGCTCACGCCGCTGGGCGACCAAGTGCCGCGGCGCACCTGCCAGTCGCCATGCTGGGCGGTATCGCGCATGAAGTCGTCCTCGAACCAGATGGCTTCGGTGGGCTGCACGGTCGGGTCGACGAACTTGATGTCGGTGTCCGAACTGCCGATGGCCACCTCATGCTTGTCGAACGACTCGTCGCAGGCGGTCAACCAGACCTCGCCGGCGACAATGAGGTTCATGCGCCAGTCGTCGCGACTGACCAGCACGTCCAGCGGGCTGATGTCGGTGGGCACGCGGTTGACCGTGGCCAGGACCGTGTCGCGGTCGGTGTCGCGGCGCACGAACTGGCTGCGCAGCGCCGACATTTGCAGCACGTGTGACTGGTCGGCACCGTCCGAGTCGAGTTGGATCTCGACCATGGTGCCCGCGGCCCAGGCACCCTCGATGCGGGTTTTGACCTTGTAGCTGGCGCCGGCGTCCTCGGCCACCGTTCTGAGCGTGACAGTGGCCGCCTGGGCCATGACGCTCGCGGCGAGCACCAACAGGGCGTAGCGCACCATCGATCGAGCCTGCACAGGTTCTCTCCCGACACCATCCGACCGGAGCCGGCTGCCAACAGCAGACGCCACGGAGCCGTCGCCGGTTTCAAGACCATTTTGGCTCGCAATCGACGTCGACGCCATGGCGCATGTGATCCACAATACCTCCTTCGGTCCGCCAGCGTGCACCTGTACCCCCGCGCGCGATACCCAATCGCGTGCGAATGTGAACAACGCTTGTCGGCTGGACGTTGGAGGGTGGCTTGACCGCGGGTCGCGCGGGGAACAAGAGGGCTGAGAGTAACGTTGATACTCGACTTGCCCGACGTGGAGCCATTGGGAGGAGCCGGCCATGGTGGCGCGGCAGCGCAGAGTGCTCGTGACGGGAGCTGGCGGCCTGCTGGGCCGCGCCATCCTTCAGGAAGCGGCGCGCCTGGACGATATAGGCGCGACGGGTGTGACGCGCGCCGAGGTTGACATCACCCTTCGCGCCGACGTCTCAGGCATTCTGGACGAGCTGGCACCCGACGTGGTCATCAACGCGGCGGCGTACACCAACGTGGATGGCGCGCAGACCGCGCCCGCGGCGGCCCTGGCGGCTAATGCCACGGGCCCGGCCGTGCTCGCCGCGGAGACCCAGCGGCGGGGCATCGAGTTGGTGCAGGTGAGCACTGACCATGTGTTCGACGGCGAGTCCGATCAGGCCTACGAACCGGCGGAACCGGCGGCACCGCGGAGTGTCTATGGCCTGACCAAGCTGGGCGGCGAGCAGGCGGTGCTCGCGCTGGCCGAGCGGGCCTACGTGGTGCGCACCTCGGGGCTGTTTGGCGCCGGCGGCCGCAACTTCGTGGACGCCGTCGCGGCGCGCTTGAGGCGTGGAGAGCCGTTGCGAGTCGTCGCGGACCAGATCTGCGCGCGGACCTACAGTGTCGATCTGGCGGCGGCCCTGTTGGAGGTAGTAACCAAGCGGCCCCCATGGGGCACCTACCACTTCTGTAATGCGGGAGGCAGCTCGTGGTACGAGTTCGCCCAGGCAGTGCAAGCGGCAATGGGCACCGAGGTGCCCATTGAGCCGGTGACCAGTGCGGCCTACGGCGCGCCAGCGCCCAGGCCGGCCTGGTCGGTGCTGAGTACGGCGCGTTGGGTGGGAGCCGGCCTGAGCGCACCGCGCGGTGAGCTCGAGGCTCTGGCGGCTTACGTGGCGACGTGGCCGTTGACAAGAGAGTGAGGAGAGGCGCGATGAGTGACACTACGGTGATGCGCCCGGACCTGGATCAGGTGTACTACCGCTCGCTGCTCAAGGACGAGCAGGAGCGGCTGGTCCGCATCGACAAAGAGCTGGCCGACAATTCGCGACAAGCCAAGGACTCCATGGAGGGCTTCTCGGAGAGCGACGATGTGCCGGCCGACATCGCTGCCCAGGCGTCCGAGCGTGAGAAGGACCAGCAGTTGAGCCATAACGTTCAACTGACGCTGAACCAGATCGACTTTGCCATGGACCGCATCGACGATGGTTCGTACGGCATCTGCGAGATGTGCGGCGTGGAGATTCCCGAGGAGCGCCTGGAGCGCATCCCCTGGGTCTCGACCTGTGTCGATTGCCAGACCATGCTGGAAGAGGGCTAGCCGTGGCCTCGGACTCGATCCGATCGGGCTCCCCGGCGCGTAGCTTCCTCGGCTTGGCCGTGGCCTGGGTCATTCTCGACCAGATCACCAAGTCGATGGTCGTCGCCGGCGGTGCTTCAGGTGGCGTCCTGCGGACGATCATCCCCGGTTGGTTCGAGCTGACCCACAGCCGGAACTCCGGCGCGGCCTTCGGCATGCTCAACCAGCAGGCCGGGGGCCGCTATATCCTGGCCTCCGTGGCCGTCGGCGCGCTGCTCGTGCTGATTGTCTGCCGCCGGCGCGTGTGGGCGCTGCCGCGTCCGCAGCGGCTTGGGCTGGCCCTGGTGGCCGCGGGCGCCCTGGGCAACCTCATCGACCGCGTGTTCCGCGGTGGCCTGGTGGTCGACTTCATCCGCGTCTACCTGCCCACTGGCGGGCAGTCGCGCTACATCTTCCCCGACTTCAACGTGGCCGACATCGGTGTCACCTGCGGCATGTGCCTCTATGTCGTCCACACGCTGTGGTGCGACTGGCGCGAGCAACGCGAGCAGCGCGGCGCGCCCGCCGACCAACTCACCTCATGAGTGACGAGCCGGCCCATCAGCTGACCGTCGACACCGAGTCCGCCGGCACCCGACTCGACGTCTACCTGGCGCGCGCACTGCCCGATCTCAGCCGCTCCGCCGCGCACCGCGCCATCGATGCCGGCGACGTCCTGGTCGACGGCCAGCCGGCCAAGCCACGCACGCTGCTGCGCGCTGGTCAGCGCGTCAGCCTGACCATCGCGCAGCCCCAGGAGAGCGAGATCCGGCCCGAGGCCATCGACCTGCGCGTGGTCTACGAGGACGCCGACCTGATCGTCATCAACAAGCCCGCCGGCATGGTCACCCACCCGGCGCGCGGCCACTGGGAAGGCACACTGGTCAACGCCCTGCTGGCGCATTGCACCGACCTGTCGGGCATTGGCGGCACGCTGCGGCCGGGCATCGTGCATCGACTGGACCGTGACACGACGGGCCTGCTGGTCGCCGCCAAGAACGATGTCGCCCATCGCGGCCTCGCGGGCCAACTGGCCAGCCGCGCCATGAAGCGACGCTACCTGGCGCTGGTCTATGGCGAGCCCGACTGGGAGGAGACCGTCGTCGACGCGCCCCTTGGGCGGCACCCGACGCAGCGCCTCCAGCAGGCCGTGATCGAGACCGGCCGGCCGGCGCGCACTCACTTCCGCGTGCTGGCCCGCTACGGGCTGGCCGCGCTGCTGACCGCCGACCTCGACACCGGCCGCACGCACCAGGTGCGGGTCCACGCCACGCACCTCGGCCTGCCGCTGCTGGGCGACCCAGTCTACGGCCAGCGCCGGGCCAAGAGCGCGGTCTGGCCGACGGCGCTGGCCGAGGCGGTCGAGGGGCTGCCCGGGCAGGCGCTGCACGCCATCCGCCTCAGCTTCCTGCATCCGGCCGATGGTCGGCCCCTGGTCTTTGAGTGCGCGCCGCCACCAGCCTTCGTGTCCGTCGTGCGGCAGCTGGCCGATGCGGCTGGAGCGCCGCCGACAGTGCCGTGGCTTGTTCGGCCGGCAACTGACTGAGCAGCCGCGAGCGCGCCTCGGCCAACGCCGCCACCGCGCGCCGTAGCGTCCATCGCCGGCCCCGCGCGATGGCGCGCAGGCTCAGGCCCTCGGCCACCTGCGCCAGAATCTGCCGGTGCCGCCGCGGCAGGCGCGCCAGCGCCTCGCGCAGCGCCACCGCGTCGAGCCGGCGCAAGGCCACGTTCGCGGGATCGGCCCCGGCGTCGCCGGGCCCCAGTTCTGGGTCGTAACGGTCCCACGGCAACGCCTGCCCGGCCATCTGCGCGACCAGCTCCTCACGCCGCTGGCGAGCACGCTGCCAGTTCCAGGCCACTGCGCGCGCCGTGTCACGCAGCCACAGCTCCAGCTCATCGCCGGCCTCGTCGCCCAGGCCGTCCTGCATCACGCGCAGCACCAGCGAGCTGAGCAGATCCTCCGCGTCGGCCCAACTGCCGGTGACGCGCACGAAGTACCGCAACCACACCTGCCGCCGCCGCCACAGCAACCGCAGTCGTGGCCCCCAGAGCGCCCATTCGGCCTCGCTGTCACACTCCGGCCAGCTCTGCTGCTTCCCCGCTTGTCTCACGACGAGTCTCCTGTCTTGTTGAGCCGCCACTCCCAATCAGAGAGTAGAACATCTGTTTGCATTCGTCAAGAGCGCGTTGACGCGGAGTGGGGTGGGGTGCTATCCTGAAGGTCGTCAGCGGAGTGGCGTGATGGCCATGGAGACAGCGGATATCGGCTCAACAGAGCGCCTTGGCGAGGTTCACCTGGGTCGTCACATCGAGGCCCTGCAGGCCGAGTTGGGCGTGTCCGACGAGGCGCTGATCGAGCGCTTGGGCTTGAGCTACAACCGCTTCTGGGACATGAAACGTCGTGACTGGGCTCAAAAGAAGACGGTGGTCGCCGTGGCGGCGGCGTTGGCCGAGGTGTCGGGCGTGCCGGTGACCGCGGAGCATGTGCTCACCGGCCGGCTGGCGCCCGAGCAGTTCGCGGCGCGGGCCGTGCGGGCCTTCATGCGGTCGGTCAGCGCGCTGGACAGCAGTGGGCTGTCGGGCGGCATTCGACTGCCGCGGCTGCATCTGGGTGCGGTGCCCGCGGGCTCGGCGCCGCAGTTCGAGCCCGACGAGCCACACACCGTGGTGCGCTCGGATTCCGGTGATTTCGTGGTCACCGCCGACGGCGACTGCATGATGCCGACCATGGACGACGGCGACGAGGCGATCTGCGTGTTTGCCGAGTCGGCGCGGGACCATGATGTGGTAGTCTGCAGCTACTGCGACGAGGCCGGCGAGTGGCAAAGCGGCATCAAGCGCTTGCGCCAGAGCGGCGATCGGAGCTGGTTGTCTTGCGACAACCAGAGCGCCGACGTCCATGGTCGGCGGTTCCACCCCGACATCCACCCCACCCAGTTGCGCTTGCACGGCGTGGTGGTGGGCATCTGGCGGCCGTTGCGACGGGTGTGAGAAGAGACAGAGGACGATATGCTCGACGATCTGAGGTCACGGCAGGCGGCGCTGGCCAAGCGCGCGGGCGAGATGGCTGGCTACCTCGGCCTCGAAGACAAGCGCGTGCGCATTCTGGAGTTGACGGCGCAGACCGAGCAGCCGGGCTTCTGGGACGACCAGCAGAAGGCCCAGGATTCGCTGCGCGCCCTCAGCAAGGAGAAGGCCGGCGTGGAGCCGTGGGACCAGTTGCTCAGCCGGCTGGAGGACAACACGGTGCTCATCGATCTGGCCGAGGAGGCCGGCGACGACGAGGAAACTGCGGCCGAGGCCGAAGCCGAGGTACTGGCCTGCGAGGCCGAACTGGGCAAGCTCGAGGTCGCGGCCATGCTCAGCGGACCGTATGACGATCACGACGCCATCCTGCAGTTGGCGGTCGGCGCGGGCGGCACCGACGCCAGCGACTGGACCGAGATGCTGCTGCGCATGTTCACGCGCTACGCCGAGCGGCAGAAGTTCACCTATGAGATCCTCGAGTACGCCGAGGCCGAAGAGGCCGGCGTGCGCTCGGCGACCATCAAGGTCAAGGGCCGCAACGCCTACGGGCTGCTGCGGGGTGAGGGCGGTGTGCATCGCCTGGTGCGCATCAGTCCGTTCGACTCCAATGCCCGGCGCCAGACCAGCTTCGCCGGCGTGGTGGTCATTCCCGACGTGGCCGACGAGATCGACGTCGAGATCGACGAGCAGTACCTGCGCGTGGACACCTACCGCGCCAGCGGCGCCGGCGGGCAGCATGTCAACAAGACCGACAGCGCGGTGCGCCTGACCTACCAACTGCCCGGCTTCGACAAGCCCATCGTCGTGAGCTGCCAGAACGAGCGCAGCCAGCACAAGAACCGGGCCTCGGCCATGTCGGTGCTGAAGGCCAAGATCTACGAGATCATGGTGCGCCAGAAGGCCGAGCGCCTGGAAGACCTGCGCGGCAAGGTCGAAGACTTCGCCTGGGGCAACCAGACGCGCAACTACGTGCTGGCGCCGTACCGCATGGTCAAGGACCTGCGCACCAATGTCGAGACTGGCGACACCGACGGCGTATTGGACGGCGACTTGGACCGCTTCATCGAAGCGTACCTGCGGCAGAACGCCGGCGAGCACGCCTAGCGCGGTGTGGCGAGACCCAAAGGCCGCGGGGCGACCCGCGACGGGTCGCCCCGCGGCCTTGCCCGGCTGGTGGGACCATTGCTGGATCAGGCGCGGTCCCTAGTCGGTGGCTTGCCACTGCGCCGGCAGGCTTTCGGCCAGCCTTACGAGCTTGGCGTGGCCATCAGCGAAGGCGGCCATGACCGCCAGATTGTTGTAGTCGCTGATGTCAGAGGCCGTGTGCCGGAAGCCATCAACCCGGGCGGCCAGCGACTGGATGGTCTCGCTGGCTACCACCGCGATGGCGCGGCTCGGCTCGCCCATGGCTCCGGTATCGGCGCACATGATGGTGTCCGACGGGTGCGTCAGTTCAGCCAGCGCGCGCCCCGCCACGCCATAGACCGCATCCGCGCCGCTATCGGTGCCAGGTGCGGTGTAGCCGTAGGAGTAGGTGCTCACGTCCAACCACTGGCCACCGCCGAAGACCTGCGCATGGCTGCCGCGGCTGGGGCAGTCCATGACCTGCGTGCTCTTGACATACGGCTGCACCACATCGGCCCAGCGTGGGCCATCGGCACCGGCATAGCCGGCAACCCCGTGGTACCCGGCGCCCTGGCTGTAGACCGGCAGCACGTCATCGTAGTCGCCCGCATACATGCTGATCGCCTGGCTGAGTTGGCGCAGATTGCTTGAGCACGCGCTCTGCCGCGCCTTCTCGCGGGCCCTCGCGAACGCGGGGAACAGGATCGCCGCCAGGATCGCGATGATCGCGATCACCACCAGCAACTCAATGAGCGTGAACCCTCTGCGATTCGTGGGCTTCATCATCAATCTCCTTCTTCGGGCACTGTCGACGTGGCTTATGCCCCCGCATCCTGAGGGATTCCTTAAGCGGCCAGCGCGGCCAGCGGGCCGGCTGGCCTTCGGCATTTCCTTGGGTTTGGCGGGTAGTTGTCTGTTCGAGGGTGCCCGGCGTGGGCCCGCGTGCAGCGGAGCGGGCGCACGGACACCACCGAAGGAGAAGGACAATGACAGCCACCACGACTTGCAGGCTCCGCAGGATTGCGGTTGGCGCCGGCCTCTTGGGCGCGATGGTTGGGTGTGGCAGCAGCAGCACGACGACCAGTGCTGACGGCTCCAGCCCCGGGGGCAGCGGCGTGCCGGCGGAGTACACGGTCGAACAGACTCTCTCCGACGGCGCCCAACGCACCACGCTGGCCTTCGACGCGCTGGCCATGCTGACGGGCAACCTGGCCGCGCAGTCGTTCTTCCCGCCGGGCAAGGTGGCCGACTACACCGGCTTCCAGTATCTGCGCGACAACGACCCGGACCACATGGGCCACAACACGAGCTTCCTGACCCGCGTGGCCAACAACGTGATCTACACGCTGAACACGACGCAGTTCGCCCAGCTCAAGACGCTGGCCACGGCCCAGCAGTCCCAGATCGACCTCTACGGCCTCCGGCGCTACCCGCTGATGCAGGCCTTCCGGCGGCTGGTCGATGGCAACCTGCCCGCCGGCGCCACCGGGCTCGACCTGGCGGCCGTCCGGGCCGCGTCCCGCGAGTTGTACCTGATCGACGGTCAGATCAGCTTCGACCGGGCGGTGCTCTACGCCCAGGTGCTGGGTTCGCTGACCACGGCCCAGCGCGCGTATCTGGACGCGATGAAGGGCCGTGGCTTCAACGCCTGGCCCAACATCACCAGCGACAAGGTGCGCGACAAGATGGCCAGCCTGCCCCAGGGCACAGCTGTGGCGGTGATGACCTACGCCAGCGATCTGTTCAGCTGGTACGCGGGCTCGCTCGACGCTGACGTCTACTTCTGCCCCGAGCGCCACGGCACCTACTTCGGCTCGTTCTACCTGAAGGACGCGCCGGCGGTCGGTCATGAGGGCTACAGCATCAACGAGCAACTGACCGCCACCGCGGGCGCGGCGCTGTGCGACAGCAGCAAGGGCTACGTGACCGCGGCGCAGGCCGCGCTGGTGTCGGGTCTGGTGGACACGCAGCGCACCAACCTGACCAACATCGTGGCCACGCGCAGGCAGATCGCCGGGCTGCTGCGCGGTCTGATCACCTCGCCCAGCTCGGCGGCGAGCGTCAAGGCGCAGGTGCTGGCGCTTTCGGGCACCTACGGCGACCTGGACGGCGCCAACAACGGCACCTACGCCACGGTCTTCGCCCAGGTCGGCCGGTCGCTGACGACCAGCCAACGGACCGCGCTGACCGCGCTGCGCAAGTCGATCCTGTCGGGCCGGTATGCCGATGGCACGGCCTTCGACTTCACCACCTGCAGCACGCCGTTCCTCTACTCGGCGGTGGTCGCTGACCCGAGCCTGCTCGCGCCCTACATCGCGAACACGGACTACCTGTTCTGAGGCGCGCTGGTTCACGCCGGTCCGGCCGCGCCCCTCGCCACGGCGGGGGCCGCGGTCGTTGGGGGGCCAGGCGCCTACGCGCGCGCCGGAGGGGAGCCTGGCCTTAGGGGGATCTTTGGATCTGGGAGGTACATACCGTACATCGCGACCTCGGGCCGGGCCGAGAGGACCAGGTGCCGAGGTGGCCGGACAGACGCCATGCCGGAACACATCACCATCGAGGAGGATCCGGGCCAGGAGTTGGAGCCGCCGTGCGCGGCAACCATCCTGCTGGTCGATGATGAGGAGCCGATTGTGATGATGGTGGCGCTGTTCCTGAGGCGGGCCGGGCACAACGTGCTGGCGACGACATCGCCCCGCGACGCGCTAGCCCTGGCGAGCCGGCACCGGGGCGCCATTAATCTGCTGATCTCCGACGTGATGATGCCGGACATCAACGGCTTCGTGCTCGCTGAGGCCTTGCGAGAGACGGCTCCGTGCGCCGCATGTGTTCTGATGTCCGGCTACGCAGCCGACATCGTCCACAGCCTCGACACGGCCGACCGCAACGTGGCCCTGCTGGAGAAGCCATTCACGCGGCGCGAGCTCCTGGATGCCGTCAACGCAGCCTTGGGCCGATAGCCGGCCAAGGCGCCGCCACGAGGGACACGCCCGCCACTCGGACAGTCGCCCATCACGCCCCCGGCACCAGCTCCTGCTGCCGGCGCGGCGCCGGCGCGGCCGTGGGCATGGGCGACAGCTCCAACATGCGGTCCAGCGACTTGCGCGCCCAGTGGGCCGTCTCCTGGTCCACGGTGATGCGGTTGTGCACGCGGCCGGCGACGAGTTCCTCGAGCATCCAGGCCAGGTGTTGCGGGCTGATGCGGAACATCGTGGCGCATTGGCAGCGGCAGTCGTCCAGGCTGACGATGGTCTGCTCGGGATGCTGGCGGGCCAGGCGCTGAACCAGGTGGATCTCTGTGCCCACGGCCCAGATCGTGCCGGGCTCGGCTTCCTTGATGTGCTTGATGATGAACTCGGTGGAGCCGGCCAGGTCCGCCGCCTGCACCGTGTCGAACGGACACTCGGGGTGGACGATGACCTTGACGCCTGGATACTCCGCGCGCACCTGCCGGACATGCTCCGTGGTCATGCGCGTGTGCACGCTGCAATGGCCCTTCCACAGCACGACGCGTGCCCGGCGCAACGCTTCAGGGCTGTTGCCGCCGAGTTCCTGCGTCGGATCCCAGATGACCATCTGGTCGAGCGGCACGCCCAGCTTGTAGCAGGTGTTGCGGCCCAGGTGCTGGTCGGGGAAGAAGACGAGCTTGTCGCGGCAGCCGTCGTGGTCGCCGGCCGCGCGGTTCAGCGCCCAGCCGATGACGCTGTCGGCGTTGCCCGAGGTGCAGCAACAACCGTCGTTGTGCCCCACGAGTGCCTTGAGCGAGGCGGCGCTGTTGACATAGGTCATGGGCACGAGCGTGCTGCTCGGGCACAGCGAGCGTAGCGCGTCCCAGCACTCTTCGACGTCCTCGATGCCGGCCATATCCGCCATGGAGCAGCCGGCGCCCAGGTCGGGCAGCAGCACCTGCTGGCCGGGCCGGGCCAGGATGTCGGCGCCTTCGGCCATGAAGTGCACGCCGCAGAAGACAATGAAGTCGGCCTCGGGCCGCGACATGGAAAGCTGAGCCAGCTTGAGCGAGTCCCCGGTGAAGTCGGCGTAGCGGATGACGTCGTCGCGCTGGTAGTGGTGACCCAGAATCGTCAGGCGAGCGCCGAGTTCGGCCTTGGCGGCCGCGATGCGCTCATGCAGCTCGGCGGCCGGCAACCGCAGATACGCCTCCGGGACGGGTGGTTGGAACAACATCGAGCAGCTCCTCTACGGGCCTCTGCTGGGTAGAACCCACCGTGCTCATATTCCTTTCACGGCATCATAGCACTCACTCCGCAAATCGCAGGGGCGCTTGCGGCCCACGTCGGGCGCGGCCACAATACCGCTGTGGAGACCCCATGGACGCCATCCGACCCCTGCTGATACTGCTGTGCCTGTGCACGCTGGGCCGGGCCCAGGAGGCGCCGCGCGTCGAGTCGGTGCTGGCGGCCGACTCGCAACCGGCGGCCACCGACCCGGCCACCATCTGGTACGAGAGCTTCGAGCAGCCCGATCTGCGCGCGCGCTGCTTCGAGTACAGCGACAACAACGGCGGTTGTGTGCCGGCCACCGACTCGGCGCTGACCGGCAAGTCGTCACTGCGCATCACCTGGCAGCCGGGCCAGGTCGAGGCCGGCGGCGTGAAGGTCGTCTTCGGGCTCAACCCATGGGGACGCGGCCCGCGACACGATGAGGCCTTCAACGAGATCTGGTGGCGGCAGTATGTGCGCCATGAGCCCGGCTGGCGCGGCAATCCGGCCAAGCTGTCGCGCGCGCTGTGCATGGCCGGCCGCGACTGGAGCCAGGGCCTGATGGCGCATGTGTGGGGCGGCCGTGGCGACTGCCTGTGCCTCGATCCGGCCAGCGGCATCACGGACTCGACCAAGCGCAGCACGCGCTACAACGACTTCGCGAACCTGCGCTGGCTGGGCGTCGGCCAAGGCGCGACGCCCTTCTTCGCCACCGCCGAGTCTGGGCGCTGGTGGTGCGTCGAGGCCCATGTGCGGCTCAACACGCCCGGCGGGCGCGACGGGCTGTTCGAGCTGTGGCTCGACGGCAAGCCCCAGGCTCGGCGTGAGGGTCTGGATTTCCATGGCACCTGGCGCGAGTACGCGCTCAACGCCGTGTTCTTCGAGAACTACTGGAATGACGGCTCGCCCCGGCTCCAGCGGCGCTGGTTCGACGACCTGGTCGTGGCCAATGCGCCCATCGGGCCGATCACCGCGCGGTGGCCGCTGCAGGTCACGCTCACGGCCGACCCCGGCGGGCCGTGGGAGCTGCGGCTGACCGCGGACGCCGCGGGCGAGCGGCCCGTGCTCACCGCCACCAGCCGAGGCGGCCGCGCGTTGGCTCTGCCGCCGGGCACGCCGGCGCCGGCGGCCGGTGTGTACTGGTGCCAGACGCGCCTGTCGGGCGGCGCCTGGTCGCCGACCATGGCGCCCTTCCGGCTGGCTGCTCCCTAGCGGAGCGGGCCGGCTGGCGACTCGGCTTGACATCGCCTTCCGCGCTCGGCTAGAATGGCCGCGCCTAGCGTGTGGCGTCGGCCTGCGCGCGGGCCGCTTCCGAGGTGCCTGGATGAAGAACTGGTCCACGTCCACGCGGGTCACTATCCTGATTGTCATTGTGCTCATCGGCTTGATGGTGGGGCGCTCGGCGCACTACACCAAGCTGGCGCGCACCATCGCCCATGAGGTGGCCACGCCACGATCACTTGACGCCGCGCGCGGACTGATCGTCAAGAAGCGCTTGGCGCGCATCTTCAAGGACCGGCCCGACCAGGCCAAGAAGCAGGCCATCCGCACCGCCCAGGTGTTCGCCGCAGACCGCACCATCGTCGCGGTCGAGGACCACCATATCCCCATGGCCGAAGCCGCCGCTGGGGCCATGGTCGAGTTCCTCTCCGACCTCGAACTGCCGGTGCGGGCCACCGCCGCCGATGCGCTGCGCCGCATGGGCAAGCCCGCGGTGCGCCCGCTGATCGACGTGGCGCTGACCAGCCCGGACAAGGACGTCCGCTCCAACGCCAGCCTGGCGCTCCAGGCCATCGGCGAAGTGGCCGTGCCGGAGATGATCGACGCCATCAGCGGCGGCAGCCCGAGCCAGAAGATCGGCTGTGCCGGCGCCATAGGCAAGCTCAAGTCGCCCCGCGCCATCGACGGCCTGGTGGGCGCGCTCGCCGCCAAGGAAGAGGAAGTCCGTCTGGCCTGCCGCGACGCCCTGGTGGCCATGCAGGAGGCCGCGGTCAAGCCGCTCATCACGGCGCTGGGCAACAAGGACGCTTTCACTCGCCAGCACGCCTGCGAGGCGCTGGGTGAGATCGGTGACAAGGCTGCCGCCAAGCCGCTGCTCAAGAACATCGACGATGACAACCGGCTCGTGCGTCTGGCCGCCACCTACGCCGTGGGCAAGGTCCACGACAAGGTGGCGACCGTGCCGCTGGTGGCCAAGATGGCCGACAAGGACCGCGAGATCCGCGAGGCCGCTGCCGTGTCGCTCGGCCAGATCAGCGACCAGGCCGCGGTGCCGACGCTCATCGTCGCGCTCAACGACTCCGTGGACAAGGTGCGCGAGCAGGCCGCCTCGGCGCTGGGCCGCCTGGCGCCCGCCGACGCTGCCTCGCTGGCCGCCATCCAGTCCGCCTGCAACGCCGCCGATGAGGGCACGCGCGGCTCCGCGGTGTTCGCCCTCGGGCGCATCGGCAACCCGTCGACCATTCCCGCCATCGCGGGGCGCCTGGCCAAGGACCCGGCCATCATCGTCCGCCAGCGCGCCGCACGGGCGCTGGGCGAGCTCAAGTCGGCCGACGCCATACCGGCCCTGCTGGCCGCCTTCAGCGACAAGGACTGGCGCGTCAACTACGCCGCGCAGGAAGGCCTGGCCCTTCTGGGCAAGCCGGCCGTCGCGCCGCTGATCACCTTGCTGGGCGGGCAGGATGCGCTGTTGGCACGCTATGCCCGCAAGTCGCTGGTGCGCATGGATCCGGCGCCGGTGGCCGAGCTGGTCGCCCTGACCGCCGCCGGCAACGCTTCGCTGGCCCGCGTCAACGGCACCATCGCGCTGGGCGAGATCGGGGCCGCCAAGGCGACGGCCGCGCTGGAGAAGCTCAAGACCGACGCCGACCCGCTGGTGGCCGAGGCGGCCAAGCAGGCGCTCATCGTCCGCGGCACGCCCGCCATCGGCGCGGAGGCCATCGCCCCGGCCGCCGACACCAAGGCCGCGCCGGCGCCGGCGCCGGCACCCGCCAAGGCCAAAGCCGCGCCCGCCGGGCCGTAACGCTGGCCTCTCGCGATCAGCGCCGCCTGTGCCGGTACGCCAACGTCCAGATTGGCAGTGGTCCGCAGGACCACCGTTTGCCACCGGATCGCCGCAGTGTCGACCTGCGGCGTCGCCTCCGGCCGATGCCAATCTGGAGATTGGCGTACCGGCACTGACAAACGCCGATCGCGCGCCTACCGCGTGAGATGCGCGAACGACACCGACCGTGCCGGCAGCGTGCAAGTCCACCGCCCACCGTCGCGCGTCACGCGCAGCGGCTGCTCCAGATCCTCAGTGCGCGCCAGCAACGGCGGCGCGTCGAGGTCGCTTTGGCTGAGCGTGACGCCCGCGGCCTGCGCATAGGTGGCACCGTCGATGTTCAGTTCGGCGGCAACCGGCGTCGCACCGGCGTTGGCCCAGACCACCGCCAGGCGACCGCCGTCGGCCGCGCGCGTGGCCAACACCGGCGTCAGTGGCCCGCTGTCGCCATACCAGGGCGCGGTTCCGCGGGTCGGCATTACCTCGTCGAGCAGCGCGCGGTTCATGTGCCAGTAGAGCCAGTAGAGCACGAACCGCTGGTCGGGCGCCTGCTGGCTGAGGATGCCGAAGCCCGGCGACTGCACCGCGTTGAGCATTTGCCAACTGCTGGCGCCGCGAACGCCCTCCAGCCGGGCGTAGTAGATCATGCGCACCGCACGATGCAGCAGCCCCCAGACGTTGGCGTTGCGGACGATGTCGTCGGCGCGCGAGCCCTTGCTGTCAAACCCGTGCAGCCCCCATTCGGTGTCGTCGATGGGGATGGCGCGGCCGGGGTTGTAGAGCTTGACCAGCGCCAGCAGCCGGCGCGCACGGTCGATCTGGCGCTGATTGTCGGCGATGGCCACGTCTTCGAAGCGCCACTGCTCGGTGTTGCCGAAGTTGTAGAAGTGCGGGCAGACGAAGTCATACGAACCCGCGGCCAGCTTGAGCAGCCGGTTGCCCCAGACCTGGTTGTCCCAGTTGAGGCTCAGGCCGATCTCGGCGTCGGGCTGGGCGGCGCGCACCGCGTCGCGGACGGCTTTGACCTGCTCCGCGTAGGCTTCTGGCGAGGCGTAAGCGGTGCCCATCTTCCCCGGCTGCCACAGGCCCGAGTAGACCTCGTTGCCGACCTCCCACAGCCTGAATCCATACCCCTTGGCGCGGCTGTAGGCCGCCGCCCGGGACCAGACTGCGGGATCGATGCGCCGCACCGCGCCCTGATCCTCGAGTTCGAGGATGGTGCGCGCCGGCGCGACGCCGGTCCGAGCGCACAGCTCGGCGGCGCGGTCGAGGGCGGCTTCGATGCCGAACGGCTCGTCGCCCACGCCGTACAGCCGGGTCATGGGCAGCTTCAGGTCGGCAATGGCGCGCTCGAGCTTGGGTGCCAGCGTGTAGGCGCCCGACCGGTCGAACGGCTGACCGGTCCAACCCACCAGCCGGTGGAACGAGATGCCGCCGACGCCGCGGTTGGTGGGCCGGACCGGACGCGCCGCGTCAACGGTCACGGCCAGCCGGTCGCCGCGCTGCAGCCCGTGGTCCAGCGGCGGCAGCGTCAGCGTGTCGGGGTCGACCAGGCGCAAGGCGTTGGGCATGGCCTCGGCGACGACAGCCAGGTCGTCAACCCACAGCGTGCGCTCCTCGCCGGCCGCAGCCTGGGCGCGGAAGCTGAGCAGCAGATAGGCGCTCCTCGCGGCGAAGAAGTCGAGCCCTTCGCGCACGACGAACTCGAACCGGCGCCACTCAGGCGCCACGTTGATGGGCCAGGAGCCGGGTGACGGCGCATCGGCGAACGGCGCGATGCTCTGGTAGCCGGTGATCCAGAAGGCCGACGCACCGGGCTTGTCGCTGCGCGCCCAGAAGCTCACGCGATAGGCCAGGCCCTCGGCCGGGCGGATGGCGTAGGCCGGATCGGTGACCAGGTAGCCCTTGGTGCCGGCCGGCTCATGGATGCGCAGGCTGGCCTCGCCGCTGTGCGCCACCGCGGCATCGCGGGTGAAGTTGGCCGGCACCTTGAACTGCTGGGCGCCCCACATGGCCCAGCCGGGTGGCGGCCCGACAGGCGCGGGCAGTTCGCAGTCGCCGTTGTAGACCAGGTTGGCCGGCGCCAGCAGGGCAGAGAGCAGCAGGCAGGTGACCATGGCGGGTGTCCTTCGGGCGCTACACCTCATGATCGGTGTTGCGGTGCTCCGCCGCATAGCGACACAGCGCGCGGAGGTTGTCGTGCGGCGTATCGCGCGGCACTTCGCAGCCGGCGCCGACGACGAACCGGCGGCCGGCGACGGCATGGCATTCGGCGACCTGGGTGTAGACGTCGTCCGGCGTGCCGCGCAGCAGCCAGCTGGCGGGCTCGATGTTGCCCAGCAGCGCGGTAGTGGGCATGTTGGCCCGCGCGTGGGCGAAGTTGCAGAGGAAGTCGATGTCGACCAGTTCGCAGCCGAGCGTCTCGAAATCGGCGACCAAGTCGGTCACATTGCCGCAGACATGCAGCCGCACGCCAGCGCCCATGGCGTGGATGGCGTCGATCAGGCGCTTCTCCTGGGCATACACCAGCTCGCGATACAGCCGCGGTCCAACCAGCGATGCGGCGGCATCACCCACGCCGATGTGATCGGCGCCGGCCTGCACCTGCAGCCGCGCGAACTCGATCTCCAGGTCGACGCAGAAGCCGAACAGATCGCTGACGAATTCTGGGTCGTCCATGGTGTCGAGCATGAGCGGCTCCATGCCGCGCAGGTCGACCGCCAGGGCGATGGGCCCTTCGACCCAGCCCTGCACGGGGAAGTCGCGGCCCAGCCGCTCGCGCAGCAGCGCCACGCCTTGGATGCGGTCGTGCATGCGGCCGCCGCCGAGCAGGTCTGGCGGAACGAGGCCGACGAGCGCGGCCTTGTCGCGCAGCAGCACATTGCGCGGATCGTTGGCCGGGGCTTCGTCATCGAAGTAGACCGGCGTGCCGCCCAGGTCGTGGGTCTCGCGGCAGGGGTCGCTGATGGTCGACACGAAGTCGACGCCGAACTGCTCGACCACGGCCATCTGGCCGGCGGCCATGACACGATGGTCCATGACATAGTCGCGATAGGGCCGGCCGACCAGCCGGCTGGCAAAGGTCATGGTCAACGGATGACAGGGCAGTCGGTCGGTCGCGGTGCCGGCGGTCGCCGCCGCGAAGCGCTGTCGTTCGGTCATGGTCGGGTCCCCAAATGGCCAAGCCACCTGAGGCACAGCTTAGCACAAGCTGAAGCTGCCCCAAGTGGCTTGTCGGTCGGCCGTGGCCGATGGAACCTACAGTGTCGCCTGGCCCGGCGTCCACCCACACGGGGTCAGACCGCCGGTCTGCAGCGCGGACAGGACGCGGATGATCTCGTCCACGTTGCGGCCCGCATTGAGCGCGTTGACGTTGACCCACTGCAACACGCCGTCGGGGTCGATGAGGAACGAGCCGCGCAGGGCGATGCCCTTGTCTTCGAGCAGCACGTCATAGGCCTTCGACACGGCGTGCGTGGTGTCGCCGAGCATCGGGTGGGCCATGTTCTTCAGGCCGGGATGGCTCTCGGTCCAGGCCAGGTGCGAGTAGACCGAGTCGGTGCTGGCCGCGAGGACCTGGCAGTTGAGCTCGGCCAGCTTCGGCACGGCCTCGTTGATGGCCACGATCTCCGTGGGGCAGACGAAGGTGAAGTCGAGCGGGTAGAAGTACAGCAGTACCCACTTACCCTTGTAGTCGCTCAGCGAGACCTTACCATCGACCTTGCCGTCCACCAGCGCATCACAGGTGAAATCAGGGGCGGGACACCCAACCTTAACGCTCACAATCGTACCCTCCTCGTTGTGCCGAGTTCACATCGGACACTGGGCAGTGTGATGCGGATCGCTTGTGTGTCAGGGGCGCGCTGCGGCCCTTCAGGCCGCAGCGCCCTTCGCGCGCGTAGCGCGCCTCATCCCCACGGGTCCGGCCCCGCGCTCATCGTCCCCTCCACATCCGCCTTGATCCGCCCGATCTCGCCGAACAGTTCGTCGTTGTAGGTCCGGGTCTTGAGCACGACGGGCATGGGCACGGCGTGGCCGAAAATAAGGGCCTGTTGCTTGGAGTCGAGGCCCGCCAGCACCACGCGCAGACCCGCGGAGCCGGTGGTGCCGGCGAGTACCGCGGCGATGTCGCGGTCGTCGTTGAGCTGGGCGGTGATGCGCGTGCCGAGCTGGCTGAGGATCTCGTCGTCGATGCCGCTGGGCCGCTGGTCGACGATGAGCAGGGAGACGAAGTACTTGCGCAGTTCGCGCGCGATCTGGCCGAACGAGGTTTGCCGCGCGGCTTCGGGGTTGAGGAACTTGTGGGCCTCCTCAACGCAGATGACCAGGTGTGGGGGCTTATCCTGCGGGCGCAGGCTGGCGTGGAACTCCTCGGCGCGGCGGACCCACTCGGCATAGAGCTTGCGGGTGACGACATTGGCCACCAGCAGGTAGCTCAGCAGGCTGGTCACCTGGCCGAACTCCAGCACGACATGCTGTTTGCGCTCGGCGAGGCGTTTGACCAGCGTGTCCACCGCGCGGCGGGCCGATCCTTCGAGCTTGGGGTGCAGGAAGCGCTTGAAGTCCTTGCCGGCCAGTCGGGCTAGCTTGCGCCGGGCGGCCAGCACGGCGCCCAGGTGGCCGCCGATGCGTTCGACCAGCTCCTCGGGGTCACCGTGCAGCAGTTGCCACAGCCAGCGATCACCGAAATGGCCTTCGAGCAGCGAGAGCGTGTCGCAGCCGGCCTCGGACAGGCCGAGTTCGCCGCGCATGGCGATGATGTCGCCGGGCTCGATGTCGTCGTAGGCCAGTTGCACGACCTCGTCGATGGGCGCGCCCCGCCGGCGGCTCGACTCCTCGTCGAGCGTCATCACCGCGACCTGCTCGCCAAAGAGCTGCTTGAGGCCGGGCACATGCCGGTCGCTGCCCTCCTGGCGCGCGCTGCCGCCATACTCGTTATGCATGTCGAAGGTCAGGGTGACCACCTCGCCGGGCAGCTTGTGGCACAGACCGGCCAGTACCAGGCGGGTCAGGAAGGTCTTCCCCGTGCCGGTCTTGCCGAAGATGCCGTTGCTGCGCTCGACGAACCGGCTCAGGTTGAGGCAGACGGGCGTGTCCATATCCAGCGGCGCGCCGACATGGAAGCGGTCGCGGGCGCTCTGCTGGCCGAAGACGCGCGAGACATCGTCCTCGCTGGCGCGCTGGGCGGCGGCGAAGTGCGCGGGCACGGTCTTGACCTGCGCCGAATCGACATCGGTCTCGCCGACCAGCGGCAGCTGCAGCAGCGGGCGCAGGTGCAGTGTGACATAGGTCCATTCGCCGGCCAGCACCTGCCGCAGCAGATCGTCGCCATCGGCCGGCGGCCGAATGGGGATGCTGGGGCTGGCGCTTTGCAGCCGCACGTCGGTGATCATCGTGTAGAAGATGTGGTCTTGACCCTCGACCACCACGTACTGGCCGGCGCGCAGCGCTTCGGTGCTGACGCCTGGATCGAGCTTCATCTCCAGGCCATCGAGCAGGCTGCCGCCGGTGACCAGGCCGAGCCGTTGGCGTGTCTCGATCATTGCGCCACCCTCCGCAGCAGCACCTGCAGGCGCTCGTAGTCGTCGCCCACCAGGCGGGCCAACGCACGGCCGGCGTGCAGGCGCGCGGTGTGGTCGTCGGGCCGGGTTGCCAGCGAGGCACGCACCGCCGCGGCCAGCAGGTCGTCGCTCGCCTCGGCGGCCAGTAGCGTCCGCAGCCAGTCGCCGCCTTCTGTCACCGTGCGCACGTCGTCGGGCTCAGCGGGGCTGACGAAGCGGTGCAGCCGTGGCGGTCGCGGCGGCAGGAGCTGGCGCGCCGGGCCGTCGCCCTCGGACCAGCCGACGAGGATGGCCTCGAATTCGGTGCTCAACAACTCGCGTAGCTGCGGCTGCTGGCGGAACAACTCCTCCTCGCTCAACCCGAAGGCTACCGGCCGACGCCCAGGGTCCAGACTGCCCGAGCGCACCTCGGCCACCACCGCCACGGCCCGGCCCGGCCCGTAGTCGACGGTCACGAACGAGCCCAAGGCCGGCGTCGCATCGTCGTCGGGGCACTGCGCCGTCAGGCGCGTCGTGCTGCTGAGAACCACCTCACCTACGTAGTCTGCCATGGCCGCAGTGTACAACATGGGGCGGCGGGCGTGGCGAGCAGCAGCTCGCCAGGTCACAGCCGCGGGTCGACCGGCTGGCTCTCCATGGCCAGAACGCCGAGCACGCACTCGTGCACGCGGTACAGCGGCTCGCCCTCGACAAAGCGGTGCAGCGCTTCCAGCCCCAGCGCATACTCGCGCAGCGCCATGGCGCGCTTGGTGCCCAGCGAGCGCTGACGCAGCCGGTCGAGCTGGTCGGGTCGCGTGTAGTCCGGGCCATAGATGATCCGCAGGTACTCTCGTCCGCGGCATTTGATGGCCGGCTGCACCAGGCCGTGCGGGCCCTTGGTCAGCCAGCCCAGGGGCTTGACCACCATGCCTTCGCCGCCGCGGTCGGTGAGCTGCTCCCACCAGGCGATGCCGGCGGCCTCGCTGTCCGCGTCGGTCAGGTCGACCGGCAGGCACGGCGCGGCGCGCAGCAGCGCCGGGTCGGCGGCGCACAGCTCGGCCAGCGTGGCCATGTGCCACAGGTGGTCGCGGTCGGTGTAGACGTGGCCCTCGCCGGCCAGCAGGTGGAACGGGGCGATCTTCAGGTCGTCCACGCTGTCCACGCGCCAGCAGTAGCGGCGCCAGGCCTGGTCATAGCGGGCCGCGCAGTCCTGCCGCTCGACCAGGCGCGCCAGCAGGTCGGCGTTGCCGGCCTCGGCGCCGCGGGCTTGGGCCTGCTCCAGCGCGCCGATGGCCTCGGCGAAGGCGGCGCGCGCGGCGGCACCGGCGGGCGCGTACTGCGTGCGCAGCAGCTCCTGTGCCCTGGCCGACCAGGGCATCAGCTCCGCGTCGAGGCACAGCCAGTCGGTCTCCAGCGCGGACCACAGCCCGGCGCGCTCGACCGCGCCGCACAGGCGGCTGACGACCTCGGCGGTGAGCGCAGTCTGGGCGAAGAAGGGCCGGCCGGTGCGGGTCAGCACCATGCCCCGCTCGCCACTGGACACCGAGAACCGACGGCGGGCCGTGGCTTCGTCGCGGCACAGCACGACCACCGCGCGGGAGCCCATGTGCTTCTCCTGGCAGACCACGCGAGCCACTTCCTCGCCGCGGAAGTAGGCGAAGGCCTCACGCGGGTGCTCCAGGTAGTCGCCCGCGCGGCAGGTGTCCGCTGGCGCCATGGTGGGCGGCAGGTAGACCAGCCAGCGCGGGTCGGCGGCGAACCGCCCCAACACCTCCAGCGCGGCCAGCGCGTTCTCCTCGCGGATGGTCACATGGCCCTGGGTGCGGGTGGGGATGATGCGCTTGCCCAACACGTCCTGAATGTCCAGCAGGTCTGCCGCCGGCCGCGCGGCGTCGGGCCGCGCGTCAGGTGGCGGATGCAGCGGACGCGCCGGCTCGTAGTAGCAGCGCCGGGCGGGCACCTGCACCAGTTCGCGCTCGGGGTAGCGTAGTGCGGTGAGTTGCCCGCCGAAGACACAGCCGGTGTCGATGCAGATTGTCCGGTTGGTCCAACTGGCGTCGGGCACCGGCGTATGGCCATAGACGACCGTCGCCTCGCTGCGGTAGTCGCCGGCCCAGAAGTAGCGTACGGGCAAACCGTACTCGTCGGTCTCACCGGTGGTCTCGCCATACAGCGCGAACTCGCGCACCTGGCTCGAGGCGCGGCCGTGCAACTCCGCGCGCAGGCCGGCGTGGGCCACCACCAAGCGGCCGCCGTCGAGGACGTAGTGGCTGACCAGGCTGCCGATGAAGTCGGCCACCTGGCCGCTGAGCTCGGGCGGCTCAGAGGCCAGCTGCGCCATAGTCGCGGCCAGACCGTGGGTCTGGCGCACATCGCGGCCGCGCAGGGCGCGCTCCAGTTTGACGTCGTGGTTGCCGGGCACGCAGAGCGCGCTGCCTTGGGCGGTCATGGCCATGGCCACATACGGCCGGTCGTTGACGTACTGCGACAGCGGCCCGCCGTCGCGGCTGCCAACCCGGCCGCGCACCAGGCCCACCGGAGAGAAGACGTGCGCCCGGCCGAACGACAGCGCGAACGTCTGGCAGCGCGCGGGGTTCTTGGCCAGCAGGTAGCCGAGATCGGTGGCCTGCTCCCTGGTGGTATCGATGTGCAGCAGCATGCTCCAGGCCCCCAAAGTCGCTGTCTGTCCCAACCCGGCGGCGGGGCAGGTCGTACAGCGCGGGTCATGGTGGCACCGGCCTCCTGGCCTCATCATCATCCACAAGTGCTGGCCGGCTCTGCGTGCGCCAACGGTCGGCCCGTCCCTGGGAGCGCCGCGCTCCTGCGCGGCACCCAATGCGGCTCCGCTACGCTTTCGCGCGAAGTTTGAGGCCGACGGCTCCGGCACCGGCCCCAAAGGCTCGCGAGCGCAACCAATGGCTCCCGTGGCCCAACAGAGCCGCGATTGGTGCCGCGCGGGAGCGCGGCGCTCCCAGGGGGTCGGGCCGACCGCTGGCACATGCAGACCCGACCGGCACTTGTGGGTAACGACAAGGCCCCCTGGCCGGTGCGCGAAGCAGCTTGCCGACGTCGCGGCGCCAGTCAGCGGCCAGGAGGCTGGTGCCACCAAGCGCGCCCTGCTACGGCCCCGTGACCCGCACCTCGCGGATGCTCGCCCACTGCCGTTCCGTGCTGACCACCGTCACGCGCACGAACCGCACCGTCGCCGGCGCGAAGGCCACGGCGTGCACCTGCTCGCGCGAAGGGTTGGCGCGCTGGTCGCTGAGCTGCCGCCACGTGGCGCCGTCGTCCGAGCCCTCGATGAGGTAGCCGTAGAGGCGGCGGTTGTACTCCCAGTCGATAGTCAGCCCAGAGACGACCTGTGGCGCACCCAGATCGACCTGCCACCACTGGGGCAGCATGGCCTCGACCGCGCACCACCGCGTCTCGGGATTGCCGTCCAGCGCCTTGCCGGCGGTGGCGTCGCCCTGCTCGGTCGAGGCGGACGCCCGGCCGCCTCGGGCCAGGTTCGGCGGCACCGGAGCCAGCAGCGACAGCGCTTGTTCCGGCGTGCGGGCGACCGTGGGGTGGAAACGGTCCGATGCGGCGTAGGCCAGCAGACTCGACCAGAGCGCCCGTGGCGCTGGCTGGTCGCCCATGGCTGGCAGGTCGACCGCGCTGACCAGCAGGCGGCCTGGGCCGACACGCAGCTCAAAAAGCAGGCCCAGATGATGCAGCCGGGCGAAGTTGTCGATGACCTCGACCGCCGGGCGCAGGTCAGCGCCATCGAGGATGACCGGACGCGCGGCGCGGGCGATGTCGAACCATTGCCAGTCGCCATGGCCGGCCGTCGGAAAACCCGCCAATGCGGGGCTTGCCGCATCGATCAGCAGGCCCATGGTGCCCGGCTCGTTGTGGAACATGGGCCAGCACCAGAAATCCGTGGCGAACGCGCCGCCGACGGTGCGCTGCCAGCCCTCTCGGGGCGGCAGGACCACCACCACGTCACCGGCGGACAGCCGCCGCAGGGCCTCTTCGTCCAGCCCGTGGCGGACGGTGACAGCCGGCCCGGCGGCGGGCGGCGCCGAGGCAGGCGGCGGGTAGACCCACAGCTCGTAGCGGTTGCGGCGGTTGGTGCCGCGCAGGCTGAGCACCAGCTCCAGGCGTCGCGCCGCCGGCAGCATGGGCAGAGGGATCGTCAGTCGGCCCAGGGCGGTCACCGAGCCTTGGGGCACGTCCCGTGGCGGCAGCGCACCGTGGGCCAAAGTCGTGGCGCCGTCGCTCAGCGACCATTCGAGCACCGGCCGCGTCAGGGCCTGCGGGCCGTAGTGCGCTACCTCCACGTCGGCCGAGAAGGTCTCGCCCGCCGCCCAGGTGTAGCGGTCGAACCGCGCCAGCAGCACGGTCTCGGCGCAGAACTCCCGCCAGGCCTCGGGCGTGATCAGGCCCTTGGAGCGCTCGCCGGCGTCGAGGATGCCGACCACGGCCGTGCCCTGCTCCTGGTTGTCGATGAGATCCAGCAACTGGAACCCGCCGAAGCCCGGCGTGCGCAGCGCCGCCTCGATCTCCTCGCGATAGCAGCGCAGCGCCACCTGCCCACTGGCCTGGGTGTAAGCCGCGGCCCGATCGATCCGGCCCGCCGCGGTCAGGCCGTCGCGGACGATCTCGTAGTTGCGTAGCCGCGTTGCGCCCGTGGCCTGGCCGATCTCCGCCAGATCAGGGAAAACCGTGTACTGGCCGACCTCGTGACCCACGACCGGCACCGCGATGCCGGTGATGGCGGCGGCGTAGTCGTGCCGGGTGTTGGCCGGGCCGACCTGGATGTGGCCTTCGGGCTTGTCCACCGTGGCAAACGAGCCGCGCACGGCGCCGGTGCGCCGCCCGGTGCGGAAGGTGGTGAAGTAGTCGTCGCCGGGGTTGACCGTGGGGTTGCCGAACTCGTTGTTGGAGCCCTCGGCATAGAGCCGTGTCGGGTCGTCGGCGCGCATCTCGCTGACCAGCGCGGTCATCGCCGCGCGGCACTCGGCTCGCGGCAGGCCGATCTCGTTGCCCAGCGCGAACATGGCGAAGCTGGGGTGGTTGGCCCAGGCGGACGACATGGCCAGCGCCTCGCGGCGGCAGTAGGCGTCGTGCGCGGCGTCGTTGGCCCACTGGAAGCCGCCCCAGCTGGGCAGTTCTGGCTGGATGTAGAGGCCGACCATGTCGGCCGCGAGCAACGCCGCCTCGGGCACGGCCCAGGTGTGGCACCGGTAGTGGTTCAGGCCATACGACCGGTACAGCCGCATCAGCGCCAGCCAGGAGTCCAGGTCCATGGGCGGATGCAGCGTCTTGGGGAAGCTCGCCGCGTTGTGTGTGCCGCGCAGGAACGTGGCCTTGCCGTTGACGGCGAACTGTGTGCCGAGGCGGCCCATCTCGCGCAGACCGAAGGTGGTGCTCAGCGCGTCACCATTGCCCAGCGTGGCGGTCAGGCGGTACAGCGCGGGCGACCATTCGTCCCACAACAGGGCGTCGGCGCCCAGCGGCAGCTCGACGGTGGTGGTGGTCAGCGCGCCGTCGAGCACGACCTCGGCGCTGACCTGCGCGGGTGTGTGCCGGCGGTCCGTGTTCCAGTTCTCGGCTCGCAGCGTGACGCTCTGGCTCACGCGACCGCCGGAGCGGTTGCCAAGCGCCAAAGTGACCAGCGCCACGCGCCGCGCTAC
>JACRKZ010000088.1 GCA_016235455.1 Armatimonadota bacterium | reverse complement strand
TTGGTCGCGCCATCGGGCAGGGCGCCGGGCTTGGTGGCGTCGCCGGTGGACGATGAGAGCGTCAGCGTGGCGCCATCGGGGCCGGCCATGACCACCGCGCCCTCGACGAGGCGGCGCGTCCAGTTGGCGGGCAGGTGCCAGCTCAGACCGCCGAAGGTCGCCGTCTCGCCCAGCTTGGGCAGTGGCGTCTTGGCGTCCTCGGCGGCGAGCGTGGCCACGGTCTTGAGGATGTCCTCGCCATGGGTGGCTACCTGCACGGCGCGGTCAATGAGCCGGACGGTGCGCGTCGGGTCGATGTAGAAAGTGACGCGGTTCGAGATGCCGCGGTCGGCGATGAGCGTGCCGTAAGCGGTGCTGACCGACTTGTCGGTGTCCGCGAGCAGTGTGTGCTTCAGTCCTTGCGCGGCACAGAAGGCCTGCTTGCTGGCCACGTCCTGGGTGGACACGCCGTACACATCGACGCTCTCGGCGACGAGCTTGTCCAGGTTGGCCGTGATGTTGAGCGCCTCCTTGGTGCAGCCGGCGGTGCCGTCGACCGGGTAGAAGGTCAGGACGGCCCAGCGCCCGTAACTGGCTGAGACATCGCGCAGCGTGCCAGTCTGGTCGAGCAGCCGCACGGGCGGCGCCACATCGCCGACTTCGAGTGCGCTGGCTGCCGAGATTGAGAGGGCGGCCATCAGAACCGCCCCTATGGCCTTGTGCATGGGACTCTCTCCAAGGGCATTGTGCGGCAGGCTGGCTGTTCTGTTCGGCCGCCGCTGCTTGACGCGCCGGCCGCGCTCCGGCACACTCAGCGCGATGGGAGCGCAGTCCATGTCCGATGGCGGTCCGGGTTATCGCAAGCCCTCGTGGGACGAGTACTTCATGGCCATGGCCGTGCTGGCGGCGACGCGGGCCACCTGCGAGCGCGGCCGCGTGGGCGTGGCGCTGGTGCGTGAGAACCGGCTGCTGGCCACGGGCTACAACGGACCGGTGGGCGGCAATCCCGACTGCCGCGGACAGGGCACCTGCCGCCGCACGGCCGATGGCGGCTGCGCCGAGACGGCCCACGCCGAGCAGAACGCCGTGGCCTACGCGGCACGCTATGGGGTCGACCTGACCGGCTGCACCTGCTACCTGAGCGGCTACAGCCCGTGTCTGATGTGCGCCAAGCTGCTCATCCAGTGCGGCTGCCGGCGGGTCATCTTCCGCAAGCCGTACCGCGACACCATGCCGCTGGAGTTCCTGACCGAGACGGGCGTGGAACTCGCGCTGTATGTCGGCCCCGCGCCGAGCATCACCTGGGCCGACCCGGAGCCGCCGCTGCCCATGAGCCAGGCGCCCGAGGCGGCGCGTGGCCAGATGCCCGTGGTCAATGCGCCGCTGGCCGACTGGGAGTTTGTGGCCAACGACACCTGGTGCTGGCCCGTGGTGCGCGTCTCGACCGGCTGACGGCGTGGCCAGAAAGGGCCATTTCAAAAGGACCAATCCGCTCTGTAGGCGGATTAGCCTGCTCAGTTCAGGTCGGTGTTGCCTTGGTGTCACACGGCGGGCATTGAACCATCGCGGTTTTGGCTACAATGATCCCTACCAAGGGAGCTCGACGTATGACGGACCTGGCGGCGCTCTGCCGGGCCTTTGCCTACAATCGATGGGCTAATCGCCGCGCCTGCGAGGCGCTGGACGGCGCCTGCCGAGAGGCGTGTCCGTCCGGCGACGACCGGCCGGTGGCCGTGCCCGGGAGTTGTGCGCAAGCGGCCAGCCATCTCGGCCATCTGCTGGTGGTCGAGAAGATCTGGATGGAGCGTCTGCGCGGCGTGCGCTATGAGGCCGAGGAGCTGTACCCCGCCTGGACAGCCGCGCACTGCGCCGACATGGCCGAGATGCTGGGCAATCTGTGGCCCGCGCAGGTCAACAAACTCGCCACGCGTCTGGACCAGCCCATTCTCTACCCTGGCGAGCCTGAAGGCGAGATGCGCGAAGCCTCGCCCCGCACCATTCTCTCGCATGTACTGCACCACAGCACGGAGCAGCGCACACTCATGTGCGACCTGTTGAGGCGCGCCGGTCACACACCGCCACGGCTCGGCGTACTCGACTTCGAGCAGGAATGCGGGCCACCCCCGCGGTCGCGGCGGTCGCGCTCGTCCGCGGCCGCCGCGACTGCCCACTGAGGCGTCCGCTCCCGGTTTGAGAGCCAGGCGATGTGCTACGATGGCACATCATGGACGTCGTTGACCGCCTGTGGGACCGCCTCTGCCAGGGCCGTTCGGTCTGGTTCTGGTCCAAACGCGCCGTGCTCGCCTCCGCGACGCCCGACCGCCTGGCTCGGTTGCTCGACGCCATCACCGGGCTGCCTCAGCTCTACCGCCGCTTTGTCGCGGCGCGGTCGCTGCGCTGGCTGGCCGGCCTTGGCTGCACGGATCTCCTGAACCAACCGCCCCTGCTGACCGCCTTGGTCGACGCGCTCGACGTGCGGCACATCGGCGAGGACTGGTGGCAGAACCAGGACACCTGGATCTATAGCATCTTCCTCACGCTGCGCGCGGTCGTCGCCGATCTCGGCCCCCACGCCGAGCCGGCTCTGCGCCAGTTGCTCGGCGGGCCGCCTCGGCCGCTCACGCTGGTCACGGCCAACGGTATCGACACCCCGCTGGGCGCCAAGCTGGCCGCGCTCGAACTGCTCGACGGCAGCCTGACCGTGGCCGATGACGCGCTGCTGGGCGCGCTGGTGACCAACCCCGACGAGCCCGACGAGGTGCGCGACGAGGCGGCGCGCTGCTGGCTGCGGCTGTGCGGGCCGAGCCAGTCGGCGGCGCTGGCCGAGTACCTGCTGACCCGTCCGTCGGACCTGCTTCGCCGCTGGCGCGACGCGCTGCCCGAGGCGGCGCTGGCGGCGCTGGTGCCGCACTTCGTGGCCGCGCTGCACGGCGACACGCCCGAACTGCGTATGCGCGCGCGTGGCCTGCTGGTCGCCGTAGGCCAGCCCGCCACCGACGCACTCGCCGCCGAGGTCCGCGCGGCCGAGACCTGGCAGGCGCGCCAGAACGCTGAAGAAGCCTTGGGCCACATCGACCGCCACGCGCTGCGCGCGGCGCTGAGCCTGCGGGAGGCGGATGGGCGATCGTTAAGCCCTGCCGAGCCGGGCGGCGCCGATGCCGAACGCGGGCTGAGCCGGAGCGACGGGCAGGAACGCGGCGGGTAGGTCGGTCGCTAGGCAGGATGTCCGTGTTTGCAGGTGACCAGCATGGCTGACGACAACGCGCTATGGGCCAGGGGCTCGGCCGGCGAGTGGCTGTGGCCGTGGCAGCGCGTGCGCCTGGAGAGCAGCGCCACACCCGAGCGGCTGAGCCGTCTGGCCCGGGCCGCGGCCGAGTTGCCCGAACCCGTGTACCGGCTGCGTGCCGCGCAGTTGCTGAGCGGCCTGTGGCTGACCGCGGCCAGCCACGACCCGGAGGTGCACCGCGCGCTGCTGCCGGCGCTCACGCCGCGCTTCGATGGCCCGGCCGAGGCGATGCGCATGGAGTACGTCGCCAAGGCCGCCCTGCTGGCGCAGGACCTGCTGCGCTATCGCTGGCGCGACGTGGCGCCAGAACTGCGCGCGCTGCTGGCCGGCCCGCCGCTGGCGGTGGTCAGCCTTCCGGTGATGGCGAGCCGCGTCATGGTCGGCGCCAAGCTGTTCGCATTGGACACGTTGCCGCCGACGGACGCCGACGAGGCGCTGTTGCTGGCGTTGGCCGGCAAGGCTGATGAGCCCTGGCCGGTCCGGGCCAAGGCGCTGGACCGCTTGCGCCACGCGCCGGAGGCAGAGCCGGTGCTGCTGGCGCTCATGCGCGACACGGGACAGCCCGCGTCGGTGCGCGCGGATGCAGCATACCGACTTCTGGCGCTCAACGGCCAGCCCCATGTGGACGAGATCGCAGCCCTGCTGCTGGAGGCGCCCGTCGACGACCGTAGCCTGCCGCTCAAGGCGGCCCACGAGACGCTGGCTGGCGAGCTGGCAGGCCGTTTGGTGTCCGGGCTGGCCAGCACCTCATTCCTGGTGCGCGACCGCGCCCACCGGTTGCTGGTCGACATCGGATGCGCGGCTGTGCCAGCCCTGGCGGAGCTGGTGCGCAACGCCACGGTATGGCAGACTCGCGAGCAGGCTGAGGCGACGCTGCGCGAGATCGACTTCGACGCTCTGCACACGGCGCGGACCTTGCGTGAGGCCGACGGCCGCTCGCTGAGCCCCGCCGCGCCGGGCGAGGCCGATGCGCGGCGCGGGCTGAGCCGCCCGGACGGCGGGGAACCTGGCGGCTGAACAGCAGGGGAAGGCATGAGCGAGCAACGGCAGGATGGCAGATCGCGGGCTGCGAGCCTCGCACACGCCATGGCCGCGAGCCCGTCTTTCGGCGAACGAGTCAGAGCGGCGCGCGTGCTGCTTGACCTGGCGCGGGCCGAGGAGGAAGCGCCCTGGCTGACCTCGCCGGAGGTGCTGGAGTCGTTGGTGCAGGCGTTGCGGCCGAACTGGTCGACGGCTTCGTCGTGGTCGAGCGTAGACCTATGGCATGTTACCAGCGTCTGCGCCGCGGCCGACCAGTTGGTGACGCGCGCCGCACCGGCCTGCTGCGACCTGCTGTACCAGGTGTTGGTGGGACCAGCGCAGTTGGTCGTCGAGTCGCCGACGAGCGGCCCACCGCGGTTCCTCGGGGCCAAGCTGACCGCCCTCAATGTGCTACGCGACCAACTCGGCCCGGCTGACGCCCCGCTGCTCCTGCGCCTGCTGGACGACGGCCGCGAGCCCGACCGCGTGCGCGATGCCATCGGCGAGCGTCTGCTGTGGCTGGACGGCGTGGGCCATGCGCCTGACGTGGCGCGGGCCATGGTCACCTATGGGTCCAAACTCCTTGAGGCGCCCGGCCATCTGCTGCGGACAGAGGTGCGGGCGGCCATGGTGCCGGCGCTGATCGCGGCGCTGTGCGGCCTGGTGCCCGGCGTGTCGGCGGCCGCGGCGGACGTGCTCTCTCGCCTGGGCCTGGTGGCCGTGCCGGCGTTGGTCGAGGTGATGCGCGGCTCCGCGCCGCGCAGCGTGCGCCGGCGCGCCGGGCAGGCGCTGCGCCGCATTTCGCCGGTCGACTACGCGCAGGTGGCGGAGTTGGTGGACGCGCTGGACCGCGCGCTGAGTCCGGCCGAGGCCCCGACCGCGGACCCGACTCGCGGCTTGAGCCCCAGCGAGGAGTTGTGATGGCCGATGCCGACCGGCTGTGGGACCACGTTTGCGCCGGCGGCTACCTCTGGCCGTGGCGGCGGGCGACGCTGCAACGGACCGCCGATCCACAGCGCATGGCCCGGCTGGTGCGCGCCATGCTCGAGCCTGGCGGCGTGCGCCGGCGGCTGAGGATCGCCCTCGGGCTGCGCTGGCTGACCGGCGCGGCCGGTGACCTGGATGACCCGACGCTGCGGGTGCTCATCGGGGCGACGGCGCCCTGCTTTGACTACACGGCGATGGCCGAGTTGATCGGCAACGATGTCTCGGCGGCCGTGGCCCAGACGGCCATGCTGCTGCTCGCGAACGCGGGAGACCGGCACCTGCGCCTGCTGCGCGAGGTGGTGTCCGGGCCGCCTCTGCCCGTGGTGGCGCTCGAAGGCTGGGCCAGCGCCGGGGGCAAGCTGGCCGCCTTGGAACTGCTGGCGCCCCACCTGTCGCCAAACGACGGCGCCATGCTGCTGGCCGTCGCCGTCGACCCCCACGAGCCCCACGAGGTCCGGTTCGCGGCCATCCGGCCACTCCTGGCGCTGACCGCCGCGGAGCATGCGGCCGCCGTGGCTGAGGCGCTGCTGCGCGCGCCGTTGCCACGCCCCATGTGGCCGTTGGGTGAGGCGCCGGCTGAAGCACGTCAGGCCATGGTGCCACCGCTGGCCGAGGGCTTGCGCGCGGCGGACCACACCACCCGCCACCGCGCTCTGGTCCTGCTGGCCGCGTTGGGCGACCTGGCGGTCGAGTCGCTCGCCGACGCGGTGCGGAGCGGCGATGATCACGCGGTCCGACAGGTGGCCCAGGAGGTGCTGGCGCGGCTCGACCGAGACGCGCTCCGCGCGGCGCGTGCCGAGCGCCGCACCGACGGCCGCGCGCTGAGCCCGGCCGCGCCGCCCAGCACGGACCCGACCCGCGGTCTGAGCCCCAGCGAGGAACCCAGTGCCCCGACGGCGAACGACCCCTGACGAGTGCCGACCATGCCCGACCCCGAGCAGCTCTGGGACCGTCTCTGCACCGGCCGCTGGGTGCTGACGTGGACGGCTGCCCTGCTCACGGCGACGCCCGAGCGCGTGGCGCGCCTGGCCCAGGCAGCGGCGACACTGCCTACCACGGGCGGCCGGCAGCGGGCCATGCAGGTGCTGTTTCGGCTGACCTCGCGGCCCGAGGGCCGGCGGCAGTTGGGGCATCAGGACACGCCGCGGTACCTGTGCGCCGCGCTGTGGCCCGCGCCCACGCGCGGCGGCAGCTTCCTCGACGAGGCCGCGCGCGACGATATCCTGTGCCTCGCGCAGCAGGTGATACGGCGCTGTGGAGCTCCGGCCTATCCGGCGCTGCGCGCCATGCTGGCTGCGCCGCAGCCGCGCGGCGTGGGCTACCGCGCCTTCTCCGAGCAGCGCCAGCATGGCAAGCTGGCCGGGCTGCACTTGCTGGAGCCCGACATGGGCGCCGACGACCGCGAGTTGCTCTACCGCCTGTGGTCCAGCCGCGAGGAGCCGCGCCTCGTGCGTGAATGGGCGGTGCGCGCCTACCTGCACTGGGGCGATGGCGCCCAGGCGGCCGAGGCAGTTGGCTACCTGCTGGCCAATCGCGAGCAGAGCATCGACTGGCTGCGCGAGGAGACGCCCGAGCCGACGCGCGCGGCCATGGTGCCCGCGCTCATCGCCGAGCTCGACAGCCGCGACAATGCCCGCGCCGGGCGCGCCGTAGCACTGCTGGTCCAGGTGGGTCGGCCGGCGGTGCGACCCCTGGTGGAACTGATGCGTCACTCGACCTCGCCCGCCGCGCGCCGCTGCGCCGCTTGGGCCTTAGCCGAACTCGATCCCGCCGCCCTGGCCAGCACGCAGGCCCAGGCCAAAGTCGACGACCGCGCCTTGAGCCAGTACACCGCGGAGCTGCCCGAGCCGCGGCGCGGCCTCAGCCCAACCGACAGCGACCCCGCGGCCGATGATGGTCCGCGGGGTCGCGAGTGAACGAACGGTGCCAGCCTGCCGGGCAGGCGCGGCTATCTAGTTGTCGCCACCATCGCCACCGTCGGCGCCAGGCGGCATGGCGGGCATGCCGCGGCCGCCGGGCATGCCCATGGTGAGCATCAGGCTGACCTTGGTCTGCAGGCGCGGCAGCGGCTGCGCGGCGTCGATGGCCGTGCCCTTGCCCCAGCCGTTCATCATCAGCATCGGCATGGTGGCCTTGGCGAAGATGCCCTCGGGTACGTAGACCTGCGTCTGGTCAGGCCCCATGAACTTGCGGTCGGCGACCATCTGGCGCACCTCGGCCATTTGCAGGTAGCCACCCATGTGGGGGTAGTCCTCCACCTCCGACGACGACCAGATGATCATCGTGTTCTTGCCCTCGAAGCCCATCATCATGGCGTTCGCCCCCAGCAGACTGGGGATGGGCTTCCACTGGAAGTCGAGGAACTTGGTCAGGTCGGGCTTGGCGCTGAGCTTGGGGCTGGTCAGGTCGAAGGGGTCGAGGAAGTTGACGTCGTCGGGCACCGGCAGCGTGACGTTGCCGGTGTAGCTGCTGCTCAGCGCGAAGCTGCCCGGCAGCGCGGCGGCCGGGTCGATGGCGCCCGCCTGATCCTTGGTCGGCCAGTAGGCGGTGGTCCAGCCCGGCTTGTAGAAGTAGTCGCCACCAGCGCCGGAGCGGCGCTGGGCCGCGGCCGCCTGGGCGCGCTGGTCGGGTGTCAGGTCGCCGATCTTGATGACTTTGGGCTGACCGGGCTTGACCGTCTTGGACGAGCCCCAGTACAGCTTGATGGTCATGTCGGGCATCTGGCCGGGCGTGCCTGCGGCGGGGACTCCGGGCGTTTCGGGGCCGGTCTGCTCGGGCCGGGGCCGGTACAGCTCCAGGTTGAGGCGGTCGCCCTGCTTGAGCCCGGGCGGTGGCACGACCGAGGCGGTGGCGCCGGCCGGCGCGATGCTCGGCGACCACAGCCGGATGTTGAGCTTGCGCGTCGGCGCACCACTCATCATGGCCATGACGCCGGGCGGCATCTGCATGCCGGCGGGCAGCTGGAACCCGGGCGGCAACTTGATCTCGGGCATGCCGAGCATCTTGGTGCTCGAAGTCTCGGCCTCAATGGCGAAGAAGGCCTGATCCTCGGCGGCCACGGCCATCGAAGCGACCAGAACGGCCAGAAACGCTAATCGTCGCATGGTGTGTCCCTCACGCTCGTATTGTGCGCCAAGCAGGTGGCCGAGGCAAGATGGCGCCGGCCGGGCGGCGCGGCGTGCGGTCCGATGCCGACGCGCTCAGATCTCGCGCAGGATCTCCGCGCGCCGTTCGCCGAACTCGTCGGCGGTGATGATGCCCTGAGCGGCCAGCCCTTCGAGCGTTTTCAGGCGCCGGCGGAAGCTGTCGACTTGGGCCTGCACATCGGGTTCGGGGGCTGAGTCGGCAGCGCCGCGCGCCACGAGTGTCCGGCCCAGGCGCTGCTCCAGCGCGAGTTCGCGTTGGCGGGTCTCGGCCAGTTCGCCCACCAGGTCGGGGTCGAGATACACCGGTCGGCCATCGGCGCGGAGGTGGCGCACGCATTCGCCGGCCGCGGTCATGGCTTCCAGCACGGCGGTGATGTTGGCCGGCGCGGTCACCTGGCCGGCCAGTTCGCTCGCCAGGCGGCCGTCGTGCAAGCCGCCGGGCAGGCCCAGCGCCTCGAACAGAGCCGGCAGCAGCCGCAGTTGCTCGCGGTCCAGACCACGCACCGCCATGCGCAGGGCCTGGTCGATGCGCTGGCGCACGGCATCGCAGACCATGGCGTTGCCGCCGTAATCGCTGGGGTCGAGCAGACGCAGGTGCTCGTTGGCCAGGGCCACGAAGGCCTCGGCGTCGGCCGCGGGCAGGTTCCAGCGGCGCACCTCGCTCCAGTGCGAGAGCAGCGCCGCGCGCACGCTGGCGGCATGGAACGCGCCGGCAGCGGGCATGGCCTCGGGCTCGGCTTGGGTCAGCGCCAGTTCCGCCTCGGGCGGCAGCGCACTCACACCCAACGCCCGGCGCAGCAGGGCCAGCGCCACGGCGCGCGGCAGTCGGCCGTCGGTGCCCGGTTTGAGCAGCGGCAGGAGCGTGCTGGCCAGCGCCACCACGGCGCCCGCCGCGGCGGGCAGCGCGGAGCCGTCGGCTACCGGCGCGGTCACCGCGTCCGGTCGGCCGGCAGCCTGGCTCCATGCTTTCGGCGCACGCGCCTGCACCCCGTACTCCAACTCGTCCCACCCATTGAGACAACGCTCTCTGCCAATAGTCACATCTGGCTACGGAGGAGCCGGTCAGCGCCCTGCCGAACCTGCCAGCGCGGGCGGTCACGTCCGCTGCGCGCTACGAGGGGCTGACCATGCCACGCTGGTGCCTGCTGCTGCTCGTCACGTCCACGATCGGTGCCGCCCTGCCCGGTGTCGGCAGCGCGACGGCCTGGGTCCGCTGTCAGCAGTCGGCACAGGTCTACGCCGAGCGCAACTACTGGTGGCTGGGCGAGGTGACGCTGCAGGTGCACTGCGACGCGCCCGAGCGCATCGTCGCGGTCGCGCTGTTGTGGGGCGCCAAGCAGGATGACCGCGCCGCGCGGCTGGCCATCGGCCGGGACCAGCAGGTCGTACGCCACGGCGGCTACGATGGTTACGAATGGGTCATCATGCCCATCGGCCCCACGACCGCCCCGCTGCTCTGCACCTTGTCCGCGCCGACCGAGGGCAAGCCAGCCTTCATCGCCGAAGTGCGCTTCCTCAGCGACAGCAGCGCCGACGGCGACCTCGCCGCGCCGCGCCATCTGGCGTCGGTGACCACCGCCGCGGCAGTCGTGCCGCCGCGGCCCGACGCCTTCCCTGCCATGCGGCCGCGATGGGACCGCGTGCCGGTCTACCCCGAGGGCCAGCCCGGCGGCGCCGAATCGGCCTTCCGCGCCGCCGAGCGCCACAGTCGCCTGGCCAGCGAAGGGCTGTACCGTTGCCGTCGGTACGTCGATGGCTGGCTGGCGCAGGCCGACCCGGTCAGCGGGCTCATCCCGCGCAACCTGGGCGACAGCCGCGATCTGTGGAACGGGCGCGACTCCGCCGCGGACAACTACCCGTTCATGGTGCTCACCTGCGCGCTGACCGACCGCGCGCTGCTCGATGGGCGGATGCGCGCCATCCTGGCCACGGAGCGCGCGCTCACGCGCCGGCTGGACCGGCTGGGCGACCAGTGGCGCTTCTCGACGCAATCGTTCTGGTATCCCCAGCCCGATCCCGAGCGCATGGTCTTCGACAATGCCGAGTACGTGAAGGACGGGCTCATCCCGCTGACCGAATGGCTCGGGCCCAGCCCGTGGTCGGACCGCATGGTCGAGTTGGTTGAGGACATCTGGAAGAACGCGGCCGTGGCCACGCGCTTTGGCACCATCCCCACCCAGACCCTCGAGGTCAACGGCGACCTGATGCAGTCCTGCGCCCGTCTCTACTGGTTCACCGGGCAGGGCAAGTTCCTGGATTGGGGCATCCGGCTGGGCGACTACTACCTGCTGGGTGATCACCATCCCAGCCGCGATCTGGCGCAGTTGCGATTCGCCGACCACGACTGCGAGGTGATCAACGGGCTGTCGGAACTGTATCTGGCCTGTGCCTATGCCCGGCCAGCCAAGCGCGAGCAGTGGCGCGCGCCGCTGCACGAGCTCTACCGGTGCATGTTGGCGGTTGGTCGCAACCCCGACGGTCTGCTGTGGACCAGCATCGACCCGCGCGCGGGCACCCACGCCGCCAGCCTGTGCGACACCTGGGGATACAACTACGACGGGCTGCTCACCGCGGGCCTGGTCGACGGGGTGCCCGAGTACCGCGCGGCGGTGCGGCATGTGCTAAGCAACTTGGGCCCCAGGTACCACGGCCGGCCGTGGGCCGACACGTCACAGGATGGCATCGCCGATAGCGTCGAGGGCGCGCTCAACCTCTACAACCGCGAGCGACTGCCCAACGTGCCGGCCTACCTCGACCACCAGACGCGCGAGATGTGGAACGCGCAGCAGCCCGACGGCACCATTGAGCGCTGGCATGGCGACGGCAACTTCGCGCGCACCACTATCATGGTCACGCTGTGGCGCACCCAGGGGCTGCACCTTGAGCCCTGGCGGGACGATGTGCGCGTCGGCGCGGTGCTCGACGGCGACACGCTGCGGGTCAGCCTGAGCGCCGATGCGCCGTGGTCGGGCCGGCTGCTGTTCGACCGGCCGCGCCACAGCGAGAACCTGCACCTGCCCGTCGACTACCCGCGCATCAACCAGTTCCCCGAGTGGTTCACCGCCCAGCGCGACGCGCGCTATCAACTCGACTGGTGGGACGGCTCGGGTGGGACAAGGACCGGGAGCGAACTGGTGGACGGCTTGCCCGTGACCCTCACCGCGGGTGGCGAACGGAGACTGTCGGTCTGGCGGCGCCAGACCCCAAATGGATGAGCCGCTGGCCTTCGGAGTAGCCGAGCAGGCCAACGGCTCTGTGTAGCTGTTTGTACCCGAAAAGACGCCGGGCCGCCAGCGCCGGTTCGCTTCCCGGTGTTGAGTTTCTATTGCGAAAGCGTCTCAGAACGCGTGGCGGGCGACGTAGATGGTGATCGCCACGGTGAGTGCGGAGAGCAGTGTGGCGGTCATCACGGCCTGCGCGGCGAAGTCGGGCTCGTTGTCGTACTCGATGGCCAGCAGCGCGGCGTTGATGGCCGAGGGGAAGGAGGTGGAGATGAGCAGTTGCTGCGCCACCAGACCGGTCCAGCCGAGCGCGCGGAGCAGACAGAAGGCCACGGCCGGCGCGATGGCCAGCCGCATGGCGGTCGAGGCGACCATGGTCTTGGCGCGGCCCGACCAGCTCACCTGGCCCAGTTGCGCGCCGAGGGTGACCAGCGCGATGGGCACCAGCCCGTCACCGGCGATCTGGACGGCCTTGCCGATGGGCATGGGCAGTTGCCAGCCTGTACGCTGCAGCAGCAGACCGAGTCCGATGGCGTAGAGGAAGGGCATCTTCAGGTACTCGACCACCGCCGCGCGCACGCCGACGCTGGGTCCGCGGATGATGATCGCCCCCAGGCTGAAGGTGGTCACGTTCTGCACGGCCAGCACGATGGTCTGGAGCGCCATGGCCGGCGAGTCCTTGCCGAACACCAGCTCGATGACCGGCAGGCCGTAGTTGCCGCTGTTATAGAAGATGACCGCGCAGGTGAACGCCGCGGAAAGGCCAACCGAGTAGCGTCGCGCGCGGCACCAGATCTGCGCGACGGCATACATGCCGGCCATGAGCAGCAAGGTGAAGCCGACCACGCGGCCCAGGTCGCCGCCCGACAGGTTGGCGCGGCTGAGCCGGTCGAGCACGAGTGCGGGTACGAAGATCCACAGGTTGAGCCGGGTCAGGGTGCGCACATCCAGCCCGAACCGGCGCTGCACGGCGAAGCCGAGCCCGATGAGCAGGAACACGGGAAGCAGACAGTTCTGGAAGATGCCGAGCAGGGAAGCGATGAATTCCATGGTCGGCACACCATAGCAGCGAAAGTGATGCCATGCAACTAACGTACCGCCGCCTGACCCTGACCTACCGCCATGCCTTTGGCATCTCGCGCGGCAGCGCGACGCAGGCCACGAATGTGCTGGTTGAACTGCGCGACGGCGATCTGGTCGGGCGTGGCGAGGCCGTCCCCTTCTCGTTCCTGGGCTGGCCCGACGAGGTCGTTGAGTCGACGCTGGCGGCCATGGCGCCGCGCCTGGCGCCGCTGAGCGAGGTCGCGCCCGACGCCTTGGCCATGGACCTGCTGGACGAGTTTGGCGCGGTGCGGCCGGCGGTCAACGCCGTGGTCTCGGCATTGTGGGACCTGCATGGCCAGCGCCTGGGCCAGCCCCTGTGGCGGCTGCTGGGGCTCGACGCGGCGCGCGCGGGCACCAGCTGCATGACCATCGGCCTGGCGGACCGCGAGGTCATGCTGGCCAAGGCCGCTGAAGTGGTCGACATGCCGATCCTCAAGGTCAAGTGCGGCGGGCCCGACGACCTGGCCAATGTCCGCGCCCTGGCCGAGGCCACCGGCAAGCCGATGTGGGTCGATGCCAACTGCGGCTGGCAGCCCGAGCAGGCGGCTGAGCTGGCCGGCGCGCTGGCCGAACTCGGCGTGGTCATGATCGAGCAGCCGGTGCCCTCGGGCGACGGCGACCTGGAGCGGCTGGCGGCGGTGAAGGCGGTCTCGCCTGTGCCCATCGTGGCCGACGAGAGCTGCGCCCAGATGAGCGACGTGGCCCGCCTGTGGGGCGCGGTCGACGGCGTCAACATCAAGTTGGACAAGGTGGGCGGCATCAGCGCCGGGCTGCGCGCGGTCCATGCCGCTCGCGCCGCCGGCTTGGGGGTGATGATCGGCTGCTTCGGCTCGTCGTCGATCTCCGTGACGGCCACGGCGCTACTCGCGCCGCTGGCCGACTGGCGCGACCTCGACGGCGCGCTGCTGGTGGCCGACGACCCGTTCGCCGGCGTGACGCTGCCGCGGGGACGCGTGGTCCTGCCCGACGGCGCGGGGCTGGGCATCGTGCCAACCAGGGCCGCCACCTAACGTGGATCTGGGAGCGCCAAGCTCGAGCTTGGCAATCGGCCGTCAGGCCGACATTGCGGGGCTGGGCCGGAAATGCCGAGCTGGCGCCTGGCGCTCCCAGATCCGTGCGATGCCGGTCGCGCGGGCTCGGGTCGGAGCCGTCGTCGGGGCAGTCGACCCTTGACAACCCAACCCCACTCGTTACCCTGACCCGTACATGCTCGACAACCTGCCCCGGCACGGCAACATCACCATTCTGCCCGTGCTCCACTACCAGATGGAGTTCGCTGACGCCGCGCGCCTCGCGCTGCGCCAACTACGGCCGGGCGCCGTGGTGGTGGAGCTGCCGCCCACGCTGGAGCCGCAAGTGCGCCTGGCCGTGCGGCGGCTGCCCGAGCTGTCGGTGATTGTCTACCTCAGCGAGCTGGGTCTGCCCGTCTACCTGCCCGTCGAGCCGTGCGATGCCTTCATCGAGGCCGTGCGCTCGGGCTTGGAGCAAGACATCCCGGTGGTTTTCGGCGATGTCGACGTGGACGAGTTCCCGCTGTATGAGGAGGCGTTCCCCGATGCCTACGCCGTGGCGCGGCTCGGCATCGCGCCCTACTACGCGGCCTGGCGCGCGGCCGACCCGATCCCCGCGCGCACCAGTGACGACATCCGCCGCGAGGCCAACCTGGCCTGGCACGCGCAGACGCTGGCCGCGGAGCATGACAGCGTCCTCGTGGTCTGCGGCATGGCGCACACCCCCGGCATCCTGGCCGCGCTCGATGAGCCGCAGGCACAGCAGATGCAGCGCATCAGCCGGCAGCAGGTCAACGTGTTCAACCTGCACCCCGACAGCGCGCGCTCGGTGATGGGCGTGACGCCGTTCGTCAGCGCAATCTACGAACGCCGCCGCCTGGCCGTGCCCGAGCCGCTGCCCACGCCTAAGGTCATCACCACGCGCCACGCCTCGGGACTGACACTGGTCTCCAGCGGCTTGGAGACGACGCGTCAGCAGGCCGACCGGCGGGCTCGGGTGCAGGTCAACCTGGCCAGCGCCGCGGGCGAGGTGGACCAGCCGCTGGACCGCCAGCGACTGCTGCTGGGCCTGGTGCAGGCCGCGCGCGAGGCCTATGAGGTGCAGACCGGCGAGCATCTGGGGCTGAGCTACGTGCGCACCTGGCTGCAGTTCGTCCGCAACTATGCGCTGCTCGAGGGCGCGCTGCTGCCCGACCTCTACCAGCTCATCGTCGGCGCGCGTGGCGTGGCCGACGACAACCTGGCCCACGAGGTGTGGGACCTGGGCAGCTGGTGGCCGTGGCAACAGGAATGGTCAGTGCTGCCCACGGTGGAGATGACGCCTGACGAGATGTGGCTGGGCAGCCGGCGCTTCGCGCTACGGCCGCGGGTGCAGCGGCGCAAGATGCGCCTGCACGCGGTGTCCAAGCGCGAGCGCCGGTCCGAGAAGCGCGCGGGCGAGTGGCGGCGTGAGTTCGCCGACGGCTGGGGCATCTGCAGCTACCCGCCCGAGGACGTGGCCATCGAGGAGTTCGGTCGCCACCTGCACCGGCGCGCCAAGCACCAGTTGGCCGAGGACGATGCGCGCGTGGAGAAGTTCACCACCTCCACGCTCGATGGCATCGACGTGCGCGAGACGGTGCGCAACTGGTTCGAGAAGACGCTGTACGTCAAGGAGCTGCGGCGCATCCGCGGCGAGGTGGGTGGGGTGGTGGTCATCTTCGACGAGGACCACGACGAGCGCTACCCCTGGCGCATGACCTGGCTGGGCGAGCACGACCAGGAATCGGACATGGCGTTCTACGCCACCGATCCCGGCCGCCAGATCGTCGGACCCGGCATCGCGCGCTGCGAGTACGGCGGCTTTGCGATGAGCTATCCGCCGGGCCGCATGATGGACGTGTGGGAGGACCCCGACTACCGCGGCGGCCTGACCAAGCCCGAGGTGCTGCTGATGGCGGCGCTGGACTACAGCCTCGACAAACATGTCGTCTATGTGGCCGCCAAACCGCCGCGCTCGCACTTCCAGACCTGGGCCGGCCGGCTCGGGCGGCAGATCTGCTACCTGCCGCTGGGAGGGCTGTCGCCGGTCACGCTGAAGAAGCTGCGCGTGTTCCATGTGCTCTCCGACCACGACAAGCGCGAACTGGCGGGCGAGTACATCTGGTGACCTCGAGGACGGTCGATGCGACGTGGCTTGCTGCTCTCTCTGCTCCTGCTGCCGACCTGGCTCGGCGCGGCGACAATCTATGTGGACCCGCCGCAGGGCATCCAGGCCGCGCTCGACCGCGCGCAGCCGGGTGATACGGTCTGGCTGCGGCCGGGCGTCTATCGCGAACGCGTCAAGCTGACCCATGGTGGCCGGCACGGCCAGCCGGTGACGCTGACCGGCGATCCTGGCGCGATCATCGACGGCAGCGACCCGGTGAAGCTCGACTGGCAGCCCGCGCCGGACATAGCGCCCGGCGTCTGGCGCGCCAAGGTCACCGCGCCCGTCTACACGCTGACCGCCGGCGGCAAGATCGTCACCATGCTGCGTGAGGACCGGGTCAAGGCCGACCGCACCGACGCCTGGGCCTGGCCCAAGCTGTTGGCAGCCGGCGTCGGCCCGTCGGGCTTCCGCGGCGTCAAGGCGCTGGCGCTCTGCTTGGACAAGCCGCGCGAACTGCTCGTGCGCTTCCTGGGCGACCTCGACCCGCGCACCATCGCCATGACCGTGGCGCCGCGCGAGCCGATCATCCGCATCGACGGCGCCAACCGCTGCGTGGTGCGCGGTCTCGCCCTGCGCAACGGCTCGTATGGCGTGTTCATCGAGAACTCCGTGGGCAGCGTGGTGGAGCAGTGCGTCATCGGCCCGGCCGACTACGGCGTCTGGCTGTCGGCGGGCTCGGACCGCTGCACGGTGCGCTTCTGCGAGTTGTTCATGGACCCCTACTCGGGCGCCGACCCCAAGCTCGAAGGTGCCTGGGACAACTGGCAGGCCCACAAGACCGGCGGCCACTATGACCGCTACGGCGTGGCGATCCGCAACAGCCTCGGCGGCCACGAGATCCACGACAACGATATCCACGACCATTGGGACGGCATCGAGGATGTGGGCAAGCCGGGCGAGAACCAGGGCCTGCGCATCCACCACAACCGCATCTACAACGTCTCGGATGACGGGCTGGAGCCCAACGGCGCCGAGGAAGACTGCCAGTGGCACGACAATGTGGTGCAGAAGTCGATCTGCGGCTTCCGCATCAAGGCGCCGACCAAGGGCCCGCTCTACGCCTACCGCAACCTGTTTCTGGCCAACAGCGAGGACTATCGCAACTACGGCGAGGTGGAACTGCGGCCGGCCGAGGTCTACGTCTACCACAACACCTGCACCTCGCGCGCGGCCATCACCTCGAACAAGGTGCTCGGCATCGGCAACGTCCGGTACGTCTACGCGGGCAACCTGTTCTGGTGCGCGCAATGGTGGGCCAACTCGGGCGGCACCTCCATCGAGCCCAACTGGAAGGGCGACTACAACGTCTACGTGCGGCGCGAGGAACGCATCGCCTGGGACGAAGGCAAGGCCCTCGCGGCGAGGCTCGGGCTCGATGCACACAGCGCCTGGCTGGCCGGCGAGCCCGGCTTCCGCGACGTGGCGGCCGGCGACCTGAGCCTGACCGATCAGAGCCCCGCGCTGGGCCGTGGCGGCGACTTGGCCAAGCTGGTCGGCCGCGTGCTGCCGGGCTGCGAACCGGGTTACTTCAAGGGCGCCGCACCGGCCGCCGGCGCCTTGCAGGCGGGCGAAGCCATGCCCGTGCTGCCGCGCCGACGCGAGTCGCTCACCGTGCCGCCCGCGGGCACGTGGCCCGGCCCCGAGGCCGAGTTGCCGCCGCCACCCTTGCCGCCGCTGGCCAACGGCTCGTTCGAGGCCGGCCTGGCCGACTGGCCCAAGCCGCCCGCCGGCGCGGTCGTCATCGAGGGCGACGCCGCCGACGGCACGCGCTTCGTGCGGCTGACCAGCACCGGCCGGCTGGAGCTGGCGCGGCACCTCGTCGGGCTGGTGGCGGGCCGTACCTACGAGCTGACCTTGAGCTCGCGCGGCAGCACCGTGGCCGACGCCCGCGTCATCATCCGCGACCTGGCCAACCAGGGCTACCTGGCGCAGACCAAGCCGGCCGCCGGCGCCGCCTGGCAGCGCCAGACCCTCCGCTTCACCGCGCCGGCCACCGAGGTCGGCCTGGAGATCAGCCTGCGCGCCGCCGGCACCGTCGACCTCGACCAGGTGGCGCTCAGCCGTATCCGCTAGAGGAGCCGCGCATGAACGAACTGCCACCGCCGCCGCCACCGGGCATCGTCATCCACTACCAGGCGGCCGCCAGCGGCTGCTACATCGGCTCGCCGAGCATCGTGGCGCTGCCCGACGGCAAGCTGGTCGCCTCACACGACCTTTTCGGCCCCAAGACCGACAAGAAGGACAACGTCGTCCTGGTCTACGGCTCGTCCGACAAGGGCCTGACCTGGCAGCCGCTGGCGCTTGTGCGCCACGCCTTCTGGAGCGGCCTGTTCGTCCATCGCGGCGTGCTCTACCTGATGGGCACCAGCGGCGAGAACGGCCACGTCGCCATCCGCCGCAGCGACGATGGCGGGCGTACCTGGACCCAGCCCGTCGACCAGCACACCGGCCTGCTCACGCCCGACGGCCTGTGGCACACCGCGCCAATGCCCGTGGTCGTCCACCGCGGCCGCCTGTGGCGCGCGTTCGAAGACATGCGCGGTGGCCAGGGTTGGGGCGTCTGCTTCCGCGCGCACATGCTCTCGGCGCCCGAAGACGCCAACCTGCTGGAAGCGTCGAACTGGACCATCTCCGAGCCCCTGGCGCGTGACGCGAGCTGGCTGGGCAACACCTTCGGCGGCTGGCTGGAAGGCAACGCCGTGGTCACGCCCGCGGGCGACATCGTCGACATCCTGCGGGTCCATCAGCCCGCGCAGCCCGAGAAGGCGGCCATCGTCCACATCGCCGCCGACGGCAAGGGCGCGAGCTTCGACCCGGCCACCGACTTCGTCGACCTGCCCGGCGGCAGCAAGAAGTTCTCCATCAAGCCCGATCCGCGCGGCGGCGGCTACTGGACGCTGGCCAACTGGGTGCCGCCACACCACGTCACCAACCGCCCCGACACTGTGCGCAATACCCAGGCGCTGCTCCACTCGACCGACCTGCGGCACTGGACGCTGCGCAGCGTGCTGTTCTACCACCCCGACCCGCAGGTCCATGCCTGGCAGTATCTCGACTGGCAGTTCGACGGCGACGACCTGATCGTCGTCGCGCG
>JACRKZ010000087.1 GCA_016235455.1 Armatimonadota bacterium | reverse complement strand
TGCAGCGTCATCGACGAAGTGGACAGCGAACCGCTGATCAGCTTCATCGTGTTGAACTCGGTGGCGCCGGCAAACCGATCCACCTCGGCCAACAGCGCGTCCACTTCCGCTTGGATGTTCGCGCGGTCGCCGGTGGTCAGCGTGTCGTTGGCGGCCTGAACCGACAACTCACGCATGCGCTGCAGGATGCTCCCGGACTCACCGAGCGCAGCCTCAGCCGTTTGGATGACACTGATTCGGTCTTGAGCGTTCCGCGAAGCCTGCGTCAGGCCTCGCACTTGAGCGCGCAGCTTCTCGCTAATCGCGAGTCCGGCCGCGTCGTCAGCCGCTTTGTTGATGCGGTAGCCGCTGGATAGTCGTTCCATGACCCCGCCCAGCTCAGCCTGTGTGTTGGCCATACTGCGCTGGGTGAACATGGCGACGACGTTGTTCCTGATGCTGAATGGCATCTGGGTTCTCCTCATCGTCTGCAGGTTGTCTAGGTACCCGCCAACGTCGTCCGTTGAAGGGCTGCTATGGGTACATCGGACCGTCCCGGCTGTCCTTTAGCCGGAGTCTGCCGCCCCAATGTGAACCGAGAAGGCTACGCCGAGGCAGGTGGACTGCACCGACCCTGAATCTGGTGTAACATCAGCGGGCGTGCGTCGTCCCACAGAGGAGACACTGACTAGCCTGATGAGCAAGCCGCAGTTCGCACTGGAGATCGTCGAGGGCCCTCAGCGGGGCCGAGTCTACCCGCTGCACGAGGGTGATCTGGTCGTCGGCCGCAGCCCGCGTTGCTCGGTCGTGCTGTCCGACGCCGCCGTCGCACCCACTCACTGCGGGCTGCGCGTGCGCTCAGACCAGGTCATTCTGGCCCCCGGTGGCACCGTCGTGCCCACGCTGGTCAATGGCGAACGCGTCACCGCCGCGCGCCTGCTGCGCATCAGCGACCGCATCCAGGTCGGCTCCTACCTGCTCACGCTGCGCCTGCATCAGCCGGGCTCCGAGCAGCAGTTCGCCGCCGGCGACCAGCTCGGCCCGTGGACCATCGTGGCCGAACTCGGCAGCGGCGCCGTGGGTCGCGTCTACGAGGCCCGCGATAGCGCCGGCCGCATCGTGGCGCTGAAAGTGCTGCGCCGTCGCCGCGATTGGACCCAGCGTGAAGAGGAGCATCGGCGCGCGCTGTTCCGCCGCGAGGCGGCCGTGCTGGCCGCCATCAACCACACAAATGTGGTGCGCTCCTACGGCTCGGGCGAACACGATGGTGCGCCGTGGCTGGCCATGGAGCTGCTCGACGGCATGACGCTGCGCGAGAAACTCGTCGGCGGCCGCCTCGACGTGCGCTCCATCGAGCGCGTCATGTTCCAGTTGTGCGCCGCGGTGGGCGCCGTGCACTGGGCCGGTATCATTCATCGCGACCTCAAGCCCGCCAACGTCATGCTCGTCGGCCCCGACGACCGGGTCGTGCTGGCCGACTTCGGCCTGGCACAGCAACAGGGCGCGCCGCGGCTCGAGGACCTTGACCCGCCGCGCGACGCCGGCATCATCCGCGTCGGCCGCCAGATCGGCACGCCCGCCTACATGGCACCCGAGCAGACCATGGGCGCCGAATGCGACCTGCGCAGCGATGTGTGGGCCCTGGGCGCGGTGCTCTACGAACTGGCCGCGGGCCGACGACCGTTCCCTGGCAACGATGTGCGCAGCGTGCTCAACGCTGTGGTGCATGAGCGGCCCGCGCCGCTGCCCGACGATGTCCATGCGGCGCTGCGCGGCGTGGTCTACCGGTGTCTACAGAAGCGTCCCGACCGCCGCTTCGCCACGGCCGGCGAGATGGTCGAAGCGCTGCACGAGCGGCGCATCGTGCAGTGGTTGCCGGCTGGACCCGATGGCCCCGAGCCGGTGCCCATCACGGCCTGCCCCAACTGCCTGACGCCAATCACCCATCCGTTGCGCTGCGTCAAGTGCAATGAGAAGATCTTCCGCTACACCGACGGCCAGGTGCTGGTCATTCGCCAGCCGGGCGGCAAGCCCGGCCTGGCCTGCGGCACTTGCGCCGCGTCGGTGCAACTGCGCGTCGCCGAGTGCCCGGTCTGCCGCACCGTCTACCGCGACCTGCCGCCTGAGGGCCTGAGCAAGAGTGCGGTAGACCTGACCACCGGCCGCGCGGTCGTGGTCGATGCCTATGACCAGGCGGTGGAGTTGCTCCAGCGCTGCCCCTACTGCAATGGGGTGCGCAAGGACGCGCGGCCGACGTGCAGCCTGTGCGGGCTGAGCCTCAAGGGATTCGTCACGCAGCGCATCAAGCTGGAGCTGGCCTTCGGTGGCTGGGAGGTGCGCTGTGGCGCCTGCCAGGCGCTGGTGGATGGCCCGGCCGAGACGCATTGCCCCGACTGCGGTCTGAACTTCATCAACGGCCAGATGCCCGATGGCACGCGCTTCGACGACCTGATGCTGCCGTCGCTACGCAGGCAACTCGAGGATCAGAACCGCTAGCCTCGCGGACATCGGCGGCGCAGCGTGGCGTCAGCCGACCTCTTCGAAGCGGTAGCCCACGCCGCGCACGGTCTGGATGAGGTTCTCGTGCTGCTCGCCGAGCTTGGCCCGCAGCCGTCGCACGTGCACATCGACCGTGCGCGTGCCGCCGTAGTAATCCTCGCCCCAGACCAGGCTGAGCAGCATCTCGCGGGTGTAGACCACGCCGCGATGGGTGGCCAGGAACTTGAGCAGTTCGAACTCGAGGTGGGTCAGCTCCATCGGCTCGCCGTCGATCGACGCCTGATAGGCCGACAGGTGCATGGTGAGCGGACCCACCTCGACAATGTCTTCGCTGCTGACGCCGCGCAGCCGCCACTGGACCAGCTTGACTCGTGCCTCGACCTCCTCGGCCGTGAACGGCTCCACGAGGAAGTCATCGTAGCCGAGTTCGGGCTCGATGCCGCTGAGCAGCGGCGGCGTGGCCACGACGATGGTGGGGATCTGGCGGAATCGCGGGTCGCCGCGCAACTCGCGACAGAGCTTCAGCCCAGCCATGCCTTGGGCGATGAGGTCGACCACGATGAGGTCGGGACGATGCGCGCAGATGCCTTCCAGGAAGGTCATCACCTCGGGTGGCGTGTAGGACACATAGCCCAGCCGACCCAACGAGAATCGGCAGGCTTCGATCAACGGCTGACGATCGCCGAAGACGTAGATGCGTACCAAGAAACCACCTCCGGGCCGCTGCCGCGTCCCTAGCCGTCGCCAGAGTGGCGATCGGCGCGCACCTGCCGCCGACCACGGTCGGCCAGACGCTGAAAGCGAACCCGTCCACAGCGCGGGCAGCGCCACTTGCGCTGCTTGTGGCACAGATGCCGCTCCGCCTGCATGGCCGCCCGACACCGCGGACAGGTCATCGCCCTACCCCAGGCACGGCGCGACTAGATGACGATGCGGCCGCCGCTCTCGTCGTCGTCGTCGGTCGGGTTCTCGAGTTCGGTGAAGATGCGCTTGACGAACGTCAGCAGCTCCATGGGGTTGAACGGCTTGGTCAGGTAGCAGTCGCAACCCGACTGCCAGCCCTTGAAGACGTCCGCGTCCTGGCTCTTGGCGGTCAGCATGATCACCGGAATGTTGCTGGTGGCCGGGTTGGCCTTGAGCCGCTTGAGCGTCTCCATGCCGTTGAGCTGCGGCATCATCCAGTCCAAGACGATCAGGTCGGGCCGTTCCTTGGCCACCACCTCCAACGCCTGCAGGCCGTCGCCGGCGGTCACAACCTCGTAGCCGGCGCGCTCCAGGTTGACCTGGATCAGCCGCACGATGTGCCGCTCGTCGTCCACCGCCAGAATGCGCTTCGCCATCGCCGTCTCACTCCTCGCGCCTGGCCGCACCCGGCCGACGCTGCCGCTACCTGTCTCGGTCACGAACAGTTGGGGCGCCGTCAATCGTCCGGGTAGGTCACGTCGGACAGCATACGCTCCACCAACAACAGCAGGTCCTCGGGATGGAAGGGTTTGGTCATGTAACTATGAACCCCTCCGGCCCAGCCCTGGAAAATCGACTGCTCGTCGCTGCGAGCCGTCAGCATCACCACCGGCAGATCCGCGGTATCCGGATCCGACTTGAGGTGCCGCAGCACCTCGAACCCGTCCATCCGCGGCATGACCACATCCAGCACCACCAGGGCCGGCATCTGTTCAGCCAGCGCCGCCAGCGCCTCGGCGCCATTGGCCGCCACGCGCACCTCGTAGCCGACACTCTCCAGATTGACCTGGATCAGCCGAGCGACAGGATGCTCGTCTTCGACCACCAGGATTAGTTTGGCCATGCCTGTGCCAGATCGCCTCTCGACGTCGTCCCTGCACTATACCATGCCGCGTTTCAGCGCGTCAAACAGACTGTGACGCACAGACCACAACTCCGACAGACCAGCGCGCCCGGGAGGCGGAACGGCAGGCCCTTTGCCAACCCATCCGGGGCCACCGCCATTGTTTCGCAACCATTACGCCGGCCCCGACTCACTCGGCGCGGACCAACAGCGCGCGCTCCGGGTACGGCAGCCCACTGAGCGTCATCGGCAGCTCGTCGACTCGGCCGTCGACGCCCAAGGCCCAGGCCTTCTCGGCGCCCGGCACGGTCACGCGGGCGTCGGGTGTGTCGGTCCACCAGCGCCAGCCGCCGGCGTCGTGCACGAGTTCCACGGTGCCCTCGGCCAGATCCACCTGGAACCACAGGTCGGTGCCGCGGTAGACGCGCAGACCGCCGAGTTGCGCGCGACCGCCGGTACGCACCGGGCTGACGCCCTCGGAGTCGACGATCCAGCGATTGGAGGGGTTGTTCTGCGGGCCAGGTGCGCTAGCCACCATGCCCGTGTTGCCGGCCTGCGACACGGCCTTCATGACGAATCGCTTGCACTCGCTCAGGGGCAGGCCATCGAGGCTGAACAGCGTGACCGCGCCGATGGTGGTGCTGGTCTCGAGACGCAGCGCGCCCAGTTGGTAAGGGCCGCCGCGCAGGTCGCCAGCCACTGCGGCGTAGCGCGGGGTGTTGATCTGCAGTTGGCCGCGATTCGAGTCGCGCAGCAGCTCCCCCGTGTCGGAGCGGAATCGGCGGTTGGTGCAGTCGTCGCGGCCGACGGGCGCCTGGTAGAGCACGTTGAGCATGTCGAGCGCCACGCGCACGGTCTCGGTTTCGTTCAGTGCGCCGAACCCAGCGATCTTGCGCGCCGGGTCCCAGTAGCCCACAGCGTCGCCCGTGCCCTGGCCCACGGCCCGCAGGCCCAAGCTCTGGATGGCCGACAAGGCAAAGCGCGAGCCTGAACCACGCCAGACGGGGCCGGCCGCCGACAGCAGCAGCCCGTCGAACACGTAGCTTCCCCCGCCGCTCGACGACAAGCCCAACGGATAGCCGAAGTGGTCCGAGGTCTGCTCCAGGCTGTCGCCGGCGGTGGTCACCGAAGGATCATTGCGCAACAGCAGCAGCGGGCCATTGGCATATTCGGCGGCGCCCGACCGGCCGCTGGCGATGGTCAGATCGGCGTCCGGCGCGAGTTGCCGGTCGAAGCAGCGGGTGGCCACGCGCGACACATAGGCCAGGTTGCGCACTTCGGTCTCATAGGACTTGAAGAGGAACGTGTCGACGTCCGAGTGGCCCAGTTCGATGCGGTACTTGGCGGGGCTGACAGCGGTCTGCAGGAAGGCGGCGCCCGTGATGCCGGCCAGACCCCAGCGCGACGGATCGGCCTGGCAGTCGAACCAGCCGATGCTGCGCTTCTGCGGCAGCGTGCCATAGGTGAACAGGATCATCGCGTCGACGTCCTGCAGCGCGGCATAGGCGGCGGCCTCCACCATGCCGCCCGAGCGGTACGGGTTGGGGAAGCAGTAGTTCCACTCGCGCACCACCAGCGGCTTGCGGCTCATGCGCGACAGTGCGAGCACCGGGCCGAAGCCCTCGATGTTGGTGCTGCCGAGCGCGTTCCAGTAGTGGAAGATGTAGGGATACTGCCACGGCCGGCCGGCGCGGAACACCGGGTGGTCCCAGTAGAAGTTGGTGCCGACGAAATCGAGTTCCTGCACCACCGACAGCAGGTCAGGCACGACCGAGAAGTCACCCACGGCGCTGATCGGCACACGCAAGCGCACCTCGCGCCGCAGGAAGTCGCGCATGGAGCGATAGTAGGCCCGATGCACGCGATGGGCGAACCGCGCCGCGTCCGAGCCGATGGCGCGTTCCAGCTTGGAGGTGACCGTGGTGGCTACGGAGTCGGGCGAGAGCGCTGGTGTCGGCAGCGCCACCGAGCCCTGTTCCAGCCGCTGATCGGCCGAGAAGGGCGGATTGACGCCGGAGCGGCCCCAGGCGGCCGCGAGTGCCTCGGTGGAGCCGTAGCGGTCCAGCAGGAAGTCGTTCCAGCGTCGGCGCAGCGTGGTGCGGTAGGGCTCCGCCAGACCGCCCCAGTCGCGCCGGCGGATGAACAGGCCGTTCTCGTCGAACAGTTCGACCATGACCACGGCCGAGTCGTCGGCGAAGCACTTGCCGTTGTAGCTGTTGATGTGGTCGCGCAGCAAGGCCTTGGCGTAGCGCTTCTGCAGGTTGATAAGCGCCTCGTCGAACAGCGCGTAGGGCTTGGCGCCGCGGCCCAGCATCTCGGCGTTGGGGATGCCGTCGCCGCTGTGGAAGGTGCGGTAGTCGAGCAGGTCCAGGTAGACCGAGATGCCCAACTGCCCGCAGCGGTCGACCCAGTAGTCCAACGCCCTAAGCTTGGTCTCGTCCCAGGTGGTGCTGTCCTTCTGGCCGAGGATGATGCCCCGGCCGGTGCCGTCGATATGGTGAATGCGCACCAGGTTGAACCCGGCGCGGCGGATGCGCTGGAGGCAGGTCTCGATGCGCTCGGGCGCCTGGAAGACGCTGTCGGAGGCGACGTTGATGCCCCAGAAGCGCGCGCGCTGGCCGTTCTCCCAGACGAACCGACCCTCGCGGTCGGTCCGCATGAAGCCCTGCTGTGCGGTGTGGCGCGGCGTGAGCGCGCCAAAGTCGACCAGCGAACTGTCCGGGAACTCGGCCCGGTTGGGGTCGAGCACGGGCAGCGGATCGGCCGCCCAGATGGCGGTGCACGCGGCCACCGCCGCGAGCAACACCCAGCGTCTACTTAGCCCCATGCGTCTCCACCCCCGCGGGCGCAATGGCCGGCGAGCCGCGACGCGGCTGGCCGTCGGGCCCGGTCGTGATGTCGGTCAGCCCCACGCCGCGCCACCCGGCCTCGGTCAGCCGCCGCAGCAGATGCGGCAACAACGCCAGCGTATTGTCCGTACCGTTGTGCAGCAGCAGGATGGAGCCGTCGGTCAGCCGCTTGACGATGGCCGCCGCAGCCGCGTCCGGCTCGTTCTGGGTGTAGCTGCCGCAGTTGATGTTCCAGAACACCGGCCAGTAGCCCACCGCCGCCAGACTGCGCTTGATCTGCGGGTTGTAGTGACCGCCCGGCGGCCGCATGAAGCGCGGGCTGGCGTGGCCCAGCGCGTCATCGATGACCACCTTGGCCCGGACCATCTCCACCATCTGCTGTTCCGGACTGAGCGTGTCGAGCCGGAAGTGGCTGTACGTGTGCGAGCCGACCTCGTTGCCGCCGGCGGCGATGGCGCGCACCAGCTCGGGGTAGCGTTCGGACATGACGCCGGTCACCAGAAAGGTGCCCTTGACGCCGTATTGCGCCAGCAGTGCCAGGATGGGCTCGGTGACGCCGGGCCGCGGGCCGTCGTCAAAGGTCAGGCACACGCGCTTGCCCGTCCGGAATCCCTCGTGCGGCTCCGGCAGCGTGTTGGGATTGAGCGACACGGCGGTCCGCTGGTAGAGCGGCAGCAACCGCCGGAGCAGGTCCACGCGCGCCGGGTCGGCAGCCAGCAGGCGCTCGCACAGGTCCGTGGCGGCCTGGGGTTGGGTGGGCTCCAGGGCGTCCAACAGCATCTTCTCGATGGAGGTGGGCGGCAGCCGGTGGATGAGCAGGCCATTGACCCGGTTGGTCAGGTCGCGATAGCGCGTCGGGTCGTAAGGGTTGGCCCGCCCGGCGGCCATGGCCACGGTGCGGTTGCGCAGGTTGGCCACGAACTGCACCATGACCTCGCGCGCGCCGACCGCGCGCACCGTGATCTGGTGCGGGCCGTCGGCGGCGTTGACGCTGTCCCACACGGCGAAGTAGGGCTCGCGGTTGGTGATGGCCTGCACACGGCCGTCGACGCTGATGGCCACGTAGTCGAAATCGCGCGCGCCGACCAGTTGGGCCCGGATGGTCACCTTGCCCGACACGACCGCGTTGGGCAGCGGCTGCTCGACGATCAGCGGGCCGTTGCTCGACGGCTTGTCGACCTCGACCGACACGGGCGCCGCGGCGGGCGCCACCTGCGTGGTCAGCGCGGAGCCGGTGGGCAGGGAAAAGACCACGGCGCCACCGTCGGCGGCGCGCAGTTCGAGCGGAAGCGCCCAGGGCAGGCCCTTGCCCTGCGCGGCGGTCTTGGGTTGGAGCGAGCGCAGCAACTCCGTGGCGCGCTCCTGGCGGCCGAGGGCCAGTTGGCGCAGCGCCTCCACATAGTCGGTTAGTGCGGGCGCCACGCCCTGCGCGCGGGCCAGCGAAAGCAGATCGGCGGCGCGCACCTGGTCGCCGCGCGTCAGGGCCAGTACCGCCCGGTAGAACAGCGCCGTGCCGATGGTGGCATCGCGCGCCAGCGCCTGACCGAGCGCCTCCTCGGCCTGCTGGACATCGCCCAGGCAGACACCGCAGAGCCCCAGGCCGGTCCAGGCCGAGGCATCGGCGCGCTCGCAGGCCAGCGCCCGGCGGAACCACGGCGCGGCCTCATTGGCCCGGCGGCGCGCCAACTCCGCAGCGCCCAGGCCCAGATAGGCCAGTGCGTCGTCGGGATCGAGCGAGGCGGCGGTGCGGAACTCCGTGGCGGCTGCGTCCCAATGCCCGCTTTCGGCCAGGCCCACGGCGGCACCCATGCGATCGAGAAGGTCGCTACGAGCCTGCGCCTGCGCGGCGCTGGGCAAGAGCACGGCCAGTATGGTCAGGAGCACGGCGACATGCATCTTCGATGTCATCCAGACCCCCCATCGCCGTCCATGATGCCCCGAATGGGCGGATCGGTCAACAGACGGGTGCGAGTCACGGCCCGGGGCCCACGTACGTCTCAGGGCAGCGGGCTCTGGATGCCCGAAAGCGTCTCGTACATCGTGGCCGACTTCACATGGCCATCGCAGAAGACCACGTTGTAGCGGTAGGTGACGTAGACGTTGCGCGTGCCGAAGTGCCACGCGCCACTGCTATCGAAGAACATCGGGACTTGGGCGGGATAGGTCAGGCCCGAGGTGGTCAGCGTGCGGACCGCCAACTCGGTGCGGAAGCCGTAACTCATGCCGTACTGCCGCGCGCAACTGGCGGTATTCACGGCCTGGCTGGTGATGGGGTCGGTTTCCATGCCCGTATCGGATGGGCAGAGCCAGACCTGCGAGCTGCGCACATAGGGGTCGAGCACGCCGCGCACCACCGGCATGGCCGCCACCAGGGCCTGGTAGGCCGGGTATGGGTTCCAGATGGCCGGGAAGGCCTTGTCCTGCCAGTCGGCGCCGTAGGCGAAGACGTCGTCGTAGTCGGCCGCATACATGGCCATGGCCAGGCCGATCTGCTTGAGGTTGGAGGCGCACGACGCCTGCCGCGCCTTCTCCCGCGCCTTGGCGAAGACGGGAAACAGGATCGCGGCTAGAATGGCAATGATGGCGATCACCACCAGCAGTTCGATGAGGGTGAACGCCCGGCCGGTTGCGCGTGGTCTCATATCCTAGAGAGTGTAGCCCATCGAACGGCCCGCCAAACACAGATCGGCAGCAGGACCGCGGCGGCGCGGACCGAATCCGGCCCCGGGAGATCACTCGATGCAGTTGTGCGTCAACACCAGCACCTTCGGCAACCCGTCCGATCCCAGCTTGTGCGTCACCGAGAAGATCCGTGTCGCCGCGGCGGTCGGCTTCACCCACATCGAGCTGTGGAACGATGAGCTGACCACCTGGACCGACTCGGGCCGCAGCCTGGCCGAGCTCCGGGCCATCCTGGACGACGCCGGACTGCAGGTGCCCAGCGTCATCTCGCTGCGCCACTGGATGGAGACCGAGGGTTCGGCCTATGCCGCCGCCATCGAGGACACCAAACGGCGCATGGACCAGGCCATCGCCGTCGGCGCGCCGGCGATCGTAGCCAGCCCGCCGTTCTCCGGCGACTGGCACTATGACCTGGACCAGGCCGCGGCGCGCTACCACAACATCCTGGAGCTGGGCGACCAGATGGGCATCGTGCCGATGATGGAGTTCCTCGGCTTCGTGCCGACCATCTACCTGCTTGAGCAGGCCTACGCTATCGCCGAACTGGCCGACCATGCCGACGCCTGCATCGTGCTGGACCCGTTCCACATGTGGCGCGGCGGCTCGGGGTTCGGACTGGTGCGCCATCTGCCGCGCCGCTATGTGGGCATCTGTCACTTCAACGACGCGCCGGCCAACCATCCGCCGCGCTTCGAGCAGAGCGACGCCGACCGCGTCTATCCGGGCGACGGTTGCCTGCCCTTGGTGCAGATGCTGCGCGACCTGGCCGGCACCGGCTACGACGGCCCGCTCTCGCTGGAGCTCTTCAACCCCAGCTACTGGGCGCTGCCCATCGAGGAGAACCTGCATCGCGGCATGGCCACCATGCGCGCGGTGATGACGGAGGCCGGCCTGCTGTGAGCGCCGATCTGTTGGCGCGCTGGCGCGAGGCGGAGGCCTGGGTGCCTCCGCCCGAACTGCTCACTGATGCTGGTCGAGCGGCGCGTCGCGCCGGTGGGCGCAAGTGGGCGGGCTTTGCGCCACTGCCTACCTGCCCACCGCCCCGTGCCGAGTGGGCGCCGCTCCTGCTGGCCGCCTACGCCGACTACGACCAGCTCAACGCGCTGCACTTCGACGGGCTGTGTCCGCCGGTGCGATTGACCATCAACCCGCGTCTGCGCAGCGCCGCGGGTCGCATCTTTCCGTCGCGCCGGCTGATCGAGCTCAACTTCCACCGCCTGACCCAAGTGCCGGACAGCCGCGCCGAGACGGTCTTCCACGAGATGATCCACCTCTGGCTGCATACGCGCGGCCTGCCCTCGGGCCACACGACGGAGTTCGTGGCCAAGATGGCCGAGCGTGGGCACGAGGCGGTACGCTTCGGACGCGGTCCGGGTGTCAACGGCCAACGGCACGACTACCCGGGCAGCAGCCGTCGCGTGGCCTATCGCTGCCCCGGCTGCGACCTGGAGTTCGAGGTGCGCCGTCGCTACGGCCGACCCATGGCCTGCGCTCGCTGCCTGCGCGACGACCGCGGCACGCAGATCCTGGTCGAGGTCGGCGTGCGCTACCTGCCGGGCTGAACGTCACAGGTCGGCCAGCACCGTCACCACCGAGCGCGCCGGCACCTCGACCACATCGCCGTGCTGCGGCAGCTCGGCCAGGTCGTGGTCGGCCGAGGTGACCGCCAGCCGCAGGTTGCGCAGCGGCTTGTCGCTGTCCAGCCACAACCGCTGGCCGTCGCGACTCTCGTTGACCACCACCATAGCCAGCTTGTCGGCCGCGGGGCTGGTGAACGCGGTCACGCACAGGTCGCCCTGGTCGACGGGGTCAGCGGCGACGCGGCGCCAGCCCGGCCGCACATAGCGGCTCCAGTTGCCCAAGGCCCAGAAGGTCTTGCTGGTCAGGACGGTCTCTTTGCCGGTCTCGCGCCAGTCGGTGTAGAGCAGGCCGTCCTTGTAGTCGTGCGGCGAGAGCGCCAGCCACCAGTGCCAGGCGGAGACTTCGGCCCAGGCCAGGTCACTGTGGATGGTCCGTGCCACGTGCAGCGCCGTGTCCATGCCCAGGTCGCGTTTGTGCTGCATGACGCAGAACTCGGTCATCTGCAGCTTGGCGCCGGGGCTGACCCGGTCCGCGTCAGCTCGTACGGCCCGGCGCAGATCGACCAGCCGGTCACGGCCGTTGTCGGTCCAGTAGCTGTGCGCGCTGAGCCGGTTGCCCAGGATGCCCCGCAGTTCCGGGTCGCCCAGCAGGTCACCGATGTAGCCACGGTACTTGCCCCAACCCTTGGTGCCGTTGGCGTGGACGTACGCCGTTGGCGCCGGTTTGTGCGCCCACTGCCGCCAATCCTCATCGTCCAATAGGAAGACCCACTCGCCCGCGTCCAGCAGGTCGACCACCACGTCGAGCCCCTGCGCCTTGACCTCGGCACCGAGGGCGCGCAGCAGGCGGATCATGTCCTCATTGTTGTAGCGGCAACCTTCCTGGCCGCCGTTCCATTCCCACTGCGGCTCGTTGAGCGGGCTGAGGTGCGTGAAAGGCAGCCCCTGCCGGGCGAAATGCGTCAGGACATCGCACAGGAAACGCGCGTAGTCGGCGTCGGCGCCGGGCCTGAGGTTGGTCGAGCCCACGTTCGGGTCGCACTGGCCGCGGCCGTTCTTGGTCAGCCAGATGGGCGGGCTGCAGGCGAAGGCCACGCGGTCGCGCACGCCGTAGCGCGCGGCGGCCCGCAGGAACCACTGCTGGCCAGCATGGCGCGACCAGGCATAGGGCTCGTCGGCGGTCTTCTTGAAGCACTCGACGGCGCGCCACTTGTCCCACACGTTGTCGCCGCTGTACAGGCTGCCGGCGCCGATGTTGAAGCGCCAGGCACTGAGCCCGATGCCGCGCTCCGGGCTGAACAGCAGTTCCGCCACGCGTTCCTTGGCCGGCTCACCCCAGGCGCTGCCGATGGGATCAGCCCACCAGCCGCCCGATGCACCGAAGTTGTCCATGGTCTGATGTGGCTCGGCCACGCGCAGGTTGACTCGCACAGGATCCACCTCCACCGCGCAGGCCACCGTCAGCAGACAGGCCACTAGCACAACGCCGGTGCACTTCACTCGTTTGCTCCACCGAATCCATTCGCGAGACGCTGGCGCGCTCCTCTCCGTTCCTCGCCCAGAGCGGCGAACCACTCGGGCATGGGGCCGGTGAACTCCGCGGCGAACCGCTCCGCGTCATCCTCGGGCGCATAGCCCAACAGATCCCGGGCGCGGTCGATGGGCATGAGCGTGCGCGTGTTGCCGCTGACTGCGTTGAAGCAGTGGTAGCCGAGCAGATCCGAGTCGATGCAACGCGCCAGCAACTGACTGCCGTCGCGGTCGCTGAGCCACATGTGCAGGCCGTGCCAGTTACGGCGCAAGCCGGGGCTGTCGGCGCGCTGGTACCACCCGATGCGCAGGCTGAAGAAGCTGGGCAGCCCGCGGCACTCGACATAGTAGCGGCCCATGGCCTCGCCGTAGACTTTGGTCACGCCATACAGGTTGTCCGGCCGCGGCTCGATGTCCTCGGGCGCGCTCTGGTGGCTGTGGGTGATCCAGTTGAGGATGGTATGGTTGGTGCTGGCGAAGACGATGCGCCGCACACCGGCGGCCAGGGCCGCCTCGCACAGATAGTGCGGGCCGAGCAGGTTGTTGGGCACCGTGTCGGCGAAGTTGTCGGGCATCCACGAATCGGCGGCGAGGTGCACGATGGTGTCGACGCCGACGCAGGCGGCGGCCAGGCTGGCCGGCTGGTCCAGCCGGCAGTAGACCGGATTGGGCAGGTGCGCCACCTCGGCCGGATCCTCCCGCCGATGGCCACTGCGCAGTTCATAGCGCTCTGTTGCCGCCAGTAGCGGGACCATCACTCGGCCGATCTTGCCCGTGGCCCCGGTCACCAACACGATCTTGCGGTCCGCCACACCCACCTCCACGCCGTCGCCACCCGAAACGGTGTCAGGCCACCCGAAACGGTGTCAGGACCCGTTTTCCACGATGCTGAAAACGGGTCCTGACACCGTTTCGTGCTGCTTGGTTGTTTGCGCTTGTCAGTTTATAGTACGCGCACGAAGCGGAGCCCGTGAGCGTGCGAATCTACCCGGCGATTGACCTGTCTGAGGGCCAGGTGGTGCGACTGCACCGCGGCGAGATGAGTGCCAAGACCGTGTACAGCGATAACCCGGCCGAGTTTGCCCGGAAGTGGGCGGAAGCGGGCGCCGAGTATGTGCATGTGGTCGACCTGGACGGCTCGTTCGCCGGTCAGCCGCGCAACCTCGAGGCGGTGCGTGCCATCGTGGCGGCCTCCGGCCTGCCGGTGCAGATCGGTGGTGGTGTGCGCGACCTGTTCACTATCGAGACCTACCTGCACGCGGGCGTGGCGCGGGTTATTCTGGGCACCTCGGCGGTGCGCGACCGCGCCTTCACCGAGGCCGCGCTGGTGCGGTTCGGCGAGCAGTTGGTCATCGACATCGGCGCTCGCGACGGCCGCGTGGCCGTCCAGGGCTGGGCTGAGGAAACGAACCTGGGCGCGGTGGACTTCGCGCTGACCATGCAGGCAGCCGGCGCGCAGCGCATCGTCTTCACCGACGTACACTCGGACGGCACGCTGCAGGGCCCGAACCTGGCCGCGCAACGTGAGATGGCCACGGCGCTCGACATCCCGCTCATCGCCTCGGGCGGCATCACCCGCATCGAGGATGTGCGAGCCATCGCGGAGCTGGCGTCGTTGGGCGTCGAAGGGCTGATCATCGGGCGCGCGCTGTATGAGGGCACGGTCGACCTGGTCGAAGCCATCGCCGTGGCGCAGGCGGCCGGCCCACCCTCGTCGACATAGGCGCGGTGAGGCAGTGTCAACTGTCGGGCGCCGCCCGGACCGCCCGCGCCGGCGCCGAGGTTTCTTCATACTACATTCACGTCTAATAGTGGCCTATAGATGAAGTCTACTTTGTGGGTTGCAAAGGCAATTTGACACGCGTACGCGCAGCGGATATGTTGGCCTTGGTGACGACCAAAGGCGGGTGAGCCTGGGCCGCACCGGAGTGATGGAAGGACCAACCTGATGCAGTTTCGTACCCTCGCGGCGTTCTGCCTTGGATGCTTATTCGCTTTCCTCTGCGCGGCAGGGATCGAGTTGGCCAAGCCGACCCCGGTTAGCGCCCAGGCCGATGTCAAATGGGAGTACAAGTACGCTGGAGTCCAGACACTCGACAGCGACGGGAAGGCCGGCTGGGAAGCGTACGCGATCTGGTACGGCGGCGACCGCCAAGGCAATCTGCAGTACTTCATGAAGCGCCACGCCAAGTAGGCGCCTGCGCAAGCGGGGCTGCGTCGGCTAGCTCCGGCGGCTGGCGTCCGCAGGCCTCGGCTTAGCGGCCGGGGCTTTGACCCATCTGCCGGAGAAGCCGGCCCAACTCGTCGCGATGCCGCTGCGCCGAGGCCCAGTCACCCGCGCGCACGGCGTCGTCCCAGGCATCGTATTCACGCTGCGCTGCGCCGACCAGCGGCGACGCGCCGACCAGCGGCGACGCGCCGACCAGCGGCGACGCGCCGACCAGCGGCGCAGCGCCGACCACGGCATTGCTCGTGGTGCCCGCCTGCGCCGGCGTATCCGGCTGGTTGGCGGGCGCCGTCGTGGGCTCTGGCTTGGCCAGCAAACCCGCGCCGAACAGCTCATCCAGCGCCTCGGCGAAGCTGTTGGCCAGCACGACGCGCTGCTCGTGCACGACCACCACCCGCTTGAGCTCGGGCAGGCCCTTCTGCTCGGCCTCCAAGTAGAGCGGCTGCACATAGAGGAGCGTGTTGGCCACGGGCACGGTCAGCAGATGGCCGCGGATGACTCGGCTGCCGCCCTTGTCCCACAGAGTCAGCAACTGGCTGATGGTTTCGTCCTGGTCGATCAGCGCCTCGATCTGCAGCGGGCCGTAGACCGTGCGATCCTTGGGCATGCGGTAGACACGCAACTCGCCATAGCGCGGGCCGTCGCACAGGCCGACCATGTAGGCGATCATGTTGTCGCGCGGGCTCTTGTCGCGCTGGCTGAACGGCGTGTAGGCCGACAGCAGCATGAACTGCTCGCGCGTCTCGCCGGGCAAGCCCATCATGATGTAGTACGGCGCCATGGGCTGATACAGATCGGGCGTGCTGCGCAGCTGCTTCTGCGGGCGCTGGGCGGCCAGTTCGCGGTCGAACTCGCGCGCGGGCGCCCACAGGTCTTCGCTGGCATAGAACTGGCCCGGCTCGGTCATGTGGTAGCGACCGAACATGTCGATCTGTGTGCGAAACAGCATCTGCGGGTAGCGGAAGTGCTCACGCACCGCGGCCGGCGCCTCGCTCGCGGGCTTCAGCATGCCCGGATAGAGCCGCTGATAGGTGCGGCAGAGCGGGTCCTCGGCATCCACCACGTACAGCTTGACCGTGCCGTCGTAGGCGTCCACCACGGCCTTGACCGGATTGCGCAGGTAGTTCCAGGTGGGCGTCCAGCGCCAGCCGCGCGGCGTGGCCACCTGCTCGTAGTGGATCTGGCTGTAGGGGTAGCTCTGGCTCATGGTGTAGCCTTCACAGATCCACTGCACCCGGCCGTCCACGACCACCGGGTACGGCGCGGTGTCCCACACCAGGAACGGCGCCACCTTCTTGCAGCGCCGCGTGATCTGTCGGTGCAGCAGCACCTTGCTGCGCGGGCCGGCGAAGCTGGTCAGCACGAGTTCGGGGCTGTGCAGCCGCACGCCGAACAGCAGCCGCCGCATGAACCCGCCGAGCGGCACGCCGGCCTTGCCCGCGTACTTGGTGCGGCGCTGCACCTCGCGGCCATCGACGGTCTCGGGATAGTCGAACTCGTCGCGGCTGGTGCCCACCAGCAGGTAGTCGCTACTGTCGGGCTCGGTGGAGTCATTGAGCCGGCGTCGCCAGCGCTCGGCGCGTTCGTCGGCCTGAGCCTTGGGCGGCGTCTGGGCGCCGGGCAGCATGGCGCGCGGGTCGTCGTTGTTCTCCGCGGGCATCAGGATGACTTCGCCAAAGTAGATACGCGGTTCACTGAGCGCCAGCGCCGGCACGCCACGCGGCGGCAGATCGCGGCTGACCAGCTCGGGCTGCCCATCGCCCCGCGAGCCACCGGCCAGCGCCGCCACCAAGCCGTAGCCGTGGGTGTATTCGAGATGTTGATTGAGCCAGGAGCGCGCCTTGTCGTCGAGTTGCGACTGGTTCATCTCACGCGCGGCCACCAGCACCTGCCGCGCACGGCCGTCGATGGTGTAGCGGTCGCTGTCGACGTCGACGATGTCGTAGTACTGGCGGATCTCCTGCAACTGCTTGAAGGTACGCAGCAGCGGCCGATGGTCCCAGACGCGCACATTGCTCAGCGTGCCCGACTGGGCCGCGAGCTCTGAGCGCGACGGACTGCCGCTGGCCTTGGCATCCTCGACCTTGACCCGGTCCAGCCCGAACGCGCGGCGCGTGAAGTCAACCGCTTGGCGCATGTAGGGCGTCTCGCGCTCGATCTCGTTGGGCCGCACCAGCAGGCGCTGCGCCACGCTGGGCACGATACCGGCGCCGACGGCATGGACGGCAAGGTGCACGCCGATGGCCCACCAGGCTATCTTGGCCGTGCGGCCGGGCCGCCGCACCCATAGGCAGGTGAGCGCGGCGGCGATGGCCAGCAGCGCGCTGAGCACCAGCGCGGGCTGCCGCACATGCACATCGGCCCAGCCGGCGCCAGGGAACAACCCCACCCCGCTGACCAGCAACTGGTAGCGCCGCACCCACAGCAGACTCGCGCGCACCACCATGAGCGTTGCGCCTAGCACGAGCAGATGCCCGCGTGCGCGTCGCGAGAAGGTCACTTCGCCGCCGCCGAAGCAGATGTGGCGACGGCCGGCGTAGATCATGGCGATCACCGCCGCCAACGCCAGCAGCAGCGTGTTGAACAGGCCCAGCAACGACTGCATGGCGCCCAGGCGGTAGACGTAGAACCCTACATCCAGCCCGTAGCGCGGATCCTTGACGCCGAATGGCTCACCCAGCAGGGCCATGAGCCAGGTCTGCCAGCCTTGCGTGGCGGCCAGGCCACCGACCAACGCCACTGACGGTGGCAGCCAGCGCACCGCCGGCGACACCATGCTGTCCAGCCAGCGGTGCAACTCTTCCTGCTCGTCGTCGAGCGCCGCGGTGACGGCGCGGTCGCGCGCGGCGTAGCGCAGGTTGAGCGCCAGCAGCGCGTACAACAGCGGCGCGGCGACGACCAGCAAGACGGCCTGGGTGCCCAGGCGGCGCCAGAAGACGACGGGATAGGCATCCGAGCAGTACCACAGCCAGTCGGTATAGAACTCAGCCCACCCGACGAAGGCCAAGCCAAACACGACGAGGCCGATGAACAGATAGAGCCAGCGGCGGCCAACGGCCAAGACAGCACTCCAGCGCGGGGATAAACAGACACCGGAGTGGCAGGGTAGAGTCCGATGTCGCCCGAATCGTAGCATAGGCGCGGTGGGGTGTCAAAGCGCAGGAGAGCAGGCAATGGACCTCCGAACCCGTTTGTTAGGCGTCTTGGTGGCGCTGTTGACCGTGGCGCCCAGCTTCGGCCAGGGCGTGATCATCGTCGACCGCATCATGCCGCCACATCCCGATATCATGCCGCCGCCCGTCCCGCCGCGGACCTGGCCGCTCAAGGTGGTCAGCGAGAAGGTCAACATCGAGGTCCGCGACTTCGCCTCCACGGTGACCCTGGAGCAGTCGTTCCGCAACCAGTATCCCAGCCGCATCGAAGGCACGTTCCTCTTCCCGCTGCCCGAGGGCGCGTCGGTCACCGACTTCGCCATGACGGTCAACGGCGAAATGGTCGGCGCGGAACTGCTCGACGCGGGCAAGGCGCGGTCGGTCTATGAAGAGATCGTCCGCCGCCAGCGCGACCCCGGCCTGCTCGAGTACCTGGACCGCGCCACGTTCAAGGCGCGCATCTTCCCCATCGAGCCAGGCGAGACCAAGCGCGTCAAGCTGGAGTACACCCACAGCCTGACCGCCGAGGACGGTCTGGCGCGCCTGGTCTTCCCGCTGAAGACTCGCGCCTGGCAGCAGAACCCGGCGCCCTGGCCGGTGCCCATGCCCATGGTGCGTGACGGCGCGGTCCGGCCGATCAGCGGTGACGATGACCCGCCCAACGCCATCAGCTCGCTGGTCATTTCGGTGCGCATCGAGAGCAAGGTGGGCATCAAGTCGGTCTACTCGCCGACCCACGAGCTCGACCTGCATCGCGACGGCGACCACGTGGCCAGGGCCGGCTACGAGTCCACCAAGGAGATGCCGCTCGATGACTTCGTGCTGTACTACCAGCTCTCCGACGCCAACTTCGGCCTGAGCATGTTGCCCTTCCGCAGCCCGGACGATGAGCTGGGCACGTTCATGATGCTCATCGCGCCCAAGACCGACATCCGCGAGCAGGAGATCGCGGCCAAGGACATCGTCTTCATCCTGGACACCTCGGGCAGCATGTCCGGCGCCAAGATGGACCAGGCCAAGGCCGCGCTGCGCTACTGCCTGCGCAACCTCAAGGAGAACGACCGGTTCAACGTGCTGGCGTTCAGCACCGCGGTCGACTCGTTTGAGAATGGGCTGCTCAAGGCGGACAAGGCCAACATCGACAAGGCCGTCGAGTTCGTGGACAAGCTGGCGGCGCGCAGCGGCACCAACATCGCCGAGGCGTTGGACAGCGGCTTGACCAAGCTGCCTGCCGCCAAGGACAAGGCCCGGCCGGCCATGGTCGTGTTCCTCACCGACGGCCAGCCGACGGTGGGTGAGACGCGCATCGAGCGCATCCTCGAGACCGCCGGCAAGCGCAACGGCGCCGACGCGCGCCTGTTCGTGTTTGGCGTGGGCGACGACGTCAACACCGAGTTGCTGGACCGACTGAGCACCGACAACCACGGCACTCGCTGCTATGTGCGGCCGAGCGAGAACATCGAGGTGCCGGTCAGCAGCTTCTACAACAAGGTCGCCTGCCCCGTGCTCAGCGACCTGAAGCTCGAGGTGGACGGCGTCAAGGTCGAAGACCTGCAGCCCGTGCGCATCGGCGACCTGTTCCGCGGGTCGCAACTCACGCTGCTCGGCCGCTATCGCGGCACGGGCGCGGCCAAAGTGACCCTCCGGGGCACGAGCACCAGCGGCGACCAGTCGTTCGCCTACAACGTCGACTTCCCCGCGCGCGAACGCGCCAACAGCTTCGTACCGCGGCTCTGGGCCACCCGCAAGGTGGGCTACCTGCTGGAACAGATTCGCCTCAACGGCCAATCCAAGGAGGTCGTGGACGAGATCGTGCGCCTGGCCACGCGCTACGGCATCATGACCCCCTACACCTCGTTCCTGGTGCTTGAGCCCGGGATGAAGGCCGACACCGCGGCGAGCGCGGCGATGCGGGCCCCCGGCGGGCCGATGATGCCCGGCATGATGCCCGGCGGCGGCGGCTTCGGTGGAGGCATGGGAGGCATGGGCGGCCGCACCGATGGGTTCGCGGGGCCGCCGCGACCGACCACCCTGGGCAGCCAGGTCGGCAAGGAGGCGGTGGACCGCACCGTGCATGACCAGCGCCTGCAAGAGGCCAACCAGGCCGGTCGCGGCAACGCGATGCAGCAGCAGGTGGGTGCGCGCACGTTCTACCAGTTGGCCGACTACTGGACCGACTCGACCTATCCGGCCGACGAGTCCAAGCTGACCAAGCTTCACCTGCAATGGGGCAGCGAGGCCTTCTTTGAACTGGTCAGGCTGCGCGCCGACCTCAAGGACGTCCTGGCCGTGGGCGACAAGCTCAAGGTCCAGATTGGCCAGGTGCTGCTGGTCATCGACGATGCCGGCGACACCAAGCTGAACGACACGCAGCGCGCGCAGCTCAAGCTGTAACGCTCGCCCCCTACCCCCGGCAGGACGGCGGCGCCACCCACTCGGGCGGCGCCGCCGTCTGCTTGAGCGGCGCGGCCATCGCGCTGGGGAACGCCGCCGCGCTGGCCAGCGTCCATGGGTGCAGGGAGCCGCTCGTGGGCAATGCCTGGTCCAGCAGCACCGTCCGTCGGTTGCTCGACGCCTCGTTGGCGGCGGGCCTGCTGCTGTTGGTGCTGCCGTTGCTGGTGGTGCTCGCGCTGGCCGTCTACTGCGATTCGCCGGGCAACCCGTTCTTCGCCCAGTCGCGCGTGGGCTACCGCGGCCGGCGCTTCCCGATGCTCAAGTTGCGCACCATGGTGCCCGATGCCGAACAGCGGCTGGCCGCGCTGCAAGTGTCGAGCAAGCTCAGCGGGCCGGTGTTCAAGATGCACAACGACCCGCGCATCACCCGCGTCGGCCACTGGCTGCGGCGCTACAGCCTCGATGAGTTGCCGCAACTGGCCAACGTGGTGGTGGGTCAGATGAGCCTGGTCGGCCCGCGGCCACTGCCGCCGGACCAGGTGGACACCGGCGACGACCGCTTCCAGCGCCGCTGTGAGGTGCCGCCGGGCATGACCGGGTGGTGGCAGGTGCAGGGCCGTGCCATGCATGTCGACTACGACCGCTGGCTCAACCTGGATTGCGAATACGTGGACCTGGCCTCACCGGCGCTGGACGCGGCCATCCTGGCGCACACGCTGCCGGCGGTCATGCGGGGCGATGGCGCGTGTTGACCACGTAGATGGCCAGGCCGCCCGAACCGAACGTCACCGACGCCCGCTCGTCGATGACCTCGTTGCTGACGCCCAGTCGGCCGCCCAACGCCAGGCGCGCATTGACCAGCGGCCAGCGCAGGCCCGCGGTGCTGACGGCCTCGGCCGAAGGCAGCGGCAGCAACGAGACCACCGCGCCCAGCGGCTCACCAATGGCCGTGGTGGCTCCGGGCGTGGCCATCGTCAGTCGACCCCAGTCATCCTCGGCGCGGATGGTCAGCCGATGGGCGTAGCGCGCGAAGAGGCTCAGGTTGGCGTGGAACTGATCCCACCGCCGGCCGCCCGCGCCGAGCACCAGCACTTCGTCGACACCGCGCGCGAGTAGCGTGTAGATGGCCTTTTCGAGGTCGGTGGTCTCCTGCTCGACCAGCCCGCGCACCTCGACTCCGCCGAGGCGCGCGCGCGTGGCGTCGTCCAGCGAGTCCAGATCACCAACCACGAGGTCGGGCGTCAGGCCGGCGTCGAGCGCCGCGGCGGCGGCCCCATCGGTGCAGACCAGCCCGGCCGCCTCGCCGGCGCGCCTTCTCAGCAGCTCCGCCGCCGGCGGCTCGCCGTTGGCCAGGATCAGCACACGGGGCATCGGCTACCTCGGCGGCAGCAGCGCCGACATGGCGCCGACTTCGCCCGCGGTGAGCGCCAACTGCGCCGGCCCGAAGGCGTAGCTCAGCACGGCGTCGCTGGGATCGGTGAAGACGCCGCTCAGCGTCGCCGTGCCCGCGTTGAAGCCCGCGGCGAAGTAGTCACCGTCGTCGGTGCGGGAGGTGGTATCGATGGCGCGATAGCGCGTGCCGGCCGGCGTCACGCCGGTCAGGCTGATGCCCGAGCGGACGTTGAAGCAGGCCAGGATCGGCACCTTGGCGAAGTTGATGCCGGCCACGTTGGCGTTGGCCGCGAAGGTGATCCAGTCGGTCTGCGGCGCGAGCACCAGATTGACCTCCACGGTGTCGCCCGCCTGCAGCGAGACGCCTTGCGGCATGACCAGGTACTGGTGGTAGGTGACGCGGTTGTCGATACTGGCCCGCATGCCCAACACGCCATCGGCGATCGCGCTCATGGGCACCTCGAGCAGCAGCAGGCCATTGCTGCCGGTGGCACCGCTGACGCCGACGGCGTCATCCACCGTCACCGTCGCGCCGCGGATGCTCTGGTTGGCATTGACCTGGCGTCCGGCCCGCGTCGGGCCGCCGCGCACGACGCGTGGTCTCATGCGGTCGAGCAACTCGCTCAGGCTGACCGCGCGCGAGGCGGCCTCGTCGTAGAGCGTCTCGGCCAGAATGTCGAGTTTGACCTTGCCCTCGGGCAGCACGGTGACCGTACGCGAGACTTGGGGCACGGGCGGCGTGATGCCGTCGTCGGCGACCAGCACAAGCTGGTACTGCTTGGAGGCGGCGGTGTTGTTGGCCGCCAGGCTCAGGTTGCCCACGGCGTGGCCCGAGGCCACGGAGAGCGCCAGCACGGTCGGCGCGGCGCCGGCCTGGGTGAACAGCAGAGCGGTCACGGTGACCGGATCGCTGTCGCGGTCGGACACGTCGGCATCGATGCGCACCGTGCCACCGGTGTAGGTCAACTGCGCCGGCGTGACGGTCACGTTGCTCAGCAGCGGGGCGCTGTTGGCGGTGACGCTGCCGTGTGTGACCAACGAGCGGGCGCTGTCGGCCACGGCCGCGGCGGCGGTCTGCTGGCCGCTCTGGCTGTAGTCCGCGTTAGGCGCGCCGGTCAGCGCCGTATCCAGCGCCTGCCGAGCGGCGACCTCGAACAGGGCAATGCGCGCATCGGTGACCGCGGCACCCTCGCCGTCACGAATGCCCAGCGTGGCGATATGGGTCGCCTCGGTGAGCGTGCGCGTCTGGGTAGCGGCGTCGGTGTTGATCACCGCCGACAGCACACGGCCGGCACCCGTGGCCAGCAGGAGGATGCTCTTGTTGGCCGGCAAGGCATTGCTCGTGGACGACGAGAAGCTGAACCGGCCAAGGTAGTCGGTGGTCGCCGTGGCCAGTATCGAGCCGTTGCCAGGCAGCAGGTAGGCGTTGATCGTCAGACCCGAGAGCGGCGTCTGCTGATCGGCCATCGCCCGGCTCCGCGCCGCGCCACGCAACGGGCCGAACACGTAGCCCGAGGCTTCGCGGCCGGTGGTGGTGCCCGGGTCGCTGGTGCCTCCCGCGCCACAGCCCACCAGCAGCGCGGCCGCCAGGGCCGCGATGCACAACGCTCGTTTCCTCATCTTGTCCGTCCTGTCCCACTGCCTAACGCCGCGGCGCGCCGCTGGCTTCAGAAGTTGATGACCTTCTGCTCCTTGTCGTTGACGAAAACGCCAAGCTTGGAGCCGGCATCGCCACGCACCTCGGCCTCGAAGTCGTTGCTGGGGCTGACCGTGCCGCCGCCAGGACTGCCGTGGGCGCCCTCCAGCCAGCGCAACTCCACGCGGGCATCGGCTGACCCGTCGGGCAGCGTGACCTTGACGTGGGTCTTCTTCTGGCCAGTATCGAGCTGCTCCATGGGCGTCACGGTGATGTCCGGCGGAAGGACCTTGGGCTTGTCCTTGTTGGGGTCTGGCGGTTTGGGTCCCTTGGAGACGACCAGTGTGACCGGCGTGTTGGCCCGCACCTTGGTCCGCGGCGCCGGGTTTTGCGAGGCGACGAAGCCCTCGTTGTAGTCGCTGCTGTAGTCGTCCTTGACCTGGCCGACGGTCAGGCCCTTACCCGTGATCATCTGCTGGGCGTCGGCCACCGACAGGCCCAAGACGTCGGGTACGTCGACGCGCTCGAAGCCGGTGCTGATCCATACGCGGATGATGCCGCCCTCGTCGATGCTCGTGCCGGCCGCGGGCTCCTGGCGGGTGATGCGACCAAGCTCCAGCGGACTGTCCTCCTGGCCCATCTCCAGCACCTGCGGCGGCTGGATCTTCTGGCTTCTGCACTGCTCTTCCAGGCGAGCGCGTTCCATCTCGGCGTCCTTGCCGGTCAGGTCCTCCACCACGATCTGCTTGCGCGTCGGCGTGGCGCTACCCGTGACGGTGCCGCCCGTGCTCATGTCGCCGTGCGGCACGAGCATCACGCCGACGGTGAGTCCGCCGACGACGGCGAGGAAGATCGCCAGACCGATGATCAGCAGGCGATTGTCGCCGCCGCCTCGCTCCTGAACAGGGATGTACGGCGTGGGTTGGTCCGGGTAGCCGGCCGGAGCCGACACGGCCGGCATGACCATGGTGGCATCCATGGGCGGTGGCGCGAAGGCCTGCGTGGCCGCCACGCCCACCGGCGCGGGTAGGCCGGCGCGGACCGCCTCCAGCGCCGCGACCAACTCGTTGGCCGTGCCGAACCGCGCTTCTGGCTCGCGAGCCATGGCTCTGGCCACCACCGCCTCCAGCGGCGCCGGCACCCCGAGCACCACCGAGCGGATCGGCGGCGGCGTGCCCTGCACATGCTGCAGCGCGATGGCCACGGGCGTCTCGCCCTCGTAAGGCGTGCGGCCGGTGAGCATCTCGTAGAGCATCACACCCAGCGAGTAGACGTCGCTGCGCGGACCCGAGGCCTGACCGCGCGCCTGCTCGGGCGACAGGTAGTGCGGCGAGCCCAGGATGGTGCCGGTCGCCGTGCCGGTGGTCTGCGCCAAGGCGCGGGCGATGCCGAAGTCGGTGACCTTCACGTGGCCGTCGGCGGTGAACAGGATGTTGGCCGGCTTGATGTCGCGATGCACGACCCCATGGGCGTGGGCGGCGGCCAGGGCGTGCCCGACCTCGATGGCGATGCCCATGGCTTCGTCGGGCGCCAGACGGCCGGTGCGGCTCTCGACAATGCGCTGCTTGAGCGTGATGTTGGGCAGCAACTCCATGATGATGTAGCGCCGGCCGGCATCCTGCCCCGTGTCGTAGACCGCGGCGATGTTGGGGTGATTGAGGCCCGCGGCGGCCTGCGCCTCCTGGTTGAAGCGTGCCACCAGCTCGGCGTCGCCGGCCAGGTGCGGTCGCAGCATCTTGATGGCGACCGGCCGCTGCAGCTTCAGGTCGGTACCCGAAAAGACAATGGCCATGCCGCCTTCGCCCAGCCGCTGGCCGACCTGATAGCGCCCACTCAGTATCATCGCTTGTGACATGCCTGCCACCTTACCACACCAGCCTACCGCCTGTCAGCGCCGCCGCTGGGCCGAGCACCGCTCGGCCTAACGGCCGAGCGCCGCGCGCATCACCTGTACCGCCACCGGACCAGCCGCCACACGGCCCCAGCCGGCGTTTTCGACCACCACGGCCACGGCCACGCGCGGGTTCCGCGCCGGACCCACGGCCAAGAACCAGCTGTGCGCCTGACCATGCGGATTCTGCGCACTACCGGTCTTGCCTGCCAGGTCCATGCCGCGCGACAGTCCGGCCGCCGTGCCGCCGGACTCGAACACCTTGGCCATCATGGCCAGCGTGGCACGCGCCGCCGACGCCGAGACCACCAGGTTGCCCGCGTCGGGCGCGCCCTTGTAGAGCACGCTGCCGTCCGAGCCGGTGATGCGGTCCACCAGGTACGGCTCATGGCGCAGCCCACCATTGCCCAGCATCTGCCCCATGCCGGCCAGGTACAGCGGTGTCACCGCCAGCGCGCCCTGGCCATAGCCACAAGCCGCCAACTGCGGACCGTCCAGCGCGGCACCGGTGGGCACCTTGCCGGGCGGCACCAGCGCCGTGCCCGTGCCCGGCCGGAACAGTGCCGGCCGTTGCGTGATGCCCGTGGCCAACACCGTCTGTTCCCAAGCCGAGGCGCCCAGGTCCAATGCCACGCGCGCCAGGGCGATGTTGCACGACTGCGCGATGCCGCGCTCAAGCGTGATCTGGCCGTGGCCCGAGCGCTTGTCGCACTTCACCGTGGAGTGCCCCAGCTTGTCCGTGCCATCACACTGATACGTGGATTGCGGCGTCGCCGTGCCCGCCTGCAGCGCCGCCGCGGCGGTCAGCACCTTGAACGTGCTGCCCGGCGGGTACAGCCCGGCATAGGCCCGCGGCAGCAGCGGATAGTCCTCCTTGTTGCCGATCAGCTTGGCCCACGCCTTGCCGTCGCTCACGCTCGACGGGTCGAACCGCGGGTAGTCGGCCATGCACAGCACGGCGCCGGTCTGGACGTCCACGGCCACCACGGCGCCCGCGCGGTTGCCCAGCGCCAGCGCGGCGGTCTTCTGCAGCGAGGCATCGAGCGTCAGCACCACGTCGTCGCCACGGCGCGGCGGCGGCGACAGCAGTTCCCAGAAGCTGCGCGGCATGGCCAGCGCCTGGGGCGGCGTGAGGTAGCTGCTCAGCGCGCTCTCCACGCCGGACTGGCCCTGGCGCCAGTCGCTGTAGCCGACCACATGCGACAGCAGGTCGCCCTGGGGGTAGCGCCGCCGGAAGAGATGCCGGCGTAGGGCGCTGGGCAGGTCGTCGTCGGCCTTCTTGGCCGGCTCGGTGTCGAGCACGCTCTCGGCCAGCGTCTGGCCGTGGCTGTCCAGAATGCGCCCGCGCTCGACGCTGCGCACGCGCGTCCAGTAGCGCGGATTGCGCTGGTGGTTGGCCATCTCCGCACCGCGGTAGAGCGTCCAGTAGCCCACCTGCACCAGGACCAGCGCGAACCCGGCGATGAACAGGCGCAGCAGCCGCGGCGCGGTCTCGTGCAGGTTCATCGCTGGCCCTCGCTGCAACGCAGAAGCAGGCCCAGCATGAGGAAGTTGCTGATCAGGCTGCTGCCGCCGTAGCTGATGAACGGCAGTGTGATGCCCGTGAGCGGGATAAGCTTGGTCACACCGCCCATGATGACGAACACCTGCACCGCCATGAGCACGCCCAGGCCCAGTGCCAGCAGCGCGCGGAAGTTGTCTGGCTGACTGAGCGACACGCGCAGCGCGCGGTAGACCCAGAAGCCGTACAGCGCGACCACCAGCGCGGCGCCCCACAGGCCCATCTGCTCGCACAGCGCGGCGAAGGGCAGGTCGGTGGTAGCGGCGAAGACAGTGCGCCCGGTGAACGGGTTGACCATCTGGCTCATGCCCAGGCCCACGCCACCCATGCCGCCCGCGGCGATGGCGAACAGGCCTTGAGCGACCTGATAGCCCGACTTGGCCAGTACCTCCTCGGGCCACGGGTTGAGCCAGGCCTGGATGCGGTTGCGCACATGGCCGAACATCTGCGCCGCGGCCCAGGCGCCGCACGTGAAGCTGATGGCGCCGAACACCAGATAGCCGGGCTGCGCCGTCGCCGCGTAGATCACGCAGATGAACGTGCCAAAGAACAGCAGCGCCGTGCCCAGGTCGCGCAGCGCCACCAGCAGCACCATGGCGGCCACCCACATGACCAGCAGCGGCACCAGGTAGCGCGGGCTGGGAAGCCGCAACCCGAGCGGGCGCCAGTCGGCCTCGGCGATGGCCGCGCCGCGCGCGCTGCTCAGGTAGGCGGCCAGGAACATGACCAGCGTCAGCTTGGCCAACTCGCTCGGCTGGAGCTTGAACACGCCCAGGTCGATCCACAGCCGCGCGCCGTTGACCTCCTTGGCAAACAGGATGGGCAGCAGCAGCAGGCCGGCCGTGCCGGCGCCCCACACATAGACGTACTCACGCAGCTTGGCCACGTCGACCAGGCGGATGACCGTGAGCAGCAGCACACCCAACGCCAGCCACAGCCAGGTCACCTGGCGCTGCGCCTGGGCCGGATCGAGACTGTAGATGACCGTCAGCCCCACGCCGGTCAGGGCCATGCTCACCGGCAGCAGCGTCTCGTCGGCATCGGAGCCCCGGCGAGCCAGCACGAAATGGCAGCCGAACGCGGCCACCGCCAACTGGGCCCAGACGATGGCCTGGCGCGGCAGGCTGTCCGCCTGCTGGGGATCGAACGTACCGCCATGCACGACGGCCACCAAGGCCGACCCGGTCAGGCCGACCAACAGCGCGGTCAGCAGCAGCCCTCGCTCGCGCGCTCGACCCACGGCTCAGGCCTCCACTCGCAGCGTCGTGCCGCCGATCTCGATGCGCGCGCCGGCGGTCACCGCCACGGCGCCGACGATGCGCCCGCCATTGACCACGGTGCCGTTGGTGCTGCCCAGATCCTCCACCACCACGGTCTGACCATCGAGATAGACGCGCGCATGGTGCGAACTGGCGAACTGGTCCTCCAGCCGCAGGTCGTTGCCTTCGGAGCGACCGATGGTCACGGGATTGCGCAACAACCAGGCCTGGCCCTGGCTAGGTCCGCGCTCGACCACCAGCCGCGGCTCGCGCGGCGCCTGGGCCGGCGCGGTCTCGGCCATGGCCGCGCGCCGCACGGCGCGCAGGTCGCGCTGCACGACCTGATAGAGCTGCCAGAGCAGCAGCGTCAGCAGACCCAGAAACAGATAGCGGCCCGCGGCCAGCGCAGCTTCGAGTGGCATCAGTTCACCGTGAACACGAACACAGCGGGCCCAAAGCCCACGTGGTCACCATCGCGCAGCGGAGCCGACACCACGCGCGCGCCATTGACCTGCGTGCCGTTGGCACTGCGCAGGTCAGTCACCACGTAGTCACCGCCGCTGAGCTCTATACGCGCGTGCTGGCGAGATACGCCCTCATTGGGCAGACACAGCCCGCACGACGGCTCGCGCCCGACCACCAGCGGCTCCGCGCCCAGACTGACCCGGCGCCCGCTCTGTGCGTTGACCAACTCAACGCGTGGCGGCCGGGGCTCGTAGGCCGCCGCCACCCGCGCCTCGCCCGGCAGCGCCGTCGGGTCCTCGGCGATGGCGATCTCCAGGCCCAACGGCCGCACCCAGCCGCGCGTGCGGGCCGAGCCGCGCACAGCCTCGGCGCAACGGTCGCGCAGCCGCTCCAGGTTGGCGGCGAAGGTGGGCAGATCGTCGGGATGCAGGCCGATGCGGTAGGTGTTGGCCACCTGCGCCGACGCGCCGGGCACGGGCACCTGCGCCACCGCCTCGGCCACCTGGCGCAGCAACTGCGCCTCGCTCAGCCGACCCCGAAAGGCGCGCGCGCTGAGGCCGTCGATGACCCGCTCCAAACCAGCTTCCAACCGCTTGAGTAGGCCCATTGTAGGCACTGTAGCATGGCCCTCGGCGAGCGTCAAACGACGCGTCGGCGTGGGGAGCGCGGCTCACTCGCACGCACGCGAAGCGCGACAGCGAGGGCGCTGGCGCCCCCGTTGGGCGCCAGACGCGGCACTGCCCGAGCAGGCGATCGGACTCCCCGGTTTGTCATGAACAAACCCGCTCCCAGCGCTGTCTAAGCCCCAGAGTTAGAGGGTGCTATGCGACGACGGCAGCTTCCTTTTGGCCCCAGCCTGGCCATGTCGGTCTGTATCAACGTGGCTCTGTTCGCCGGGCTCCAGCCGATCCGGGTGGACATTGACGCCAAGCCGACGATGACCGTGCGACGCCTGAGCGGCATGGCCGTCCAGGACGCCATCACGCGGGCCACACCCATTCCGGTGGCCACGCCGCTGCCCGCGCCGACCACCAGGCCGGCCATTGTGCCACCTCGTCCCCGCGCCAGCACCAGTGCCCTCAAGGTCGCGCGCGTCGGCAACAGCAGCCGGCCAGCCGGCCGGCCCGGCGCCAATGCGCCCGCGGTCAGCAGCGCCTGGAAGCCGGCAGACCGGGGCAGGGCCGGCGCGCCGCTCGGCCCGACCGGCGGCGACGGCACGCGCGCGGTGCCGCAGGGGCCCAAGGCAGGCGCCGGTGACCCGCTCACGGCGTTGGCCATGGAGCCCGGCACCCCCAACGGCCCCACGGGAGTACCCGCCCTGGGCGGCCCGAGTGGGCTGAGTTCCGCCCCGCGCGTGGGCGTGGCCATGTGGCGGCCGGGCCCGCCGGTACTGTTCCCCGGACTGGGTGAGCGCGGCGGCACGCCGACCGCGCCAGCCCTGGGCAACTCGCCGCTGGCGGGCGTGGCCGGCAGCGGTGACAACCCCAATGAGATTGCTCCCCGGACCGCCAATGGCTGGACCAAGCCGCTCTCGCCCACCACCGACGGCTACCGCCTGTCGTATGCCGGCGGCAAGGGCCTGCCCACGCTGCGCGGCGGCCTGACCATCCCCGGCATGCCGGTCGACCCGATCGGCAGCAGTGGCGGCGGCGGCGGCACCGCGGCCCTGGTGGGCCTGGGTGGCGGCGGTCAGATCGCCCTGGCCGGCGCGCCGCGCGATTACTCGCGCGGTGGCGGCGGCAGCGGCATGGTCATCAACACCGGCGTGCCCGGCGGTACAGCCATCGGCCCGGGTCCTGGCGGCACGGGCGGTGGTGGCACCGGGTTCGCGCCGTTCGGCGGCGGCTCGGGCATGCCCGGCGGCAGTCTGACCAGCTTGACGCCGGCGACGACGACGGGGCTGCCCAGCGTGCTGGCGCAGATCGGCCGCGGCCTGCCCAACGTGGTTGCGGTGCGGCCCGGCGCGCGCGCGGCCGGCCCCGGCGGCGCGCCGGTCGACATCGACCCGGCCGACGCGCGCGGCAACATCTCGCCGGGCCTCAAGCCCGGTGGCGGTGGTGGCGGCCAGCCCGGCGGCCAGAACGGTGGCGGCGGCGCGGGCACGGCGGTCGCCACGCGACGCGGCAACGAGGGCGGCGGCCCGACGGGCGTCATCGTCGATACGATGGCCCTACTGTGGCACCACTACCCCGGCAGCTACGACTTGCACGTCGGATCGGTCACCGGCCCCCGTATCGCCACCATCGGCGTGGTGCGCCTGCCCAGCATGGCCGCCGCGCGCGCCAGCACCGAAATGCAGCGCAATGGCCGGTCCGAGCCCCTGGTTATCCGGCCGCTGGCCATCGACTTTGTGGCCAAGGAAGGTCAGGGCGCGCGCCAGAGAGTGGCCATCTCAGCGTCCGATGCGGCGGCACTTAGAAAAAGTGGCATGCTGTCGCAACCTTCGCGGATCGTGACTGTCTGGAAAGGTAATATTCGACAAGATTGAGCACACACCCTCACCCGACCAGCGACACCGGCTACAGCCCTCGTAGCCGGTGTCGCGGTTTGGGGCACTTCGGAATGGGCGATGCAGGACGCGATCACCCTTGTGCCCGGTCACACAGTCCCACAACCCAAGTCCTACCGCCTACCCTTCGGGCGGGTAGATCCAGCGCGCGCCGGGCTCCAGAATGCGTACCTTCAACTTGGGGAAGTGTTCCTTGGCGAACTCGCGGAAGGCCGCCGGGTCGGCGCGATGCAGTTCGAACATGTCGTAGTGCTGCGGCACCACCACCTGCACGCCGATCTCATCGGCCAGGCGCGCCGCCTCGATGGGTGTCATCGAACCCGGCAGGCCCAGCGCCTGCAGTGCGGCGCCGCGCCCGCTGATGGGCATGAAGGCCAGCGCCGGTGCATACGGTGCGACCGCCTCGGCCTGGCCCGGCAGCGGCTGCACATCGCCCGGCAGGTAGATCGAACCGGCCTCGGTGGTCAGCACATACTGCAGACGCTTGGGCTCGTCGACGGTTGTATCGCCCAAGGCGTGGACGGTGATGCCGCCCTGCTCGAAGAACTCGCCGGCACGGATCGGCACGAACCGCTCGTCGGCGATGCCCAACTCATCCGCGGCCATGTCGCCCAGGCCGGAAGGCAAGACCAGGAGCGCCTCGGGCGATGCCTTGAGCAATGCCGGCACAGCCTCGGGATCGCAATGGTCGGCCCCGCGCTGGGTCACCAGCACCAGGTTGAGGCAGGTCAACTCCGCGGGCGACACCACGGCCGCGGTCTGCCGCGCGCCGAGCTGCTTGCCCGCCAGGCAGTCGGACAGATAGGGATCGACGGCCACCACCGTCTGGCCGTACTTGAGCAGGTACCCGCCGTGGCCTAGCCACCAGACAGCGACCCGTTCGTCACTGACGTTGGTGGCCAACACCTGCTCGACCAGCGCCGCGCTGCACACCGTGGGCTCGATCATACCTGACTCCGCGTCGGCCGATTGTAGCACGCTGGAACCCTCCGCCCGCGGGAGGGTCAAAATCGCGGGAAGGAAGCACCACATGACCGACCTGGAGATCGCTTCGGCGACCACCATGCAGCCCATCATGGACCTGGCCGCCGAGCGGCTGGATATCGCGCCCGAGCATCTCGACCCGTATGGCCACTACAAGGCCAAGCTGTCGCTCGACTACATCGCCGGCCTCGACGACCGGCCCGACGGGCGGCTCATCCTGGTCACCGCCATGAGCCCGACGCCCGCGGGCGAGGGCAAGACCACGACCACCGTGGGCCTCGGCGACGCGCTGAGCCGCCTGGGCAAGCGCACGATGATCTGTCTACGCGAGCCAGCGCTCGGGCCGTGCTTCGGCATGAAGGGCGGCGCGGCCGGCGGCGGGCGCGCGCAGGTGGTGCCGATGCACGACATCAACCTGCATTTCACCGGTGACATGCACGCCGTGGCCAGTGCGCACAACCTGCTGGCCGCGCTCATCGACAACCACATCCATTTCGACAATCCCTATCGGCTTGACCTGCGGCGCATCAACTGGAGCCGCGTCATCGACTGCAACGACCGCATCCTGCGCGAGGTCGTGGTCGGGCTGGGCGGCACGGGCAACGGTTTCCCGCGCGAGGACGGGTTCGACATCGTCGTGGCCAGCGAGGTCATGGCGGTGCTCTGCCTGGCGAACAACTTGCACGACCTGCGCCGCCGGCTGGGCGATATGGTGGTGGCGCGCAAGCGCCTGACCAATGAGCCGGTGCTGGCCAGCGACCTGCGCGCGCACGGCTCCATGACCGTGCTGCTGCGCGAGGCCTTGCGGCCCAATCTGGTGCAGACCCTGGAGCGCACGCCGGCCTTCATTCACGGCGGCCCGTTCGCCAACATCGCCCACGGCTGTAACTCGGCGGTAGCCACCAAGACCGCGCTCAAACTGGCCGACTACGTGGTCACCGAGGCCGGCTTTGGCGCCGACCTGGGCGCCGAGAAGTTCATCGATATCAAGTGCCGCATCGCCGGCCTGCGGCCCGCGGCGGCGGTGGTCGTGGCCACGGTGCGGGCGCTCAAGTACCACGGCGGCGTGGACCGCGCCGGCCTGCGCGCCGAGAACGTGGGCGCGGTCGAGAAGGGCCTGCGCAACCTGCGGCGGCACATTGGCAATCTGCGCAACCACTTCGGCCTGTCGGTGGTGGTGGCGCTCAACCACTTCGAGGGCGACACGCAGGCCGAGCTCGATCTGGTCAGCGCCAAGGTGGCCGAGCTGGGCGTGCCGTGCGTGGTGGCGCGCCACTGGGCCGAGGGCGGCGCCGGCGCGGAGGATCTGGCGCGCGAGGTGTTGGCCGCCATCGACCGCGACCCCGGCGAGTTCCGCTTCCTGTATGCCGACACCACCTCGCTGTGGGATAAGCTGACCGCGGTCGCCACGCGCATCTACGGGTGCAGCGAGGTCATCGCCGACACCAAGGTGCGCAGCGCCATCGCCGAGTTCTCCGAGAGCCACGGCCACTTCCCGGTCTGCGTGGCCAAGACGCAGTACTCGTTCAGCAGCGACCCCGAACTGCGGGGCGCGCCCACGGGCCATGTGCTGCCCATCCGCGAGGTGCGTCTATCGCGCGGCGCGGGCTTCATGGTGGCCTACTGCGGGAACATGCTGACCATGCCAGGCCTGCCGCGCAACCCCGCGGCCGAGCAGATCGACATCGACGAGGCCGGCAACATCGTCGGGCTGGCCTGAGCCCCAACCCAGCGCGCCGGCCGAAGCACGAGGCTTCGGCCGGCGCGACGAGTCAGAACCGAGCGCCGACCCGGGAACCACCAACCGTGGGGTTCAACCAGGCGCTGACCCAACTGGTCGGCGGCGCGGCCAGCAGAACCGGGTTCATCACCTTGACGTGGCCGTCGCAGAACAGCGTGTTGGCGCCGCCCATGTGCCGACCCAGCGGCGAGCTCCAGTAGCCGCCATTGGCATTGGCATTGAACAGGATGAACGGCGGGTTGGCGTTGATCGCGACGGTGGGATCGGCATTGGCCGGGTCGCGGCCGTTGTCGGCCGACATGACCGTGTTGGCGGGCGCGACGAGGGCGGCCAGGGCCAGGCCGACGTTGCTGTTGCCACCCGTGCCGCCGGTGAGCGGCGCATTGGTGCTGATGTAGGCGTTGTAGCCATAGCTCAGCTTGGTCTGGCCGGTGGGTGCGCAGTACCAGGCATCGCCGGCGGCGAAGTTCTTGGAGTCAGAGGGACAGGCGTAGACCTGATAGCTCTTGAGGTACGGCTGAATCTCCATCATCCACGTGCCGCCGTTGGGCGTGTAGTAGTTGCCGGGCAGCGTCTCGTCGTAGTCCTGCGTGTATTGCATGAACGCGACGCCCATCTGCTTGAGGTTGCTCTGGCACGAGGCCTGGCGGCCCTTCTCGCGAGCCTTGGCAAACACGGGGAACAGTATCGCGGCCAGGATCGCGATGATGGCGATCACGACCAGGAGCTCGATCAGGGTGAAGCCCTTACTACGGCGCATTCTCTCTCCTCTGCGGGGCAGGCGGCCCAGGACAGCCCTACGGCCCAATCGCCCCATCGGTAGTCTTAGCCTACCCGAATCAAGACATATGTAAACACTTGGCCAGTGTACTGAAACTATGGACTATCACGAACTCTAACTCGATATAGTCCCTCCGTAATGGCGCCGTATGTCACCGGCACGAGGCGCCGATGCCGCCTGGATGGGCAAGAGGACGACGGGGCGGAGCGCCGAACTGTAGGACGTCGCGCGCGCACGGCTGGCCGGATCGGCGCGGCTTCGAGGAGGCCACGGGCGAGGACCTGGTGTGGGCCGACGGCGTGGCGGCGGGTTCGCCGACGCACATGGGTCAGCCGAGCTGGCAGATGAAGAAGTGGTGGGACGAGTGCGGCGTATGGGGTCAGGTCGACGGCCGCATCGGTGTCGCTTTCTCCAGCGAGGGCGGCCATGCCGGCGGCGCGATGATGACCTGCTTGAGCCTGATGCTGCTGATGATGAACTTCGGTTTTCTGGTGCTGGGCATCACCGACTACGCGCATTACTGCTACACCTTGCACTACGGCGCCACGAGCGTGCGCCAGCCGCGGCAGCCGGGCGATATCGCGGCCTGCCGTGAACTGGGCCGGCGCCTGGCGTTGGCGGTACGCAATGGCTACGTGAACATCCGCGAAGAGCATGAGACGGGCCCGGCGCTGCATCCCGACAAGCCGGAGGGGTGGGCGTAGCCGGCACAGTCAACGGTAGCATCGTTGTACAATCTGACGGTGGCGGCGGTCTCAGACGACCATCGCCGCGGGAGACATGTGATGAATCGACACGCTTGCGCGCTGCTGGTCGTGCTGATCGCTGGCTGCATGGCCTCCGCCGCCCCGGCCGTCAGCGACGCCAGCCAGTCGTGTATCGAGTGCCACGCTCAGGTTACCCCTGGCGTGGTGGCCGCCTGGCGCCAGAGCCGGCACTCACAGGTCTCACCCGCCGAGGGCATGGCCAAGCCCAAGCTCGAACGCCGCGTGTCGGCCACCACGGCGCCCGCCTCGGCGGGTACCGTCGTCGGCTGTCTCGAGTGCCACGGCCTGAACAACGCCGACCACGCCGACAAGTTTGAGCACTTCGGCTACAACATCGCCGTCGTCGTCAGCCCCAAGGACTGCGCCACCTGCCACCCAACCGAGGTCACCGAGTACAGCGGCAGCAAGAAGGCCAACGCACACGACACGCTGGCCAAGAACCCGCTGTTTGACCAGATGGTCAAGACGATGACCACCGGCCGCGCCGTGCACGGCGCGCGGCTGGAGGCCACCGGCGCCAGCGCCAACGCGCAGAACGAGGCCTGCTACTCCTGCCACGGCACCAAGATCGAGGTACAGGGCACGCGCACCGTCGAGTCACCGGTGGGCGACGTCACGGTGCCCAAGCTCACCAACTGGCCCAACAGCGGTGTCGGGCGCATGAACCCCGACGGCAGCCAGGGCGCCTGCTCGGCCTGCCACACCCGCCACAGCTTCTCGATCGAGATGGCGCGCAAGCCGGCCACCTGCGGTCATTGCCACCTGCTGCCCGACGTGCCCGCCTACGAGGTCTACAAGGAGAGCCGGCACGGCAATCTGTACGACTCGCTGGGCAGCCACTGGAAGTTCGACGCCGTACCGTGGGTGTTGGGACGCGACATCGAGGCGCCCACCTGCGCTACCTGCCACAACAGCCTGGTCGTCGCCGGCGAGACCGAGCCGACGGTGCTCGCGCAGCGCACGCACGACTTCGGTTCGCGGCTCTGGGTGCGCATCTTCGGCCTGCCCTACTCCCATCCACAGCCGACCCACGGCCGCACCTGGGAGTTGCGCAACGCCGAGGGCCAGCCACTGCCCACCAGTCTCGACGGCAAGCCCGCACCGGCCGGCCTGATCGGCGCCGCCGAGCAGGCCAAGCGCCAGGCCGGGATGAGCCGAGTCTGCTCCGGCTGCCACAGCAGTTCGACGCCGACCGGCCACTTCGAGCGCTTCGCACGGACGGTGGCCGAGGCCGACGGCATGGTCAAGGCGTCCACCGACCTGCTCAAGATCGCCTGGCAGCGGAAGCTGGCCGACCCGACCAACCTGTTCGACGAGCATATCGAGCATTTGTGGACCGAGCAGTGGCTCGACTATGCCAACTGCGTGCGCCTCGGCAGCGCCATGGCCGGGCCCGACTACCTCGGCTTCGACTACGGGTGGTACCATCTCAACCGGAACCTGCAGTCGATGGGGGAGTGGCTGGTGCAGCGCAAGGCGCTCGCGCAGCCCACCATTCCGGTCAAGTGAGGTAGCGAGAGCGTGCGAGAACGATGGCAGCGCTGCACTCCCCGCCAGCGTGAGGCGCTGACCTGGCTGGCGCTGGCCGCGCCGGTGTTGGTCCTGCTCTGGCCGCTCTGGCTGGCCGGGCGCGCGCCCATGCCCGACTACCTGCCGTTCTTCGCGCCGTGGTCCCATCTCGGCCGCGCCACGACGGCCTGGAACCCCTTGTGGTACGACGCGCTGGGTCAGTACTGGCCGTGGCGCTGCCTGCTTACCGACGGGCTGCGCTCGGGCGCCCTACCCCTCTGGAACCCCTATCAGTTCGATGGCTACTCGTTCGTGGCCAATGGCCAGTCGGCACTGTTCTACCCGCTCAACTGGCTGTGCTTCGGCCTGTTTGGCGTGGTCAACGGGTTCCGGCTGACGGCCATGGGCCACCTCTGGCTGGCCGGCGTGGGCACCTATCGGCTCCTGCGCGAGTTGGGCGCCAGCCGGCGCGCCGCCGTGGTGTCGGGCGTCTGCTTTGAGCTGTCGGGCTTCCTGGTGCTGTGGCTGCCGCTGCCCACGCTGCTAAGCAGCGCGGCCTGGCTGCCCTGGGCCTGCGCGCTCCTGGAGCGCTCGCGGCGCCGGCGCGACGGCCGCTGGGCGGTGCTGGCCGGCGCCGCGGTGGGCCTGTCGGCGCTGGCCGGCCATCCACAGGTGTTCTACTACGTTGGCCTGGCCGCGGGCCTGGTCGCCGTGGTGCGGGTGCCGGCCCGTTACTGGGTCGGCTTCGGCCTCGTGGCCGGGCTGCTGGCCTCGGCGGCACTGTTGCCCGTGCTGGAGATGGCGCCGCGCGGCCATCGTCCGCTAGTCAAGTCGCCCGCTGGGTACCAAGGGTTCCTCGGCCGGTCCATCGGCAGCGATCGGCTGGTGACCATCGCCCAGCCGCGGTTCTACGGCGACCCGATGCACGGCACGACCAACCCCGCGCGCGCCGTCAAGGCAGCGGTCATCGCCGCGCGGGCCGGCGCCTACTGGGGGCTGGACCACCAGGATGCCATCGCTCCCGGCGACTTCGCCGAGTTCAGTCTGTTCTGCGGGCTGGTGCCGCTGTTGCTGGCGCTGGTCGCCTGGCGGCGACGCGGGCCGGCACGGCTCTATGGCGGTCTGGCCTTGTTGGGCTTGGCCTTGGCGCTGGGGCTGCCGCTCAACCGGCTGCTGTACTTCCACTTCCCCGGCTGGGCTGCTGGCGCCGGTCCTTGCCGACTGGCGCTGTGGTGGTGCTTCGGCATCGCCGTGAGCGCTGGCCTGGGGGTCGATGCTCTGCCCCAGTCACGGCCGCGCGGCGTGTGGCTGGCGGCCGCCGGACTGCTCGCCGCCCATGCGCTGGCCTGGGTGTTGGCCGGACCCACCCTGACCAAGCTGGCGCCGCTGGCCGACGTGACGCAGCTTGGCCGACTGCTGGGCCTGCTGGGCGTGACGGCCTGGCTGGCCGCCGGCACATTGGTGATTACACGCCGGCCAGCTTGGCTGCCGGTCTTGGTTGCGGCCGAACTGTTGGCGTTCGGGCTCGGCGCGGTACCCACCTGCCCCGCCAGCCGCCTCGACCGCACACAGGTCACTGCCTGGCTGACGCGCCTGGGCGGCATCGGTCCCAGCGACCGCGTGGCCGTTGCCGATTCGCCACGGCAGTGGAGCTTCTACTTCGATCCGCAAGGGATGATGCTGCCGCCCAACCTGGCCACGGTGGCCGGCGTGCACGATGCCGGCGGCTACGACTCGCTCATGCTCGCCGACACCAAGGATCGGCTGAGCCGGCTTGCCGGCCGCCAGCCCATCACGCCGCTGACCAATGGCAACATGCTGCTACTGGGCAACCTGCGCTCACTGCCCGAAGGCACCAGCCGCGGCCTGCCCAACTCGCCACCCGGCCAGCCGCGCACGCTGGGTGCCATCCGCGTGGACCGCCCCAATCGCATGACCGTCGAGTTGCCCGCGGGGCGACACGTGGTCTACGACACCAGTTACCCCGGCTGGCGGCTCTACGGGCCCGATGCACGCCCGTTGGCCTGGCACGGGGCGCTGGGTCGGCCGCGCGAGTTCGTGCTGACGCAGCCAGGCCTGGCGCGTTTCGTGTTCCAGCCGACCACGGTGCGGTTGGGCCTGTTCCTGGCACTGCTCGGCCTGGCCATCGTCGTTGGCGTCGGCAGCAGCAGGACTCCGCTTCCCCACGGCCAAACCCCTTAAACGGGAGCTGGTCATGAGAACACGAACGCGATTCTGTGCCTTCCTGTGCCTGCTGTGGTTGAGTGCTGCGGCGCAGGCCAATGTGACGCTGCGCCACATCTTCAGCGACAACATGGTCCTCCAGCAGGGCCAGCCGGTGCCAGTCTTCGGCACAGCCGATCTGACCGAGAAGATCACGGTCACCATCGCCGGTCAGAAGGCTGATGCCGTGCCGGAGAAGGATGGCACCTGGGTGGCCAATCTGCCCGCGCTCCGCGCCGGCGGACCCTTCGAGCTGGTGGTGCGCGGCACCAACACCATCACCCTCAAGAACGTGCTGGTGGGCGAGGTGTGGATTGCCAGCGGCCAGTCCAACATGGGCTTCCAGCTCCGGCAGGCCACCACGGGCACCGCGGCCATCGCCAACTCGGCCAACCCGATGCTGCGACTGTTCAGCGTACCGCTCAAGGGCTCTCCCGAGCCCCTGGCCGACGTCAACGCCTCGTGGGTGGAAGCCAACCCACAGACCACGCCGAACTTCACGGCCGTGGGTTACTTCTTCGCGCGCGACCTGCAGAAGGCGCTGGGTGTGCCCGTGGGCATCATCAACAGTTCCTGGGGCGGCACGCCGGCGGAGGCCTGGACGCGCCCCGATTTCTTCACCGACCCCGAGTACAAAGCGACCATGGACGGCTGGACCAAGCAGTTGGCCGACTACCCCGCGGCGCTGGAAAAGTACCGCACGGTGACCTTGCCCAAATGGCAGGAAGCAGTGAAGCAGGCCAAGGCCGACGGCAAGCCCGAGCCACGCCGGCCCAACCCGCCCAACGGGCCCGATAGCCAGAACCGGCCGGGCAACCTGTACAACGGCATGATCTACCCGCTCGTGCCGTTCGCCGTGAAGGGCGCCGTGTGGTACCAGGGCGAGGCCAACTCCGGCCGGGCCTATGCCTACCGCAAGCTGCTGCCCGCCATGGTGCGCACCTGGCGCGAGTCGTTCCGCCAGCCGCAGCTGTCGTTCTACATCGCCGAACTCGCGCCCTACATGGCCATCAAGGCCGAGCCGAGCGAGAGCACCTGGGCGGAGTTGCGTGAGGCCCAGTTCCTCTGCACCAAGGCGCTCAGCCCGTGCGGCGTGGCGGTCACCACCGATGTGGGCGACCCGAACGACATCCACCCCAAGCACAAGGAGCCGGTCGGCGCCCGGCTGGCCCTGCAGGCGCTGGCCAAGACCTACGGCCGCCAGGTGGTGTGCGACGGGCCGACCTATCGTGACCTCAAGATCGAGGGCGCCAAGGCCCGTGTCGGCTTCGACCATGCCGACGGCGGGCTCGTCTGCCGTGGCGACAAGCTGACCGGCTGGGCCATCTGCGGCGCCGACCGCAAGTGGGTCAACGCCGACGCCGTCATCGACGGCGCGTCGGTGGTGGTGAGCAGCGCCGCGGTGACCGCGCCGGTCGCCGTGCGTTACGCCTGGGCCGACTGCCCGGTGGTCAACCTGTGGAACGGCGCCGGCCTGCCGGCCATACCGTTCCGCACCGACGAGTGGCCCGGTCTGACCTGGCCCAAGCCGGCCAACTAGGCCTCCTCGACCGACTGTTCGGCCTCGGGCTCGATGGGTCCGAGGCTGAACAGCGTTGAGTCGGCCAGCACCAGAAGCCATGGCCCGCTGCGCCAGGCCGTGCCCGGCACCAGCGCCGAAGGGTCATCCACCATGCCGTAGTCGCTGCCGTCCACATGGCGGGGCACGGCGCCGTGCTCATCGAAGAGTAACGCCGGCCCGGCCTCGGGCAGGCTGACCATGCCGTCGTCGGCCAGGTTGCAGCCGCTGGCACCGAGCAGCTTGTGCGGCAGACCAAGCAGCGCACGGCCGCCGCGCAGTGGCGCGATGGTCAGCAACTCGGCACCCAGTTCGGGCAACGTCAACTCGATGGGCTCGTCGCCCCCGACCACATAGCGCTCGTCGGCGAAGTGCAGGTTGACCACGTAGTCGTCGGCCTCGGGCAACGGCAGGTCGCCCGCGTGCAGGCTGACCACCTGCGGCTGACCGTCGAGTCGGACGTTCATCACGCCCAGGTACAGGCACTCGGGCGGCGGATAGGGCGCGACCTCGGCCTCCACGCGCACCACGCGCGGCAGCGCCGACGGGCGGGCCAGCAGCGCCAGCGGCGCATCGCCCGCCAGTGGATCGTCGAAGAACCAGCAGTCGGGCACCACGCCCGGCTCGGCCGGTGGCAGCAGCCGGCCATCGGCCAGCACCAGCCGGCGCGCCAGATCGGTGTCGGTCTGGCCGGGCCGGTCGCACAGCGCCACGGGCCCGCCCGACAGCGCGGCCGCTACGGCCAGCGCGCGCGCCGCCACATGCTGCGTCGGCACGGCATCATAGTCGGGCCAGGCCACGCGCGACAGCCACGTGCCGACCATGGCCGAGTGCGCCAGATGCAGCTTGGCGGCGCGCACGTCGGTCGGGTGCAGGTCAGCGCTCACGCGCATCACGTTGGTGCGGGCCAGGTGCGGCCAACAGGCGGGATCGACCGCCATGCCCAGGTCGACGTCCAACCCGGCCGCGGCCGCCGCGCGCTCCAGGGTGCTCAGCGTGCCCGCCACGGCCTCACCCAGGGGCAGGCGGCCCAGATAGTGGTGGCGGATGCTGCCCAGGTTGTCCACTTTCACGAAGTCGAGGCCCGCCTCGCTCAGGCTGTCGAGCCACTCGCGATAGAACGGCAGGCCCTCCTCGCTGGGGTACGCCAGCAGGCAGCCATCGGCCGCGGTGACGAACCGGGCCCGCCGCTCCGCCACCACCGGCAGGGCCGGGTCGAGCCCGCTCCAGCAGCCTTGGGCGGCAACCCAGGCGCCGATATGCCGCAGGCCATGGTTGCCGGCCAGGCGCTGCACGGTGGTCCGCAGCCCGGCGGGAAAGCGCTCGGCGTCGGTGTCGTAGCCGCTCAGCCGGCGCTTGGCGTCGGCCTGCTGCCAGCCCTCGCCGAGCAACAGCCAGCGCACGGGCACCTGTTCGCTGCGCAGACTGGCCAGAGCGGCATCGACCGAGCGCTCGTCGGCCTTGGCGCCAAACGCACCCCAGGTGTCGTAGCCGAGCCACTCGTAGGGCTCGGGAAAGCCCTTTTCGCCCCGCGCCAGAAGCCGGCCATCACTGAGCCTGACCGCCGCCGTCATCGCCGAGTCGAGCGCGTCGCCGATGCCCTCGCCCACGGCGAGCACGGCCAGCGGGAGACGCGCATAGGCATGGCGCCCGCAGAAGCCCGAGGCTACCGCGCTCAGGCCCGGATCGTCGCCACGCAGCCGCGACACGGCGCCGCCACCGCACAGGGGCACCAGCGCCACACAGAGGCCATCGTCGCGCCGGGCCGCGGCACATAGGCCCCAGTCCCAGGCGTTGCCGCGCGTCGGATCGGGTAGCCACTGGGCCTGCGCCCACCACGCGCCGACGGCGTCACGCCCGTACTCGGTGACCCGCTGATGCACAAACAGGCCGCGCCGGCAGTCGGGCAGTTGCCCGATGCGTACGCTGGCTGCCTCTTCCTGGCCGAACACCGCGCCCACGCCGACCGGCACCAGTTCGATGACGGCCAGCCGGGCATAGAGCCGCAGGTGCAGCTCGAACGTGGCTGGGTGGCACAGCGAATGCGTGGTGTAGACACGATGCCACAGCGTATGCGGGCCGAGCGCGTCTTCGCGGCCGGCGGTGACCGGTTCCCGCGCGTCCAGGCCGCCACGTGCAACGCTGTGGCGCTCGCCCCACAGCGTCACGGCCAGATCATCCAGCAGTGCCAGCGGCCGACCTTCGTAGGTCAGACCCACACCACCGTCCACCAACTCGACGCCGACCGCCATGACACACCTCGTGTCCGACAGTGTTCCCGTCCGGCGGCGAGTCGTCAAGCAAATGGTGCTGACCATCTCGCGGGCGCGCGGCATACTCAGTGTATCGACAACCGAGAGGTGGGAAGACAATGGCTTACACGGTATCGCCCCTGGCGTTCGCCTACGACGCGCTGGAGCCGTACATCGACGCTCGCACGGTGGAGATCCACCACGACAAGCACCATGTGACCTACGCCACGCGCCTGTCCGACGCCGTGGCCAAGCATCCCGAATTGGCGACCAAGTCGGTCGAGCAGTTGCTCTCCGACCTGAGCGCCGTGCCCGAGGACATCCGCACCGCGGTGCGCAACCATGGCGGCGGCCATGCCAACCATGAGCTGTACTGGCTGACCATTGGCCCCAAGGGCGGTGGCGAGCCCGGCGGCAAGATCGGTGACGCCATCAAAGCCAAGTGGGGCGGGTTCGAGGCCTTCAAGGAAGTCATGAGTGCCGCCTCGGTCAACCAGTTCGGCAGTGGCTGGGGCTGGCTCGTGGTGCGCAATGGCGAACTCGAAGTCTACAGCTCGCTCAACCAGGACAGCCCGCTGAGCCAGGGCGACAAGCCGGTGCTCACCTGCGATGTCTGGGAGCACGCCTACTACCTGCACTACCAGAACCTGCGCCCCAAGTACGTCGAAGCGTGGTGGAGCGTGGTCAACTGGAGCAAGGTCGACGAGCTGTACCAGGCCGCCATCGCCTGATCGGCCGCAGTCAGCACGAAACGGTGTCAGGGACCGATTTCATCGATGAAATCGGTCCCTGACACCGTTTCGTGCTTCGGGCTTAGTGCTCGTCCTCGGTCTCGTCGTCGTCGTTGTCCGAGTAGGAGAGGATCTCCTCGCCGGTGAAGACGTTGACGAAGAAGTCCTCGCGCTCGAAATCGGGCAGGTAGCTGGAGACGATGTCCTCGTCCAGTTGACCGATGAGCGCTTCGATCTGCTCGCGCTCGACCTGCTTCTCGAGGATGACGGTGCCGTGGACCAGGCCGTCGGCGTAGTGCAGGTCGACCTGCCCTAGACGGGTCTGCTCATCCCAGATCAGGTAGACCTCGGACGACGGCGTGCGCACGAGGCGCACGAGCTTGAAATCCGGCATGGGTCACCTGCCTGTCAATTTATCCACGATGCGGTTGAAGAAGCCCTTTTCTTCGGGCTCGGTGGGGTGTTCGCCGCGCAGTCGGGCGAAGCGGAACAGCAGTTCCTTCTCCTCGCCCGAGAGCTTGGTCGGCGTGACCACGCGGACTTGCACAAACTGGTCGCCGCGCAACGAACCGTCGCGCGGATCGGGCAGGCCGGCACCGGCGATGCGCAACACCTTGCCCGTCTGCGTACCCGCCGCCACGGTCAGGGTCTGGTCCTCAAGGATGCCCGGCACCGTCATGGTGTCGCCCAGCGCGGCCTGCGCGAAGGAGATGGTCTGCTCACAGAGCAGGTCACGGCCGTCGCGGCGGAATCGCTCATGGCGCTGCACCGAGACTTGGAGCACCAGATCGCCATCCGGCCCGCCGTGCACGCCCTTGTCGCCGCCGCCGCGCACGCGCACGCGCATGCCGTCATCGACACCGGCGGGGATCTTGACCGTCTCGGTGACCGACTCCTGCACCCGACCCTTGCCCCGGCACGAGCTGCACGGCGTGCCGACCACTTCGCCTTCACCTTGGCAGGTCGGGCACACGGTCAACATGCTGGTGTAGCCGAACAACGTGCGGCGCGTCTGATGCACCTGGCCCTGGCCGTTGCATGAACTGCAGCGCTCGCGCCGGCTGCCCTCGGCCGCACCGGTGCCGAAACACGAGGAGCAGGAGGTCTGGCGTGGGTAGCTGACCTCGCGCTCGACGCCGCGCGCGACGTCCTCGAGGGTCAGCGAGACTTCCATCATCAGCGACTGGCCGGGCTGCGGCCCGCCGGGCCGGCTGCGCTGGCCGCCGCCAAACCCGCCCATGGCACCGCCGAACAGGCCCTGGAAGATGGCGCCGAGATCGCCGAACATGTCGTCGTCGAAGACGGCGTTGGACATGTAGTCGCCGTCGGCCACGCGACCGTAGCGGTCGTATTCGGCGCGCTTGGCGGGGTCGCTCAGCACGGCGTAGGCCTCGCCGATGGCCTTGAACCGCTCCGTGGCCTCGGCGTCGCCGCCGGTCACGTCGGGATGGTACTGGCGTGCCAGCGTGCGGAAAGCCTTCTTGATCTCCGAGGCATCAGCCTCGCGCGAGACGCCGAGAAGCTCGTAGTAGTCAGGACTGCTGGGCATCGCCGTCGCTCGCCTCGCTGGCATCGGCCTCCACAGCCGGCATGTCCAGCGCTTCGAGCGCTTCGATAGGCAGCGCCCGCAACGGGGACGGCCGTGTGGCTACCGGCGGCGGTAGAATCTTGGTACGGCCTTGGGCCAGTTCGTCAATGGCCGTGGCCACGGTGTTGAGAGCATTCTGCTCGACCAGCGGACGAGCGCCGTCGTTGAGCTGCCTGGCCCGCTTGGTGACACCAAGCACCAGGGCGTACTTGCCGCCCTGACTCTCAATCAGCTCGAAGTCGGACTTCTTGCGCATCAGCACCTCCCGGGCTCAATGTGGCTCGGCAAGCCGGTATTGTACGAGCGTTGGCACCTTCTGTCAAATGCGCTTCGTCAGCGACCGCCACCGCCCAGCGTCACCGTGGCGCTGGCGGCCAGCCCGGCGAACGCCGTCAGGCTGCCGCCGCGCGGCTCGATGTAGACCGGCGACTCGCCGAACGGCACACGCAGTTCACCGGCGGGCAGACTGATCGGCGTGCCGCCCACGTCGCGCACCTCCACCCGCTCTTCGCCCAGGCCCAGCCGCAGTTCGGCGGTGGCGCCCGGCTCTGTGCACCACGCGGCGAGGAGCGGGCGCCGGCCCGCATAGAGCTGCAGCCGCACACCTGCCGGTGCTTCGACCGGCCGGTCGGCGCGCCGGCCGCGCATCGCGTCGAGTGCCCAGCACATCGCCGCCACCGCCGGCTGCGGGCGGCCGCACTCGTCGATGAGATCCGCGCCGACGCCTCGCTGCGCCATGGTCAGCCGCTCCGCGCCCAGACCCGTCGGCGCGCCGGGGTACCACACACCATCGACGCCCGCCGCGCGAGCGAGCAGAATGCCCCGGGCCAGCCAGGCGGCCTGCCGCCGTGCCGACGCGCCCATCGGATCGCCTTCGCCGACCGCGTTCCAGGGCTCCGCCGGCTGGCCGGCCAGCAGCAGCCACAGCGGCTTGCCCTCGGCCCGTGCGCGCAGGCCTTGCCACGGCAGGTCAGCCACCGGTTCCGGCGCGCCCGGCGCGGCCTGCACCGCGAGCGCCTCGGTGCATGACAACAGGCCCTCCTCGGCGATGTCGCCCAGCGCGGTCAGTGTGTCCGAGCGGGCGTCCAGCCGCACGCCGCACAGCCGGCCCAGACCGCGCAGCGCTTTGTGGCGCGCCCGCAGCCGGTCGCCATCCTCGGCCACCGATCGCCACAGCTCGCCGGCCGGCGGCTCCCACCAGTTGACCAACCGCGACCAGGCCGCCAGCGCCTGCTCGTCAGCCGGCCAGTAGCCCAACGTGTCGATGCCCTCATGGCGGGCCGAAGTCAGCAGCTTGGCTCGGAATGCACCCGTGGTCGGCGGTGCGTCGCTGCCCACGGCGCCGCGCAGGCGGCCCAGCCGCAGCAAGACCAGTTCCGGCACCGCGCCCAGCGCGCTGACCCCCTCGACCCCACCCCAGCGCGGCAGCTCACCCAGCTGCGGCTCAACGAGGACCACGCTGTCCGCCGCCGCCAGCGCGTGACCTTCGACCAAGGCTTCGGCCACCAGCCGGTAGGCGCCCGGCGGCAACGCGCCGACGCGCACCTCTGCCGCGCCGAGCCCGTCGTGCAGCGTGAGCAGACCGGCGAAACGGCGGTTGACCTGGCCCGAGGCGGTTTCGAGCCGCCAGTTCCAGGCTACGTCGGGCACACGGCGCGGGCTGCGCAGGCGCACGCGGAACTGCGCCACCTGGCCTGCCCAGCGCAGCGCGCCACCGGCCAGCGAGACGCCCAACTCCGGCCTGACCTCGGCCGGCTCGCCGTCAGCCAGGCCCAACCGCAGATCGTCAACCCACCACACGCTCGAGGTGGCCGCCGCGCCCGGCGCTATCTCCACCCAGGCGCGCGTGGCGCCCGGCTCGGGCGTCCAGGTCAACTCATAGCGGCGCCACTCGGCGGACAAGGCGTAGCCGGCCTGGGCGATCACCGCGGACGAGGCGCCACGCCCCGCCTCGGGGGCGCTGTGCACGGACAAGGCGGCCGGCAGGCCGGCCGGCTCTGAGCGCATCATCACCGAAATGAGCACCGGCTGACCGGCGGCGTAGTCGCGTGGCGGCCACTCCACCGCCGCGGTGGACCCGCCGCGGCGCACCGGCCAACGCACGCAGACAGCCCCTTCGGCGGGCTTGGCGCGGTCGAGCGACGGTCGGTCGCCGACGCTCTCGTCGGCGGCGCCGCGCAGGCAGTACGATCCCGCGCCCACCTCGAACGACGTGCCACCCAGGTCGACCTCACCGGCCAACGCTGGGCAGACGGCGCAGAGGAGGGCTGCGCACCAGGCTCTGAAGACACCGCGCATGGTCATAGTTTGGTCCTGGTGTTACGGACACCTTCCGGGCGGGCTTGTTGGTCCGCGCACCTCATGGTAGTCTCGAAGGGCCGGAGAGCAGCACACGTGCCTGAGGCCACCCAGCGAACGCCGTACCACGGCTGGGACAGCAATCCGCCCTTGCGTCGGCGTCGTCACCCGCGCACCACTGCCCCCGCCAGCCCACAACCGAGGTCGGCCCCGACCACCGACCCGAGCCTTCCCTGAGGAGACCGTCCATCATGCAGACCCGCATCGAAACCGACAGCATGGGCGCCATCGAAGTGCGCGCCGACCGCTACTGGGGCGCTCAGTCCGAGCGCAGCCTATACCACTTCCCCATCGGCACCGAGACCATGCCGCGTGAGATCATCTACGGCATGGGCATCCTCAAGAAGGCGGCCGCGCTGGTCAACCGCGATCTGGGCCTGCTGCCCGGCGACATCGCCGACCTGGTGGTCGCCGCCGCCGACGAGGTCATCTCGGGCCAGCTCGACGAGCACTTCCCGCTCAGCGTGTGGCAGACGGGCTCGGGCACGCAGAGCAACATGAACGCCAACGAGGTCATCAGCAACCGCGCCATCGAGATGGCCGGCGGCGAGATGGGCTCCAAGAAGCCGGTCCACCCCAACGACCACGTCAACCGCGGCCAGAGCAGCAACGACACCTTCCCCACGGCCATGCACATCGCCGCCGCGCGGGTCACGGTCGACAACCTGATCCCCAAGCTGGCCGCGCTGCGCGACACCTTGGCCGCCAAGAGCGCGGGGTTCATGGGCATCACCAAGATCGGCCGCACGCACCTCATGGACGCCACGCCGATCACCCTCGGCCAGGAGATCTCGGGCTGGGCGCAGCAGCTGTCCAACGGCCTGGCGCGCATCGAGCGCGTGCTGCCGGGCATCTATGAGCTGGCCCTGGGCGGCACCGCCGTAGGCACCGGGCTCAACACCCACATCGAGTTCCCCGAGCGCTCGGCCGCCTGCATCGCCGAGCTGACCGGCCTGCCGTTCGTCAGCGCGCCCAACAAGTACGAGTCGCTGGCCGCGCACGACGCGCTGGTGGAGTTCCACGGCGTGCTCAAGACGCTGGCCTGCTCGCTGATGAAGATCGCCAACGACGTGCGCTGGCTGGCCAGCGGCCCGCGCTGCGGCATCGGCGAGATCACCATCCCCGAGAACGAGCCGGGCAGCTCCATCATGCCGGGCAAGGTCAACCCGACCCAGTCCGAAGCCATGACCATGGTCTGCGCCCAGGTCATTGGCAACGACGTCTCGGTCAACATCGGCGGCGCGACTGGCAACTTCGAGCTGAACGTGTTCAAGCCGGTGATCATCTGGAACGTGCTGCAGTCGGTGCGCCTGCTGAGCGACGCCTGCGACGCCTTCCGCCGCCACTGCGCCGAGGGCATCGAGCCCAACCACGCGCAGATCCAGGCTCACCTGAGCAACAGCCTGATGCTGGTCACCGCGCTCAACCCGCACATCGGCTACGACAACGCGGCCAAGGTGGCCAAGAAGGCGCACCACGACGGTACCAGCCTCAAGGA
>JACRKZ010000075.1 GCA_016235455.1 Armatimonadota bacterium | reverse complement strand
TTCGAGGCGATGAGCATCAAGGCCCACGAGGGAAGCGGCCTTCTAAAGCAGGTTATGGACGGATCCGTGACGGCCGAGAGCATGGTTGAGCCGGTGGCCGTGGTGGAAGAGGATGTCGACACGCTGCGGCACGACTGCGTGAAGCGCCTGAACGACACCTTCGTCACACCGATCATGTTCGACCGCCAGGACATTCTCGAGTTGGCCCATGCGCTGGACGAGGTGGTCGACCAGACGCGCGCGGCGGTCGATCGCATGGCGCTGTACACGCCCAAGGCCATTCCCGCCGCGGCGGCGCAGATGGCGGACCTGCTGGTGGAGGCTACCGATGCCATGAAGGTGGTGTGCTCCGAGTTGGCCCATCTGCGCACGGCCAACACGCCCCATATCGAGCGGATCAACGAGATTGAGAACCGCGCCGACCGCGTGGTCAAGCAGGCCCTGGCCGATCTGTTCCACAACGAGCCCGATGCCATCGAGGTGATGAAGTGGAAGGAGATCTACGACCATTTGGAGGAGGCCATCGACTGTTGCGAGGACGTGGCGTCGGCTATCGAGGCGGCGCTGGTCAAGAACTCCTGAGTTCGTCGCGGAGGTCCTCATGGACACCTGGGTCATCCTCGTCGTCGTTCTGGCACTCGCCTTCGAGTACGTGAACGGCTTCCACGACGCAGCCAATGCCATCGCCACCTCGGTGTTGACGCGGGCGCTGTCGATCCGCTCAGCGGTGATCATGTGCGCCTGCCTGAACTTTCTCGGCGCCATCTCCTCCACCGCCGTGGCGCACACCATGGGCAAGGGGTTGGTAAGCCCATCGGATATCACGGCCGCCGTGGTGGTGGCGGCGCTGTTGGGTGCTATCGGCTGGGACCTGATCACGTGGCACTTTGGTCTGCCGACCAGTTCTACCCATGCCATCATCGGCGGCATCATCGGCGCGGTCGGCGGCTACAAGGGCTTGGGCGTGCTGCATTGGGCCGGCACCCGCAAGGTCTTCATCGGCCTGATCATCTCGCCGGTGATCGGCATCACTGTGGCTTTCGCGGTGATGATCCTCTTCCTGTGGATCTTCGGCCGGAAGGCGCCACGGGAGCTGAACAGGAAGTTCCGGCTGGCCCAGATCGCCTCGGCCGGCCTGATGGCCTTCAGCCACGGCTCGAACGACGGACAGAAGACCATGGGCATCATTGCGATGGCGATCGCGAGCGGCGCCGCGCTGGCCCACGGTGGTGGCGCGGCAACCGACTTTGTCATCCACGACTGGGTCAAGTTCGCCTGCGCTCTGGCCATGGGCCTGGGTAGTGGTGCCGGCGGCTGGCGCATCATCAAAACGGTGGGACGGAAGGTCATGGAGCTGCAGCCAATCCATGGTTGCGTGGCCGAGATGAGCGCGGCCGCGGTGATCCTGACCGCTTCGCACTTTGGCGCCCCGATCTCCACCACGCACACCATCTCCTCAACCATCATGGGCGTGGGCATGTCCCGACGGCTCAGCGCGGTGCGCTGGAAGGTCGTCTCCAATGTCGTCGTGGCGTGGGTCCTGACCATGCCCGCAGCCGCTCTCCTGGCCTGGCTGGCCATGGAGCTGATCAAGGCCGGCGGCGGCTAGGTTGCCCGCGCTGCTACAATGGAGCAGTTGCTGGGGACTGCCATGACCGCTCTGTTGTTGCTTGCCGGCTTGTCGTTGGGGCAGCCCAACGCCGCACCCTTTGGTCTGCGCGTGATTGACGAGCAGACCGGCCGCGGCGTGCCGCTGGTGGAGGTGCGCAGCGTCCATGAGCGGCGCTGGGTGACCGACAGCGCCGGCTGGGCGGCCATCACCGAGCCCGAGTTGATGGGGCGGCACGCCTTCTTCCACCTCAGCAGCCACGGCTACGAGTACCCCAAGGACGGCTTTGGCAACCGCGGCTTGGCCGTGGACGTGACGCCGGGCGGCCGGGTCACCGTCAAGATCAAGCGGATCAACGTGGCCGAGCGACTGTACCGCATCACTGGCGCAGGCATCTACGCGGACAGTGTGCAGCTTGGCGAGCGCGTGCCCATCGCGCAGCCGCTGCTCAACGGTGGCGTGCTGGGCCAGGACTCCTGTGTGCCGGCGGTGTACCGCGGCCGCATCTACTGGTTCTGGGGCGACACCAATCGCGTCGGCTACCCGCTGGGCAACTTCAACACCACCGGTGCCGTGTCCGACCTGCCGGGCCAGGGCGGTCTGTCGCCCGAGCTTGGCGTCAACCTGACCTACTTCGGCGACGGCAAGGGCTTCGTCAAGGGCATGTGTCCGATCGAAGGGCCGGGCGGACCGGTCTGGCTGGAGTCCGTGGTTGCGCTGCCCGACGCCCAAGGCCGCGAGCGGCTGTTCTGCTGCTGGTCCAAGGTCGACGCCAACATGGCCCCCAAGACCCAGGGCATCGGCATGTGGAACGACGAGAGGAATGTCTTCGAGCCGGTCACCCGGTGGGAGCCCAAGATCGACTGGCATCCGTTTGGCCAGCCTTATGTGCGCGACGGCTTCTGCTATTTTGGCGCGCCCTGGCCGGTGTTGCGCTGCCGCGCCACGGCCGAAGCCATCGTCAAGCTGGACAGCTACGAGGCCTATCTGCCGGCCGCCGACGGCTACGCCTGGCGGCCGGCGGCCAAGCCGATCACCCAGGAGCGTGAGGCCGAACTGATCAAGAACGGCACGCTGCGCGCCGACCAGGCGCGCTTCCAGGTGCGCGATGTCGACGGCGGCAAGCCCGTCTCCATCCACACCGGCACGGTGCGCTACAACGCGTACCTCAAGCAGTGGGTGATGATCGGCGTGCAGAACTACGGCGGGCCATCGTTCCTGGGCGAGGTGTGGTATGCCACCGCACCAGAGGCCACCGGTCCCTGGACCACGGCCCGCAAGGTTCTGACCCACGACAAGTACAGCTTCTACAACCCGCGCCAGGACGAGTTCCTGGATGGCGACGGCGGGCGTTACGTCTACTTCGAAGGCACCTACGCCACGACCTTCAGCCGCCAAGGCGAGGCCACGCCGCGCTATGACTACAACCAGATGATGTACCGTTTGGATCTGGCCGCGATTCCGCGCTAGAATCGAGCCATGCTGCAACTGAGTGATGTCCTCTCGGCGGCCGAGACCATCCGGCCGACTCTCTCGCCGACGCCCTGCCGGCCGAGCCGTGTGTTCAGCGACTGGTTCGGCCAGCCGGTGAACCTCAAGCTGGAGAACCTCCAGCCCACGGGTTCGTTCAAGGAGCGCGGCGCCTGTGTGCGGTTGGAGGGTCTGACGCCCGCCGAGCGCGCCGCGGGAGTCATCACCGCCTCGGCCGGTAACCATGCTCAGGCCGTGGCCAGCCATGCCCGGCGACTGGGTGTTCCGGCGGTGTTGGTCATGCCGTTGCATACACCGCTGATCAAGGTCAACACCGTGCGCGAACTCGGTGGCCAGGTGGTGCTGTTCGGGCAGAGCTTCGATGAAGCGTATGCCGAGGCAGAGCGCCGCGCGGCCGAGCAGGGCATGGTCTTCGTCTCGGCGTTCGACAACGACGACGTGATCCGCGGGCAAGGCACCTGCGGCCTCGAGATCGTGTCTCAGGTGCCCGAGGTGGGGACCATCCTGGTGCCCGTGGGCGGCGGCGGGCTGATCGGCGGCGTGGCGCTGGCGGTCAAGTCCCTGCGGCCCGGGGTGCGCATCGTCGGGGTGGAGGCCGAGGGCTACAGCACGCTGCTGGCCAGCTTGTCGGCCGGCGGTGTGGTAGCCGCGCCGGGTGCGCCGCCCATTGCCGACGGCATCGCCGTGAAGCGCGTGTCGGAGCGCACCCTGAGCTACGCGAGGACGTACGTGGACGAGGTCGTAACGGTTGACGAGGAGACCATCGCCAGGTCGGTGCTGATCCTGCTGGAACGGCACAAGACCTTGGCCGAAGGCGCCGCCGCCGCGCCCCTGGGGGCGCTGCTGGCGGGCCGCGTGAGCCTGACCAGCCCGACCGTGCTGCTCATCTCAGGTGGCAACATCGACAGCAGCCGGCTCGACGATATCATCTGCCGCGGCCTGGCCGCCGATGGCCGCCGGGTGCGGCTGCAGGCGGTCATGCCCGACGTGCCGGGCCAGCTACACCGCCTCACCGGCGTGCTGGCCGACCTGGAGGCCAACGTGCTGGACGTGCTGCACGACCGGCCCTTTGGCGATGCCGGCATGGGCCAGACCGAGACCACCTTGACCCTCGAGACGCGCGGCGAAGAGCATATCGCCCAGATCCTGAGCGCCCTGGCCGAGGCCGGGTTCATGAATGTCCAGCGCGTGGCCGCAGCGGCCCGCGGTGGTGGCGTGGGGCGTGTGGCGGCCTACTAGGCCGGCCCGCGTCGAAAGGTCGTACCATGGCAGTCGTAAGTCCGAGCACGAGCCTCACTCTGGAGGTTCGTTACCCCAGTCGACCGGGCATGTTGGCCCAGATCACCGCAGCCATCGGAGCCGTCGAAGGGCTCATCCGAGACGTGCATATCGTCGTCACCGAGAACGGCTCGACCACCCGCTCCATCGAGGTGGAGGCCTGGGACGAGGACCATCAGCAGCGCATCGCCGATGCCGTGGCCGCCGTGCCCGAGGTCGACCTGCTGAACTGGCAGGACCGCACCTTCGCCCTGCACCGCGGCGGCAAGATCGCGGTCGTCAACAAGCAACCGATCAAGGACCGCGATGCGCTCTCTCGCGCCTATACACCGGGCGTGGCGCGCGTCTGCACGCGGGTCAAGAACGACATGGCGGCGGTCTATCGCTACACCATCAAGGCCAACACCGTGGCCGTGGTGTCGGACGGCTCAGCGGTGCTCGGCCTGGGCAACATCGGGCCCTATGGCGCGCTGCCCGTCATGGAAGGCAAGGCGATGCTCTTTAAGGAGTTCGCCAACATCGATGCCTTCCCGCTGTGTCTGAACACCCAGGACGTCGACGAGATCGTGGCCACGGTCAAGGCGGTGGCGCCGGTCTTCGGCGGCATCAACCTCGAAGACATCAGCGCGCCGCGCTGCTTCGTCGTCGAGGAGCGGCTGCAGGCGGAGCTGGACATCCCCGTCTTCCACGACGACCAGCACGGCACGGCCGTGGTGGTGGCGGCCGGCCTGACCAACGCGCTGCGCGTCACCGGCCGCGAGTTGGCCCAGACCAAGGTGGTCATCAGCGGCGCCGGTGCCGCGGGCATGGCAGTGGCCAAGCTGCTCATGTCGTTTGGCGTGGGCGACCTGATCCTGTGCGACACCAAGGGCGCCATCCACGCCGGCCGCACCGCGGGCATGAACAGCTACAAGACCGCTATCGCCCAGCAGACCAACCGCGACAACTGCACCGGCAGCCTGGAAGACGCGCTGCGCGGCGCCGACGTGTTCATCGGCGTGTCCGGCCCGAACGTGCTGGCCGTGGAGGCACTGCGGGCCATGGCGCCGTCGCCCATCGTCTTTGCGTTGGCCAACCCGACCCCCGAAGTGGACCCGCAAGGCGCGATGGAGATCGCCGGCGTGCTGGCCACGGGCCGCAGCGACTTCCCCAACCAGGTCAACAACGCCGTGGCCTTCCCCGGTATCTTCCGCGGCCTGCTGGACTCGCGTGTGCCGCATGTCACGCAGCCCATGCTCATCGCCGCCGCCAAGGCCCTGGCCGCCACTGTGGCCGAGAAGGCGCTGTGCCCCGAGCTGATCATCCCCAGCGTCTTCCAGGAAGGCGTCTGCGAGCAGGTGGCTGGGGCTGTGCGCCGGGTGGCGGCCGGCGCGAGTTGACCTGATGCCTGGGGCGTGGTGCGCCACCAATCGGCGGCGGCCCTGCCTTGTGCGCGCTCCGGGCAACGGAGTAGACTCGCTCTGCTGCCCGGAGAAGCCGCCATGGTCCTGTCCGCCTTGGTCAGTCTGGCCCTGTCCTGCGCCGCTGCCGTCGAGCCCAGCCCCGCCCAGTGGCAGCGGCCAGGCCCGAATCTGGCCGCGGGCCGCCCGTACACGCTGTCGCCCAAGCCCAACTACGCCTTGTGCAGCGCCGACGACGACGGCAAGCTGCTGACGGACGGCGTCTACACGGAAGGCTACTTCTGGACCCAGCCCACCACCGTCGGCTGGCAGGGCGGCGCCAGTCCGCGGGTCGTGGTAGATCTGGGCTCCGTGCGGCCTATCGCCGGCGCCAGTTACCACTGCGCGGCGGGCCGCGCCGGGGTGGAGTGGCCCACGGCCCTCTTGCTGCTGGTCTCCGACGATGGTGCGCACTGGTACCGCGCGGGCGACCTGGTGTCTCAGAGTCGCGAGGCCGAGCCGCCCGCCGAGTACGCCACCCACCGCTACTGGACCGACAAGCTGGCCACCCACGGCCGCTATGTCGCCTTCGTCGTCTCCTCGCCCGGACCGTACATCTTCTGCGACGAGGTAGAGGTCTACAGCGGGCCCGACGCCCTGCTGAGCCAGGCGCCGCGGGGCCAGGCCGCGGCCAGCCTGGACGCAGCCGTGACCCAGCACCTCTACGTCACCCAGGTGATCGCCGGCGAGGCGCAGCGCATCCGCCGCGCCATCGCCGAGAGCGCGCCGACGGCCGCTGTGCGCGACCGACTGCTGGCCGACCTGGCCCTGGCCGAGCAGGGCCTCGATGGCCTGGCGCCCACCGACGACCGGCCCACGCTACCGCTCGGCGAGGCTGACCGGCGCGTGCTGGCCGTGCGCGCCGCGCTGTGGCGCGCGCAGGGCAAACCCGCGCTGCGCTGCTGGCAGACCCATCGCTGGGATCCGTTGGCGCTCGGCCAGGAGCCGCCGGCCGAGGCGCCCAAGGCGGTCCTGGCCTTTGGCCTGCTGCGCGGCGAAGTGCGCGGCGACGTGATCAACCTGACCAGCGCCGCCGACCGCGACATCCTGCTCAACGTGGCTGCCGAAGGCCTGCCCGGCGGCCCTCGACCCGCCTGGCTGACCGTGCAGCCCGTGGCCTGGACGATGACCAAAGGCGGCGGCGCGGTCGCCTGCGCACTGCCCACCGCGGCTGATCGCCAGGTCACCTTGCCCAGCGGCATGACGCGGCAGGTGTGGTTCGGCGTGGACGCCACCAAGCTGGCGCCCGGCGACCATCGTGGCGCGCTGCTGATCAGCGGCGACGGTGTGCCCGCGCTGCGGGTGCCGATCAGCGTGCATGTGTCGCGGCTGGCCATGCCCGACCAGCTCAGTCTGTCACTGGGCGGCTGGGACTACACCGACGGGCCGGGCCGCGGCGTCACGGCCGAGAACCTGCCCGAGGTGGTCAGCTTCCTGCAGGAGCACCGCGTCGATGCGCCGTGGGCCACGGGCGCGGTGATGCCGTTTGGTGAGTACGATGCCGCCGGACAGCAGACCCGGCCGCCGAGCACGGTGCGCATGGACGCCTGGCTGGCGCGTTGGCCCAGCGCGCGGTTCTACTGCGTGTTCAACGCGGTCGATGAGCCCGTGGCCGACACGCCCGCGGCGCGCGCGCGGGTGGCTTCCTGGATCCGTTTCTGGGCCAGCCACCTGCGCGCCCGGGGCGTCGACCCGGCAAGGCTGCTGCTACTGCTGCTGGACGAGCCGCATGACAAGCAACAGGACGCGGCCATCGTCAGTTGGGCCGGCATCGTGCGGCAGGCGGCGCCCGAGGTCGTGGTCTTCGAGGACCCGACCTGGGACGACCCGCGCCAGGCCACGCCCGAGATGCTCAGCGCGGCCACCATGCTGTGCCCTAACCGGCCCATGTGGCTCGACCACCGCGCCGAGTTCGAGGCTGTCTATCCCGCGCAGCGGGCCGCCGGCCGCCAACTCGCGTTGTACAGCTGCTCGGGCCCGGTGCGCAGCCTCGACCCCTATAACTATCATCTGCTCCAGGCCTGGGATTGCTTCCGCATCGGCGCCGTCCACGAGGGCTTCTGGGCCTTTGGCGACAACGGCGGCGGCTCAGCCTGGCGCGAGGGCCAGGTCGGCGGCACGTGCTTCAGCCCGCAGTTCCTCGACGACCGTGGCTGCCAGACCTCCAAGCACATGGAGGCCATCCGCGAAGGCCGCTTCGACTACGAGTACTTGACGCTGCTGCGCGCCGCGGTGGCCAAAGCCCAGCCCGGCCCCGCCACCGACCGCGCCAGGGCCCTGCTGACCGAGGCGCCCCAGCGCGTGCTGGCCGCCGACTCCGGCGCGGCGCTGACCTGGTCGGTGCCCAAGGATCGGGGCCTGGCCGACCGCGTCCGCGCCGAGGTGCTGGCCGCGCTGGAGGGACTGGCCAGGTAGCCGCGCCCGACTCGTTGAGTGCGAAAATTTGTTTGACATCGACTGTAGCGTTTGCCATGCTAGTCAGCGATCGCGCCTGTGCCTCATCCGGACGGGCGAGACAGGGAGGTTGCATGGCCATGGACAGAACCACCACACTGCTCACGGCGCTCGCGCTGCTGGGCGCCGCCGCGGCCGAGCCGCTGAAGATGACACCGCCGGCGAGCGAGTCGGGCAACACCTACGCGCGGGCCATGTCCGCCGCGCTGTCCCACCTCGGTCCCGCCATCAGCTACGACCGGGTCATGGGGCTCAGCGGCGTGGCCTTCATCCTGCAGGTGGATACCAGCGGCCCGTACCTCCCGGGCCATGAGCTGGACTGCGCTTGGTGGCCGAACGATGCCTGGGGCTTCGAGCTGGGTCTGCCGCTGCTGAGCCAGGCTACGGGCTGGGAGATCCGCCGGCTGACCTGCGATCTGGCCGCGCACCGCGCCGACTCGGGCGCCGAGTTCCGCCGCGCGCTGCTGCCGGCCGTCGAGCCCGCGCTGCGGGCCGGCCGGCCCGTGCTGGCCCAAGACGACCATTGCTTCGTCATCACCGGCACCGACGGCGGCGAGCCGGCCATCCTGGGCTACGGCACCAAAGGCCACGCCACCAACTTCGGCGCCGAGGTGGTGCGTGCGGCCAGCTATCCGTGGGGCCTGTACGTGTTCGGCGAACGACAGCCCGCGGCCGACGCCCGGCAGGTGGACACAGCCTCGCTGCGCCACATCATCGCCCTGCACGAGGAGCGGGCCCAGGGCGCCGACGCGCCCAAGACGCGCTTCTCGGGCCGACAGGCCTGGGCCGAGTGGCTGCGCCTGCTGCATGCCGACCAGGCCGCCGACAACAACATGCTCATCCACCTGCGCTATGACCGGGCCAGTGCCGTGGTCTACCTGCACGAGATGGCGCAGCGCCAGACCGGCGCGGCCGGGGCGCACCTGACCGCGGCGACCGCGCTGTACCAACAGGTGCTGACCGAGGCGCTCGGCGGCGAGTTGCCGCATCCGGGACCGACCAAGGGCGGCCGCGCTGGCTACACCGCCATGGTCGAGCGCATCGCCGCTCTGGAGGACCGTGCAGTCGCCCAACTCAAGGAGGCGTTGGCCTCACTGTGACGACCCGTAGTCACCGCGATAGACGGCGTTGAGGTCGATCCAGGCGGCCAGCGTGCGGCGTTCGTCGTCGCTCAGGCGCACTTCGTGGTGACCATCGCGCAGCAGCTTCATCAGCCTGCTGCCGAGCGCGCCGGTCTGACCGCCGGGCGGCGTGATCTGCACCTGGTTGCGCTGTGGGAAGCGCGGCACCAGGCCGGCCTTGTCGTCGCACAGCGCCAGGTAACTGGCTGATAGGCCGTCCTTGGGCTCGCCGGTGAGCACCAGGCCGGCCTTGGCCTCGGCCTCGGCGCCGGCGTGGCAGCTTCCGCAGCGCTTGTCCAGGATAGGCTGAACAAGCTTGGCATACGAGAAGGGCTCGCCCCCCAACGTGCCGGGATCGAGCTGCGAAGCGGGCCTAGTGAGCGCGAGCGGCACGCCGGGCCGGCTGGCGCGCGAGGCGGTCAGCGGGCGCTCGTGGCAACCTACGCAGGCGGTCTTCTCGCCCGGCTGCACCCAGGTGATGGAACGCATGGTCTGGTAGGCGTTGCCCTCGCGGTCGAGCGCCTGGAACAGCACCGCGCGGTGCGCCGGCAGCTCAAACCGGGCCGAGCCGTCGGCATCGACCGGCACCGTGCCAAGGATGGTGCGCGCGTTCTCCTCGCCGGCGATGCCGATGCGCGGATCGTTGGCCAACCACGAGGTCTTGGGCAGGATCTCGACCACGCGCAGCGCGGTGATGCTGCCCCGCGGCACGTTGCCCAGGCCCTGATAGACGTCGGTCAGCAGCATCTCACCCGAGGTCGCGCCCGCCGGCACGAGCTGCGCCGGCAGGTTGGGTGGCGCCGGCCGCGCGGCCAATGGCATGGGGTTGGTGGCGCCGAGCTGGCCGTCACGGTAGAGCAACTCGCGGTTGCCCGCGGAGTCGAGCACATACAGGCCCAGCGCGTAGTCGGGGTTAGGGGTGGACAGATGCTCGCCCTCGAAGATCAGCCGCTCGGGACTGTAGGCCACCAGGAACAGGTCTTCCGACAGCGGCCAGGGGGCGTTGTAGTACTCGCCGATGCTGTTGTCCTCGGCTTCGGGCAGCGGGCCGGGCGTCACGCGGCGAATGGCGTCCTGGCTGTTGGCATCGACGGTCGGGTCGAGCACGCACAGCGGGCCGGCGGTGATGCTGTGGTGCGCCGAGGCGATGAAGGCGATCTTCTGGCTGCCGGGGATGGCCTTGGCCTGGAAGGTGCAATGCGGCTTGGGCGACGCATTGCCCCAAATGGCCACGGGGTTGGTGCCGTCCGGCCGCGAGGCCCACAGGTTCTGGTGGGTGACGGCGTCGCGGTCGATGTAGTCCCATCGCGCAAACAGCAGCCGACCGTCGTTGCCTAGCGCCGGGAACCATTCGCTCACGTCGTTCATCGACAGGATGCGCGGCTCGCCGCCCGGGTCGAGCCGGTGCAGCGTGTAGCTGTGCCAGCGCCGGCTGAAGTTGGTGCCGAAGCAGCGCGAGTAGCTCTGCCGCCGCGTGGACACGAAGGCCAGCCCGCCGTCGGGCAGCCAGCAGGGCATCATGTCGTCATACCGGCCGTCAGTGCGCTGGCGCAGGCCGGTGCCATCGACGCCGATCTCATACAGGTGGAAGTAGCCCTCGTTACCACCCTCCTCGTTGACCGGCAGCTCGGTGGAGATCAGCGGCCGGCTGGGCGTGGCGACATACGAGAAGGCGATGCGCTGGCCATCGAACGACAGGCTCGGCTCGAGCACGCTGCCGGCGGGCAACTGATGACCCAGCACATCGCGCGTGCGCAGCGACACGCCGGGCTGCTCCAGCACATACAGCCCGCCGCCGGGCCGCTGCCGCCAGCCGAAGTACTGGCCGACGAGATGGGCGTAGCTGGGTTGCGCGCGGCGGCAGAAGAGCAGTTGCGCGGCTGCGGGGAGCGCCTTGGCCAGAAGTCTGTCGCGCTTTAGAAGTCGAGTCTTGAGGTAGGTCTCGCGGAGTGCGTCGAGTTCGTTGGCGGCAGGGGTGGGCGCTTTGACGCCCAGCGCGGCCAAGCGGCGGCCGTGGTCGGCGATGGCCGCGGCGTACGACGCCGTGCTCTCTGCCAGCTTGTCCTCACGCCGCCATTCAGCCTGGGCGAGCAGCAGCATCGGCAGATCCGGCCGGCGGGCCAGGCCGCCGCTCAGCGCGTCGAGGGTGGCGCGGGCGTGGGGGCTGAGTTCGTCGGCCAGCAGCATGAGCCCGGTCGCTTGAGCAGCCTCATAGCTGCGCGCGCGCACCGCATCCAAGCGCCCAGCGCTGGTCACGGTCAGCCGCAGCAGGCCGTCCGCGCCGGCGTCGACGCTGAGCCCGCACACGCTGGCCGGCTCCGGCACGAGCACCAGCCCGGATCGATCTCCATCCGACAGCAGCCAGGCGGGCAGTAGCTCGCTGCCGGCCCAGGCGATGGTCTGCCCATCGCTCAGTGCGGCTCGCCGCAACGACAGCCCATTGTCCACGCCGGTCAGCATGGGCCGGGGCTCGCTCTGATCGGGGTCGCCGAGCACCTCATACGACCAGCCCTGCGTGCCCTGCTCCGGACCCCAGGCCTTCGAGGCCAGGAAGGTCTCGCCGTCATCGTAGGCAATGCCAGGGTCCCAGCCGGTGGTGTCGCAGAAGTGCGTGCCGCGCCGTTCGACGATGAAGCGAAGGGCGTCGCCGCGCTTCAGGTCGAGCGCCAGCTTGGGCTCGACGCCCTGGCCGTCCTTGCCTTCCAGCTCCGCCTGCCATAGCTCTCGCCCGCCGGCGCGGATGCTGACCCGCACGCCATCGCCATCGAGGTGCAGCTTGCGCACGCGGCCAGTGAGCGTGACGTGGCCGTCCCGCGGCGCGCGCCAGCAGCGGATGCTGCCCGTGCGCTCGCCCGGATGCTGCCAGTCCCGGCCGACCCGGCACCATTCGGGGCCGCTCCACCAGCCCGAGCCATACCACGGGTCGTCGCCGCGGCGGTCCATGGGCGTGATGGTCTCGCCCGGCGCGCGCAGGCGGAAGCTGAGCGTCACGCTGTGCTGGTCGGGCGCGGGCACCCGCAGTTCGGCGCTTGGCGCGGCCCACCGGCCGTCGGCGCCTTCCAGGCGCGCGGCCAACGGCGTGGCGACGGTGAGGGTGGCGGTCAGGAGCGACAGCAGTAGACAGCGGAGCATGGCACTTCTCGATCGCAGGGCCCTTTCGTGGTTGGTCGATGCGATCCTGCTACCCGTGGATCTCGTCCCACAGCCGCGCGAACAGTCGCGCCGAGCCCGGCCCGAACCCCGCGTAGTGGTTGTTGAAGTAGCACCAGGTGCTGCGTCGCGTGAGCACCGGCAGCAGCGCATCCACCCAGCCACGCATCTCCGCCTCGCGGTCGACGATCAGCTCGGTGTAGCCCTTGGGCTTGGCGCCCTCGGCGATCAACTCGGCGTTGCGTGCGTCGAGCTGCTTGTGATGGCCCAGGAAGCGCACGTAGGCCAGCGGCCCGGTCAGCGGGTCGAGCCCATCGCGCAGCATGGAGGCCAGGCTGGGCATGGTGTAGTAGGCGGTCAGCGCCAGCGACACGCCGTACTCGGCCAGCAGCGCGGGCAGCGGGCCTTCGAGCCAGGCGGCGTTGCGCACCTCCACTACCCACTGCGCCTGGCCGGACCAGCGGTCCAGCCACCGGGCCAGGCTCTCGCGCAGCCGGTCGCCATGGCGATACTCGTCGGCATCGGCCCCGCGCGCGACATACGGGAACTGCAGCAGGCAGGGACCCAGCCGCGGCCCCAGCGGCGCGACGGCGTCGAGGAACTCGGCCACGTCGGTGTCGGGGCCGGTCAGGGCGGTGTCGTGGGTGATGGCCCGGGGCACCTTGAGTGCGAAGCGGAAGGACTCGGGCGTCAGGCGCGCCCACCGGCTGGTCTGGGCGCGCGTGGGGCAGCGGTAGAACGACGAGTCCACTTCGACCGTGGGGAACTGCGTGGCATAGAAGGCGATGCGCTCGCCGACGGGCAGCTCCGGCGGGTAGAACGGCCCGTGCCATTCGGGCCAGGAGAAGCTGCTGGTGCCGACCAGCAGGTCGGGCGGCAAGTCCACCGGCAGCCACTCGGAGCGCATGTCAGTCCTCGAACAGCGACGCCTGCGAAGCCGGCGCCGCGGGCTCCGGCGACGAGCGACGGCGCGGCGCCCGGTCCGACGGCGGCGCGGCCAGCCGCTCGGGCAGGGGCGTGGTGATCTGGTCGGTGCAGCGCAGCCGCGAGTCGATCAGGTCCAGCGCGTGCAGCGCGGCGGCCTCGGCGGACACGGGTTCGACGATGGCGCCCCATTCGCGCCGCCCATGGTGTGCGGCCAGGCAGTGCAGCAGGTTCTCCTCGTCACTCGCGGTGATGATCTGGCCCTGCTCACGCAAGCGCCCGATGGCCGTCGAGACGCGCATCATAGAGATGGCCGTATGGCCGACGGAGCTGTCCAACGGCAGCCGGCGGGCGGCCACGAGGCCCATATCGTAAGCGTCGATCTTACCCAGGTCGTGGCACAACACGGCCAGCCGCAGCATGTCCACATCGAGATTGGGGTAGGCGGGGGCCAGTGAATCGACATGGTCGAGCATGGTCAACACATGCCAGGCCAGCCCGCCGAGGCCGGTGTGGTGCATCTTCTCGCCGGCGGCCCAGGTCCAGAACGGGCCTTCCAGGTCGAACGGGTCGTGGCCCAGCGCCTCGCGGAAGATGGCCCAGAAGCCTGGCGCCATGTGCTGCGCGCAGCGCTCCATGACGCCGATCAGCCACGCCTGGCGCGCGGCGTCCACGGGCTCGCGCAGGCGTTCGAGGATGCGCTCGTCGACCTTGTCCACCAGGTAGAGCGACTGCACGCTCAACTGGCGCTCGCCTTTGAACTCGCCGACGCGGCCGCTGACCAGGGCGATGGCGCCCTGCTCGCCCTCTTCGGGCGACTGGTTCCAGTCGACCGCGGGCAGCGCGCCGGTGCGGTCACGGAAGGTGTAGCTGCCAAACGTGCCGCCGTCCTTCTTGGTGCGCGCGGTGGCTTCCTGAACGTAGACGGGCACATCGCGGACGTTCTGTCCCACGACGATGTCGGCGATGAGCGGTCCGAACTCGGGCATGGATGCCTCCCCGCCTCATTGTACCGCAGGAGTTGCGCCGCGTGAGGCGAAGCCCCAGGCGACGAAAGGTAGTCTCCCATGGCGGTCATCGGCGAACTCAGCTCCAGCCCGGTCATCACGCGTCACCCGGCCAATCCGGTACTCACCGCGGCCGACGTGCCGTACAACGCGGCGCTCATCTTCAACGCCGGTGTCTGCCGCTGGCAGGGCAAGTACGTCATGGTCTTCCGCAACGACTATGGCAGCCTGGCCGAGCAGAAGCTGACCGGCACCAACATCGGCCTGGCCACCAGCGACGACGGCATCACCTGGGCCGTGGCACCCGAGCCCTGCTTCGACCTGGCCAGCGACGAGATCAGCCGCGCCTACGACCCGCGCCTGACCGTCATCGACGGCCGCGTGGTCATGTGCTTCGCGGTGGACACCCGCCACGGCCTGCGCGGCGGCATTGCCACCACTGACGACTTCGAGCATTTCGAGATCCTCAGCATGTCGGTGCCCGACAACCGCAACATGGTGCTGTTCGACCGCACCTTCGACGGCAAGTACGTGCGCCTGGAGCGGCCCATGCCCATCTACAGCCGCGGCGGGGGCGAGAAGTTCGATATCTGGATCAGCGACTCGCCCGACCTGCGCTACTGGGGCAACAGCGAGTTGCTGGTCGGCGGCGAGACCGTGCCCTATGCCAACGCCAAGATCGGCCCCGCGGCGCCGCCGGTGCTGACCGACGCGGGTTGGCTGGCGGTGTTCCACGCGGTGGACATCGATCCCGACCGCGGCAAGCACGGCTGGGAAGCCAAATGGACCAAGCGCTACACGGCGGGCATCATGCTGCTCGACCGCGACAACCCGTACCGGGTGCTCGGCGTGTGCCCCGACCCGCTCATCGCGCCCGAGGCGGCGTATGAGGTCGATGGCGGCTTCCGCAACAACGTCATCTTCCCCACGGGCCTGATCCTCGACGATAGTGGCGAGGTGAAGATCTACTACGGCGCGGCGGACACGGTAATGTGCCTGGCCACGGCGGACGTGGATGACTTGGTGAAGCTATGTGGAGCCTAGTCATGGCCACCGCCCTATTCGCCAGCCAGCCCGCGTCGCCCGGCGGCTGGCCCTACACGCTGTCGCCCCAATGCACCGGTCTGCTACTCGACGACGTCTGGCCGGCGACCTTCTTCGGTCCCGAGCGCGTGCCGGAGATGAAGCGCAAGATCGCC
>JACRKZ010000074.1 GCA_016235455.1 Armatimonadota bacterium | reverse complement strand
GTGCAGCGACTGGTACAGATCCTCCACCAGATCGCGCGTGGCGCAGGCCTCGCCCGGCTTGTAGCCGGTGATGCGGTCGAACGCGGCGTTGGGCGCGATGAGGAACCGCGTGCGCTGGTGCATGGTGAAGATGACATAGCCCGCGCCGGCCTCGGCCATGGACTGGGCGAAGCGCTCGGTGTCGAACTCGCGCACGCACTCGTCCCAGGTGGTCTGGCGCCCGAGGCTCTGGATGGTGCTCGGGTTGTTCTGCACGTCATTGAGATAGTGCACGAACACGCCGTAGCCGGCTTGGACGAACCAGTCGGTGTTGGCGGCGCCGGGCCGTGGGCCATCGGCGGACCAGGCCGGCGAGGCGGCGAGCATGGCGGCGGGTAGCAGGCTGGTCAGGGCACGGTTCATGGGCTCTCTCTCTGCTGTCCCGCGACCATTCGCCGTGCCCCGGCAACTCCTTCGTCAGTGCGCTATCGCCGCCCAGCGCTTTTCGGCATCCCAGTTCGGGTCGTTGACCTGGGTGTGGCAGCCCACGCACAGCGTGCGGTCGCCGCGGTCGATGGTGTCCTTCCGCGGAATGTACAGATGCACCATGCCGTTGCCGTGGCAGGCGATGCACTCCACGCCGCGTTCCTGCTTGGTCGGCGTGAGGAACTTGCCGGTCGCCTTGATCTCATAGGCATGGCACGGCAGGCACTCATCGCGCAGCGCCTTCTTGTCCAGCAGCGTCCGGAAGGCCTGCGCATGGCGGCTGCGGCCCCAGGCCACATACTGCTCGCGATGGCAGGTCGCGCAGCGGTCAGAGGGCACGTAGCCGTACTTGGCCATGACGTCCAGGTCGCTGTCGTAGCCCTTGGCCACCTGAATGCGCGCCTCGCGTTGCTGCTGCTTCCTGGTGTCGGCCACGATGGGGTCATCGGCCTTCGCGCTCTGCTTGGGCGTGATGCTCTCGTAGGCCAGGGCCAGCTTGTACTTGCGGCCGGTCTGAGCCAGGGCGGCGTCGGCAGGCGAGACGCTGAGCTTGAGCTGGCCGAAGCGGCGGCCTTGGGGGGCCTCGGGCAGGAACCAGGTGTTGCGCGTCTGCTCGGGGTTCTCCAGCAGCGCGCAGCCGCGGCAGCCGATGACCAGATCGGCATCGCCCAGCAGGCCGGTGTCGACCAGCGCGCGTTCCACGCCGATGTCGTGGTAGCTGACCAGGATCACCACGTCACAGGTCTTCCTCAGCTCGGCCAGGACGGCTTGCGTGGCCTTGACCTCCTTGTCGACCACCTCGGCGCGCGGGCCGCTGCTGGTCACGCCGACGGTCAGGTCGCCCAGCTTCTTGGTCCAGCGCGGCACGGCGATGCCGTTGGCCAGGTTGTTGCCATGCTGGAACCAGGGACCCACGAGCACCGGCAGCTTCTTCTCGAAGACCATCGGCCAATACTCGTGCTGCCAGGCCACATCGGACGGGCCGAAGGCGACCACGTCGTATCCGCCGCGGCTCAGCGCGTCCCAGACGATCCTGCCGCGTGATTGGTCCTTGCTCAGGTTGCCGCCATCGAGCGTCAACGTCGGACCCGTGACGGCTTTGCGCCGGGCCATCAGCTCGTTGACCATATCGGCCAGGCCAATGACCGGGCCGGCGCAGCCGCACGACTCCAGGTAGCCCATGGCGTCGTGGGTGTAGTAGAGCGTGAAGCCCGGCTTGGCCGGGTCGGCGGCCAAGCCGGCGAGCAACGACAGACCGGCCAGCGCGGCTAGGGCCAACGAGCGATGCGTGGTCATGGTGGCGTCCTCAGCGCGGCTTGATGATGTCCTGCACTTCGGACAGTTCCTCGAGCGAGCGCGGGTAGAAGGTGACTGCGTCCAGTGGTGCCCCCGCAGCCTTGAGCTGCCCGTACTGCTCGGTCAGGCTGGGCGTCACCTCGTCGGTGCGACCTCCCACCAGGGGTGCCAGCCGGGCCAACGGTGCCTGGGCCGTACCGAGGAATGTCCTCCCAGTGCGTGCGATCTGGGCCAGCGAGGCCTGACGTAGCGCGCCCCACACTTTGCTGGTGATGGCAGGCGTCCAGACCGCATCGACAAGCACCTCGTCCACCAGACCGCGCTCCAGCCAGGCCAGCCAGTTGTCGGCGGCGTTGCCCTTCGCGGCGAGGTCGCTGATAGGCAGGTCGCCATCACCGATGGCAACCATCCGTCGCCCTTCGCCGCCTGCCCTCGCTGTCGCCGCAACGGTCTCTAGCATCGACGCGATGAACGACTCTCGGCATTCGGTCCACTGCGGCAGTTGGCCCACGTCGACCCCATCGAGCGGGTCCCACCCAAGCGCGCGGATGGTATGAGCGCGGGCCCATTGGCTGGTCCCGAATCGCAGGCGCGGCGAGAGTCGTAGCCCAACGGCCAGTCCGTCCGAGGCAGATCTTCCGGTACCGACGGCCATAGCCATTGACGTCACGAAGTCCTGGACCTGGGGACAGAATGGCGAAAGGTAGACAACCGGATCCCACACTGGTCCGCGACCGCTGTCGAACGTCGGCGTAAGTTCGAGCCACGGACGGACCACCTGCGGTAGAGGGCACTTCGTGAAGTCACGCCATACCAGCATGTCAGCCGCCATGTACAGCGGAATCCTGGCCGCGCGGCACCGCTGCCTCAACTCCACAAACGCGTCTCCGGTCCCTGCGAAGGACGGCCGCACAACCCAAGGCACGTCGGTCTGCACCAGGCTTTGCCCGTTGGCGTAAGCGAAGCAGTAGACCCGTGCCAGACTGCTCAGCAGGTCCATCCGACGCGCGGTGGCGCCGATCAGGCGTGGCTCCCGCCAAGCGTCGATCACCAACTGCGGTCGCGCCTGCACATCGCGGGCGAACATGCACACGAACAGCAGGCCGAGCACTCCCTTGCACAATGCTGGTCTCCTCATGGCGTCGGCCCGCCCTCGTCGGTCCAAGACGCCAGCCAGCGGACCCGCTGCTGCTCCCATGCTAGGCCAGCGGGCGGACGGTTGGTGGCGTCCGCAGCCTGCGGGAGAGCCGCGTAGTCGGCCACGCCGAAGGTGTATGCGAGCCGGAACTGCAACGTGCTGCCAGCCAACTCCCGGCGCAGCAGTGCCGTCGCGCCCGCCGACCGCGGCGCACACAGGCTGTACCACGAGTCGACAGTCTGGCGTGGTCCACCGACCGAGAACAGCACCTCGTCTCGTGCCGCTTCAGGATGCCTCGTTGCGTACCACACCGATTCTGCGAACGCAGACAGTGGCGGGACCAGTTCGGCGAACCGCACACACCTGCCCTCACGGTGCCAGGCCATTGGTACAACCAAGCCGGCATAGTCGGCGCTGGCGCCCACCCTCCGGAGCGCTGCCGCACCCGGTTTGGACAACTGCGGAGCCGGCGCACTGCTGGCCGGCAGCAACGTGTTAGGACTGACGAAATACAGGAGGCGGTCGAACGTCCTGCAATCAATCGCGAGAGCAGCGCTGACCGCCGCAGCGAGCTCGTTGCAGGGATACTCGCCTGGGCCAAGAGCAACCCGGAGTTGGCGGATGCTCGGCGCGACCACCACATCCCAGCCACAACACTGCTTGAGGCTGTCGGACATCTCGGCCACCGTCACGATACGGGCTGCTGGCACCGACAAGCGCTTGGCGGCCAGCGCGCTGTCGACCTCACCCAGGACCACTGGTGGCACATTGGCATCCGTATGAAGGTCGGGCGCCTCCCCGTACTTGCCTCGTGCCCATCGACCCGCGTAGGCAACCGGCACAAAGCAGCCCTCTGCATCCCTGGTGCATCGTCTACTCAGGTCATACCCATCGCTTGACCAAACCTCGGCGATCAGGTCAGCTTGCCCGAAAAGACGGCCGAAGCGCTCGAACCGGATGACTGGCCGTACAACGAGCCGGAGTGCCGACACGAGATCCGCGGTCTGCGCGCCACTGCCCGCCGGCGCCGTCGGCTGCACCGAGCCAGAGACCGCGAGCAACGAGTCCACGCACACTCGCTGTTCTGGCGTCAATAGGGCCAGAGGGAACGGCGCGCCGCGCCGAAACGCGCGCCAGGAGTCCTCGCCGAGCACGTCAACCAAGGCCCGCAGCCGAGCGGTGCGCTCCAGCCCACGCTGCGCCATCTCGGCCGTGACAGCATCCTGGTCTCCGTAGGGCACGAATGCCCTGACCGAACCAACCTGTTGCCAGGAGCCCGGCAGTCGCTCCAGCGGAGCGACTGCCGGGCTATCGGCAGAGGCCGTTGGCCTCAACGTACCGGGCACCGGCACCACGCTGAGCCCCTGCTCTCCCGCAATCCACTGAACGACAGACTGAGCCCAGTTGTCGTCCGCATGCACAGCAGGCGACACGCCCGCAATGGCCGCGATGGGCACCAGTAGGTGGTGTAGGCGCATTTGTGTCCCTCACTGAGGCCACTGGGGCGGGTTCTCGCAGACAGTTGCCTCAACAGCCGGGCCCTGCGGCGTGTGGTGCGTTCTCATATCGGTTGTGTAGGCCGTCAACTGGAAGAAGTGTTGGGCATCGGGCGGTATCGGCGGCATGTTGGGGCAGGTCACATAGGCACCAAGCGGTCTACTCGTATCGAGCACATACCTCGTCTCGCACGCGAAGTGCAGCCACTTGTCCTTTTGCGACTGGTAGGCATACCAGACAGTCTGCGGGATCGGTATGGCTACCGGGCCACCTTGGTTGTTCGGCGGCTGGAAGGCGCTGGCGATGCGCAGTTGCTGCGTCTCACCAAACGGAGCGCAGACCAGAGTGATGATAGGAGGGTGCGACTCCGACATCCATGAGCAACGGCCGCCCAGGTCATTGTGATCCATGCGCAGGTGACTGAGGGAGTGTAGTCTGAACTGAACGCCAGCATCGTCGGCGGCGTTGCCCCAAGCCGGCATCATTGCCATTGCCAGCAGAAGCGGTATCCACTTCGTGATCATGTGAACTGAACCTCCTTTGGCCCGGGTCTCCCCGCTAGGTGAACGTCACAGTGCATTGGGTCTCTGCGCCGCCTGTGACCTCGCTGCCGTCACTCATCTTGTAGGTCACGCTCACCGCCAGCGTCACGCGGTACGTGCCTGCGCGTGTCGCACTGACATCTAGCGTCGCCGAGGGTAACTCTGGATTGGGTTGGCTGATGGTACCGTCCACTAGAACCGGCGCGAGGCAGGTGCCCGGCGCCGCCTCTGTTAGGTCCTCTACAGAGACGGTGCCCCACGACCACGTCGTGCTCACGACCTGCAGCTCATCGTTCGGCTCCGGCGCATCCGTGGCAACGGCGCCGAGGCCAACGCTCGCTGGACCCGGCACGGCCGCAGACCCGTCACCCGCCGTCGCCGTCACCTCCACCGCCCCGGCCGATCCCAGGCACCCCAGCGTCACCGCCAGTGCGCCGAGCACGCCTCGCCACCTCATCCTTGGCGATCCTCTCATCTCGTACCTCCTGTGTTCATTCGGCCCCGCCGCGAGCGTCAGCCCGCCGGAGCCCCCTTGTCCTTGTCGAGCTTCTGTCGCAGCGCTTTGTACGCGCTGCTTACGGAAGTCTCGAACCCCTTCCGCTCCTCCGGCTCCCAGGCCGGCAGCGACCATCGCAAGCGCTCGGTAGCCGGGGCCGAAGCCTTCCCCGCGACCATCGCACGCAACAACTCCACCCGCGCCGCGCGATCGACGGCCCACGTGCCGTCGCAACTCGTCGCCCGGCTCAACTCCCGCCACAGCCCGGCCGTGGCCAAGCCGTCGGCAACCTCGGGCACCATCTCCTCGGCCGCCTTGACCCGCTGCCAGTCCTGGTCCACCGGGCCAAACGGCTGTGAGGCCAACCACAGCTGCCGCCATTTGTCGCGGAAGCTCAACTCGCCCCAGACCTTGTCCACCAGCACCGCCTGCACGATCGTGTTGAAGCTGCCGTTGCGGGCGATGCGCACGTGGTAGCGCGCCGGGCCGGTCACGACGAACTGCGGGTAGACTCCGCCCCAGAACCGGTTGACCCGGCAGTGGGCCAGTGTCGGCGCGGTCTCCGCCTGCTTGGGGTCGGCCGCGTAGGGCTTGACCTCCACCAGGTAGTCGCGCCAGCGGTTGGCGCCGTCGTGGCCGTCCTTGTTGAAGAAGTAGAGCGACAGCCGATGCACCCCGGCGGTGACCGTCACGTCGACCCACATGTCCGGGCCGTCGTAGGTCATGGCGTAGGTCTCGCCGTGGTCGTCCCAGTCCGACTGGCGGCGGTAGCCCAGCGTCGGGTTGTAGAGCACGCGCCGATCGTCGCTGCGCAGCCAGTGGACCCAGTAGCGCAGCGAGTCCTTGTCGCCGTGGTGCCGGCCGATGCGGGCGCGGACCATGGTGTACATGTCGTTGCCCATGTCGTCATCGAGCGGTGCCTTCTGCGCGCACAGGATGCCCTTGGTGCGGCCGTAGCGCCCGACCCAATCGCCTTGGGTCTGCCAGTCCTCGCCGCGGAAGCCGGCCGTGCCCGGCGGCGATGGCGTGGCGCAGGCCGCGAGCCGCGCCTGGAGCTGCGCCAGGTCCTTCTCACTCGGCGGCGCGGCTGGCTTGGGCAGAGCCGGCACCGGCTTGGGCGCTGCCGAACTCGGGGCGGGTGCGGGTTGGGTGCCGGCGCCAGCAGCGCTGGCGCCAACGCCAGCAACGCTGGCGCTGCCAAAACCAGCCTGGCTCAGCCCGCCGCCCGACCAGGCCAACAGCGGCGCCTCGCCCGGCACGGCCAGCCAGGCGTTGGCGAAGTCGCGCCCGCTGTCGGTGCCCGAGTCCCAGACGCGTTTGCCCGCGCCCAGGTCGAAGGTCTCCACGCCCTTGGTCCAGTGGCCGACCCAGAGCCGTCCCTTGGCGTCCTCCGTCGCGAAAGTGACGTAGTCTTCCAGCAGCGTGCCCGGCCCGTCGGCCTTGAAGTTCCTCGGCGCGCCATCGGCCAGGCCCTTGACATGTTCGGCCCAGTCCACGCCGCGTGCCCAGGTCCAGGTCTGCGCCTGGTCGTCGCTGTAGGCCAGACCGTAGTTGGTGGCCACGTAGACCCGGCCGCGGGCGGTGATGCTGAGGTGGTTGATGAGCGCCGAGGGCAACAGCTTCTCGCCGGAGACACGCGAGCGTTGCGGGCGCTGGATGGGGCCCGGCACGATGCGCCAGACCATGCGGCCGCCGGCCAGCGTGCCCACCGCCAGCCCATTGCAGGCCGAGCCGGCATAGACCACGCCGCGCGGGTCGACTGCGATGCTGGTGAACTGGTTGCTGGGCAGGCCATCGGCGATGGTGTAGTCGACCCAGGCGTCGATGACCGCCACGTAGCGCGTCAAGCCGGCGCTGGTGGCCATCCAGACGTCGCCATCGGGCGCGGCGGCGATGGCATGAACGCGGTCGCCCAGCGGGCCGGTGAGCAGGTCGTAGTTGCGCCAGGTCTGCCCGTTGTAGACCGACACGCCGTGGTTGAGATGGCCGACCCACACGCGCCCCGCCGAGTCGGCGCAGACCGCGTAGGCGTTGTCGTCGCCCAGGCCATCCTTGGTCGTGAACTGGCGCCAGGCCTGGCCGTCGTGACGCCAGACGCCCATGTCCTCGGTGCCGGCCCACAGCGCGCCGGCGGCATCGCGCGCCAGCGCCATGACGAAGCGGCCCTGCTTGCCGCTGTCCCACGACGGCGCCCCCGCCACGCTGGACACCAGCAACAGACTCGCCACCCAGCCAGTCAGCAGCCTCTTCACGACATCCCCTTGACGCCGGCCGCAACCCCTCCGACGTCTACACGCTCCTATCTTACACCCCCCTACCAGAGCATCGTCAAGTAAATCTCGAGTGCATTGCATGTCATTCTTCGTAGGTTTGGAGGTATCTCTGGCCATCCCCTGCATTGACCGATGCATGGGCTACAATGCGCGCACAGGAGTCGCCGCATGAGCCGATTCGACACGCTTGCCCCGCAATGGGACACCAACCCCGTGCGCGCCGCGCTGGGTACCGGCGTGGCTGACGCCATGCGTCGCGAGGTGCCGTTCGCGCCGGACTGGCGCATCATGGACTTCGGCGCGGGCACGGGGCTGGTCACGTTGCGGCTGCTCGATTCCGTGGCCGAGGTGGTCGCCGTAGATTGCTCGACGGGCATGCTCGACGTGCTGGACGACAAGCTGTCGGCCGCGGGACTGACTCAGGTGACCACGCACCGCGTCGACCTGACCCGCGCGGCGTGGGACGGCGAGCCGGTGGACGCCGTGGTCAGCTCGATGACGCTGCACCACATTGCCGACGTGCCGGCGTTGCTGGCGCGGCTGGTGGGCGCGGTCAAGCCTGGTGGCTGGCTGGCGCTGGCCGATCTCGATGCCGAGGATGGCAGCTTCCACGGGCCGGATGTCGACGACGTCCACCACCAGGGGTTCCAGCGCGAGACGATGGCCGCCTGGCTGCGCGCGGCGGGCTGTGGCGAGGTGCGCGTGGCCGATGCCCATCGCGTAACGCGGCCGGATGTCCACGGCATCCCGCGCACGTACGGCGTGTTCGTGGCGGTCGGTCGCCGGTAAGCCCCAAAGCGCAGCGGCCCGCCGGCGAGGCCGGCGGGCCGCTGGGCCATGGGAGCGTTGCCTAGAACTTGTTCACCAGGCTGAAGCGGAAGATGTCCGCGTCGTAGTCGAGCCCGGGGAACAGGCCGCCATCATAGCCATCGCGCGAGTAGCTCAACTGGAAGGTCGAGTTCTTGCCCGCGTCATAGCCGAGGGTAGCGGCGATGTAGTGGTCCGACGCCGCCTGGCCATAGTAGCTGTTGACCCAGTGATAGTCCGCGGTCATGTGCCACCTGGGGCCGGGCTGCCAGCCCAGTCCGACGTGCGCGACCACGGTGTCCGTGCCCAGGCCCGCCATACTGAGTTGGCTGTCGGTAGCGTAGCGGTAGTACCAGTCGGTGGTACCGGTCAGGCTGTGGCTCAGCGGCATCGTCAAGCCCACGCCGACGGTGCCCACGGCGCTGTCGATAGCGCGTGTGTCGGAGTGGATCTGGCGGTACTGGTAGAACGCATAGCCCAGACCACTGCCGCCGATCATGCGGCTGGCCCGCAGGTCGACCCGCTGGTCGCTGTCGGCAAACAGCGGCGCGGTGTTGGTGATGCCCGGCACGGCGCTGACCGCCAGCCGGCTCAGGCTACGCAGCTGGTAGGAGGCCGAGGCCTTCAGGCTGCGCCCACCGCGGTAGTCGGCGCGCACCCAGAAGCGGGTCTCGCCCGGCTTCTCGAGGGCGGTCTGCGTCGCGTTGAAGCGCTGCAACTCGCTGATCTCGAAGCCCGCGCGCACCGTCATCGGCTTCCACGGCCGATAGGTCAGGCTCGCGCCACCACCATTGCTGCGGCCCAGATAGGCGTTCTGGGTCGGGCCCCAGACCACGTCGCGGTAGCGCCAGCGCGCGTCGAACGACAGGTTGCTCGACGCTTGGTAGCTACCGCTGACGCCGGCCAGGAAGACCGTCGACTTCGGCGCGCCGGGGATGCGGATCTCCGCCCACCGGGCTCCACCGGCCAGCGCCCACTGCTTGCCAAACACGCCGTCGTAGTTGACGCCGTACTGGAGCGTGGACGAACTCGGCTGACCCACCGCGCGGTCGCGGTAGTCGGAGGTGCTGAAGTAGCCGCCCAGGACACCCATGCCGGTGTCGATGTTCAGCGCGCCCCAGGCCTCGGTGCCACGGTTCATGATGGTGCCGCCACGAGCCAGCAGGCCGAGGCGATCGTTGTCGTTGCGGTAGCCGCCGCTGACCGCCGCCCAAGTCGCCGGTCGGACCAACAGGTCGTAGGACACCGAACTGCGCGAGCCCAAGGGCTGGCCCAGCAGCGTCGGCTCGGAGACGAACAGCGAGCGACCATAGTTGACGCGCAGCCGGGCCGGGATCTCGTGCGTCCAGACCTGGAGCAGGTTGCGCTGGTTGTAGCCAAACGCGCCATGCGCCCACAGGTCGAGGGCGTCGAAGCCGTCGGCCGCACGCAGGCTCAGATCATCGACGCTGAAGCCGACCTCGGCATGAGGCGCCAGATAGCGCCCAGCCTGAGCGGCATTGCCCGAGACCTCGAAGGCCGAGGCATAGGGCGTGAACACGCCGGAGATGGGTGGAGCCTTGCGCGCCTCGGCCAGGAGCGGATCCTCCGCCGCCCAGCCAGCCCGGCCCAGCAGGGCCAGACCCAGCACCAACCAGCTTGTACGATGCTTTGACATGGTGTGGCCCTCCTAGTTGATGAACAGCCGGTTGGTGCTCGAACCGTGCATCCGGTTGTGGCACCCCGCCGACCAGCAGTTACCCGCTCGCGGCAGGTGCTTGGGATCCGCGGCGATGTCACTGTGGCACTGGAGGCAGACGCCGCGGCCGAAGTAGGCCGTCAGCTTCGGATTGGCCGATCCGTGCGGCTTGTGGCAGGCCACGCAGCCGTCGTCACCGCCAGCCAACGAGGTCTGATGCTCGAAGGCGAACGGACCACGCTTCTCCTGATGGCACTTGAGGCAGCGGTCTTCGCCCTGCTTGAGGGTCGGCGCTGACATGGTGCCGTCCGCGTGCGGATCATGGCAGTCGGTGCAGGCCACGCGCCCTTCGAGCACCGGATGGTGCGAGTTGAGCTTGAACTGCGCCTGTTGATCAGGATGGCAGGACAGGCAGAGCTTGGTCGGCTCGGCCTTGAGCAGCGACGGCTGGCCCGTGTCGGTGTGCATCTCGTGGCAGCCACCGCAGTTGACGCCGTTCTTCGCGTGCGCCGTCTGCAACCAGGCACTGGCCTTCATGGTCGTGCTGTGGCACTGGAAGCACATCTGCGTCGCGACGATCCCCGTCTCCCGCTTGGGGTTGAGGATGCTGCGGAACTTCTCGTCCTCCAAGTGCTTCTGGCCAGGGCCGTGGCAACCTTCGCAGCCGGTCAGCATCTCCGGCGCGGACGCCGAGGTACGATAGCGATTGTGGCGCAGCGTGAACCAACCCTTGGCATTCTGGGTGTGGCACTGCAAACACACGTCAGCGCCGATGCGCTCGTTCTTGGCACTGGCCTGTGGGGCGGCTTGCTCGCCGCCGGCGGGTGGCACTCCGAGGGTGAACACGCCGGCTCCAACCAGGACAGCTACCAACAGCAGCCGTCCGTGCCGGCTAACTGCTCCCATGGCACGCTCCTTCCTGTCCCGTCTCACGCCGTGGATTACGTTCGGACCTGTCGGCAACCATAACTGCGTCCGAAGCACCCTCAGCGTTTGCAACTGCTTTGCCAGAGCCCCCCAAACGGCTGCGGGGAGTCGACTTATGACAAAGTGTTGCGTCCGCGTTGCGAGGCAACTTGCGACCCAGAGCGCCCGGCGGGCCGGCGGGGCGGACGGATGTTGCGTCGTGAGATACCGCGTTGACCGGCTCTGGGAGCGGGATTGCGCCGGTGTGTCAGCGGCAATATCCGACACCGACCACCAATATGTTCGACATACCCGCATGGGCATCAAGATCCAGTCGAGGGGCGGCACGAAAGTGGACAGACGTAACACGATGCGGCCCAGTGTGCATGATAGGCACCTTCGCGGCTCGCCCTTGCCCTGGACGAAACTCTGCGGGCGACATTTGTTGGGTCTGGCTCGACTCTTGCGAGCCAGAATCAGGGCTGGGCCAAGAGGTTGTATGAAGCGATTGCCAGAGTGGCTGTGGCAGTTCAGGCGCAGACACAGTATCCGGCAGCAATAGTCGGCATTAGCACCGACCCACAAGGAGGCTGGCATGGCCAGAACGCTGAGATGGTTGTTGGTGGTACCGATCGTGGTGGCGATCGCGATCACCGGATGTGGTAGCGACAAGACGGTACCGGGCGGTGGTGGCGGCGGCCGCACCTTTGTGGGCGCCAAGGTCTGCAAGGGCTGCCATGTCGAGACCGGCCAACACTGGGACGGCACCAAGCACGCCGAAGCCCTGAAGACCTTGACCGACATCGGCATGGGCACCAACGCCAATTGTGTGCCGTGCCACACGGTCGGCTACGGCCAGACCTCGGGCTACATTAATCAGACCGAGACCCCGGACCTGGCGAACGTGCAGTGCGAGAACTGCCATGGCGCCGGCAGCGCCCACGCGGCCAATCCGACGAGCGCCGCCTTCTCGCGAGAAGTGACGTCGGCCGCCTGCGGCACCTGCCACACCGACGCACACCATCCGACCTACGACGAATGGCAGAATTCGGCGCACGCGCGGTCCGTGGTCGACGGCCATCAGGACAAGTGCATGGCCTGCCACTCGCAGGAGGGCTTCTTCTACCAATTGTCGCAGCCCATCATGCCGGTGGGCGAACACAAGTCGAAGGTCGTGGTTGGCAGCACCAACATTGGCTGCCCGACCTGCCATGACCCGCACGAAGCGACCGCCAACACCGCTCAGCTGCGGCTGGAGAAGAAGGCGTTGTGCGAGACCTGCCACCGCCTTAGCGCGGCATCGGTCACGGACGCAATCCCCATCACCGGCACGCCGCGTCATGGTGCCAGCCTGATCTTCGAGGGCAAGGGCGCCTACACGCCGAACGGCAAGATCAGCGGCACCGCCATGTCGGGTCCGAACTCGGCGCACACGACCGCGGCCGCCGAAGGCTGTGCCACCTGCCACCTGTTCAAGGTGAACGTGCCCAGCCCCAACACAGACAATCCGAATGTGACCGGCCACACCTTCGAGCCTAACCTCAAGGCCTGCACGCAGTCCGGCTGCCACACGCCGTCGGGCACCACGGTGCCGCGGGGCAAGGAAGCCATCGAGAGCGGCGCCGATGTGGTCGCCGTCAACCTGATGGAAACCACTCAGGCCGAGTTCACAGCCAAGCTCAACCAGGTCAAGCCGTACGTGACCACGGGCAACGCGCTGTTCATTGACCGCAACACCCTCACGGGTCCGAACCTCAATGACTACGACGTGGCCAAGTGGAACTACAACCTGATCTCGATCAATGATCCCAGCAAGGGCGTGCACAACCACGATTACTCGTTGGCCGTGCTCAACTCCGCGCTGGCAACCTTCCAGCGACTGTCCGCTCCGTAGCGCGGGCGTGCTGTCAAGCAAGCTGTAGCCCGCCGGTTCCGAGCCGCAAGGTTCGGAACCGGCGGTTCCGCAGACCTCTCCATAGTGTGGGAGGTCCCGATGGTGGGAGAAAGCTGATGACTCGCACCGCTCGTAAGGCCATCCTCGCGCTGGCCTGGATCGTCGCTGTAGCGTGCCCTGTCTTTGCCCAAGAGGCGGCGCTCGACACGCTGGTGGACCTGGCCGTCCAGGACGCGCCGTTGGCCGCCGTGGCCGCGCAGCTTAGCCGCCAGAGCGGCGCCAAAGTCGTCGCTCAGCCGGCCGTGGCCGACATCAAGGTGAGCCTTGACGTCCACGCCGTCTCGCTGCGCCTGGCGCTGGAGATGCTGGCCGAAGTGACCGGCGTGAGTGTCGGCGTGGTCGGTGACCAGATCGTCATGCGCCGCGCCAGTGATGCCGCGGAAGCCGGCTTCAAGCCGCTGGCCACGCTGGCCGGGCCACTGCGCCGTGACGCGGTGAAGAAGGTGGTCTATCACTGCCAGCAGACGCTGCCCAGCCAGTTGGCCGCCTACTTCGGGCGACCAGCGGTCAAGCACACCGGACCTGGTGGCGGCCTGGAGCAGCCCACGCCGGTGCGCTACACCATCGCCCAGACCAGCCTGGCCCGGCGCGAGAATGAGACGCCGGACCAGACCGCCCGGCTGGACAAGCTGCTCGGCCAGGAGGCCGGCCGCACCACCCAGCGCTGGGCCGACCTGGCCAGCGGCGTGACCCCGCATCCCGGCTGCCGCGGCGCCATCGCGCTGCCCGCGGGCACGGCCGTCGTCATTGGCTACGACCCCAGCCGCACCCTCATCGCCGTGGGTGAGCCCGCCGCGGTCGACCGCTTCGCGCAGTTGGCCAAGGAACTCGACGTGGCCGCTGGCCGCATCGAACTGAACGCCCGCTACTTCGTCATGCCCGCCGACCGCTTCGCGGCGCTGAGCCTGAAGTGGAACACGGCCCCCGCCGAATCCGGCAACGCCAACCTGCGCTGCGCCATCGGCGGTCTCGACACGCTCTCGGCCGAACTGGCCAAGGCGGCGGTGACGCAGATCTTCGACGCCAAGCCGGTCACGGTCGATGTGGCGCGGCCCGCCGTGCTGACCTGCAGCCGCCAGATCGTCCCGCCGCTGCGCGCCATCGAAGGCTGCGCCGCGACGCCGCTGGTGGCCGCCGATGTGGCCTCGGCCCTGGTCACCACCGACCTCAAGGTGGTGCCCTGGCCCGTGGTCGGAGACGGTCAGCGCTGGGTGCGTCTGCACCTGGAGCCGACCTTCGGCGATGCGCTGCTGGAACTGAAGACCGGGGCCGCCGGCTCCATCGCCAAGTCCAGCATGGTGCCCTGCTCCTGCTCCACGATCACCGTGCCGCTGGGCCAGAGTCTGGTCGTCTCGGGCGTGCTGCCGCGCGGCACGTTCCGCGCGCCTGACTCCTGCCGCCTGCTGGCCAACCTGCCGCTCTCGGGCGACCTCTACCGCACCACCAGCGACCCCGCGACCGAGATGGTCGTGGCGGTGGTGCTGACACCCGCCATGCGGTAGCCGCCGGCCCTTGCCGACTGCTGACGGAGATGGCCGCGGCGCACGCGCTCCGCGGCCATTCTCGTTTTGCTCACACGGCTTCGGCTGGCCAGCGCCACGGCCAGGTCGTCATCGCCCGCCAGGCGAACGGCGCGGCGTTGAGCGGCAGCAGCGGATGGCGCCGCCGGAAGCGCTTGATCTGCGCGGCGATCCAGTCGCGCGGCGTGGCTGGGGAGATATAGAAGGTGGCGTCGAAGCAGTCATCGTCTTCGGCCAGCAGGCCCTCGGCGACGGCGCGGTCGCGCAACGGCGTGCCGGGCTGGATGCGCCAGCCGATACCGAAGTCGCACATGGTCGGCGCCAGCTTGGGCACCAGCCGGAGCGTCTCGGCCACGGTTTCGCGCGTCTCGCCGGGGCCGCCGAAGGTGGGCATGAACATCATCCCCACCCCCGCGCGCCGCAGACCCCGCGCGTCGCGCAGCACCTCGGCGACACCAAACGGCTTGGCCAGTTCCCCTAGCACGGCGTCGGACAGGCTCTCGGCGAAGACGGTGAACATCATGCCGCCGGCTCGCGCATACAGGCGGAAGAACTCGTCGTCGCCCTCGCCCGGGTCGTAGATGCCGTACAACTGCAACTGCGCGCCGGCGCGGATGATCGCCTCCAGCACCGCCTTGGCATGGTCCAGAGGCCGATTGAACCCGGAGTCGATGAGGAACGCCGCCCGCACCCGACCGCCACGCTTGAAGGCCAGTAGCTCCTCGGCCACGGCCGCCGGCTCACGCAGGATGAACTCACGACCGAACGTGCGGTACGTGTCGCAATAGGCGCAGCGCTCGGGGCAGCCGGTGCGCGTCACCACCGCCGCCTGCCAGTAAGCCCGGCGGTAACGGCGGGGATCGACCAGGCGCTGGTAGTCGAAGTGCTGGCCGCGGTAGCCGACCAGAGTGAAGGGATTCGCCACCACCTGCCCGTCGCGGCGATAGACCAGCCCTGGCGTGGCCAGATCCGGCTGGCCGGCGGCCAGCGAGGTCACGAAGCGCGAGACCTGGGCCAGGTCATCGCCGGCCAGGCCATACTCGGCGCCCATCATGTCCAGGAGACGCGCGGGATAGGTGGTGAAGGCGGTGCCGCCGAGCAGGTGCGGCGCGGGGCTTGCCGCGCGCACCGCCTCGATGACAGCGCGGATGCCCGGCAGCGGGTCGTCGTAGTGCGCCGCTGACTGGTTATCGCGATTGCGGATGGTGAAGCAGGCCAGGTCGGGCGCGAACCGGCTGGCGGCCGACCGCGCCGCGGCCGCGGGGTCGGCCTCGCCCATGAGGTCGACGAACTCAACCTCGTGGCCATCCTCCTGCAGCCGCCGCGCCACGAGCGCCGGGCCGATGGGCTGCGGCCACAGCAACCGATAGGTGTTGGTCTGCACAAACAAGATGCGCATCGTTTGCCTCCCGACGATTGAGCCCCGCACGCCGTTCCCCGTGCGTGCTATGCTGCTGAGCGGAGTATGCCATGTACGCGTGCGCTGTTGCCATCACGGCTTCGCTCGTGCTCGCTGGCGGGCCCGACTGGTTGGTCGACCCCCAGCCCTACAAGGCGCGCATCGTCGAGAGCACGGCCGGCGAGATCACGCTCGACAACGGATTGCTGCGACGGACCATCAAGCTCGGCCCCAACGCCGCCACCGTGTCGTTCGACAACCTTGTGACCGGTAACTCGCTACTGCGTTCGGTGCGGCCGGAGGCGTTGGTCACCGTCGACGGCGTGGCGTACCCGGTGGGCGGGCTACAAGGGCAGCCGGTCCACAACTACCTCGATCCCGCCTGGCTGGCACAGATGAAGCCGCTGCCGGGCGCCTACCGCTTCGATCGTGTCGAGGTCGGCGTGACCCAGGAGCGCTTCGCCTGGCGCAAGCGGCTGGAGTGGATGCCGGCCGATGTGCCGTGGCCGCCGCCGGGCCGGTCGGTGACGCTGCACTTCCGCCCACCGGCGCCCGCACCGGCTCGGCTGGCCGGCCCGGTGCTGCTGGAGGACGACTTCGCCGGGCCGCTCAAACCGGTCTGGAAGGTGGTGGTCAGCCCGGCCCATCCACGCTCGTCCTTTGCCAACGAGGGCAAGGCCGGCGAGATCATGGCGCTGTCGGACACCTGCGTCTTCGCCGAGCAGCCGCTGCCCGCCGGCGCGGCAACCGTGGAGGTGACCGCCGACACGGGCGATGATACCTACGCCAACTCGTGGGGCCCAGGCTTGTCGCTGATGGCAGGTGGCAAGGCCGTGGCCAGCCTGGTCATGCGGCCCAACTCCCAGCAGTACGAGCTGTTCACACCGGCGCTCGGCCAGACCCTCGTACAGCGCTTCGACCGCACCCGGCCGGCCACGCTGCGCGTGCGGCTCGACGCCGGCGAGGTCATCTTCGAGGCGTCGCAGAACGGACAGGCCTTCCTCGCGCTCGGTCAGTCCAAGCTGGAGGCCAAGCCCGACACGTTGCGCGTCGGCAAGGTCGGTCAACTGGGTGCCGGCCGAGACTACCCCCAGGTCAAGGCCGACCCGGCCACGCTGCCGCCGCGCTGCCACATCCAGCGTGTCACGGTCCGCGGCCCCGAGCCCGCTGCGAGCAACGAGCCGCGCGGCGACCTGCCGTTGGTGCAGGTGCATTACGAGATCTACGATGGCATCCCCCTGCTTTGTAAGTGGCTCACGCTGACCAACCCAGGCGGCAAGACCGTGCGGCTGAACACGGTGACTACGGAGCTGTTGGCCGCCGTGGAGCCCGAATCCGCGGTAGGCCGGCCCATCGGCTGGATGGACCCGCGGCCGGATATCTACGTGGAGAGCGACTACGCCATGGCCGGCGACGGCAATCCCCGACCGGCCAACCGCGTGGTGCACTGGGAGGCCGACCCGCTCTATGAGACGCAGGTCCATTACGACCGCTCCATGCCCTGCCTGCTGCGCTGTCAGGCGGAGCGCGGCCCCGACCAGGACATCGCCCCCGGCGGCAGCTTCGAGTCGTTCCGCGTGTGGGAACTGCTGCTCGATGCCGGCGACCGCGAGCGCTGCAGCCTGGCGCAACGCCGTATGTACCGCACCATCGCGCCCTGGTGTACCGAGAACCCGATCCTCATGCACGTGCGTTCGGCCGAGCCCAAGGCGGTGCGGCTGGCCATCGATCAGTGCGCCGAGGTCGGCTTCCAGATGGTCATCCTGACCTTCGGCAGCGGCTTCGATTTCGAGAACCGTGACCCCAAGTACCAGCAGCAGATCAAGGAACTCGCCGACTACGCCGCGGCCAAGGGCGTGGCCCTTGGCGGGTACTCGCTGCTGGCCAGCCGCGGCGCGGGCACCGCCGCGGACAACACCCAAGGCGCGCCGACCGCGTTCGGCGTCATGCCCTGCCTGGGGGCCAAGTGGGGCGCCGACTACCTGGCGCAGCTCCGAAGCTTCATCGCCACCGCCGGCCTCGGCGTGCTGGAGCACGACGGCTCCTATCCCGGCGACGCTTGCGCCGCCACCAACCACCCGGGGCATCATGGGCTCGACGACTCCCAGTGGGTCATGTGGCGCGCCATCACCGACCTCTACAAGTGGTGCTGCGCCAACGGCGTGTACCTGAATGTGCCGGACTGGTACGTGCTCAACGGCGCGCCCAAGACCTACATGGGTTACCGCGAGACCAACTGGTCGTTGCCACGCGCTTACCAGGAGATCATCGAGCGCCAGAACATCTATGACGGCACGTGGTTCAAGACCCCGAGCATGGGCTGGATGTTCGTGCCGCTCACCGAGTACCACGGCGGCGGCCAGGCGGCCACCATCGAGCCGCTGGCCGAGCACCTCGACCACTATGAGACGCGGCTGGCCAGTCTGTTTGGCGCCGGTGTGCAGGCCTGCTATCGCGGGCCGCGGCTGTATGACACCGACGCCACCAAGGCCGTGGTCAAGCGCTGGGTGGACTTCTACCGCCAACACCGTGTCATCCTCGACAGCGACCTGATCCACCTGCGCCGGGCCGATGGGCGCGACCTGGACTACTGGCTGCACGTCAACCCATCGGCGGCCGAACGAGGGCTGCTCATGGTCTACAACCCGCTGACTGAGCCGGTGACCCGCAAGCTGACCGTGCCGCTCTACTACACCGGCCTGCGCGGTCGAGCCAAGGCCACCATCGGCGACGGTCAGCCGCGCGCGATCCCGCTGGACGACCAGCACCGCGCCGAGATCGACCTCACCGTGCCGGCCAAGGGACGGGTGGCGGTGGTGTTCGGAGCACCGTAGGGCGGCGCGGTCTGCGCAGCCGGGCGCCGCGCGCCCGTTGACCGCAAGCGGCCGGTCAACGCATACTACGCACATGCCAGTCCCCCGTTGACCGCAAGCGGCCGGTCAACGCATACTACGCACATGCCAGTCCTTGCCAGAATCCGACCCTTTGAACTGGACGCCGAGGGGCATCCGCGGGCGTTCACGCTGACCTCGCCGGGCCGCCGTGTCGCCGCGACGGTCGTGCCAGCCCTGGGTGGCGTGCTCAGCAGCCTGCTGCTCGACGGCTACGGTGAACTGCTCTACCGCGCGGCCGACTTTGGCCAACCGGAGCCCGGCGAATGGACGGGGCGCGCGCCGGTGTTGTGGCCCGTGGTCGGCCGCACCTACCCGCTGGTGCCCACGGCCGACACCGACCCGGCCTCGCTTCGGCTCGGCTGGCGCAACAGCGACGGCGCCTGGCCCATGCCGATCCATGGCTTCGCGCGCTCGCTGCCGTGGAAGATGACCTCAATGAGCGCCAACTACGAGGTGGCCACGCTGGATGTCGAGCTGACCGACAGCGCGGAATCGCGGCGCTTCTACCCCCACGCCTTCGAACTGCGCGCCACCTGGACGGTCGATGACTACGGGGTCGAGCAGGCGGTCCGCATCTACTCGCGCGAGGCCCTGCGCTTTGGGCTGGGCAACCATCTCACCCTGGCCGTGCGCGACGAAGCCGCCTTCGACAGCATCACGCTGCGCACCAGTTCCGACGCCCGACTGGCGGTCAACCGCTTCGGCCTGCTCGACGAGACCAAGATCACCGTTGGTGCGCGCGATGGCGTGCCGCTGAGCGAGCCCTGGACCTGCAACGGCGCGCTGATCGGCGGCCGCGACGGCTGGGTCGAGGTGCGCCAGGCGGCCGGACCCATCGTGCGCGTCAGCCATACGGTGACCGACAGCCTGTCCCTGGGGCGGCCGGAGGACCACCTGTTCGTGCTCTACGGCCGCCGCGACCGCGGCTTCTACTGCCCCGAGCCCTGGCTCGGCCGGCCCAACGGCCTGCAGACCGGCAAAGGCTGCGTGAACCTGCCGCGCGCCACGCCATTTGGCTGGAAGATGCGCATCGACCTGGAAGGCTTGTGAGCATGACCCGGTACCTGAGCGCCGAGGCGTTGGCCGCGGAGACGCCCGCCGCCCGCCGGCGCCGCGTCTCGACCCTGTTGCGCCGCTTCCGCGGCGAGTACGACGCCGTCTGCGGCCTGCGCCACGAGGGGCCGCTGCAACTGCTGGTGGCCACCATTCTGTCCGCCCAGTGCAGCGACGAGATGGTCAACCGGGTCACGCCAACCCTCTTCGAGCGCTACTCCGATGCCGCCGCGTTCGCCGCCGCCGACCAGGCCGACATCGAGGCGGCCATCAACTCGCTGGGCCTGTTCCGCAACAAGGCCAAGTCGATTCGCGGCACCTGCACCATCCTGGTCGAGCAGTACGGTGGCCAGGTACCCGCGACCATGGATGCCCTGCTGGCGCTGCCCGGCGTGGCGCGCAAGACGGCCAACGTGGTGCTCGGCAATGCCTTCGGCATCGCCTCGGGCGTGGTCGTCGATACCCATGTGCAGCGGCTGTCCCAACGGCTCGGCCTGACCACTCAGACCGACCCAGTCAAGATCGAGCGCGACCTCATGGACCTCGTCCCCCGCGAGCGGTGGGTCGAAGCCAGCCACACCATCATCTGGCACGGCCGCAAGTGCTGCGCGGCGCGGCGGCCCGCCTGTGACCAGTGCCTGGTGGCCGATCTGTGCCCCCGGCTCGGGGTTGAGACGTAGTCCATGGCACCGTGCCGACCGTGGACAGTTGTCTCATAACTGGTATCATTTGCGCACCGCGGTGGCCTTGAGGCCACGTGCCGGTGGAGGTCCTCATGACGTGTCGTCAGCGTGGTTTCACGCTAATCGAACTGCTGGTGGTCATCGCGATCATCGCGATCCTCGCAGCGATCTTGTTCCCTGTCTTCGCCAAGGCCCGTGAGAAGGCTCGTCAGTCGAGCTGCCAGAGCAACCTTAAGCAGATGGGCCTGGCCATCTTGCAGTACACGCAGGACTACGACGAGCAGTACCCGAAGGCTTGGATGGGTGCCGCCAATGGCGGATCCATCGCGGGCGTGCAGTGGAAGTGGATGGACTCGGTCAGCCCCTACTGCAAGAGCACGCAGATCTTCGACTGCCCGAGCGCCTCGGGTGCGGCCCGCTACAGCGTGGCCAACGGCACCAACTACGGCAGCTACGTGATCAACTCGTCGTACTGGTCCGGCGTCGACGGCCACTCGCCGAGCGGCACCTGGAGCGGCCTGGCCATGGCGGCCGCGCCGGCCACCACGATCTGGGTGACTGACGGCAACGGCGCCGCCACCTTCGAGACAGCCTGGCAGAACAAGGCCGCCAACCCCGTCGTCGGCACCTACAACAACCTGCCCGCACTGGCCAACACCGTGGCCCGCCACATGGAAATGGCCAACTGCCTGTTCTGTGATGGGCACGTCAAGAGCCAGAAGATGGGCGAGTTGGCCAAGGTCAACGCCAACACCGTCATGTACCTGTTCACGCTCGAGGACGACTGATCCAGAGCGCGGCCAGGAGGGTCGAGCGGCGTCGGCGAGCTGTCGTCGGCGCCGCTCTCGTTTGGGCCGCTGGCTTGCCTCGGGCCACCGCACTGTGCTAGTGTCGACAGTGGGAGCCAAGCCGTGTTCCGAGCAACCACACTGCGCGTGGAATACCGTGACCAGCCGCTGGGCCTGGACGTCGCCGAGCCCCGGCTGTTCTGGCGAGTCGAATCCGACCAGCGAAACGACCGGCAGACCGCTTGGCAGGTGCAGGCGGCGAGCACCCTCGAGGCGCTGCTCGCCGGCCAGCCCGACCTGTGGGACAGCGGCCGGCAGTCTGGCGCTCAGACCACGCACGTGCCCTACGGCGGGGAGCGCCTGGTATCGCGACAGGTCGTGTGGTGGCGGGTGCAGGCCTGGGCCGTCGACGGCGGCGCCAGTGGCTGGAGCGAGCCCGTGCGGTTCGCCATGGGCCTGCTGGCCCGCGAGGACTGGCAGGCGCTGGCCATCGGCATCGCCCAGCCAGCGCCCGCCGAGCTGGTGCGCGAGGAACTGACGCTGTTGGGTTGCTCGTGGCTGTGGCTGCCCGGCACCGCGGCCGCCGAGGCCACCGAGCCTGGCGCGGTCTGCTTCCGGCGCCGGCTCAAGCTGCCCATGAACCGCCGTGTGCGCCACGCGGAAGTACTGCTCACCGCCGACCCGGGCTTCCGCCTGGCGGTCAACGGCAGCGCCGCGGGCGAGAGCGATGCGCCGCCAGACACCTGGACGCGTGGCAAGCTGCTGGACATCACCCGACTGCTGGGTCCTGGCGACAACATCCTGGCCGTCGAGGTGGTCTCGGGCGGCGGACGCGCGGGGCTCATCGGCCGGCTGCGCGTCGAGTTGGAGGACGGCCAGCTGATCACCGAGCCCATCGGGCCCGGCTGGCGCGTCGGCACCGTGACCGTCGGCACGTGGAGCGCGTACGGGCTCGACGACTATGGCTGGCCTGAGCCGGCCAACGTCGGTGAGTATGCACAGGCGCCGTGGCAGTGCCACCCCTTCAGTCTGCCCGCGGTCCCGCAGCCGTGCCCTTACCTGCGGCGCAACTTCGTGGTGACCGGGCCCGTCAAGCGCGCCACGGCGTATGTGTCGGCACTGGGCCTGTTTGAACTGCACCTCAACGGTGGCAAGGTCAGCCGCGACCTGCTGCGGCCGGGCTGGACCGACTACGCTCAGCGCCTGCCCTACTGCACCTACGATGTGACCGCCGCCATCCGCCCGGGCGAGAACGTGCTCGGCGCGCTCCTTGCCGAGGGCTGGTATGCGGGCCATCTGGCCTTCATGCACGCACACTACGGCACGGACATGCGGCTCATCGCCCAGCTCGAAATCGAGTTCGAGGACGGCAGCCGTCAGGTAGTCGCCACCGATGGGACCTGGCAGGCGCGTTACGGGGCACTGCTCTACGGCGACCTGCTCGCCGGCGAGTGGTACGACGCGCGGCTGGAACTGGCCAACTGGGACCAGCCCGGCTACCACCCGGTGGACTGGCAGCCGGTCAACGCCGAGCCGCTGCCCGACACGCGCCTGGTCTGGTCACCCGCGCCGCCGGTGCACCGGCAGCAGGAGTTCAAGGCGGTGAGCGTCTCTCAGCCCAAGCCGGGTCAGTACGTCTTCGACCTGGGCCAGAACCTGGTGGGCTGGGCCAAATTGCGCATCAAGGCGCCCGCGGGCACGCATGTCCGGCTGCAGTTCGCCGAGATGCTCAACCCCGACGGCACGCTGTACCTGACCAACCTGCGCTCCGCGCGCGCTATCGACACGTATGTCTGTCGCGGCGGCGGCCTGGAGACCTGGGAGCCGCGCTTCACCTTCCACGGGTTCCGCTATGTCTCGGTCTGGGGCCTGCCCACCGCGCCGCCTCTGGACACGGTGGCCGGCGTGGCCATCCACACCGACATGGCGCAGACCGGCTCATTCGAGTGCTCCGAGCCGATGCTCAACCAGCTTCAGCACAACATCGAGTGGGGCCAGCGCGGCAACTACCTGGAGGTGCCCACCGACTGCCCGCAGCGCGACGAGCGCCTGGGCTGGACGGGTGACGCACAGGTCTTCGCGCGGACCGGCTGCTTCAACTTCGACGTGGCCGCGTTCTTCACCAAGTGGCTGGCCGATGTGGCCGACGCGCAACAGCCGGACGGCGTGATCTGCCATGTGGCACCCCGCACCGAGATCGGCGGGGCCTCGGCGGCCTGGGGAGACGCCATCATCGTCTGCCCATGGACCATCTACCTCTGCTACGGCGACCAGCGCATTCTTGCTGACTACTACGAGCCCATGCGGCGCTGGCTGGACTGGCAGACCGGCACCGCGCCCGACCACCTGCGACCCGCCGGCGGGTTCGGCGACTGGCTGCAGCAGGACTGCAACACGCCCAGCGAGGTCATCCAAACCGCCTGGTACGCCCACGGCGCGGCCCTGGTGGCCCAGGTGGCCCAGGTGCTCGGCCGAGGCGAGGACGCCGCGCGCTACGCCGCGCTGGCCACGGACATCCGAGCCGCCTTCCAGCGCGCCTTCGTCACCGACGACGGTACGATCCACGGCGACACCCAGTGCGTGTATGTCCTGGCGCTGGCCTTCGACCTGCTGCCCGAGCCGCAGCGCCCGTTGGCCGCCGCGCGGCTGGCCGAACGGCTGCGCGAGCGCGACGTGCGCATCTCGACGGGCTTCGTGGGCACACCGTACATCTGCGCGGCGCTGGCCGACCACGGTCACCTGGACCTGGCCTATCGCCTGCTCCTGAACGACTGCTACCCGTCGTGGGGCTACTCGGTCAAGCACGGCGCCACGACGATCTGGGAGCGCTGGGACGGCTGGACCGCCGAGCACGGCTTCCAGACGCCCAGCATGAACTCCTTCAACCACTACGCCTACGGAGCCATCGGCGACTGGATGTACCGCGTGGTGGCCGGTCTGGACAGCGCGGAGCCCGGCTACGGCCGGCTGCGCATCGCGCCCAGGCCGGGTGGTGGGCTGACCTATGCGCGCGCCGAACTGGTCACGCCGCACGGTCCGGCCAAGGCCGCCTGGGCCATCGACGACGGCCAACTGACGCTGGACGTCGTCGTTCCGACCAACGCCGCGGCCACGGTCGTCGTACCGACCAGCGCACCCGACCGCGTGGTCACCGACGCCGAGCCGGGCGCGGTGCCGGGCACCTTCGAGGTCGGTTCGGGCGAATGGCGCTTCACAGCGCCCGTGTAGGGAGTCGTCGAGCATGGTGCGTCGTCCTTTTGGCCCCCACCCCAACCCTCCCCGCGCGCGGGAGGGGAGTCTCGCTGCTGGCGCCGCCTTCTGGCTGCTCTGTGTGGCCACGGCCGCCCTGGCCGCGCCGCCCGAGATCGCCGCGGTGCGCGGTGCACGGACGCGCGTCGTCTACGGCGTCGGCCTGGTGCCGGGCGCGGTGGAGTTGCGGGCGTGGTCGCCCCAGGTCGATGACGCCGCGCTGCTGGAGGCCTTGGCCGCTCCGACTTACGGCGGGCGCGCCCTGCTGCCCGCCGAGCCGCCGGCTGAAGCCGTCAAGCGCTCGGTGGTCGATGTCGATGTGCGCGGGCTGGCGCTGGCCGCCGACTTCGAGGAGCCGGTCTGCTGGGTGCGCAACGCCGACGGCTGGAGCAAGCCAGCCGTGACCGGCACGGCCCAGCCGTTGCTGGCCTACCCCAACGTCGCCTACGCGGGCGACGGCGTGCGGCTCTGGGGGCAAGCGCTCGAGCCACGGCTGGTGGCCCTGCGCGCCGCCGACGGCAGCCATGTGGTGCCGCTGGACCGCACGGCGGTCAGCGCGCTATCGCCCAACGAGGTCTGGCTGCAACTGCCCGGCGATCTGCCCGTGGGCGCGTGGCAGGTGTACGTACACAACGGCCAAGGCGGTCTGGCCGGCTGGGGCGGACCGGTGTCCTTCCGCTTGCAAGCGCGCCCGCCAACGCCCATCAACGTGACCTTCGTCGACGCGCGACTGCATGGCTCCCGTGGCAATGGCGTCGTCGACGAGACGAATTCGTTGCGTCAGGCGCTCATCGTGGCCGCCAGAACCAGAGACACGGTGGTGCTGCCGCCCGGCCGCTACCCGTTGCGCGGCACGCTGGAGATCCCGCCGGGCGTGAGCCTGGTCGGCGCCGGGCCGGGCAACACCGTGATCGAGGTGCAGGACGGCCAGCCGTTCGTCGGCGGGTTCCCCATGCGCGCCGACCTGGACGGAGTCGCGCGCGACCTCCAGGCGCCGCTGCGCGGGTCGGCGTACGCGCCGATGGTCTGGCTGCGCGACCAGAGCACGCTGTCCAACGTGACCCTCGAGGCCGGACCGGGCGTGGGCATGGGCATCATGGTCGCCGCCTGTCCTGGCACGGCGCGCGACATTCGCATCGAGCGCTGCCGCATTCGCTGTGGCCAGACCCAACGCGGGCAGATGCCCGCCACGGGCGTGGGGGTGGCCGGCGACACCGAGCGCTTCGTGCTGCGCGACTGCAGCCTCGAAGGCCATGACGGCCTGACGTTCCTCTCGGCTGCCAATGTGTCGGCGCTGGTGGCGCGCAACGACATTCGCTGCGTGCCGCACGGTCGCTACACCGGCCTGACGCTGCGGGGGCTCACCGACAGTGTGGTCATCGACAACCGCCTGGCCGACGGCGCGCCGAACCTGCGTATCGGTCTCGACAGCAGCCGCGGGCAGCATGAAGTGGGCAACGGCCAGCGCGTGCCACTGGCCAGCTTCGCGCGCACCGTGTTCGCCGGCAACCAACTGCTCGGCGGCGAGCAGCCGGCAGTGTTGGCGCCCTGGCCCGGTGCGCGCGCCGAGGTGTTCTGGCAAGGCCAGCCCAAGTCGGGCGACGAGGCGACGCTGACCGTCGACGGCGAGCCGTTCTGGACCGGGATCAGCGACAGCTACGTGGTGGTCACCGCCGGCCGCGGCGTCGGGCAGTACCGGCGTGTGGTCAGCAACACGACCAACACCGTGACCGTCAGCCCCGCCTGGGATGTGGCGCCCGACGCCGGCAGCCAGATCGTCATCGACGGCTGCCTGGCCGACACGCTGTGGCTCGGACAGCGCGACCAACGCCGCGGGCCGTGGGACTACCTGCTCGGCTTGAGCGTCGGCAACGTCGTCGGCGATCTCGACCTGAGCGGCGGCGGCGGGCTGCTGCTGGGCGATCTGCGTGGCGCGCTACCGGGTCCGTCGGCCTACAACCAACTGCTCCGCTGCGCGGTGAGCGGTGGTGGCCAGATCCGCCTGGCGGGCGCCGGCGTGGTGGGCAATGTGTTGAGCGAGTGTTCGGTTCGTGGCAATGACCAGCCTGAGGCGCTCTCGATATCGGCGGCCGGCGGCGACGCACCGACCCAACCGCGGGCCGGCTGGAATCTGGCGGCCGACTTGGACCTGCGCGACACCCGCACCGGCATCCATGTCGCCGGTAGCGTGGAACACCTGATCCTGCGCGGCAACCACATCGAGGCGCGCGATAGGGCGCTGGTCGACGAGACCGGTCAGGTCGTGCAGCGCTGAGCCAGGGATGGCTGAGCCATCACTGGCTGGCCCATTTGTGCTGGGGCAGCCGCAAGCGGAACAGCGCACCTTCCGCCACGGGCTCCAGGGTCAGCGCGCCACGGTGTTCGACCGCGGTGCGATGCGCCACGGAGAGGCCCAGGCCCTTGCCCTGGTGCTCGCGCTTGGTGGAGAAGAACAGGTCGAAGATGTTGTCGCGGATGTCCGCCGGCACGCCGGGCCCATTGTCCTCGACGTCGATCCAGACCTCGCTGTCCACGGCCCGACCGCGCACACAGATGCGCGTGCCGACACCGCTCTGCACCAACGCCTCGTGCGCGTTGTTGATCAGGTCGAGCACCAACTGCTGGAGCTTGCCAGCCTGGCCGTAGACGGGCGGCAGGTTCTCGTCCCACTCGGTGACCAGGAAGATGTTGCTGCCCGCACAGCGTGTCTCGACCAGGCTCATCGCCTCGCTCAGCACGTCGCGCAGGTTGAGCGCATCCCAACCGCGCTCCTGCTGCGTGTCGGTGAACGTGGTCATCTGTTTGACGATCTCGGCGGCGCGCACCGCGGCCTGGGCGGCCGCTTCCAGAATGCCGCGCTTGTCGGCACCCAGCGACGGGTCGTCGCGCAGCATCTCAGCCACGCCGAGCACGATCATCATCGGGTTGTTGAGTTCGTGCGCCAGGCCTGAGGCGAACTCGCCGATGGACGCCAGCCGGGCGTCGTGGAACAGCCGCTGTTCGGTGAGCCGACGCTCGCTGACATCCTCGATGGAGAGCACCGTGCCCAGCAACGACCGGTTCTCATGCACCGGCACCACCGTGACGCTGTAGTGCCACGAACGTTCGCCGCTGCGCAGCTCCACCTCGCGCACACACAGGTCGATACCGCTGGCGAAGGCCTCGCCCTGTAGCACGGTGAGCGGCACGGAGCCGATCGTGAGCACGGGATCCTGCTCGTCACTCAGTCGCTCCAGGTAGATCCCACCGTTGCGGTTGGCGAGCAGCACATGGCCGGCCGGGTCGAGCAGGACCACGCCCTGAGGCAGACTCTGCACAATGGTCTGGAGCGCATCGACGGCGCCCAGCGCGGCGGCCTCCTCGCGGGCCTGGCGCAACTGCTCGACTTCGTGAGAACGCTGCAGCGCACCGGCCACCGCGGCACCGAGGATGGTGAACGCGCAGTGCTGGTCCTCGGAGAAGCCCTCGGCCGCGCGTGTGTAGAACTCGATGACGCCGCCCAGCGCGCCAGCGCTGCTGAGGGGGATCTTGAACAGGCCGGGCCATTCGGGTCGGTGGCCGCTGTCGGACTCCAGCGTATCCAGGCCGCGCTCCGTAGCCAGCTCAAGCCGGTAGGAGGAGCGGTCGAAGAGCCACACGGCCGCGCCGTCCGCGCCGATCTCGTCGCCGCCGTCCAGCGCTTGCGAGAGGACATCGTCCACCTGCAAAGCGCGGGCCAGTGTCTGCGTTCGACGTGCCACGGCAGCCCAGTTGACTTGCATTGCCAGCTCAGTGCTCCACTCGAGAGGGCCAATCTCCATGACCGCACTCGCTGTCTTCGACTGCACCATGGCCATTCCCTGCCCGCTACCCATAGAACATTCGGCCGGGATGGCTCACTCTTGAGACGGAAATCACGACGCCGCGCACGACAAACGTCGCTTCGCGAGCGTTCTGGCGCGCTTGGGGAGTCTTCACCCGCGCAGCATGGCCGTCAGTTCGTCTTCGGCCTCCACCACGTCGAGCAGCCGGGTGGCCTCCTCGTCCAGCTCGTCGGTTGGCTCGCTCAACCCCGCCCAGCGCGCATCGACGCTCGATTCGGCCTCGTAGTCGGCGACCATGCGACCGAACTCGGCCGTCTCGGCGAGCAGTGCCAGCTCGTCGCGGTGGCGCTGGTAGCGGCCCACCAGCCCGTCCAGGTGCCGCGCCTTGCGCCACAGCAGCTCGATCTGCTGGTCCAGCGACTCCAGCCGCGAGCGGAACTGCTCGGAACCGAGCAGCCGGCGCCGCAACTGCTCACCGCGGCCGAGCAGCAGCCCGACGCGATGGCGCTCGCTGAGCAACGCCGAGAGTTGCCGGTCGACATGGTCGAGCAGTTCCGACGACGCCGAGTCACGGCGCGAGCGCGGGGCCACGGGCGCGCGGCGCTGCGCGACTCGTGCCCAGCGCCGGTTCGCCGCACTGCCCGGCGCCCCACCGGTCAACAGCGCCACCAGCACCAGCACGCCGCCCGCAAGCAACGCCAGCACCACGATCAGTCCCATGAAGCTGAGCAGCCGGGTTCTCCACACGCGTGTCCCATGGTACCAGATCCCCACGCGCCCGCGACCGCCAGAGTCCACTGAGACAGCGAGCAGGAGTTGGTCTACAATAGCGAATTGTGACCACGGACCAATTAGGTGGTTGGGTGAGCCGGGAGATGGTGACATGCCCTTAGAGGACTCCGCAGAGCTGAAGCCATTCGCGCTCGACCTGCCGTGTGAGCTCGGGCGCTACCGGCTGGAGGCGGAGATCGGCCGCGGCGGCATGGGCATCGTCTACCTGGCCCACGACACGCTGCTCGACCGGCCCGTCGCCATCAAGGTGCTGCTGCCGCAGTTGGCCGCCGATGCGCAGTTCGTGCAGCGGTTCACTCGCGAGGCCCAGATGGCCGCGCGGCTGGAGCATCCCAGCATTGTCACCGTCCACGACGTGGGCGAGGCCAAGTCGCTGGTCTACTTCGTCATGCGCATGGTCATCGGCAAGCCGCTCGACCGCCTGCTCAGCGAGGGGCTGACCTGGGCCGATGCCGAGCCCATCGCCATGCAGGTGGCCGATGGCATCTCCTATGCCCATGGCCACGGCGTGGTGCACCGCGATATCAAGCCCGAGAACGTCATCGTCTCCGACGACGGCGTGGTCACCATCACCGACTTCGGTCTGGCCCGGCCCGAGACGCAGACCAAGGGCGGTCCCACGCAAGCCGGCGCCATCCTGGGCACCCCCGACTACATGTCGCCCGAGCAGGCCATGGGCGACGAGGTCGATGCCCGCGCCGACATCTACAGCTATGGCGTGATGCTCTACGAGATGCTCTGCGGCCACCCGCCGTTCACCGGCAACTCGGCCTTCGCCGTCATCAACCAGCACATCAACACCGTCGCTCCGCGCGTGCGCAATGCCCGCGCCGATGTGCCGGCCTACCTGGACGAGTTGGTCGCCCGCTGCCTCGAGAAGGACCGCGACAAGCGGCCTGCGACGATGACCGAGGTGCGTGACATCCTCAGCGGCCAGGTGGGGGCGCTCTCCGAGGCACAGGAGACCACCACCGTCGGTCACGACATCGTCGCGCGCGTGCGCCGGGGTGAAGTGGCCCTGGCCACGGCCATCCACGATTTCCCCGATGAGACTGAGCACCTGGACAAGATCTTCCGGCGCGAGTTGACCGCGGTCTCGCTCGACCTCGCCGGCTCGACCAAGCTCAAGCAGACCGGTGGCGGCACCGTCGCGCTGGGCGCGGTGTTCAACCGCTACCGCGAGCTGGTCGACACCGCGCTACGCTCGAACGACGTGGTCGACGTGGTCTGGGCCGGCGACGGCACCGTGGCGCTGTTCACGCTGCCCAGCCAGGCCGTGAGCGCCGCGCAGCAGGTCATCACGGGCCTGCGCGTGGTCAACACCGAGTTCACCGACACGCCGCCGCTCGAGGTGCGCATCGGCATCCACACCGGCAGCATCTTGCGCGACCCCAACCAGACGCTCGGCCAGGTCACCAGTCGGACGCTGGATATCACCGGCCACCTGCAGAAGGACGCGCAGCCGGGCCTGGTGGAGATCTCCGAGGTCACGCTCGACAAGCTGACCACGCACGAGGGGTTCGTGCCGCTGCGCAAGGACCGTGATGGCGGGCTGATGGTCTATGCCTGGCACCCCGACGGTGCCGAGCACGTGCCGCAAGGCTGGATGCAGCGTCTCGTGCGCGGCGTGAATGCCGGTGGCACGAGCAGCACCAAGAAGAGCGGCGAGCAGGCCGCCAAGCCGACGCGCGAGACGCGCCCGGAGGTGACCAAGCCGAGTCGCACCACCAAGGGTGGGCAACTGGCTTGCTTCTACTGCAAGGCGCCCGTGCGCGTGCAGGACCAGAACTGCCCCAGTTGCGGCCGGCTGAACCGCCACTTCGACCCCAATGTGGACGACAAGGGCCGGCGCCGCAAGCCCGCCGCCGCAACGCCGCCGCCGGCCAAGCCCGCCGCGCGCGAGAAAGCCCCGCCGCGGACGGCCGAGCGCAAGCCCACCGCCCGCGACCGCGTGGTGACCCGCCGCGACGCCGGACCGGAGCGCAAGCCCTGGGAGCGCGACGATCGCACGCCCGCGGTGTGGTCCGACCTGGTCACCGGCGTGGCCATCACCGTTGTCGCCTGGGTCATCGCCACGGCGGTGCTCAAACAGTTCGCCTGGTTCTACATGAACGGCCGACCGCGCGACGCCGTCGCCTTCGCGCCACTGGCCATCATCGGCCTGTTGGCGCTCTCTGACTTCAGCATGTTGCCCATGCGGGCCTTTGGCATGATTCTGGGGATGCCGCTCACGTGGCTGCTGCTCAAGAGCTTGGGTTGGTTGGGCGCGTAGCCAGGCGCTGCCGGCTCGCCGTCGCCCTGCTGGCCTGGAGCGCGCTGAGCGCCTGCGGCCAGCGTTCCGCTACGCCCCCCGCGCCGAGGGTGCCGGTGCCGCCCAGCCCGGTGGCCGAGGTGGTGAGCACCAGTACCAACGGCATGGCGCCGTTGCAGTGCTCGGTGAGCAACATTGGTTTCCGCCTGCTGCGCGACCTGGCGCGACAACGCAGCGGCGATGTCGTCATCTCACCCGCTGCGGCCGCCGTGGCGTTGTCGCTGCTGCATGACGCCGCGGCCAAGCCCGATGCCGCACACCTGCGAGACCTGCTGGGCCTGACCCAGCTCGGCAGCGAGTCCTGCACGGCCAACGCCGAAGCGCTGCGCGAGATGCTTCTCCGCCCGGGCCGCGACGTCACCAGCCGCGCCGCGATGGCCCTCTGGGTGCCGCTCGACCCGCCGGCGCGGCCGGCTTTCGCGCGGACCGCCCGCGGCCGCTACAAGGCGCGCCTGACCGCGCTCGACCTGACCCAGCCGTCGGGCCGCGCCGCGGTGGACCGTTGGTTCTCGTGGGCCACGGCCGCCGAGCGCGTTGTCGCCCCCGAGAGCCCGCCGGGCGGAGTCATGGTCGGCGCGGCGACGGCGCTGGTGCATGGCGAGTGGGCCGACCCGTTCCCGCCGTCGGCCACGCGCGACGAGCCGTTCACGCGCGCCGACGGCACCACGCGCCTGCTGCCCATGATGCATCACCGCACCGTGGCGCGCCTCGCGCAGCTGGACCGCGTGCGGCGCATCGACCTGCCCCTCGGGGCCGGCGAGGTCAGCCTGACGCTGCTCATCCCCGATAGCCGCACCGGCCTGAGCGAGCTGCTGACGCAACTGAGTCCCGATACCTGGGCGGCGGCCACGCTGCGCGGCCGGTTCACCGACGTCGACCTGAGTCTCCCACGGCTCGGCCTGCAGGACACGGCCCGGCTGGACGAAGTCATGGGCATCACCGGCATGGACGTCAGCGGCGCCGTGCCAGGCATGTTGCGGCTCGGCCCGATGTGGATGGTCACGCCGCTAAGGATCAACGAGCACGGCCTCAACGCGCAGCCGCCACTGCTGCCGGCCACCGACCGTGGCCGCCCGCCGGCGAGCACGCAACCCATCGCGGTGGCCGCCAACCAGCCGTTTGTGTTCGTCGTGGCCCAAGCGGCGGGCAACATGCCGCTGTATGCCGGAGTGGTGCGTTGAGCCATCAGATCACCGAGATCAAGGCACGTTGCCCCAACCTGGCGCGGGCCGAGCGCGTGCTGCGCGATCTGGGCGCCCGACATGTCGGGCGTGATCTACAGGTAGACACCTACTTCCACTGCACCCAAGGCCGCCTCAAACTACGCGAAGGCAACATCGAACGCTCGCTCATCGCCTACACCCGACCTGACCAGGCCGGCCCCAAGCATAGCGAGGTGACGATGACTGCAGTGCCGCCCGACCTGGCCCTCAAGCCGGTGCTCAGCGCGGCTCTGGGCGTGCTGGTGGAAGTGGTCAAGGAGCGGCAGATCTGGTTCGTCGATAACGTCAAAGTTCATCTGGATCGGCTCGAAGGCCTCGGCGAGTTCGTCGAGGTGGAGGCCATCGACCTCCACGGCGACCTGGGCGCGGAACGGCGCCTGGCCCAGTGTCAGGCGCTGATGAGCGCCCTGGGCGTCGAGGAGTCGGACCTGCTGTCGAGCAGCTACAGCGACATGCTGCTGGCTCGCGCCGAGTGCTAGTTGCTGGTCACACGGGGCGCGGCCTACAATCATCCTAGCGGAAGCAAGAGAGGAAGACCTATGGCGGACTTGGCATTCCACGACAACTTTGGCGATCAGAGCGATGGCAACGGGTTCCAGTTCGAGTTCTACTGCGAGAGTTGCCACGATGCCTGGCGCACGCCCTACGAGCGCTACAGCGTGGCCACGGCGTCGAACCTGCTCGGCGCGGCCGGCTCGCTGTTGGGCGGCATCCTGGGCAGCGCCGGCAACCTGGCCGACCGGGCCCGCGACGCCGGCTGGCGCAAGGCGCACGACGCTGCCTTCGCCGTCGCCGTGGAGCAGGCGCAGCAGCACTTCCACCGCTGCCGACGCTGCCACAATTACTTCTGCGCTTCGTGCTACAACCCGCAGGTGCAGCTGTGTATCGGCTGCGCGCCGTCGGTGGAGGACGAGGCCAATGTCGCCGCCCGCAGCCGGGAGATCGAACTGGCCCAGGCCCGCGCCGTGCAGCAGGTCGAGAAGGGCAAGCTCTCGACCGACGACCAGGTGCGCTGCCCGCACTGCGATGCGCGCGTGCAGAAGGCCAAGTTCTGCGCCGAATGCGGCGGCGCGCTGGCGGCCAAGGCGGCCTGCGGCTCCTGTGGCGCCGAGCTCGCGGCGGGCGCCAAGTTCTGCGCCGAATGCGGAGCCAAGCAGGGCTGAACCTAGCCCGCGGCCGCTCGCGTTCCGATGTTTTCAGCCCGCCGCGTCAACGCGGCGGGCTTGGCGTTGGTATGGGGCAGCGTGACGTGATCGGGGATCCGCCCCGGAATCACCCAGCCCGAAGGACGAAGGAACGGCCATGAGCAGCAAGAGCACAACCTGGTGGGGCCTCCTCGCGACGCTGATCGTTGCAGCGCCGATGATGGCAGCCACGCCGGACGAGCAGTTTCGCGATGCGGAGAAGTACTACCGCGAAATGACGTGGGACCGCGCCGCGGCTGGTTTCGAGAGCTTCGCCAAGGCCGCTCCCGACGATGCCCGTGTCACCGAGGCGGGCTACAAGCAACTGCATGCGCTGAGCCGGCTCGGCCGCACCGAGGACCTGGCCGAGCGTCTCGACACCTTCGCCGAGGCCAATCGCCGCAGCCCGTGGGGCCTGCGGGCGCGCATCCTGGAGGCCACGTGGCTGCGCGAACGCGACCGCTGGAGCAACTGGGAGAAGATCGCCAACCTCTATGAGACGGCGTTGAGCGACTACCGCTCGCTGATCGGCCGGCGGCCGACCAGCTCCGAGGAACTCCACGAGATCAACGAGTGGCATTTCGCCGCCGCCACCTTCTATGCCGAATGGTGGGACGAGCGAGCCAAGCCGTTGGCCCTGGACCACCTCGAGACGATCATCGCCTCCAAGGCCGACGTCGAGGACGTGGCCCGCGCCCGAGTGGCCCAGGCCGACCTCTACCGCGGACGCTACGGTGACCGCAAGAAGGCCGAGGCCGCGCTGCTCGTGGTGGTCAACCAGTTTGCCGAGACCAAGGTGGCCGACCGCGCCTGGTACCTGCTGGCCCAGATTGCCCAGGAGCAGGAGAACTACCCGCTGGCCCGCACCCGCTACCTGGAACTGCGCCGCCGCTTTCCCAAGTCCGAACTCGAAGCCGATGCCAAGCAGCAGATCGCCGAGATCGAGGCCCCGCGGCTGGAACTGATGCTGTCGCGCACCCATCTGCCGGGCGCAAAGATCCCCTTCCATTTCCAGACGCGCAACCTCCAGGGCGTCACCTTCACCGCCTATTCGGTTGACCTGTTCGCGGCCAAGGACTTGACCGTCCAGTACCTCAATGAGCGCGACAAGCTGCGCCAGACCGGCCAGAAGGTCGCCACCTGGCGACAGGCCGTCGCCGACCAGGGCAAGTACGAGTTCCACATTGCGGCCCAGCAGGTGCCCATCAAGGCGCCCGGGCTCTATGTGGTCGAGGCCCAGGCCGACGGCAAGCCTGACCTGAAGCAGAGCGCGCTGCTCAACATCTCCAACCTGGTGCTGGTGCAGTCGTATGCGGCGCGCAAGCTGGTCAGCTACGTGGCCGACCGCACCACGCGCCAGCCGGTGCCCGAGGTCGAGTTGCGGGTGCTGCAGCCGCGCCGCGGCGGCAACGAGATGCGCCTGCGCGACGCCGTGAGCGGCAAGACCAACCCCGACGGCCTGCTGGAGACCGAGGTCGCCCCGCGGGGTGACAATGGCGACTGGCGCTTGTGGACCTTCGGTCGCCTGCGCGACCAATATGTCTTCCAGGACGACGGTCTCTATGCCTGGTGGAATGAGCCGGGCACGGAGCTCAAGGCTTACGTCTACACCGACCGACCCGTCTATCGGCCCGAGAACAAGGTGCAGTTCAAGGCCATCCTGCGCAACGAGAAAGAGGGTCTGTTCACCAACCTCGCCGGCAAGAGCGTCGAGGTGACGGTGCATGACCCCCGTGGCAAGGAGCTGCTCAAGAAGACCCTGACCACCGACGAGTACGGCTCGCTGACCGGCGATCTGACGCTGGACAAGGAGCCGACGCTGGGTGTCTACGGCATCGGCGTCAAGCTGGGCAACCAGGGCGGCGGCGGCCAGTTCCGCGTTGAGGAGTACCGCAAGCCCGAGTTCAAAGTGACCGTGGGCAAGCCGCTGGCCGAAGTCCGGCCCGGCGGTGGCGCGGCGGTCGAAGTGGATGCGCAGTACTACTTCGGCGCGCCCGTGACCGACGGCGAAGTGAAGTACGTGGTCAAGCGTCGTCCCTACTACCAGACCTACTGGTGGCGTGACCCCTTCGACTGGTTCTATGCCGGGTGGGACCGCCCGCGCTTCTGGCGCGGTGGCGAGCAGGTCGTCACCGAAGGCACGGCCAAGACCGACGGCAAGGGCAAGGCGACCATCGAATTCGTCACGCTCAAGGACGGCAACGACTACAGCTACACGATCGAGGCCGAGGTGGCCGACGTCAGCCGCCGCGTGGTGGAGGCGTCGGGCAGCGTGACCGTCACGCAGAAAGCCTTCTACCTCTATGCCAACACCGGCCAGCACCTCTACCGGCCGACGGACAAGGTGACCCTGACCGCCAAGGCCCAGGACGCCGACAGCCAGCCGGTGGCGACGCCGGTGACCGTCGAGTTGTGGTCGACCAAGTGGCTGCCCGAGCTCAAGGACCCCAAGACGGGCCGCGTCACGCGCTACGCGCACTCCGAGCGCGACAAGCTCATGTGGACCAGGAAGCTCGACACCGACCCCGATTCCGGCGAGAAGAAGCTCGTCTTCGACGCGCCCAAGGACGGCAACTGGGAGATCGGGCTCCGTGCGCCCGACAAGTTCGACAAGAAGGTCGATGTCACCGCGTCGACCAGCTTCTGGGTGGCCAACGACGCCTACAAAGGCAACAACTGGGACCACGCCAACCTGCAGTTGCTGCCCGAGAAGGACCTGTACCAGAAGGGCCAGACGGCGCGCCTGCTGCTCAACAGCCCCGTCAAGGACGGCGCAGTGCTGCTGACCATCGGCGCGGTGCACATCTATGAGACCAAGGTCATCCGCTACCAGGGCAACGCGCTGGTGCTGGAACTGCCGGTGAGGGACAACTACTCGCCGAACGTCTATGTCAACGCCACCGTGGTCGGCTCCAAGCAGGTCTACTTCGCCAACGCGGAGCTCAAAGTGCCACCCACGGACCGCTTCGTGAACGTCAAGGTGCAGAGCGACAAGGCGGAGTACAAGCCGCGCACCAGCGGCCAGTTCGCCGTGACCACCACCGACCAGGACGGTAAGCCGGTGGCCGCGCAGGTCAGCCTGGGCATCACCGACGACAGCGTCTATGCCATCCAGGAGGAGATGGCGCAGCCCATCGGCGCCTACTTCCATGGCGGTCGCCGCTTCAACGGCATCCGCAGCGCCTGCTCGTTCGAGCCGGCCGGCGAGTACGACGACAAGTTCGAACCACGCACCGAAGGTGTGGCGCTCGGCATGCCTGGCGGTTTCGGCGGCGGCATGGGTGGGATGGGTGGCGGCCGTCCCATGATGCAGCGCGCCGGCGCGCCGCCGCCCTCTCCGGCGGCCATGGCCTCGGCTCCCGCGGATGCCGCCAAGGCGGCCCCGGGCGCGGAGGCCGGGCCGGAGGCGGCCGTGGCCGTGCGCTCTTTCTTCCCCGACACCATCGTCTGGCTGCCCACGGTGACCACCAACGCCAAGGGTCAGGCTGACGTGAAGGTGGACTTCCCTGACAGCCTGACCACCTGGCGCACCACCGCGCGCGCTGTGACCAAGGACACGCGCGCCGGCCAGCAGGTAGAGCGCGTGGTGACCAGCAAGGACCTGATCTGTCGTCTGCAGGCCCCGCGCTTCTTCACCCAGCTCGACGAGACCACCGTCAGCATCATCGCCACCAACAAGACCTCGGGGCAACAGCAGGTGGCGGTCAGCCTGCAGGTGGCCGGGCTGAGCCTGGAGGGCGAAGCCACCGGCTCGCTGGTCGTGCCGCCCAACGGTCAGGCGCGGCTCGACCGCATCGTGCGCGCGGTCAACCCCGGCCGAGCGACGATCACGGCGACGCTGCGCGGCGCCACCGATTCCGATGCGGTGAAGACCGACTTCGAGGTGCTGCCGCACGGCGCGGACAAGTTCGCCGCCGCCGCGGGCCAGGTGACCGACGGCAAGCTGAGCTTCGCGCTCAACCTGCCCGCCGAGCGCCGCGACAACGCCACCAAGCTCAAGGTCAGCATCCAGCCGTCGGTGATCAACTCGTTGGTCGACGCCCTGCCGTACCTCGTCCGCTACCCGTACGGCTGCGTGGAGCAGACCACGAGCAAGTTCCTGCCGTGCGTCATGGTGGCGCGCACGCTCGACCTCGTGGGCCGACCCGCGACCGGCGGCGCCACGGTGGCGGCCAAGCCCGCGGCGGTCAAGCCGCCGCAGATGCCCGAGTGGTGGGACAGCAAGGGCCTCGATGAGCTGCCGGCCATGGTCAAAACCGGCGTGGACCGGCTCTGCGGCATGCAGAACGCCGATGGCGGCTTCGGCTGGTTCGGCGGCATGCGCAGCGATCTGTGGATGAGCGCCTATGTCACCTACGGCCTGAGCCAGGCCTTGCGCGCCGACTACACCGTGCCTCAGGACCGCTATACGCGCGCCATCGACTTCCTCTATGGCAACCTGCACCTGCTCAAGAGCCAGAACGACAGTTCGGCCTACGTGGCGTGGGTGCTGACCGAGGTGGAAGGCATCGGGCATACGCCCAGCGCCGACCAGAAGAAGGCACTGACCGAGACGGTCGAGCGCGTCTGGGCAGAGCGTGACGGCCTGAACGACTACACGCGGGCGCTGCTGGTGCTCACGCTGGCCGGCCGGCGCGACAACGAGCGCGCGCAGGTGGTCTGGCGCAACCTGCAGAGCCGCCGCATCGAGACGGCTCAGGGCTGCCACTGGGGTGAGAACCGCTGGGGTTGGCGCTGGAGCGAGGATCAGGTGGAGACCACCGCGTTCGCGCTGCTGGCCAGCCAGAAGGTGGAGCCCAACGCCGCACTGGCGGGCAAGACCGCGCAGTGGCTGCTGCTCAACCGTACGGGCAACCAGTGGTACAGCACCAAGGACACGGCGGCGGCCATCCTGGCGCTGGCCGAGTATGCCGATGGCCACAAGGAGCTCACGGGCACGTACAGCGTGAACGTGCAGGTCAATGGCAAGGACGTGAAGGGCCTGGAGATCACGCCCCAGAACGCCCTATCGACCAACGCGGAGATCGAGGTCGACCCGGCGCTGCTGCGCTCGGGTGCCAACGACGTGTCGGTCACCACGGCCGGCGGCGGCAGCCCGTATGTGGCGGCCATGCTGACCTACTACACCAAGGAAGACCCGATCACCGCGGCCTCCAACCTCATGTCGGCCAAGCGCAGCTACTCGCGCGTGGTGGAGTACACGGACAAGGACAACAAGCGCCAGACGCGCCTGGAGCCCCTGGCCAACGGTACGCCCATTGCCTCGGGCGACCAGATCGAGGTGAAGATCGACATCGACGCGGAGAACGACTTCAGCTACGTCGCCTTCCGCGACCCCAAGCCTGCCGGCTGTGAACCGGTCGACCAGACCAGTGGCGGCACTTGGGGCGGCTCGTATCTGTACCGCGAGCTGCGCGACAAGGAGGTCACCTTCTTCGCCGACCAGCTCAGCCAGGGCAAGACGACCATCAGCTACCGGCTCCGCGCGGAGTCGCCGGGCCTGTTCCGGGCGCTGCCACACAACGGCTTCGCCATGTACCGGCCCGACGTGCGCTGCCTCAGCGATGAAGGCATCGTCCGCGTGACCGAGCGGCCGAAGGCCCCCTAGCGCTGGGACCAGGCGGTGCTGGCGGCGCAGTCGACCGACTGGCGCTGTCAGCACCGCCTCCCAGCCGGGGCATGCTCACCGCACGAGTGCGAAGGCGTTCACCATGTAGACCAAGCCGGTCAGGCCAACGGCCAGGCCGGCACCCCACAGCCAGGATCGCTTGAGCAGTGCGCTGACCGATGACAGCATGATGGCGATCTGCAGCAGCATGACCGCGAGCGACATGCTGGCGCCCTTGCGCTTGAAGACGTCCTCGTCCTTGGCGCGCTTCTCGGCCCCGGCCTTGATCTCGTTCTTCTCCTGGTCGTACCGGGCGATGTCCTGCCCACAGCGCGCGAGCAGCTTGTCGAGGTTCTGCTGCGCGGTCGCGGTTCGGGCCTCGGAACGGTAGTAGGTGAGCAGGTCGCGCTGCACCTCACAGGTATGCTGCTTGATGCTCTTGGCCTGGAAGTAGGCCCACTGGTTGTTCTCGTCGGTGGTGGTCAGCGTGGCCTTGGTGGAGTAGCTGCCCGCCTTGAGCGAGGCGATAGAGGCGCAGACCGCCAGCACCACCGTGGCCAACGCGAGCCACTGCAGCCACGGCTCCTTGGTCGAGTCCGACATGGTTGTCTCCCTGGGCAGGTGACCTGTCGGACCCAATGGGTTACGCGGTGGCCGCAAGGCGCGCGGCAGCACCTACCTCCGATGCCCCTCGCCAAACGACACCAGGCGCCGCGCGTCCTCGTCCCACAGCGCCAGACGCACACAGCGCAGGCTGGACGCCAGCGTCAGCACGGGCGCCTCATGCAGCACGGGCACATCGTCGTGGCAGCGTTGCAGGTTGTAGTTGGGGATGCGCGAGTTGAGGTGGTGCACGTGGTGCAGTCCGATGTTGCCCGTCAGCCACTGCAGCAGCGCCGGCAGGCGGTAGTAGGAACTGCCGCGTATGGCCGCCTCGGTCAGGTCCCACTCCGTGGCGTGGGCCCAGTAGGTGTCCTCGAACTGATGCTGGACATAGAACAACCAGACACCAACGCTGCACGCAAGGAAGGTGGCTGGCAACTGCACCAGCAGGAACTCACGCCAGCCGAACAGCAGGCAGGCGATGGTGACCGTGGCGGCCAGCGCGAGGTTGGTCATGTTGACGCTGAGCTTGGCACTCGGTCGGTCGTCAGCGGAACAGAAGCGATTGCCGATGAGGAACAGGCTCACCGGCCCGATGCCAAACAGCACCAAAGGATGGCGGTACAGCCGATACAGCAGCCGCTTCCGCCAGCCCGCCTCGCGCCATTCGCGCAGCGTCATTGTGTTGATATCACCCACCCCACGGCCCTCGAGCTTGCCGACCTGGGCATGGTGCTGCGCGTGGCTTGATCGCCAGTGACCATACGGTGTGGCGGTGAACAGGCTGCACAGCCGGCCGACCCAGGAGCAGGCGCGCTTGGAGCGGAAGAAGGAGCCATGGCCGCAATCATGCTGGATGATGAAAATGCGCACCAGGAACAGCCCAGCGGCGAGGCTGACCGGCAGCGCAGCCAGCGGATGGAGGCGCAGGAGCCACCAGGCCAGAGCCCATAGCACGACGAACGGGCCAAAGGAGGTGCCCATCTGGCCCAGGCTACGCCAGACGTTGGGCCGTGCATACACGCTCAAGCTGCCGGGCGTGCTGGGCCGCGGGCCGGTCGCCATCATCTCGATCTCCGGATCTGGCGACAGGAACTTCGGTCAACCAGGTGATCTCATTATGCCGCGCAAGGGCGCTAAGTCACCCCCTGCGCCCGCAACGATCCCGCCACGCGTCAGCTCAGGCGGGCCGCGTCAAACGACACCAGTCGCCCGGCCTCCTCATCCCACAGCGCCAGTCTCATGCACCTCAGGCTGGACGTGAGCGTCAGCACGGGCGCCTCGTGCAGCGGCGGCAACTCGTCGTGGCAGCGTTGCAGGTTGTAGTTGGGGATGCGCGAGTTGAGGTGGTGCACATGGTGCAGGCCGATGCTGCCCGTCAGCCACTGCAGTAGGCGCGGGAGGCGGTAGTGTGAACTGCCCTGGAGCGCCGCGTCCGACAGGTTCCACTCGCCCGTGTGCGCCCAGTAGGTGCTCTCGAACTGGTGCTGCACATAGAAGAGCCAGACCGTGATGGTGGAGCCGACCAACAGGGCCGGGCCCTGCACCAACAGGTACTCGCGCCAGCCCAGCAGCCAGCACGCAGCCACCACGGCGACGGCGAGCACCAGGTTGTGCGTCCACAGGCTGGTGCGGTCGGCGCGGGTCTGCGTCGTCGTGCCGAGCCGGTTGCCCACCACGAACAGCGCCATCGGGGCGAAGCCGAACAGGAACAGCGGATGGCGGTAGAGCCGGTAGCACAATCGCCGCCATGCGCCGCACCGGCGGTACTCGTCGAGCGTCATCGTGCCGACGTCGCCCACGCCGCGGCCTTCGAGCTGACCGACGTGGGCGTGGTGATGGGCGTGGCTTGCTCGCCAGCGGCCGTACGGTGTGGCCGTGAACAGGCTGCTCAGCCGGCCCACCCAACAGCAGGCGCGCTTGGAGCGGAAGAACGAGCCATGACCACAGTCGTGCTGGATGACGAAAATGCGCAGGAGGAACAGACCCGCGCCCAGGCTGGCCGGCAGGGCGGCCCACCAGTGGACGCGCAGAAGCCAACGGGCCAACGCCCACAGCGCGACGAACGGGCCAAACGACGTGGCCATCTGACCCAGGCTGCGCCCCACGCTGGGCTGCGCGTAGGCCCTCAAGCTGCCGGGCGTGACCGCGCGCGGGCCGTTCGCCATCGTCTCATCTCCTCGCTGCTGTGCGGGATCAGTATGAGGCGATGGCACCGAACGGCAATGACCGGCTTACCCCTTCACCGCTCCGAGCTGGATGCCCTTGACCAGGAACTTCTGGGTCGAGACAAACAGGATGATCAGCGGCGTGATGTTCATCACACTGGCCGCCATGATCAGGTTGGTCTGCTTGCCATAGACGCTGTCGAAGTACAACATGCCGATGGGCAGTGTGCGCAGGGCGTCGCTCTTGATGAGCACCAGCGGCCAGAAGAAGCTGCCGTAGGTGCCCATGAAGGTGAAGATGGCCAGCGTGACCAGACCCGGTCGCGCCAGCGGCAGGATGACGTCCCAGAAGGTGCGCCAATGCGTGGCGCCGTCGATGGCGGCCGCTTCGTCGAGGGCGCGGGGAATGCCCATCATGAACTGGCGCAGCAGGAACGTGCCGAACGCGGAGAACGAGGCCGGCACGATCAGGCCGATGTAGCTGTCCAGCAGACCCAGCTTCACCATCAGCGTGTAGTTGGGGATCATGGTCACCACGCCGGGCACCATGAGCGTGAAGAGATACAGCTTGAACACCTGGTCGCGCCGCGGCCAGCGCAGCCGCGCGAAGGCGAAGGCGGCCATGGCGCTGGTCAGGGTCTGGAGCACAGTGACCCAGGCGGCCACGAAGATGGAGTTGAAGTAGTACCGCGCGAAGTGGATCTGCTTGAAGACCTGCGCGTAGTTCTCGGGATGCCAGACCTTGGGGAACGGGTTGAGGTTGCCCTCAATCTCGCTGACGTGCTTGAAGCTGGCCAGCACCATCCACAGGAACGGCGTCAGCGTGGTCAGCGCCAGCAGGCACAGCGCCAGGTGGCTGACGCCGAAGCGGCCCTTGCGGAACCACCACTCGCCAGAGCGGCCGGAGGTCGTCGCGGTTGTCTCTTTCATAGCTGGCCTCCCTCAGGCGTCGTTGGTTTCGCGCGAGCCAAACTTCCAGTTGAGCAGTGTGACCACGGCGATGATGATGAACAGCACCCACGAGACCGCCGAGGCATAGCCGATCTGGAATTCCTCGAAGGCCTTGGTGTAGATGTAGTACGCCAGCGTGGTGGTCGTGCCGGCCGGGCCGCCGGCGGTGAGCACCCGGGCCGACTCAAAGCCGCCCTGCAGACCGCCGATGAAGCTCATCACCAGGATGAAGAACGTGGTGGGCGCGAGCTGGGGCCAGGTGACATGGCGGAATGTGGCCCAGGGGCCGGCACCATCGATCTGCGCGGCTTCGAACAGCTCTTGGGGGATGTTGCTGAGGCCGGCCAGATAGAGCAGCATGTTGCTGCCGCCGATGCTGATCCAGATGCCCATGAAGATCATGGCATCGCGCGCGCCGAGCCCGAACTGCGCCCAGACCAGCCGGATGTCCTCGGCGTGCAGGCCGAGCAGGTTTTTGGTGGACAGCAGCCACTCGGGCGCCTGCCCGCCAAACCACTGGAAGATGGGGCCGAGCGCCGCGTTGATGGGGCCGAACTGCGGGTTGTACAGCGCCTTCCACAGGATCAGCAACGCCACGCCGCTGGTGAAGCTGGGCAAGTAGAACATGGTGCGGTAGATCACCACGCCACGCAGCTTCTGGCTCAGCAGCAGCGCCAGGCAGAGCGACCCGGCGATGGCGATGGGCATGCCCAGCATCAGGTAGCCGGTGTTGATGAAGTACTGCCAGAACTCCTTGTCGCCAAAGAGCTGGGCGAAGTTGGCCAGGCCGACAAAGCGGAAGGGCTCCTCGCGCGTCAGGCTCCAGTTGGTGGCGCTGACCACCAGGGAGAACACGACGGGGCCGCCCAGAACTCGCTGTCATGCAGTCCGGTGCGCTTCTTCACGGCCGGCCTCCCGTCTTCTCCGCGGTGCCCGCCCGGCCGGCGACGCCGGCAGCGGCGGCCATGGCGCGGCCCTTGGCGATCTCTTCATTGATGCGCTTGGCCGCGCTCCGTAGCGCATCGGCGGCGGTCTTCTGGTCGTTCTTCACCAGGTCGAGCTGCTTGGTCAGAATGCGGTTGGCCAGGTTGCCATTGACATACGGGCTGACCTGGTCGGGCACGCCCTTGGCCATGGCGTCGGCCCACACCTGGTTGTCGGTCTCCTGCGGGTACTCGGGGTTGTGCAGGAAACGCTCGCCCTGGCAGTAGGCCGGCACCGGCGCCAGTGCATCGCCCTGGTCGTTCAGGAGTTGGTTGTAGTCTGGCCCGGCCAGATACTTCATGAACTCCAGCGCCGCCGCGCGGTTCTTGGAGTTGGCGCTGACCAGCGTCGACCGGCCGTAGCCGCGGTACACGCCGCCTGGGCCGAACGGCGCGGGCATCACGCCGCTGCGCAGGTCCTTGGACATACGCAGCGTGCACAGCCACCAGCGTCCGCCAAACGCCATGGCGCCCTTGTCGCCGCTGAAGAACGAGATGGTGCCCGAGCCCCAACCGCCTTGGGTGGCCGACGCCTCGTCGGCCGGGCTGGGCATGACCTTGTGGACATAGATCAGGTCGTGCAGGAACTGCACCGCGGCAATGGCCTCGGGGCTGTCCACCACGCATTGGCTGCCGTCAGCCGAGAAGATGCTGCCACCCCACATGGCGATGAACGACTGCCACTGCCACCAGTCGCACAGCAGACCAAACTGCTTGGCGCGGCCGTCGGCCTCACGGACGGTCAGCCGCTTGGCCAGCGCAATCAGCTCGTCCCAGGTCATCTGATGGTCGGGATACGGGATGCGCGCCTCCTCGAACAGCTTCTTGTTGAACCAGACCGCATCGCAGGCGGCATTGCACGGGAAGCCGTAGGCGCGCTCATCGCGCACGCAGGTCACCTTCACCGCCGGCCAGATGATCTTGCCCACATCCACGCCCGCCTTGAGCATGTCGTCGGTGATGTCGGCGGCGATGCCGGCGCGCACGTAGGCCGAGAGCTGGAAGGGGTTGTAGCAGTCGAACAGGTCGGGCCCCACCCCGGCCAGGCTCTGCACGATGACCTTCTCCATGCCGGCGTTGGTGGGGTCGATCTTCAACTCGATCGAGGGATGCGTCTTGTTGAACAGCTCGATCTGGCCTTTGCGTACCGGGTTGTCGTCGCTGATCCAGACGATGCGCGTCTTGCCCGCCGTCACCGGGTCGTGGCTGCCACGGTACGCAGGAATCGCGAGCAGACAAAGCAGTACGAAGGCGCCGGCGAAGACCCATTTCATGCCCAGGAACTCCACTCACCGACTCGCTTGGAGTCTATGAGCGGAACACAGCATACAGGCTAATCGCGTATCCCGCTAGACACGCGCGCGGGCCGCACAGGCGAGCGCGGGCACGGCGGGTTCATCGTGCAACGCGAGGTTGCCGGGCACCCTCAACGGAAGTGCAACGCCACCGTCGCGGTCAGCCCGGCGCAGTGCGCCGTGACGCTGGCCTGGTCGGGACTCGCCGCGGCCCGAAGGTAGGCCACAGCTCGCCCGCGGCACAGCGGCACGGTCTGGGCACGGAACGGTCCGTGCCAGGCCATGTCGCCGTTGCCGACGCAGACCACCTGAGCACCACCCGCTGCGGCGAACTCCACCGGGTCCGTACTGGGGCACACGGTGCCCTGCGCGTCCACCAGTTGCGCCTCGACCAGAGCAGTATCCCACCCGTTAGCCGCCACTTCACCGGTCAACACCCGCAGCCGAAGCGATGCCGGGTCCTGCGGGGTACGCAGAGCGCACCGCGCGACCTCGGCCTGACCGTTGCGGCCCGTGGCCACCAGCGTCCCTGGCGCGTACGGGACGTCCCAGGACAGCATGCGGTTCACCTGGCCCGTCAGGTCCCGCTGGCCCAGACTGCGCCCATTCAGGGTGAGTTCGACCGTCTCGCAATTGCCGTAGATGGCCAAGGTCACTATCTCGCCATCGACGCCCGTCCAGCATGGGTCTAGAGCCGGGAAGCTCCACATGGAGGACGGTCGTGGGGTGCTCGCCGCCACCGCCATGGCCAGCACGGGCTGGGCCGACCAGAAGCTCGCGAGGAGGGCCGCCCGGGGCTTGGGATGACCCGTCAGGTCGCAGAAGCCCGAGGTCGAGCCGATCCGCGGCCACGCGCGGCCGGCCTCGCCCAGGTAGTCGATGCCGGTCCAGTAGAACAGACCCATGACCCGCGGGTCCTCGAGAACGTACAGCCAGGCGTTCTTCTCCACCATGGCCTCGCGCTGCTCGGGGAGGCTGGTGTAGTAGGTGTAGTTCTCGGTGCCGAGGATGAGTTCATCCGGGTCGTGCCGCAGCAGATCGGCATACCACTGCTCGCCGTAGTTGAGGCCGACCAGGTCCGTGTGGGCCGCCGACTTGAGCACCTGCGCCGCCCGATCTTCACCATCGGGCCCGCGTTCGAGCGCGGCAATGACGGGCCGCGTCGGATCGAGCGCGCGTACCAACCCGCAAAGCTGAGGGAGCCGACGGTCGAGGTAGAGCGTGCCGGGCGCATCGTTCTCGTTGCCCACCGACCACATCACAACGCTGGGATGGTTGCGGTCGCGGCGCACCCAGGCGGTGATATCGGGACGCCACCGCCGCTCGAAGTCACGGTAGTGGGGCGGCTCCCACTTGTCGCACAGCTCGTCCATGACCAGGAAGCCCAGGGCGTCGCAGAGGTCCAGGAACTCCTCGGCGGGCGGGTTGTGACTGGTCCGGATGGCGTTGCAGCCAACCTTCTTCAGTTCACCAAGGCGGTACGCCCAGACGGTCTCGGGCACCGCGGCGCCGAGCGGGCCCGCCTCGTGGTGCAAACACAGGCCTTTGAACTTCAGGGGCTCGCCGTTCAGGAAGAAGCCCTCCCCGCGGCGGAACTCCAGCGTGCGGATGCCGAACGCGGTGGCTCGCTCGTCGGTCACCTGGCCATCGCGTGAGAGCTGCGACCGCAGAGAGTAGAGCACCGGCGAGTCAACGCTCCACAGCCGCGGGTCCTGCACTCGAATCTGCTGAACCGCGGTCGAGCCGCACTCGAACAGACCGGCGGCCTCGCCCACGACATGGCCCGCCCCGTCGGCCACTCGGCTGACCAGATGCGCCCGACCGCCCGGTCCCTTGATCTCGGTGCTCACCCAGACCACCGCGTGATCGCTGGTGACTTCCGGCGTGGTGATGGCGATGCCGTGGTGCGCGAGATGGGTCTGGTCCAGATCCCAGAGCCAGACATGGCGGTACAGGCCCGTGCCCGTGTACCAGCGGCAGTTGGGCGTGTCCAAGTTGTCGGCCCGCACCGCGATGACGTTCTCGCCCGGCTGGACCCAAGGCGTGATATCCAGCGTGAAGGAGAAGTAGCCGTTGGCCTCGGCGCCGGCGTAGTGCCCGTTGACCCAGACCTCGGTACCGCGGTAGCAGGCGCCGAACTCGAGCAGGAAGACACGACCCTCGGTGCGGTCGAGCGTCAGATGCCGGCGGTACCAGAGCAGGCCACCGGGCAGCCAGGCGTTCTGCCCGGCGTTTGGGTTGCCACTGCCTGCCGGCCCGTTCTGTTCGAGCGTCGCCTCGATGGCGTGATCGTGCGGCAGATCCACCACGCGCCAGTCGGCATCGGGGTACTCGGGGATGTCGGCGCCCTGCGGCGCGCCGCCGATGTTGCCCTCGAACGGCCGCGCGACCGCGCGCAGGCGCCAGCCCTGGTCAAGGCATGCTCTGGCCATGAACGTCCATCCTCTTCTGGCGACAGCTACGAACGAAGCACGGTCAGCAGGCTGATCGCGTAGCCCGCCAGCCACGCCGCGCAGGCCACCCAGGCCAGCATCTGCGCCGCGAGCTGATCGTCCAGCGGCACGGCCGCGGGCTCACGCTGCGCCCGTGTCTCGGCCAGCAGGCAGGCCACCGGCGCCGTCAGCCACAGGCCGCGTGCCAGCGTGCCCGCCACCGCCTGGCCGCGCAGCGCCACGGACGCCGCGACGGCGATCGCCGTGGCCGCCTGCGTCGCGGCAGCCAGCCGGCCCACCGGCCAAAGAGCCGCCGCCAGCGCCAGCAGGCCGGCCGCCACGGCGCACCATATCCAGGCCCGCAGGTGCCCGCTCTGTCCCCCGTCGGCGGCGATCGCCGACTCGATCTCGGCGGCCTCCACCGGCGCCACCAGGTCGGGCACGATGGCGTCGACCCGGCGCTCGGACTCGGCGTCGAAAGCGCGCGAGGCGGAGATCTCCGCCTTGTCGGCCTTGGCGCGGTCGCCCAGCGCGCGGTAGTGGGTAGCCACCTCGTTCCACTCGGCGGCGGTCAGAGGCCGCTGGTTGGACTGCTCGAACAGCGCTTCGAGCCGGTCGCGATGCAGGGCGTCGGGCACGCGGCTGTCGCGCAGGCAAGCCGGACAGGCGCGCGTCTCGCCACAATGGCGGTCCGACAACGCGATGCGGAACCCACAATGCGGGCAGCGGTAGGTCATGCCAGCCTCACAGCCAGCAGATGCACAGCGGTGCCGACCCACACCGCCGTGGTCACCACAGCCATACCCAGCGCCACGCCACTGTCGGCGCGAGGCAGATGGCGTGGAGCCGACCCGCGATAGAGCAAGCCATAGGCCATGCCGAACGGCGCGCCGAGCAGTACCCCACCGAGCAGTGTCCAGCCCGCCGCCGAACCGCGCACGGCACAGGCGCCCGCCACCGCCATGGCCGCCAGCCCATGCGCGAAGAGGGGCGCTACCGCCGCGGGATGGACTAGCGCCGCCCCGACCGTCACGCCCGCCCAGACCGCAGCGCCGATGGCCAGCGCCAACGCGTCGTGCGGCGCGGGCGCCGGTTCGTAGTCGGCAAAGTCGGCGGTGACCGCCGCCACGGCACCGGCCAGCTCGCTGTCCGCCTCGGCGACGCCGGTCTCCGCGGCGCGGCGCGCCGCTTTCTCGGCGCGGCGCGCCTTGTCGTCCTGCCCCAGCCCGCGGTAATGCACCGCGGCCTCACGCAACTCCGCGGAGGCCAGCGGGCGCTTGGCCAGCTCCGACTTGAGTCGGCGCAGCCGGCTCTTGTGGTAGTCCGACGCCGGGCACCGACTGGGCATGCCGCAGGCGGCGCACTCGACCTGCCGGTCCAGTTCGCTCTCCACGACGTTCAGGCGCTCACCGCAGCCAGGGCATCGATAGGTGATCATTAGGCTACGTTATACCCAACCCGCACCGGTTCACGCCAGCCCAATCGTTCGGCGCGCGGAGCGCGCCTCCCCGTGCCCCTCAGGCGCGGTTGAGCTCGCCGTATACGGTCAGGTCGTAGCCGATGCCGACCGCGTCCAGCACGCCGCACAGCACGCGCAGCGCCACACCGAAGCCGTCGCAGCCGCTGAAGCCGCCGAACTGGCCGCCACCCTTGAGGTGCGGCTCGAGATCGAGGAAGACGCCGGGGATGCCGCGCGCCTGGAGCTTCGCGGTCAGCGCCGGCAGCGCGGCGCGGAAGTCGGCCAGGATCGCCGCATAGCCCGACGTGCCGCGGTCGCAAGGCACGAACCGCCACAGCGACTCTTCGTCGATGTGGCCGGTCTGTTGTGCGCCGTCGGCCAACTGGTAGTCCTTGACGTGCATCCAGCCGATGCCGGCCTTCATGGCCTCGTATTCGGCGTAGACGCTGTCGCGCGGGTAGCCCTGGCAGGCGATGTTGGCGCCGTCGAAGATGAGCATCAGGCTGTCGTGGCCCACAGCGTCGAACAGCGCCATCTCGGTGCGGCCGTCGCGGCCCACGAGGTTGGCTTCGACTTCGAGGCCGTAGACGAGGCCGGCCGCGGCGCAGCGCTCGGCGATGGCGCGCAGGTAGCCGGCGGCCAGCTCGACGTGCGCCATGGGATCGTCGGTCTTCGGCGGATAGAAGCTGAACCCGCGAATGAGTTTGGCGCCCAGCAGCCTGGCCACGTCGATGGCGTGCGCCACCTCGGTATCGAGGTAGGTCTCGAACGGCACGTAGCGGTTGGCCGTGCCATCGTCGGCGTCAAGCAGCTTGACCTTGCCGATCGGCGAACCGATGGAGCTGACCTTCATCTCATACGCGTCGTGCAGGTCGCGGATCTGCGCCAACTCGTCGTCGGTCGCGGCCATCAGGTTCTTCGCGCCGCCGCCGAGATTGACGAAGCGGGGCGAGTAGTAGCTCAGGCCGAGGCCGCGGCACATAGCCAGTTGCGCCTCGACGTTCTTGGTGGTCGGGCCTTCGTCGGCGAATCCGGTGAGGATGACCTTGGGGTCCATCGTGGGTCCTTTCTGTGTTGCGGAGAAGCTAGAGCCGGCGCAGGTGGAAGCCGCCATCGATGTCCAGAACCTGGCCCGTGGAGAAGGGCAGCGCGCCCGCAGCGATGGCGCAGACCGCCTTGGCGATGTCTTCGGGCTGGCCCCAGCGCCGGATGGGCGTCAAGCCCTCGGCGATGAGCGCATCGTACTTGGCCTTGACCGGGCCGGTCATGTCGGTGGCGATGACGCCCGGCCGGATCTCGTAGACGTTGATGCCGTACTCGGCCAGCCGGTCGGCATACAGGCCGGTCATCATGGCCAAGGCCGCCTTGCTCAGGCAGTAGTCGCCGCGGCTGGTGCTCACGGTATACGCGCTGATGCTGCTGACGTTGACGATCTGGGGTGCATCCACCACGCCGCGACTGACCAGATCGATCATCGCCTTGGCGACGCGTTGGGTGAGGAAGTACGGGCCGCGCAGGTTGGTGCTGAGCACCGCGTCGAAGCTCTCGGGCGTGGCATCGAGCAGGTCGCCGCGCACCAGCGAACCGATGCCCGCGTTGTTGACCAGCAGATCGATGCGGTCGAATGCGTCGAGCGTGGCGTCGACCAGCCGGGCGTGGTCGGCCAGGCTGCCGATGTCGGCCTGCACGCAAATGGCCTCGCCACCCGCGGCGCGAATAGCCACGGCAGCGGCCTCGGCAGCTTCGGCGCTACGGTTGTAGTTGATGGCCACGGCCCAGCCGAGCGCACCCAGCGCCTCGGCGATACCCCGGCCGATACCTCGGCTGGCGCCCGTCACGATCGCGGTCGGGCGAGAAGCGGTGTCCACGGTGTGGGATCCTCCCGCCGCTAGTTTACACCCCTAGGCAACCGGGATCAGATCCTCTTCGCGGCCGTCGTTCCAGGTGATCTTGGCCTGCAGCAGCGGGTCCTGCACAATGACCGACAGCGCCTGCGCGCCGGACACCTCGTGCGAGGAGCCGTCGGGCTTGAGGCCCAGATTGATCCACATGCCGTCGAGCGAGCCGGCGCTGCTGGCGGTGATGGCCACGCGCCGGCCGGCCGCCAGCAACACCAGCGTGCAAGGGAACAGCTCCACGCGCTGCATCGCCGCCTGCCCGCCGATGGTGTCGACCAGGTATTCCAGCGTGGCTTGCACCGTGCCGTCAGGCGCGGCGTCGCTCGGCGCCTCGATGCTGACGAACAAGCTGCCGACCTGGTCCTGGGGGATGACCTTCTCGTTGATCAGGACAATGAACTCGAGGGGTTCTGTCTGCGTGACCACGACCTGCACCAGCCCGCGGCCCATGATCTTGGCGCGCTCGGCGGCGCTGATGGCGAGTGGTGGAGCAGCTTCGGGCTTGGGGCGTCCGAACATGCGCAATTCCTTGGTGAACGGCATCGGGGCACGGCCAGCCGCGCCCCGACGCTCAACTCAAGCCGACACGGCTCAGCCGCTGTAGGTGGTGTACTTGGGGCCGCGACCCTTGACCAGGCCGGCGATGATGGCCACCACGAAGAACAGCGCGATGGCGCCGAAGATCAGCCGACCCAGGCTGAACGAGCCGGGGTACAGCGCGCCGTCGACATACACCGGCCGGCCATAGTAGAAGGCCGGGCTGAACGGCGTGTAGTAGTACCAGCGTGGGTGCGCCCAGCCGTAGCTGTAGTCCGACCAACCGCCATAGCGGTGAGCCATGAGCGAGCCCGCGGCGTAGCCAGCGACGGCATACGGCAGCGGACTGGAGCTGATCGGCGTGCGGCTTGAGTAGTAGCGTGGCACCGACGAACTGGAGCGGGCGAAGCTCGGCGCACTGCCGAACGAACCCGTACGACTGCTCGTCGTGCTCGGAGATCCGAAGCTGCCACCGCTCGAGGGCTTGCTGCTTGACGAGGAGCCGAAGCTGCCGCCCGAGGTGGAGCGACCGGTGCTCGGCGCGGTGCGCGGGGCGCCGAAGCTGCCGCCAGTCGAGGGCTTGCTACTCGACGACGAGCCGAAGCTGCCACCGCTGGAGGGCTTGCTGCCGCTGAAGCTGCTGCTGCCCGACGAGCGAGAGCTGCCGCCGAAGCTGCCCCCTGAGGAGCGCGAACTGCCGCCGAAGCTGCCGCCGCTGCTGCTGCGCGACCCACCGAAGCTGCTGCCACCGCGCGAGCCGCCCGAGCGGCCGGCTTCGGCCACTGGGGCATGGAAGGCGACCAGCGCCAGGGCCAGCAGACCGAGGCCATACCGACGGCCCATCGTCCAACGCGTTGAGGTCATGGGGATCCTCCCTCTAGATGATATTGTAGGTCGCCACTTCGTCCTGGGCGATCCAATGCGACCGATAGACCGTGATGTACGCCTGCACCTGGTTGTTCGCGGCGTCGATGTTCACCAGCAGGTCAACCACATCATCAGTCACATCGTGGCCGTTGTACCAGATCCGCGTGAACTCGAACGCGAAGCCGGGGTGCGTGTTCTCGATGGTCAGGTTGTGCCGCGGGAAGATCATCTCCAGCCGGCCCGGGAAGAGGCCCACCTCGCGGCTGGGATCCTCTTGCAGCCGGACAATGGCGGCGAACTCGCCACCGTTGCCGATGCCGCCGTCGGCCGGGTTGCCCCATTCGTCGCGACCGCAATGCAACTCGACGAACAACTGGCTGGCGAACACTTCCTCGCCGTTGTTGAACAGCGTCGTCGTATCCCAGTCGCCGCCGGTGCGGAACTCCACGTTGTTCACTTCGGACCTCCATCCTGCCCATCGGCGGAGCCGACCCGCGGCTCCGATATCCAAACGCTGCTACTCAGCGCCCTGGTTCCCCGTTTATCGGCCTCCACCGCTCAGGTGTTAAGGCGCTGTAAAACAGAATCCACGTCAAACACGCAGCCGCCCCACGTGCCGCCGCTCAACGCCTGCAGCGCAGCCCACAGGCGCGTGTCGTCGGGCAGCAGCGCATCAGGCGCCAGATCGGCGCGCGGAGCGCGCCGGGCCAGTTCGGCGGCGCCCCAGTCGGCCCCGTGGTCGACGCCGTCGACACCCACCAGATCGATGCTGCCTTCTAGTGTGACGCGATCGACGCGAATCGCTACACGGTCGCCGTCGAGCAGCTTGCCCAAGGGCCCGCCGGCCAGTGCTTCAGGCCCGATGTGGCCGATGCACGCGCCCGTGCTGACCCCCGAGAACCGACCGTCGGTGAGCAAGGCCACGTGCTTGCCGAACGGCAGGTGCTTGAGCGCGATGGTGACCTGTGCGGTCTCCTCCATGCCCGAGCCCAAGGGCCCCCGCGAGCAGATGACCATGACGTCGCCCGCCGCGATCTGCCCGCGCTTGATGGCCGCGATGGCCGCGCGCTCGGTGATGAACACCTTGGCCGGCCCGCAGTGCCGGTAGACACCGTCTGCATCCACCACGCTCGGGTCGAGCGCCGTGGCCTTAATGACCGAGCCTTCGGGCGCCAGGTTGCCCCGTGGAAAGACCACGGTGCTGGTCAGGCCGGCGTGGCGAGCGCGCTCGGGGCTGTAAATGACCTCGTCGGGGTCGACGCCGTCGGCCCGCTGCAGGCGTTCGCGCAGCCGATCCCGCCGTTCGGAGCCGGCCCAGGCGTCCAGGCTCTCGCCCACCGTCTGGCCTGTGGCGCTGCGCGCTTCGAGCCGCAACAGGCCCAGCTCGCGCAGATGCAGCATGACCTCGGGTACGCCGCCAGCCAGGTAGACGCGGACTGTCGGGTGGTACCGCGGCCCATTGGGCAGCACATCGACCAGCCGCGGCGTGGCCAGGTTGACCGCATGCCAGTCGTCCACCGTCGGCCGGCGCAGCCCGGCGGCGTGGGCTATGGCCGGCAGGTGCAGCAGCAGGTTGGTGCTGCCGCCAAACGCCGCATGGACGACCATGGCATTGTGGACCGCGTCGTCGGTGACGATGTCGGCCGCGGTCAGGCCCGACTCGCGCGCCGCCAGCAGGGCCAGGGCACTGCGGCGGGCCACGTCGAGCCAGATGGGGAAGCCCGAGGGCGCCAACGCGGCATGGGGCACGGTGAGACCCAGCGCCTCGGCTACCACCTGCGCCGTGCCGGCCGTGCCCAGGAACTGGCAGCCACCACCGCCCGAGCCGCAGGCGCGGCAGCCGAGCTCGGCGACTTCCTTCAGGCTGACCTGGCCTTGGGCGTAGCGCGCGCCAAGGCTCTGCACCGTGGCCAGGTCCTCGGCGCCGCGCGCGGGCAGGGTCACGCCGCCCGGCACCAGCACCACCGGCAGGTCGCGCATGGCGGCCAGCGCCATCATCATCGCCGGCAGGCCCTTGTCGCAGGTGGCCACACCCAGCACGCCGGCGCGCGTGGGCAGCGAACGAATCAGCCGGCGGAACACGATGGCCGCGTCGTTACGGTAGGCCAGCGAGTCCATCATGCCGGTCGTGCCCTGCGTGCGGCCGTCGCAGGGGTCGGTGACGCTGGCGGCGAACGGCACGGCGCCGCGCCGGCTGAGCTCCTCGGCGGCGGCGGCCACCTGCAGGTGCACTTCCCAATGGCCGGTATGCAGGCCCAACGCGATGGGCCTGCCGTCCTCGCCGCGCAGCCCGCCCGACGTGCTCAAGATGAGCATTTCGGGCCGGCCCAGGCGCTCGGGCGGCAGGCCCATGCCAACGTCCTGGGTCCAGCCGAACAGGTCGCCGCTGGCCCCCTCGGTCAGTTGCTCGGGCTGGACCGGCAGTTCGCCCGCCGGGCCGGCGCCATGCGTGGGCACGTCGTAGACGCCACCACGCGCCAAGGGCCGCAACCAGTCCATTTGACTACCTCTTGGCCCGCAGCATAGCACGCTCTGGGATGCTTCAGCCCTCGCGGTGCCGGTTGACCGGCACGTGGCCGAACAGCGGCTTGACGCCGGTCAGTTCGTGCAGATCCCAGCCCGGCCGGTAGGTCTTGGTGACGTACTGCTGCGCGTCGGGGTTGTTAGTGACGCGCATCAGGTCGGCATCCCACTCCACCGGCTGGCCACCGCGGATGGAGATGTTGCCCAGCAGCACCACCTCGGTCATGTGGCCGGCGTAGGTGAACGGGCACTGACACATCTCGCCGCCCTTGGCCGCGCGGATCCACTCGGCATGGTGGCCGGGCGAGCGCGGCAGGCTCGGCGCGGGCGGCTTGAAGCCGGTCCACTGCTTGTCCGGCAGCAGACGATAGGCGGCGGTGCCGTCCATCAGCAGCGTGCCGTTGGCGCCGACCACCAGCGAGCCGTTGTCGGGGATCGGCGCGCCGCAGAACAGGTCCGCATCGGGCTTGAGCTTGCCGTCATGCCAGGTCAGCACGCAGCCGTCGGCGAAGATGTAGTGCGTGCGGCTGTGCAGCGGCGGGCTGTCGGGCGTGCCCGTGCCGTCGGTCTCGGACTCGACGCGCACCGGATCGCCCAGGTTCAGGCCCCAGAATGCCGGGTCGGCCATGTGGCAGGCGATGTCGCCGATGGCGCCGGTGCCGAAATCCCACCAGCCGCGCCACACAAACGGCTGATAGGCCGGGTGATAGGGTCGCCAGGGAGCCGGCCCGAGGAAGCTGTCCCAGTCCAGGTCGGCTGGCACCGTGGGCTTGTCCACGGGCCTGCGCACGCCCTGGGGCCACCAGCCGACCGGCCGGTCGGTCCACACATGCACCTGGCTGATACGGCCCAACGTGCCCGCGCGCATGACCTCGACGGCCTCGCGCAGCCCGTTGTTGGCATGGCCCTGGTTGCCCATCTGGGTGGCCAGGCCCTTGCCGCGGGCCAGCTCGGCCAGGAAGCGCGCCTCATAGGGCGTATGGGTCAGCGGCTTCTCGCAGTAGCTGTGCAGCCCACGCACCAGGGCCATGCCCGAGACCAGCGCATGGACATGGTCGGGCGCGCCGCAGACGACGGCGTCGAGGTTCCGCTCGGTGTCGAACAGCCGCCGGAAGTCGGTGTACTGGGTGGCCTTGGGGAAGCGCTTGCCCTGGTTGCCGAGCGTCGTGCGGTTCACATCGCACAGGGCGACGATGTTCTCGCCGAGCTTGGCCACCTCGTCCAGGTCGCCGGCGCCGCGGCCGCCGATGCCGATGGCGGCGATGTTAAGCTTGTCGCTGGGCGATCGGGGCGCGGCCCACCCGTCGCGTGCAAAGTAGAGGCCCAGCCCGGCCAGGGCAGACCCTCTGAGGAACTCGCGTCTCGATGTCGACATGGCGGCACTCCCAGCCAACGCGCTCGCGCTCGCGCTCGGCCGTGGTGACCATTCGCGGCGGGCCGCCGGGCTC
>JACRKZ010000086.1 GCA_016235455.1 Armatimonadota bacterium | reverse complement strand
TGCCGGAGGCGGCTTGCCCCGTGCCGCTGGCGCCCGGTGAGAGCGTGGTGGTCGAGACCGACCGCGCGTCGGAACTGAGCAGTCTGGGCTTGGCGACTCTACCTACGCTGGCCGTCTCCGGGCTGGTTGAGGGCTGGCGTGGCGTGGTCTTTGTGCTGGGGCTGATGGCTCTGGGCTGGGCGCTGTACTGGCTGTTGGTGCGGACGGATACCGACTGGGTGCTGGACGAGGACGCCGTGCGCGCCAAGGGCTGGCGAGGGAAGCGCGTGGGCTGGTCCGATGTGCTGGGCTATGGTGACGACCTGGAGCGCAGCCCCATGACCCAGCGCAAGATGGTGCTTCTGACCCGCCGCGGCCGGCTCGTCACGAAGCCGCCGATGGGTCAGTCTCACGCCGTCCGTCGGTCGTTCGAGCGCTGGCAGGCCGAGCGGCTGGCGCGCGCCGGCGGCGTGGCGAGGCATCACTACTTTCCGTCGATGCGGCGCGCGGGCGGCCTGGCCGTAGGCGACGAGGGGCTGTGGCTGGTGAGGCGCTGGGGCAGCCGGCGCATCGGGTGGGACCAGGTGCAGGGCGTGCGCTGGTACCGGCAGGCCGCTGGTCTGGCGCTGGCCGGCGGACGTGGCGTGTCGCTGCTGGACTACCTTGGCGCGCAAGACCTGGCGGTGCTCGTGGATGCGCGGCTGGGCGGCCCCCGACCGACGACGGTCGACGGCAAGCTGGTCAGTGCCCAGGCTATCGAGCGCTGGCTGGGCGTGCCGCCGGGCGGCGCGGTCGTCTGTCGGCCCAAGGCGTCGGCGCTGGCATTGGTCGCGGGCGTGTTCGTGCTGACGGCGCTCGCCGTTGTGACCGGGCTCCAGGGCAAGGGCTGGGGTATGCTTGCGCAGGGCCTGACCGTCGGGCGGCGCGGCCGGCGTCGACGCGTGCCGTGGTCCGACGTGGAGGCCCGACTGCCCGGCGTGGGCAGCCAGGTGATCGACACTGCGCAAGGGCCGATCCGGCTGCCCTTCTGGCTGACCCACCGCGATGCGCTGGCGGGCATCGTCGACAGACTGATCGAGGCCCGCTCCGGCGGCCTCAAGCTGCCGGGAGCGGCGCCAATCCCCGACGCCGCACTCTCCCGCCTGACCGGCGTCGAGCGATCGACAGACGACCGCGCATTGTCCATCTCGGAAAGGCAGGCAGAACCGTGCGAGCACGATTGACTGACGATGGGCTAGAGGCGAGTGGCGGGCGCGTTATCGGCTGGGAGCAGATGCTCTGCGTGCACTTCACTCGCGGCGGCGCCGAAGTGCTCACCACCTCCGGCAGCGTGCGCGTCGACCTGGAGACCGGCCTGGCGGTCGAGCTGCGTATCGCGCCGTGGGAGGTGCAGCGTGCGGCCTGGGCGCGGGCGCAGTCGGTCGAGACTCGGGCCGGGTGGCTGGGTCTGCTGCCGGACGCGCGCATCACCGTGGCGCCCAACCGCGCATCAACGGCCGTGACTTTGGGCTGCGCGGCGCCCATGGCGCTGGCCTTCGGCATCCTGCTGGCGGGCACGGGCTGGAACCTGCTCCTGCTGCTCTATGCGCTTGGCTGCGCGGTGAGCCTGGTCCGCATGGCCATCGCGGCCCGCCAGGAGCAGGTCGCCTGGACGCTCGATGTGGATGGCGTGACGGTCGGCCAACAGCGCATCGGCTGGGCCGAGATGCGCGACTGTGGCGAACTGCCCGCGCCGCTGGCTACGGGTCCGAGCTCGGCGCTCAGCCTGACCTCGGTGCTGGGCGACCGCTGGCTGTCGACCACCGCGGGCGAGCAGCACCTGCTGCGCGCGGCGCTGCGCCGCTGGCACACCGAGGGCCGCCAGGCGGTGCCGCAACCCGACGGCGCGGCTCAGCAGTTCGCCGTGCTGCCGGGCTGGAGCCGGCTGGTGGTCGATGACGCCGGCCTGTGGTGGGTGTCGCGCTGGCGAGCCCGGCTGGTCCCGTGGCGCAGGATCAAGGCGGTGCGGCAACAGGGCGCGCTGCCCGAGCTGCTGCTGGCCTCGGGCCGGCGCTGCTCGCTGGCGTGGGTGGTCGGGGCCAAGCGGCTGGCCGCCATGATCGACCAGCGGCTGGCTGGCGGCGAGCCCATGGTCGATGCGCAGATTGAGCGGTGGCTCGGCGTGACGCCGGGTGGCGCGCTGGTCTGCCGCCTGTCGCCCTGGCACGGTGTGGGCCTGGTGGCCCTGCCGCTGCTGCTGCTGGCCATTCCCTGGTCGGGTTTCACCAGCGGTGTCGGCCTGATTGCGGGGCTGGCGCCATCGCTGGCGCTGGCCTTGCTGGCCGTGTTGTCCAGTGCGCGTTCGGTACGGGCCGACGCCCAGGGGCTCAGCGTACGCCGCCGCGGCCGCCGGGAATACTATGCGTGGTCTGAAATCGAGCGCGTAACGAGCACCGACCGGACGCACGTCATCAGCACCACGCGCGGGCCGGTGAAGCTGGCCAGTTCAGCGCGCGGCGCGGGCTTGGTGGTCGGCATCATCCAGCGCATCCTCGACGCCCGGTCGGGTGGCGCGGCGCTGCCTGATCGTGCGCCCATGCCCGAGACCGCGCTTTCCCGCTTGACCGACACGGAACCACCGACCGACGACCGGGCGTTGTCAATCTCGGAAAGGTGAGCCACGCCATGCGCGCAGCCGTCAGCGACCAGGGGTTCGTCACCAGCCGAGGCCGGGTCATCGCCTGGGATCAGGTGTTCTACGTGCGCTACGGCTGGCGCGGCGCCGTGGTCTACACCGCCGCGGGCTCCTTCCGGGTCGACCGCGCCACCGCCGAGCAGACAGAGCAGCGCATTGCCCCGTGGGAGGCCGAACGCGCCGCTTGGGTCGAGGGCATGAGCCCCGAGCAGCGCGCCGAGTGGTTGGGCCTGGCGCCGGGCGAGACGGTTACGCTCAAGGCCAATCGCACGGGCCTGGTGGTGCTGGCTGCTCTCGGCGTGGCCATGTTCCTGGCCATGGCCGTGGCCGCCGCGGCTACGCGCGGGTCCTCGGTCTTTGTGTTCATGCTGGCGATGGTGGCCGCGCTGTTCGTGGCGATCGGCGTCAACATGCGCTGGTCGGTCTCGGACTGGGTAGTCGGCGAGGAGGGCTTCGTCGTACGCGGCAAGCTCACCCGCTGGTCGGAGCTGCGTGACTACCACTGCTTCCTGTCGACCATGGCGCCGACGGCCACCTCGATGGCCCTGCTCTCGACCCAGGGCGACCGCACCATCATCAACCAGAGCCCCGAGGCGCAGCAGGTGCATCGGGCGCTGCTGCGGTGGGAGGCGGAGCGCTCGCTGGCGGTGCCGGCGCCGCCGGGCGCAGGCCGCTTCTATCCTTCATCGCTGGGCCGGCGCGGCATCTACGTGAACGACGATGGCCTGTGGGACATCAAGCGTGGCCGCGCGGAACTGGCGCCTTGGAGCACCGTCAAGGGCGTTCGTTGGCTGGGCCACGCCGCGGAGATCGTACTGTCGGGCGGTCGACGCATCACGCTGGCGCGCATCATGGGCGGCAACCGCCTGGCCGAGGCCATCGATCAGCGGCTCGCGGCCGGGGAGTCGGTGGTCGATACCGACGGCCAACTGCGCAGTGATGTCATCGAGCGCTGGCTGGGCGTGCCGCCGGGTGGCGCCATCCAGTGTCGGCTGTCGCAGTGGGTGGCCCTCGGCCTGCCGATCCTGCTGCTGATCATGCTCATGGGCCTCCTGGCGGGGTTCAGGCATGGCGGTGGCGGCGTCGCGGGGCAGATACCCCAGTTCATCATCATGCTGGCCTTCGCCGTGGGCAGTGCGCGCTCGGTGCAGGCCGATGCACAGGGCTTGAGCATTCGGCGGAAAGGCAAGCGCGAGTACTACGCCTGGTCGGAGATCGAGAGCATCAAGCCCGGCAGTTACGGCAACATCATCAACACGACACGCGGGCCGGTGAAGCTGTCGTCGATGGCCAAGAACCAGGGCTTGATCATCGGCATCATCACGCGCATCCTGAGCGCGCGCGCCGGCGGCGCCGCCCTGCCCGACCGCGCGCCGCTGCCCGAGACCGCGCTGTCGCGCATGACGGGGCACGAGAGCGTGCCCCAGGACCGAGGCCTGTCGCTCAGCGCGCGCGACGAGGAGAGCTAGTGCCGCCGCTACCGCGCCGTCAACACTCTCTCCGCCAACGGCACGTCGCTCAGATGGTCCACATCGAACGCCAGCTCGGGATGCGGGCTGACATAGGCCCGGCAGCAGATGCCCAGGCCGCGCGTCATGCGCTGCTCGATGGCCGCCACGGAGACCAGGCCGCCGAGCCAGGGGCAGCGCAGCGCCAGGCCCACGCGCGCCAGGAACAGCGTGCCGAACACCGCGCGCAGGGCGCCCACCACGTTGCCCATCTCGCGATCGTCGAAGATGCGCTTGATGACGCTCTGGCAGCGGCGTAGCGCGTCAGGCTGGAAGAGCATGCAGGGCGTGCCGGTGAAGCGGCCGTCGCGAACGGTCACGGTCACCCAGTTAGGCATGGCGCGGCCATGGTCGTCCGGCGGTGGTGGCGGCCGGTCGCCGAACGCGGCGAGTGCGGCCTCGGCGCGGACGATGGTGTAGCCCAGTTCCACCTCGGGGCCGAAGTGGTCGAGCAGATCGGCGTAGTGCGCGCCCGTGGCCAGCGGGATGTCCGAGGTGACCATGAGCACCTGCCGCGCGTCGGGCAGGGCGTCGATGGCCTGATAGAGGTTCTCGCTGCGGCCGCCGGCCTCGGGCAGGACCATGTCCGCCGCGGCGCAGTCGGGGTGGCCGGCCAGCCGCGGGTGGCCGATGACCACGACCCGCCCGACGCGGTCGCAGGTGCGTAGCGCGGCGATGACATGGCCCACCATGATACGGCCGGCGAGCGGCACCAGGCTCTTGCAGTCGACGCCGGTGGCGTCGCGGAAGGCCTGCTCGGAATCCGGGATCGTTCCGCCGGCCAGCACAATGGCATCCACCATGCGCGTCCTCCCTGAACGACCGATATGCCTGGGTGTGCCATGCGACCGAGCCGTTGTCAACACGACAGTTGTTGCGTATCCATGGCGGCGGGCCCGTTTGCGCGCCCGCTGGCGTGGGGTACCACCCGTGCAGCGAAAGGCGGTGGGGCATGGGTGCATGGCTGCGGTTCGCGCTGCTGCTGGGTCTGGGTTGGGGGGCATTGGCGTATGGCTGGTCGGCGGGGGCGCCGAACCGTCGCCGAGTGGCGGTGCGGCTGGGCCTGACGCTGGTCTTCGGCGCCATGGTCAGCCAGACGGTGTACCTGTTCGTCGGAAGCTGGCATCGGCTGGCCGGGCCGGTGATGTTGGCGCTGGGCGGGCACGCCATGCTGCTGTGCTGCGGCGCACTCCTGCTCATCGGCGTGGCCTGGTCAGAGCCCAAGCGCCATATCAGCCGCGACACGCTGAGCCTGGCCACGGCCTTCGTGCTGGTCGTGCATGGCGTGGTGGCCATACCGGCGGTGATCTGGCTGTACCTACCGCGTCCTGCCTGCAACTGGCCCGACGCTGAGGGGCTCGTCTCGCAGGCCACGCCGGTCACCTGCATGGCCGCCGCGGGCGCCATGCTGCTGGCGCGCGACGGCGTGCTGGCCAGCGAGGGCCAGGTGGCGCATTGGGCATCGACCTGTCCGGTGGGTGGCACCGACTCGGAGGGTCTGCGGCAGGCGCTGTGCCATTCCGGCGCGCGCGCCGGGCTGCGCGGGGTGATGGGCACGCTCGACCTGGCTCGCGCCGAGCGCCTGGGCCGGCCGTTCGTGGCCACGGTCAACGACCCGAACAAGGGGCTGCACGCGCTGTTCGTCACCCACATCGACGGCGAAGGCGTGACGTTCGTCGATCCCGCCGGCGGATTCGTCAACCGCTGGAGCCGAGCCGACTTTGCGCGGCGCTGGTTCGATGTGTGCGTCTGGCTGGAGGCGTGCTGAGAAGGCCGGCATCGTCTGGCGAACCATCTGGCCCGTGCTGGTGGGCCTGGTGCTCCTGGTGGCCGCCGGTCGCCCGCGCCGGCCCAGGCCGCTGGCTCCGGCGGCGCTGGTGCTGGGTCTGCTGGCGGTGCTCAGCCTGGCGGCCGCGGGCAGCGACGACCGCTGGTGCTTCCGGCTCTGGCCCTACTGGCGGTGGGCCGGCGGTCCGTTGCTCATGGCCGGCTGGTGTGGCATACGCTGCTGGGTGGGTGGGTGACCTCGCGCCGGTGGCGCATGCTGCTGGCCACCTCGATGGCCGTCTACCTGGCGGTCGCCTCGCAGGGCTTGTGCGCCGCTTACTGGCACAGCCACTCGGCCAGTCGGGACAACTTTGTCAACGCCGCCGGACTGATCCGGCAGAGCACCCACTGGACCTGCGTGCCCTCGGCGGGCGCCATGTTGCTGGCGCGCTCGGGCCTGCGGGTGAGCGAGGGCGCGCTGGCCGAAGCTGCCGGCACCATGCCCACGTTGGGCACGAACACCGCCGGCATGGTCGACGTGCTAGCGGGCCCGGCGCGGCGCCGCGGTCTGACGGCACGCGGCGCGATGCTTTCCGCGCGGCAGGCTGAACGGCTGGACCGGCCGTTCCTCACCGTGGTGGCGATGTCGCCGAAGCTGCGGCACTGCGTCCTGGTCGAGCGCATGGAGCCCGGTCGGGTGGTGGTGGCCGACCCGCTGCCGGGCCGGCGCTATACGTTTTCGCGAGCACTGTGGCGGGCCATGTGGCAGAACACATGCGTCTGGCTGGAGGAGCGCTGAGATGCTGTGGGCGCTGTGGCGCACGGTCTGGCCGATCGTGCTGGGTGGGCTGTCGGTGGCGCTCGGTGCGCGGCTGAGCCGGCGAGCCGGGCCGCGGCTGGGCGCGCTGCTGGTCGCGGTGTCGGCCGGCGGCGTGGCCGTGGCCAGCTTTGCAGCGTCGCTGACCTGGCCCGAGTGGCGGCTGGTCAGCGGCGCCTGGTTCGGCCCGCTGGGCGGTGAGCCGACGCTGGCCTGCTGGGCCGGTCTGCTGCTGGTAGGGCTCATCGCCGGCCTGCCCGAGCGACGGTCGACGCTCATGGCGCCGGTGCTCGGCGGGCTGTCGCTGGTGGCGCTGCTGGTCATGAACGGGCCGTGCGCTCTGTACTGGCACTTCCATGCCGAGAGCCACAACAACCATCCGCGCGCCGGGCTGCTGACCCAGTCCACCGGCTGGACCTGCGCGCCGTCGTCGTCGGCCATGCTGCTGGCGCGTTGGGGCATCGACGCCAGCGAAGGTGAGCTGGCCGAGGCCGCGGGCACCAGCCCCATGATGGGCACCGATGCCGTTGCGCTGGCCCGCGTGCTGCGCCGCTATGCCGCGCCGCGAGGGCTCACGGTGCACGTAGCCAAGCTCGACCAGGCCGCCGCGCAAGCGCTGGCGCGGCCGTTCGTGGCCAGCATCGAGCTGGCCAGCGGCGTTGGTCACTCGGTGCTGGTCGAGCGTATTGCCAGCGACGGCGTGCACGTGGCTGATCCGCTCAGCGGGGACCGACGCGTTGTGCCGCACGCGTCGTGGGCCAAGCAGTGGCGCGATGTCTGCGTGTGGCTGGCACCGGCCGCGAAGGGATAGCCGCGCGCGCGAGGAATCACGATGGCTATCCGTCCCGGAGGATCGCCTTGCGCCGTTGGCTCGCCCTGCTCCTGCTGCTTGCGCCGGCCGCCATGGCCGAGGTCACCTTCAGCGGCAAGGTCGAGCTGTGGAACCCGGTCTCCGGTCGCTACGAAGCGATGGTCAGCACGCGCGTGCGGGTCGTGCTGTGGGAGACCGACGACTGGGACACGCTCGATCCCGAGACCACCACCGCCGCCGACGGCCGTTGGCAGGTGAGCCGTGGCAATCCCTGGTTCACCGCCGGCTACGGCTATCAGGTCATCGTCTACGCCGAGGTGCCCGGCTTCGTCGCGGTGCTGAACACGCTGCCGCAGGTCAGCGGGTACCAGGCGCTGATGCCCGCGGGCGTTGCGGCGTCGAACCAGGCCGTCACCAGCACCATCAAGATCGGCGGCGCCGGGGCCAATGTCCAGCGCTATGCCTGCGGCGGCGACGACGCAGTGCCGCCTGAGCTAGGGGAGAAAGCCTTCTTCATCGTCAGCGAGATGGACGACCAGCGGCGGCAACTGCGGCTGCACACGGTCATCACCAACGACGCCTGGGAGGAGAAGCAGGTGCTCTTCCCCTTCGACCCCGCCACCGGCGGCTACTCGCGCGCGTGGGATGCGGTCTACCTGCCGCTGGCGGAGACATTTGCCAACTATGAGCAGGCGTCGGCGGTCTGTCGTCGCGAGGTCAGCCGTGGCCTGCTGCGCGATGCCTACACGACTTGGCGCATCCCCTGGGGCAACGGCCCGGCTCCCGGCTTGACCACCCCGTGTGACACGCCTCAGCGCGCCTGGAGCGAAGCGCTGCCCGAGTACCTGGCTCAGTACACCTTCCATCTGCGTTACGGCCGGACCACCTGGCCCATCGGCCGGCTCGACGATCCCGCGCGGCCCCGGGGCAACCCGCTGACCGACAACCGCAACGCGGTGGCCGCCGAGCTCGATGGGGCGCTGTGGCACCTGACCCATCGCGGTCTCGACCGGCCACGGGCCCTGCCGCCGGCCCTGGCACCCGCGCCGCGGACGTACCGCGACGCCCTGGATGACCCGCGGCTTGAGCTGCTGTGGGGCATCGTGGCCAACCTGTCGCCAAGCAGCTTCGTGGACGGAGCGGCCAACGGCGACACGGTCGCTGCCGCCTGGCTGGCCAACAGCCCTGGTGCCGAGTACGACATCAAGCGCGTGCTGTTCTGCCACGGGCTGCGCGGTTCGCTGGTCGAGAACGAGCCCACGGTGCAGATGGTGGCAGGCGACTGGGCCGGCGCGGCTTGCGAGGTGCGCTTGCGCCTGCTCGACGCCGACACGGTGGACCTGGACCACATGCAGCTCTCGCTGCTGGTCAACAAGCAGGCTGTGCTCATCGAGCAGGTGCCGCGCTCGCGGTGGCGGGCCGATCCGGCGTTGGGCAACGTGGTGGAGACCACCTGGCGCTACCAGCATGTGGCCGGCGCACCTGCGCCGCACATCGAAGCGCAGCTCGACGATGGCCTGGTGGCGACGCAGGCCAGCCTCGACCTGCAACCGCCAGCAACCACACCGCCTTTGGCCGGGCTGGTGTGCGATGTGTTGGGCGTGGAACTGAGCAACAGGACCGCCGCGCCGTTGACCGGCGTGCGGCTGCGCGCGGGCTTCGCCGGTCGGCCGGCCACCGAGTTGCACGCGACGGGCGGCTGGTCGGCACCGGCGGCGGAGACTCGACGCGATCCGTCCACCGGGCGGCTGGCCGAGCTGCGGCCTGTTCCAGAGGTGGTCAGGCTCGAGTGGCAACGGCTGGTCCCGGCGCCGCCGCCGCCGGCCAGGCCCACCGGCAAGCCGGCCAAGCCGGTCAAGGCGCCCGTGCCGGTACCCCCGCTGCCGCCCGTGCCGGCGCCGGTGACAGTGACCTTCACCGCCGCCGAATGCTACGGTCTGGGTGAGCACACGGTGGCCGTGCCGGTGGACGACAAGGGCTCGGAACTGCGTGTGCTCTACCGCATCGGACTGCCCGACACGCCGTTGGCGAGTGCCGCCGCGGACCACCTCACGCGTGTGCTCGGCGCCGAGCCGCGCGCGACCGGCGCGCGCCCGGCGCCCGCGCTGGCGCTGCGCCCGGCGACGGGCCTGGCGGCGCTCGATGCGCGACCGCTGTCGGGCGAGGCGTCGCGCCTGCAGCGCCGCATCGCCCAGTTGCAGCGTGACAGCGCGGAGGCCGGCCAGGAGATCGAGTGGTTGCTGAACCCCGAGCGCTCCGTTGGCCGGGCCAAGGAGGTCCGCCCAGGGCCGCCGAGCAAGCGGGCGCTGCCGGGCGCCACGTTGCAGTACGGCATTCTGCTGGCGCGGCCGGAGTCGGCATTCCTGGCGCGGGCGGCCAAGGGCGAGGTCGCCTTCGGGCCGGCCTCGGAGCGGTTGCGGCAGCGGCTGGAGCCGTTGGGCCGACGCGTCATGGCCATCGACTATGAGCTGACCCGGCTGAGCGCCGAGGCCGACGGGATCCGGCGCCGGCTGCTGTCCATGGCTGACCAGGTCGATGCGGCGCCGCTGCCCATCGCCACCAAGCAGGCCTTCCTCTCTACCTTGCCGGACGCCCTGACGCGGCTCCGCGCCGTGACCCCGCTGGGTCAGGACCATGTCCAGCTGTTGGCGGAGCAGGCCGAGACCGTGCGCCGCGCGCTGGCCGGCCAGGCAGCCGCACCCAAGCCGCCCGCGGCGCCGGCGCGGAGTTGGGCGCTCGTCGTGCTGGGCGTCAGCTTCGAGCCGGGCTATGCCGAGCGCTACTGCCAGGAGCGGCTCACGCTGGCCCCGCGCGGCGAGCGGGCCGGCTTCGCGGTGGTCCGCTGCCGCCTGACCAACACGGGCGCCAAGGCGCAGGTGCCGATCCTCAATGAGCGGCTGCCCGGCGAGACGCGGCTGGAGTGCGCTGGCGGCGAGAAAGCGCAGTTGCGTGACATCGATGCCGCGCAAGCCGGCGGCAAGCAGCAGAGCTACGCGGCCGTGCCGGTCGAGGCCGGCGCGTCGGTCGACTTCGCGCTGGTCTTCGAGCTGCCCCACGGCGCCAAGCCGAGCCGGCTGTGGTTCACGCTGCAGAACTACCCCAACGACGTGGGCGGCGAGGGTGAGACCCGTGGCTTCGACCTGCCGGGCGCGTAGTGGGCGTCGGGCGTCGGGGTGGGCGACCGGGCACGAAGGTGATCGCGTCCTGCGCCTTACGTCGCCACGTCCAACGTCGTGGTCTGGCAGGCGACCTGGTCGGCATCGAGCAACACGGCCGACACCTCGCGGGCGCCGCGGGGCACGCTCAGCGCGCTGGGCAGCTGCCAGGGGCCGGGCACGCCATCCACCACCAGCGCCGCGAGCACGGGCCGGAAGCCGCGTGGCGGACGCACCTCGAGCCGCACGCGCGTGGCCTCGGGATGGGACACAAGCTGGCCGGGCAACTCCTCGGTCCAGCGCAGTCGCAGGCTGACGGGCGCCAGCGCCGTGCCATTGGCGAACTGGCCGTGCAGGCCGACCTCGCGCGCGGTGTCTGCCGGCTCCAGCCGCACCGGCCCGCTGGCCAGCAGGGCGCGCTGTTCGCCCCAGGTCGCGGCCACGCGCAGGTCGCCCGCCGGTCGTTGGGCGCGCTTGAGCAGCGGTGCCACGAGGCGGTCCGGATGCAGCACCAGCGTGTCGCCATGGCGCAGCCGGACCTCACCGCCGATGAGCACATGCACGGCCATGGGCGGCGCAGCGCGGGGCGCTGCTTCGATGAACACGGTCGGCCGCGTGGCACCGTTGCTCACCTCGACCACGCGCTGGGCCAGGCCCCAGTTGCCGGCACGGTCGCAGGCGACCGCGCTGAGCAGGTGCGGCCCACTGGCCGAAGCGGTGGTGTCCCAGCTCGCGGCGAGCCGGCCCTGGCCGCGGGTCAGATCGCGCTCGTCGAGGGTCAGCCAGGTGGTCACGCCGGCCTCGTCGCAACCGCCCTGCAGCATCACGGTGCCGGCCGGCCTGGCCGGCACGATGGCCACCGGCCGCGGCGCGTCGACGTCGGTGCCCATGGCGGTCAGCAGGTCGCGGCCCGCGGTGTCCGCCGGCCAGTTGAGCAGGTTGCCCAGGAGAACCAGGCGGGCCTGATCCCACTCGCCCACGCGGAACCAGCAGAGCGCCTGCCGGTAGGCAGCCCGGCGCTCGGCGTCGGCCAGTTCGCCCACGCGTCGCCAGGCTTCGGCGGCCTCGCGCCATTGCCGGCGGGTCTGGGCCTGTGCGGCCAGCTCTCGCCAGGCGGCCACATCTTCGGGCCGGGCCTTGACCGCCATGCGGCTCTCGGCCAGCCGCAGCTCGGCGGTCTGCCAGGCCACGGCGTCGGCGCCGCCCGGCTCCAGGGCGAGCGTCTTGGCCGCTTCGTCGAGCCGGGCCCGCGCCTTGGCCAGGTCGCCCGCGGCCAGCGCGGCGTGGCTCTCGGCCAGCAGCAGGTCGCGCTGGTCGGCCGCCCGATCGCGTCGGCACTGGTCGGCGATGGCGGCCAGCGCGGCGCTGGCCGCCAGGGTGACCTGGGGCTCGCGGCAGACGGCGATGGCGTCGTCGTAACGACAGGCGAAGCGCAGGGCGGCGGCGCGCACCGGCGCGGCGATGTGCCGGCCCGCGGCGGCGTCGAGCCACAGCGCCGCGGTCAGGTCGCGCGGGGCCAACGCGCGATAGGCGTTCAGCGCCGCGGCGGCGTCGGCGACGTGGTCCTCGGCCAGATGGGCGATGCCGTGGGCCAACTCGTCCTGGGCCTCCTGCCAACCCTTGCCCCACGGCCCGACCGGCCCAAACCCTTCGGGCAGCGCCTCGCGCAGGTGGTTGACCGCGACAATGCGGATCCGGCCCAGGTCCTCGATGCTCAGCGTGGCCAGCGCCTGCTCGGCGTTGGGCCGCGGGGCCACCAGGGTGTCCAGCCGACCGCGCAGCGCGCCGCGCAGCTTGTCGGGCACGCCACCCACGACGGTCACCGAGCCGTCCGGCGCGACCGCGCCGGTGAAGGCCACATTCTGCAGGACCGGCAGGTCCAGCAGGGCCGACGTCGCGGCCACGGTCATGGCTACGCTGGCGCTGCTGCCGTCCATGGGTGCGGGCTCGGTATCGGGCATGACCACCACGCCGCAGCGACCCAGTGCGGCGCTCAGGTCGGGTATCAGTGCCGTGCCAGGCCCGCGGAGCCATTGGGTCACGTTGAGGAAGCCGGCGCGGGTGATGGGTGCCAGCGCGGCGCTGTGACGCAGCTCCAACTCACCGGCCTGGTCGGTGCGCCGCGCGGTCATGGGCAGGAGGTCGCCATGACGCTCCTCGGGCTGGCCAGCGGTCTTGACGATGACCACCGACAAACCCTCTGCCCGGCCCACGACGGGCACGAAGCCGGGCCGCGCGCTCAGCGCCAACATCAACCAGGCCAACCACATCGACACAGGGCACCTCGGCTAGTCCTTGCGACCATCGCCCAATTCGCCTAGACTTCGGCTGGAGTATGACATGGCGGATAGCGGCTACCACGACAACAACCAGCAATTCTACCGTGACGTCTTCGACCGCGCCTGGTCTTGGGACGCCTATCTGGACCGCAGCGATCCACGTCATGCCGACCGCTGGCAGGCGGCCTTGGCCCACACCCACCTGAGCGCGGCGCAGACCACGCTGCTGGGCGGGTTCACCAGGAAGATCAACTGGCTGGTGCTGTCCGGCGCCTGGTGCGGCGACTGTGTGCGTCAGGGACCGATCTTCCGCCGCATCGCCGAGGCCGCGCCGAGCATCGACCTGCGTTTCGTCGACCGCGACCAGCAGCCGGAAGTAGCCGATCTGCTGCGCATCAACGGCGCGCTCAAGGTGCCCGTGGCGGTCTGGCTGTCCGAGGACTTCTACGAAGTGCAGCGCTTTGGCGACCGCACATTGTCGATCTACCGCGCCAAGATGGCCCACGAGGCTGGTGCCGCTTGCGCCAGCGGCCTCGTGCCGCCGCAAGCCGACGCGCTGGCCGTGGAGATCGGTGAGTGGGTCGACCTGATCGAGCGCGTCCACCTCATCCTGCGCACCGCGCCGCTGCTGCGCTCGCGCCACGGCGACTAGCCTGATTTGGCGGCGCCAAGGAATCGCGCCGCGGGGAGCGAACGCTACCATCCGCATCGAGGGAGAGAGTCATGAGCCCGTTGCATCGAATCACGCGCCTGGCGGCCATCGCCGCCGGCTTGGCCTTGGCTGCCGGCTGCAAACCCGCCGCTGAACCCACCCCGGCTCCGCCCGGCGCGCCCAAGACCGAGGCCGCGGCACCCCAGGGCGGCAAGGCGGCGGCGGCCATGACCAAGGACGGCAAGCCGATCAAGATCGGCTTCCTGGTCAAGCAGCCCGAAGAGAAGTGGTTCCAGGACGAGCACAAGTTCGCCAAGAAGTGCGCGGCGGACAACGGCTTTGAGGTGCTGTGCAACGGAACCAAGGACAGCGCCAAGATTCTCGAACTGATCGACAACCTGGCCACCAACGGTGCGCAGGGCTTCGTCATCTGCACCCCCGACACCAAGCTCGGGCCGGCCATCGTCAACAAGGCCAAGGACCTGAACCTGAAAGTCTTCGCCGTGGACGACCAGTTCATCGGCCCCGACGGCAAGTTCATGGAGGACGTGCCGTACATGGGCATCTCGGCTGGTGATATCGGCGAGATGGTCGGCAAGTCGCTGGCCGAAGAGTTCAAGAAGCGCGGCTGGAAGGCTGAAGAGACCGCCGCCGCGGGCATCACCTTCGAGGAACTGGCCACCTCCAAGGCCCGCACCGACGGCGCACAGAAGGCGTTGGTCGCCGGCGGCTTCCCCAAGGACCGCATCTTCACCAAGAACGAGAAGACGACCGACATCCCCGGCGCCATGGATGCCATGCAGGCGTTGCTGACCCAGCATCCCGAGATCAAGCACTGGCTGGTCTTCTCGATGAACGACGAAGGTGTGCTCGGCGCCGTGCGGGCCCTTGAAGGCCGCACCTTCGCGCCTGAGACCTGCGTGGGCATCGGCATCGGCGGCAGCTCCTGCTTCCCCGAGCTCGAGCGCGAGAAGCCGACCAGCTTCATCGGCACCGCCCTGATCAGCCCCAAGCGCCACGGCTACGAGACCACCGAGATGATGCTCAAGTGGATCCGCGACGGCGTGGAGCCCGCCAAGAAGACCCTGACCAAGGCCATCATGGTCGACCGCAGCAACTTCAAGAAGATCGCCAAGGAAGAAGGGATCCTCGACTGATGGCCTCCTCGCGGGCAAACTGGGTGCGCTGGCTGGACAAGTTCGCCATGCCGGCCGTGTTCGTGGTGCTGTTTGCCACGCTGTGCGGCACGGTGGCAAACTTCTCGAGCAAGGGCAACCTGATCGTCCTGGCCACGTCGGTGTCGCTGGTCGGCATGGTGGCTTGCACCATGCTGTTCTGCCTGGCATCGGGCGACTTCGACCTGTCGGTGGGCTCCATCGTCATGGCCTCGGGCGTCACCTGTGCGCTCATCATTGGCAAGAGCGGTAGCGTTCTGCTGGGCCTGACCGCCGGCATCGCGCTCGGCGGCCTGGTCGGCCTGGTCAACGGTACGGTCATCGCCAGGCTCGGCATCAACGCGTTGATCACCACCCTGGCGACCATGCAGATCACGCGAGGCATCGGCTTCATCGCCTGCCGTGGTCAAGCAGTCAGCATCCCCGTCGTGTCGTTCTTCCGGCTGGGCATCGGCAAGTGGCTGGGCGTGCCGACGCCCATCTGGGTCACGCTGGCCTGCCTGGTGCTGTTCGGCATCCTCCTGCACATGACCACGTTCGGCCGGCAGACGCTGGCCATCGGTGGCAACAAGGAGGCCGCGCGACTCTCGGGCATCCCGGTGCAGCGCGTGCGGGTGCTGATCTTCACCATCCAAGGGCTGGTCGCCGGCCTGGCCGGCTGCGTCACCGCCGCGCGCATGAACATGGGCCAGCCCAACGTCGGCGAGAACCTGGCGCTCGACTGCATCTCCGGCTGCGTGCTCGGCGGCGTCTCGCTCACCGGCGGCTCGGGCAGCATCCTCGGCGTGGTGGTCGGCGTGCTCATCATGGGCACGGTGCAGAACGCCATGGACCTGGCCAACATCGAGACCTACTACCAGTACGTGGTGCGTGGCGGCATCTTGCTGGCCGCCGTGCTGTTCGACCAATGGCGTAGAAAGGCCAGTCATGCCCAGTAATCGTCCCGCCGACGGCATCCACGCCCTGCTGCCGCGCGAGCAGATGGTCGAGTCGGCGCGCAAGTTGCGTGACACCTATGCCGTGACGCCCGGCGCGCCGCTGGTGCGGCGTGAATTCGGGTTCTACTGCCTCGAACGCTGGTATGAGCAGGGCCTGGCCAAAGGCGCCAACCTCGCGGCCGAGTTTGGCTACGACCCGGGTGGCAGCCACGGCTTGGGCCAGCTCGGCTGGTGCGAGGCCGCGTTCGTGCCCGAGTTCGAGGTCAAGACCGTCGAGGAGCGCGGCGAGCACGAGGTCTATCAGGACCATGCCGGCCGCAAGCTGCTGGTCTTCCGCGGCCGGCGCGACGGGTTCATGCCTGACTACATCGACCATCCGGTCAAGGACCAGCGCACCTGGGAGGAAGACGTCAAGTGGCGCATGGCGGTCGATGCGCCAGGCCGCTTCGACACCCTCGAGCAGCGCATGGCCACCGCCCGCGAGCGCGCCGGGCAGGGCTACATGATCGTCCAGGGACTGATCGGCGGGTACATGTACCTGCGCAGCCTGATGGGCCCCGAGGAGACGCTGTACGTCTTCCACGACAACCCCGCGCTGGTCCACGACTGCATGAAGACCTGGTTCGAGCTGGCCGACGCGGTCATCGCGCGGCACCAGCAGCATGTCACCATCGACGAGATCTTCTTCGCCGAGGACATCTGCTACAACCATGGTCCGCTGATCTCGCCGGCCATGATGCGCGAGTTTCTGCTGCCCTACTACCAGCAACTCATCACCAACCTGCGCGCGCGGCAGCTCGATCCCGAGCGCCGGCTGTACATCCAGATCGACACCGACGGCTTCGCCGACCCGGTGATCGGCGTGTACAAAGAGATCGGCATGACCACCATGAGCCCGTTCGAGGTGGCCAGCGGCTGCGACGTGGTGCGCACGGGCCGCGAACACCCGGATCTGGCGCTGTTCGGCGGCATTGACAAGCGCATCCTGGCCGCTGGCCGCGAGGCCATCGAGGCGGAACTGCAGCGCATCATCCCGGTCATGCGTGAGCGCGGCGGCTACATTCCGACCTGCGACCATGGCGTGCCCGAAGAAGTGAAGCTCGACGACTACCGCTACTACCGCCAGCGAGTGATCGAACTCGGAGGCTGACCGGCATGGCCCGAGGCGCGCGGACGCAGAGTCGGAGGCGGGCCGCGGCGGCGTGGTGTGCGTTGGGCTTTGCCGTCGGTGGGCCATGCGGCCGCCGGTCTGTGGATGGGGTGGGCCTATCGTCGCATCACGGACTCGCCGCGCTGCCGGCAGCATGGGTGGTCATTCCTGCTGGCCTGGGCTGGCGCGTTGGTGGTCTACTATGCGGGTGTGCTGTAACCCGTCGCGCTCCTGGCCTCGCTGGCTGTGCCATCCCTCTGGGCCGGTCCTGCGACCTCCGGGTTCGGTGCCGGCACGGCTCTCCCGAAGATCCTGGTGGACGCATCGTATGAGTTTGTGGCCACCGCGCTCTTCACCAGCGCGGTCTGGTTCGCCTTGCCGCGGCCGCTGCGACAGCCCTTGCTCTGCGATCAGTCGTTGCCGCCCGCCAGCCCGCCGCATGTGCGACTCCGCCCTCGGCGGTTGAACGCCGACGCCACGCGCTGGCTGGTGGCGCTGGCCTCGGGGCTCTCGGCGGCGCTGGTCATCGGGGCGGGTCTGCACGTCACCCTGCCTGGCACACAGATCATGGTCGACCCGCGCGAGACGCTGGTCACGCTCGGCGCGGCTCTGTCCGGGCCGTGGCCGGCACTGCTCATCGGCGTCTTGGCCGGCAGCCTCGAGCCCATGTCGGGCCTCACCGCCACCTCGATGGCGATGCACTGCGCCGGCGCGCTGGCCGTGGCGCTGGCCTACCGGCGGCTGGCCGCGCGGTGTGCCACCGATCTCCGCCTGCTGCCGTTCCTAGCCCGCTGGTGCGGGCTCGTGCTGCTCTACTACCTGGCCATCTTGCTGCCCATCTCCTTGGCCTACCTCTGGGCGCACCCCGCGGTCGTGCAGCGCGTGCTGGGCGCGCCGCGGCTGACCGGCACGTCGGCGGCGCTGGTGGCCGCGGCCATGTTGCCCGAATGCGCGGTCACCTGCCTGCTGACCGTCGTCGCCTGGTGGGCGATGCCCCGCCGAGCGCGACGTCCGATCGGTGCTGCGTGACACGGGTGTAACGTTTCCCGAGGCGACGATCGCCACGTCGACAGCGGATTGTGGCAGACTAGTCCGGCTTATCGAGGCAGGCAGCCGGCGGTGCTTCTCACCGCGCCTGCATGACACGCTTCGAGGGGGTCTGGATGAACTGGACCGGTCGTTCGCTGGCGCTGCGGTTGACCGTGTGGTTCCTGCTGCTGTCCGCGGTGCCGCTGGCCGTGGTTTCCATGGTCATTGGCGTCGACGTGCGCGGCGCCATTCGCGGTATCGTCGGCCAACGGCATGAGGCGCTGGCGGGCGCGATGGCGCAGCGCTGGGCTGAAGCGCCAGCCGAGGGCCAACGCTGGCTGCGGCAGCGGCGGCCGCTGCACCAGGCGCTGGTGGTCGGTGCGAACGACGCGGTCGCCTATGGCCAGGACGCCAGCTGGGATGGCCAGCCGGCCCGGCACTGGTTCTCCGCGGAGACGCTTCGCGCCATACACCGCCAGCCGCGGGGCACCGGTGAAGACGCCAACGGCCGCATCTATGGCTACGCGCGAGTGCCGCGTGACGACACCGACCTGGTGGTTGTGGTCTTCTCGGCGCAAGGCGAGCTCGACGCGCCCACGGCCAAGCTGGCCAGATCAGCGCTGTCCAAGCTGGGTGCCAGCCTGCTGCTGGTGGCGCTGGCCGGCGGATTCCTCATCTGGGCCGCCATCGGCGCGCCGCTACACATCTTTGCCCAGGCCGCCGAGGCCGTGGCTGACGGCGACCTGGCCACCCGCGTGCCGCCCGAAGTGATGGACGACGAACTGGCCGCGTTGGCGGTCAGCTTCAACCACATGACCGCCAGTCTGGCGCGCTCGATGGCCGACGTGGAGGCCAGCGAAGACCGCTTCCGCACGATGTTCGACTCGCTGGACGACGGTGTGCTGGTCCACGACGCCGAGACGGGTCTGATCATCGACGCCAACCCCGCGGCCTGCCTGATGTTCGGCACGACGCGCGAGCAATGCCTGGGGCGCACCGTGGTCGACTTCAGTCGCGGCGACCCGCCCTTCGACCGCGCCACTGCGCTCGCCCATTGCGCACGCGCCATGGCCGGGCAGCGGCAGGTCTTCGAGTGGCGCTGTCGCCGGCAAGATGGCTCGCTATTCTGGGCCGAGGTGTCTTTGCGTCGGGGCCTGCTGGACGGTCAAGACCGGCTGCTCGCCGTGGTGCGCGACACCGATGCGCGCCGGCAGGCTGAGGCCGATCTGGTCGAGTCGCGGCGACGCATGGCCTCCATGCTCGACTCCACGCGGCTCTGCGCCGCGATGCTCGACGCGGGCGGTCGCCTGCTCTACTGCAACGCGGCCTTCGGCCAGGCCATCGGCGCGGCGCCCGATCAGCTCATCGGCGCCGATTGGTTCGCCGACATGGCCGACGACCCCGACGGCGAACTGCGCGCGCAGTTCGAGGCGATGGTGCGTGCGGGTGAGGGCGAAGCGCACCTGGAATACAACGTGGTCACCCGGGACGGCCGGCGGCGCTGTTTCGTCTGGGACCGCACGCTGCTCAAGGACGCCGATGGCGTCGTGGTGGGCACCTCCAGCCTGGGTCGCGACGTGACTGACGAGCGCGAACTGCAGGAGCGCCTGAGACAGTCGACCAAGATGGAGGCCATCGGCCAACTCGCCGGCGGCGTGGCCCACGACTTCAACAACCTGCTCACCACCATCCTCGGCTACACGGAGATGATGCTGGCCGAACCGGGCCCCCATGCCGAGGAGCTCGGCGAGGTGCTGCGCGCCGCTGAGCGGGCCGGTGGGCTGACGCACCAACTGCTTGCCTTCAGCCGCAAGCAGATGCTGTCGCCGCGTGTGTGGGATCTGAACACGATCGTCTCCGGCATGGAGCGCATGCTGCGCCGGCTCATCGGCGAGCACATCGAGCTGGTCTGCGAGTTGGGCCGCGATGTGCCGCCCGTCACCATCGATCGCGGCCAGATGGAGCAGGTGCTGCTGAACCTGGCGGTCAACGCACGCGATGCCATGCCGCAGAGCGGCCGGCTGCGCCTGGCCACCGCCGCGCTCAACAGGGTTGGGCCAGACGGCGAGCCCATGCCCGGCGCTTGCCTGGTGGTCAGTGACTCCGGTTCCGGCATGCCGGCCGAGGTGGTCGACCACATCTTCGAACCGTTCTTCACCACCAAGGAGCTGGGCCGTGGCACAGGGTTGGGCCTGTCCACGGTCGACGGCATCGTGGCTCAGAGCGGCGGTACGATCCGCGTGGAGTCCGAGGTGGGTCACGGCACGGCCTTCCACATCTGGCTGCCCGGCGCCGACCCAGTGGACCCGCCGGCGTCGGAGCCCGAGCGGCCCGAGCCGTCCGCCGCGGCGCCGAGCAGTGAGGGCACGGTGCTGGTGGTGGAGGATGACGACCTGGCCTGCGGCGTGGTGCTCAACTCGCTGGCGCGATCAGGGTTCGTGGTGCTGTTGGCGCGCGACATCGACGAAGCTCGAGCCATCGTGACCGACCACGAGGGCCCCATCGACTTGCTGCTCAGTGATGTGGTGCTTCCCAAGGCCAGCGGCGCCGAGGTGGCGGCCACCGTGACCGCCATGCGTCCCGGCCTGCCCGTGCTGTTCATGTCGGGCTACACAGCCGACGCGCTCGGCCACCACGGCGTTCTCGACGACGGCGTCGAGCTCATCGAGAAGCCCTTCTCGCCCGCGGTGCTCGTCGAACGAGTCCGGCGCATGTTGGGCCGCTGAACACCGAGCGGCCAGCCCAACACCCACCCGCCCGAAGCCTGGCGCTCGGGCGGGTGGGTGCGGGGGCTCGCTTCACTGTGCTCTAGAAGTCGCCGAACTCGTCACTGTCGAGCATCCGCACATCGGGCGCGGGTCCGGTGTTGCGCGGCGGGTTGAGGCGCGGCGGATGGGCTGCGCCCGCGCTCAACACTGATTTGGCGGCTGCCGCTGGACGCGCTGCCACCGCGGGCCGCGGGTGGGCCGGCGCTGCCAGAGCCGGCGCCGTCTGACCGGCGCCCTCCACCATCTCGTTCAGGTCGCGCACCAGATCGCGCAACTGCCCGGCCTGGTCGGACAGCTCGGTGGCGGCCGAAGTAGCCTCTTCGGCGCTGGCGGCGAAGGCCTGGGTGACCGTGTCCATCGAGGTGACGGCCGAGCTGATCTGGTCGATGCCCTTGGACTGCTCGTCGGTGGCCATCACGGTCTGCTCCAGGAGCTGAGCTGTCTGGCGCGCGCCGGCCTCGATGGCCGAGAGCATCTGGGCCACTTCGCTGGCCACCGCCACGCCGCGGTCGGCGTTGTGCTGCGAACGGCCGATCAGGTCGCCGGTGTTCTTGGCGGCCTCGGCGCTGCGTTGGGCCAGGTTGCGCACCTCCTCGGCCACCACGGCGAAGCCCTTGCCGGCGTCACCCGCGCGCGCTGCCTCAACCGCCGCGTTGAGCGCCAACAGGTTCGTCTGGAACGCTATCTCTTCGATGGTCCTCAGGATCTTGGCCGTCTCGTCGCTGGACTGCTTGATCTCCGCGATGGCGTCGTTCATGCGGCCCATGGCCTCCGAGCCGCGCGCGGCGGCTTCCTCGGCCTGGCGGGCGATGCTGTTGGTGGCCTTCGTCTGATCCGCCGTCTGCTGGGTCATCGAAGCCATCTCGACCAAGGACGCGGTGCTCTCTTCCAGGCTCGACGCCTGTTCACTGGCACCCGAGGCGATCTGGGAACTGGCCGTGCTGATGTGCGAAGAAGCACTGGCCACATGCTCCGCACCCTCCGACAGGTGCGACACCGCCGCGCGCAAGCGCCCGGCGATGTCGAGGGTCATGGTGCGCGACAGCCAGAGGCCCAGCACGACGATGACCGCCGTCACCACCAGGAACAGCAGTCGGGCCAGGCGGACCAGCCGCTCCGCGGCCTGCGCGAACACTTGCTGCAGTTTGGTCACCGTGGCCACGGCGTCGGCATTGGCGTCAGCGACGATCTTCTCGGCGGCGCGGTGCGCAACCACCGCCGCGTAGAACGCCTCGCCGCCGGCCCGGTGAGCGGCAATGGCTTCCTTCATGGCCGTCGCTTGAGCGGCCAGCCCCGTGTCCGTTGGCGCCACGGCGGCCCAGTCGGCCGCGCCCTGCGTCGCCTTCGCCGACACCTCTTGGTAGGTCTGCCAGTAGGAGTCCGAGCGGGTCAGAATCAGGTAGATGCCGTTGGTGCGGCACAGGTAGAATCCCGCCATGACCTGGCTGTTGAGGACCTGGGCGTACTTGGCCCAGCGGGCCACCGAGCCGGAGTCGGCCTGCGCCATGCCACCGTCGAGCCAGGTGTTCACCTTGGCGACCGTCTCGCTGCCAGCTTTGCCTGCCGCGCTCCAGGCCGACCGCTTCTCCTCCAGCGTCCGGCGCGCCGTAACCAGCTTCTCAAAACCCGCTTGGTAGGCAGCCACTTTCTCGGCCGACTGCTTCACCAGGCCCGTCTGTTCGGTGCCGCGCGCGAAGCCGGCCAGCCTCTGCATCTGCTTGGTCGCCTTGTCAGCCAGGTCGGCGAAGACAACGTCCCAGCCCTTGCCCTCGGGATCCGTCTTCTCAAAACCCGCGTCCGCAAAGGCTCGATGGGCGGTCACGCACTCTCCCAGCAGCAAGCGGCACTGCGCCGCGTTGGCAGATCGGGCGTGCGCGCCCGACAGGTAGCTGATACCCATCCAGGCCACGGCCCCCAGCACCAGCGCCAGCACCAGCAGCGAGCCGAAGCTCGCGACGAGTTTCTTGCCCAACGACTGTTTCCTCAGCATAGCGATTTGCCTACCTTGCTCCGCTCCGTCGGCCCCGCTAGCTGGGGCCTCTCGCCCGTGCGGCGTTCATGTTGATGTTACATTGGGTCTGTCGAAGGTCCGTCTGAAGGCTTGTATCGTAGTATGTATCGATACCCATCGTGGTGCCATACAGATGGGCGTTACATGGCGGGCCTGCCATCGCGCAGAGGAGCCGTCGCCACCTCGGCGAACGATTCTGGTTGCTCACGCGTTGAGCAGTATGTGATGGAGACGACCATGGGGCGGTGGCGATGGATGGCGATCGGGCTGCTGGCAGGCGTGGCGGCGTGGGCCCAGGCGCCTGCGGTGGACCGCACCAAGCCCGAGGCGGTAGCGCAAGCTTATCTCAACGCCGTGCAGCGCTCCGATCTGGTGGCTGTACGTGAGTTCAGCGCGCGCGAGAAGAACCTGGACACGTTCCTCACGCTCTTTGTCGGCCAGATGACGCGCGGGCCGGAGGGCCAGCTGCTCAGCGAGGTCGGTCTGGCCGAGCTGGCGCTGTTCCCCATGCCCAAGTCGACGCTGATGGCGGTACCTGCACCTGCGACGGCTGGCGCGGACAAGGTCACCTACGATCTGACCAAGACCGTCACCTTGCAGCCCAAGCTGGTCCTGGCCAAGCAGGCCGACGGCACCTGGCTGGTGGATCTGGCGGCCAGCCTGCAGGCCACCGCGCCCGACGGCAAGAGCGTGATCATGAGCATCGCCAAGATGATGGACGCGGTGCCCGAGGGCGCCTTGGCCGAGCCCGAGGATGCCCAGCCCTGGCAGTGCATGAGCAAGCTGCGCGAACTGGCCCAGGCGCTGCGCAGCTATGCCGAGGAGCATCGCGACAAGCTGCCGGCGGCGGCCACCTGGTACGACGAACTGCTGCCCTACCTGGAGGACCCCAAGGCCATGGTCTGCCCCGACCATGACGACGAGGAGTTCAGCTACGCCTTCAATGCCGAGTTGGGCGGCACCGAGCTGAACAACGACTGGGAGCACCAGCGCCGGACGGTGACCTTGGCCTGCGTCAAGGGCGATGCCGCCAACATGACCTTCACGCCGAACCGGCTAGACGCCTTGCGCGGCCGCCACGGCAAGACGATCATCTACGCCACGGCCACCGGCGAAGCGATGGTGTTGCCCGACGATTGGACCTTCGAGCGAGCCACGCGCGACCAGGAGCAGAGCGATGCCTGCTCCGAGCGCATGAGGAATCTGGCCAAAGCCCTCAAGGAGTATGCCGCCGGCCACGATGGCAAGCTGCCGCCCGCGGACGGCTGGCTGGAGGCGCTGCGTCCGCTGGTGGCCAAGCCGCGCGACGGAGGCTCGCCCTTTGTCTGTCCGGCGGCGGCCAATGCCGCGCTCATCTCTTACGCTTACTCGCCAGCCCTCGCGGGCAAGCGGCTCGCGGGCATGGTCAATCTGCGCAAGGTGCTGGCCTTCGCCGAGATCGAGGGCAGCGAGGGCGCGCCCCTCGTGGCCGACAAGGCGTCCGGTCCGACCCGGCATCACTGTGCGTGGGGCCAGGTCAGGCGCGCGGGATTCTGGTACCAGGCCATGCTCGACGGCTCGACCTCGACGCAGTCGCCGCCTGCCCCAGGGGCGCCCGCTGCCCACGGACAGTGACCGGACGAGTCGGCGACCAGCCTCCATTGGGGCAGGAGTCCGGCGGCCGGTCCGCCGGGCCGAGTTAGCGCCTGTTTGCTCTGGCCTGCCGGCCCACTGACGACGCGCGCCGGGCCGGCCTGGGCCGAGTCGTCCACCGGTCTGGACTCGTGAGGTGGTGCCAGGAGGTCGGCAGGCTTGGCGCTATCGTCGGCGAATGCTAGAGTCCCTGTCCGCCCAGCGCCGTCCCGCCTTACCGGTGTGGCTTTGGGTTGTTGGGGGCATACCCTCGCTTGGAGCCGGAGGTCGGGTTGGCTGGCGAAAGTGCTGCGCTCGAAGCCCTGTTGGGGGCAGAGACGGGTCAGGTCCTGCTACTCACCGCGCCGGAACGCGCGGCGATGTCTGCTGCGTTGCCCAGCGCTCTGGACACGGCTCTGGCCGACCGTCCGCGCCTCGCCTTGACCACCGAGTTGCTGGCTCGTCTGCCCGACGTGGAGGGCTTGGCGGAGCGCGAGCACGAGGCCGCGCGGCGCCGCGCCGAGCCGGGCGGCAAGCTGCGCTTGGAGACCGCGCGCGCCGAGACACGGCAGGCGCTGGCCGCGGCCTACGACCGCCTGCTCGCCGATTTCGCCGGGGCCGACGACCTCGTGGTGCATGAGCCCGAACTGGCCTTGGCCGAGCAACTGGACCTGGGTCGCCTGGCCAGCGGTCGGCGGCGGCTGGTATGGGTCATGCCCGGGCGGGTGCGCCTGGGTCGGCCCAAACTCTATCTGGGATTGACGCCGCCGGCCTGCATGGCCGGCGCGGCGGTCGGGGAGTGGCGCGATGGGACCGAGTGAGGTCATCGCGCGCTGGCTGGCCGACTCGGCGCCCGACGCCCGGCTGGTCATCCTGGGCGATTCGCACGGACTGCTCGACCAGCTCGACCCACCGGGCTGGACCGTGTGGTTCGCCGAATCGAACCTGCGCTTCCGCCTCGACTGGCGAGGGCGCGACCGTGCCGCGCGCCACCTGGTGGTCCGCCGCCGGGCCGAGGTGTTCACCACCGATCTTGAAGCCGTCGCGTCGTTGGACGGGCTGGTGCTGGATGTGACGCCGCGCGGGCTGCTGGCCCTGGGCAGCGGGCATGACGACTGGCCGGCCTGGTTGGACCGCGAGCCGGCCCTGGTCAACGCCTGCTTCCGCGGGCTGACGCGCGCTCGGCGCCGACTGCGCACGCCGACCCCCGACGAGCTAGAGGAGATGGTCGTGCGCGCGGTGCTGGGCTTCGACCCAGCGCAGACCGTCGAGCCGGCCGATGCCTGGCAAGCGTTGTACGAGCGCGCGCCGCTGCTGGCCGGGCTGCAGTCGCGGCGTTGCCCATTGGCGGTCCGCCTGCGCGACTGGCTCAGCCGACAGCCGGCGCCTTTGTGCTGGGTAGACCTGAGCGACCCGCAGCCCGCGGCGCGCCTCACCTGGCTGGTGGCGCTGCTCGGACCGCATGTGGCCAACGTGGGCGAGGAGCTGCCGCGCATCTATCCGGGCGCGGCGCGGCTGGCCGGCGTCGACGCCACGGCGGTGGCGCGCGTCGCCTACCGCCTGGCCAGCGCCAACCGCAAGCTGGCCGCCAGCCAGCAGGCCTTGGCCGAGGCGGCCCTCACTGGTCCGCTACGCGCCGCGCTGTGCCGCGCGCTGCGCATCGAGGAGATCGAGGTGGCCGCGCTGGTGGTCAGGCGCGAGTTGCGCTGCGGGCCGCTGGCACTCATGGCGTTACGTGTTCTGCTGGAAGCCTGCGCGACAGATCGCCTGGCCGATGATCCGCGCCTGGAATGCGATCTCGACAGCCTGGACCAACGCGCCGACGAACTGAGCGAGTCGCGCGCCGTGCGCGCCCATGCACGACTGCTGCGTGCCCTGTTGCGACTCGATCGCGGCCGCCATCGACTGACCGCGCCGCGGCCCGAGGAGGGTCTGGCCACGCGGCAGGCGCGAGCACTGGCCTGGATGGTGGACACCGAGATCGACACGCTCGGGCAGGATGCGGTCGCGGCCGCGCAAGCACTGACGCGCAACAGCGTGGCCGAGCCGGGTTGGCGGCCGCGCCCCGATGCCGGCCGGCACAAGGCCGTGCTGCGCTCGCTCTACCACCGCGTGGAGTTGGCGCGCGAGGCGCTGGCGGGCTTCGAGGGCGGCTGCCGCGAGGCGTGGCTGGCGCTCAGCGGCCTCGATGGCGAGCACCAGGTCGACGGCACCTGGGACTACCTGGTCAAGCCCTTGCTGGCCGAGCCCGACCAGCCGCGCGTGACGGTGTTGTTGGTGGCCGGCCTTCCCTGGCGGGCCTGGGGCGACTGCCTGGCGGGTCCGCTGGCCGAGGTCAGCGACTGCCACGTGCGCGCGGTGGCGGCAAGTCTACCCGCCGCGGCCGAGGAGTCGTTGCGCCGTGCGGTGGCCGCTGGCCTGAGCGAGGGCGAGTCGTGGCCCAAGCTGCTGCGCACGGCGCGGCCCGAGCTGGCTCTGCGCACCTGCGCCGTGCCGCGCGCGCTGGCCGGGCTGGCCGAGGAAGGCTGCGTGGCGCACGCCGCCGCGGGCGGCCAACTGCGGCTGGTGGCGGTCAACCTGCTGGCCGGGCCGGCCACGGGCGTGCCTGTGGAACGCTGGCGTCGCCGGTTGGACCTGCTGGCCGAGGCTGGTGTGGCGCTGGCGCGCTCGCGCCGCGCCGAGGTCATCGTGTTGCTCGGCACCAGCGGCGCGGTGCGCTGCCGCGAGGCGGCCGGGCTATCGCTGTCGGGCCAGGTGCTCGCGCCGCGCTGTGTGGCGGCCGACGGCCAGGTGAACGAGCGCGACGATGTGCTGGAGATGATCGTCGGCGGACGCCGGCTGTGGTGTGCAATGGGAGCTGACCGGCTGGCTCCCGCGGCGCGCGAGGCGGTCATGGCCGATGGCGGGCTCAGCCTCGACGAGATGGTGGTGCCTTGCGCGGTACTCAGCCCAGTGCCGGTGGGCGAACGCGCCACGGTGTTGGTGGGCGGCCTGGCCGTGCCCGACCCCGTGCCGGCGGGCCGGCTGGTGGAGGCGGCGGTGGTCTGTACGCTCACCGGCGGCGCATTGGCCGAGCTGGCGCAGGTGCGCTTGGAGTTGCCGGGCGCCAAGCCCGTGTCCGCCACGCTCGATCTGGGCGAGCCCAAACGGCTGACGGTGCCCTTCCGGCTGAACTTGCCGCCCGGCATCGACCAGCGCGAGCTCACGCTGGAGGCCGAGATCCGCGTAGGTCGCCGGGTCTTCCGCCGACGGGCGCCGGTCACGGTGACCTCGGCGCTGTGGGAGGAATGCCGGCCGCCGACGCCAATCAGCGCCCGACGGCTGCTGACCGATGCTTAGGGAGTGCTGATGATGGAGCCTCCGGTGGACCCACGCGCCAGCGCACTGGCCGACCTGACGCCGCTGCTGGCTCAAGCGACCGACGTGGCCTCGCTGGCCGTGGCCCTGTCGGCGCACCTCTGTCGGGCCTTCCGGTCAGCCGCGGCCTCGCTGGTGCTGGTCGACTCCGCCACCGACGAACTCGTCTTTTACACAGCGCCCGATGACTCGAGCGCCCTGCTCAATCGCGTACGCCTGGACCGCGGCGAGGGCATTGCCGGCTGGGTGTGTGAGCACCAGCGCATCGCCAACGTGACCTCGGCGCGAGCTGATGAACGCTTCTGCATGCGGGCCGATGAGGCCACCGGGTTCTACACGCGCTCGGTGCTGTGTGCGCCGTTCAGCGTCGACGGCGTCGTTCATGGGGCCATCGAGGTGCTGAACCGTGTCGATGACCAGCCCTACAGCCCGGCCGACGAGGTACTCATCGCCGACATCGCCGCGCAGGTCTCGGTCCTTGTGGCTCACGCGCGGCTGGTCACCGGACTGCGCCGGCGCAACGACGAGCTGACCACGCTGATCGACATTGACCGGACGGTCAACCGCGTCCACGACCTGGACGAGCTGGTGGGCACCATCCTCCAGTCGGCCATGGACGTCACCCAGGCGATCGGCGGCTCGCTGGTGCTGGCCGATGCCGACACGGGCGTGCTGCGGTTCTTTCAGGCCGTCGGCGCGGCCAAGGCGCAACTGCTGGACATCAAGATCGAGCGCGGCAAGGGGCTGGTCGGCGCCTGCATCGAGGACGGTGAGACGGTGTTCGTGCGCGACGCCTACGCCGACGAACGCTTCTTCCAGGACGTGGACCTGGCCACCGGGTTCCGCACCAGGTCGCTGATGGCCGTGCCGCTCAAGACGCCGGCCGGCGTGATCGGCGCGCTCGAACTGGTCAATCTGCCCGAGGTCGAGGATCTGGACGCGCGCACCAGTCTGGTGGAGGCGCTGGCCAGTCAGGCCGCCGTCGCGCTCGAGCGCGCCCAGCTCTACCGGCGGCTGGCCAGTCGGGTGAAGAGCGCCGACGCCGCGCTGCAGAAGACCAACCGCCGGCTGTCCGACGAGAAGGCGCGCCTGACGGCCATGATCGAGCACATGGCCGACGCGGTGATCATGATCGACGCGGACAACAACCTGCTCATGGTCAACGACGCGGCCGTGAGCATGTTCGGGTTGGGCCGAGAATCGCTGGTTGGCAAGGCGCTGCTCGACGTACGCAACCCGACGCTGGCAGCCGTGCTGGCCATGGGCGACACCGAGGACGAAGGTCGCGAGACGCGCCTGGAGGAGCCCGAGCCCCGGGTCATGCGCGTGCACAGCGCCACCGTCGACGGGCCCAGCGGCGAACGCGTCGGCCGCGTGGTGGTCTGCACCGACATCACCGAGTTGACCGAACTGGCCAAGCTGCGCACCGAACTGGTGTCGTTCGTCAGCCACGAACTGCGCACGCCGTTGACCAGCATCAAGGGCTTCGCCAGCGCGCTGCTGGCCGATTCCCGGCTGCAGCACGACGACCACCGCGGGTTCATCGGCATCATCGACCACGAGTGCGACCGCCTGCGCCGCATGGTGGCCGACCTGCTGTGCATCAGCCGCATCGATTCCGGCCGCGCGCTGGAAGTGCAATGGCAGCGCGTGGATCTGGTGGCCTTGGCCCGGCGGGTCATCGACGCGCAAGAGGTCTACTCGCCCGACCACACCTATGAGCTGGTCGCGCCCGGGACCGAGATCCGCATCGACGCCGACAGCGACAAGCTCGAGCAGATTCTCACCAACCTGCTCAACAACGCCTTCAAGTATTCGCCGCCGCGCTCCACGACGCAACTGGTCATCGAGCCGGGCGAGGCGGAAGTGGCGCTGCGGGTGGCCGACCACGGCTACGGCATCGCCAGCCAGGATCTGCCCTCGCTGTTCACCCAGTACGGTCGGCTGCGCGACGCCCACAGCCGCCGCATCGGCGGCACCGGCCTGGGGCTCTACCTCACCAAGCACCTGGTCGAAGCCCATGGCGGCCGGCTGGAGGTGGAGAGCGCGCTGGGCCGCGGCTCGACTTTCACGGTGTGGCTGCCGCGCTCGCGGGCGTGGGAAGAGTAGCGGTCGACCAAAGTGCGGAGCCCCCTTCTGGCGCGACTCCGGCGGCGGAGTCTGATGCGCGCGGAAGAGGGCTCCGTGCTGTCCGATCAGCGGCGAGTCGTCACTTGCGGTCCGACTCGTGCCGCATCAGGAAGTCCGGGACCTGCAGCCAACACGACCGCGGGGCCAGTGTAAAGGTCGCCAGACTGCTGCCCACCAGGTGGCTCAGCTTGGCCGCCAAGCGCCTGCGGGGGCGCGGATATGTGACGAGCGAGAGCGCCGCCAACTCCGCGATGTGCGGTTCGGGGTAGCTCTGCGCGTCTTGCACTGTCTGGCCGGGGAACATCTGCCAGTCCATTTCTCTCTCCCGTCTGGCCGAAGCAGCGAGAGGTGTCTCCCAGACTCACTCTCGGGGGCTTGGCCCGCTTCCGAGCGGACACGATCCAACCAGCGGATCGACGACCCCACAGGCTTACGCCTTCGGCCTCGGGAACAATGTAGGCCCAGAGTCCCAAACGGTAAGGCACATCCACGTAAACTTTCGGCGACATGTGCATTCGAATGCGCGCGGGCGATACGGGGCGGAGAGGCCACATTTGTAGCCAGAGCGGCTCATAGCGTGGCGCGGATGAGTTCGACGAAGCGGGCCGCGCCGACCGGAACGACTTGGGGATCGAGGCGCTCGGCGGTCCAGCGCGCGGGGTCGTAGCCGCGGCTCGAGCCGGCGTCGGCGTCTTGCGGCACGTCGTCCTCGGTGTCTTCGACCACGCCGGCGCGCGGCTGGCGGAAGCGCGACCAGGCGTGGACCAGCACGAACGAGAAGTTGTCGGCGGTGGCCTTGTCGCCAACGCGGGGCAGGCGATTGAGCTGGGCGGCCACGCGCGACGGTGAGGTATCGGCGGGCCGGCCGGTGCCGGCCCAGACGGTGTAGCGGCAGCTGATGACCGGGCAGTGGTCGCCCGCGGCGCCGTCGACCCACTCGACCGCGCCGGCGCCGCCTGAGTAGGGATAGTACTGGAAGGCCAGGATGCCGCGCAAAGAGGGTATCTCTCGCGCGAACACCGCGCAGGCGCGAAGGGCTTCGGCGCTGTTCCACTTCTGGAAGTTGAAGGCGAGCACTCTGGTGCCGGTCCGTTCGACCACCGCGCGCAGGCGTTGGGCCTGCAGCCTCAGGCAGCGGTCGTCGGGCCGGTCGGCGCCGTAGACGTCGGGGTAGAAGTAGCCGCCGCCGTTGTACAGCACGAAGTCGTCGTTGGGCGTGGCCGTGGTGAAGATGCCGGCCAGCGTGCGCGGCGACAGCGCCAGCAGGCCCGAGGCCGGCACGCCCCAGGTGAACGGGATGGCGCCGCGCCGCGGATGCCCGTAGTAGTTGTGGCCCTCCGACCCAGCCACGAAGTTGCCCATCATCCACTGGATGTTGTCGCCGTCGGTCAGCGTCAGGCAGACATAATGCCGGCCGCGCTCGGGCGGTGCGGTCGCCGGAGGCGGGGGCACCCGCAGCGCAGCCCAATCGACGTCGCGGCCGGGCTGTTCGCTGGCCAGCACAGTCAGGTTGTGGCACCAGTTGGTGGCGGTCTGGAACAGGCCGTGGCGCGATGACGGCAGCGTCTGACCGTCCTCGGGGCCGAGGCCCCAGCCGATCACCGGCGAGTCGGGCGCGCAGCGGACCAGGGCGGCGCGGTAGGCCTCGCCGACGCCGCTGCACACGAACAGGCGCTGGGCGATCATCAGCGAGCGAGCGTTGCGTGCGCGGGGCTCGCCGGTGCCTACACCGAGCCGCGAGAACTCGGCCGCGTGCGCTGCCAGGCAGCCCGCCTCGGTCATGGGACGGCAGTCGGCCAGGCGCCTCAGCCCCGCGGCCTGGGCGATGGGCTCCAGCGCCTCGGTGACCACCACGCCGCGCATCAGCCCGGCCAGCGAGGTGGCCACGTTGACGCTCTCATCGTGCGGGCCCAGTTCGTGCCAAGGGCGCTTGCTGTCCTCATAGCGGCACAGCAGGTAGCCTCGGACGATCCCGCGCTGGGCCAGTTCGGCGGTCGCGGCTTCCAGGTCAAGAGGTATGCGCTGCAGCGGGTGCGCGGCGGCGAAGGCGGTCAGCAGGGCGCGGTAGTCCGAGTGGTCGTGGTACTCCCAGACCAGCGGCCCATGCCCGGCGTCCAGCGCCGCACGCGCCGCCACGCCGGCCAGCGACTCCAGCAGCAGGCCGCGCTGCGCATCGCCCTGAAACGGCACGATGATCAGCTCGTCGGGCAACGGCGGTCGAGGAAACCACGGGTGCGGCGCGGGCGGCGCCAGCAGGAGCAGGGGCAGCATCAGCCAGGCGGTCATGGCGGTCCTCGGCGATATGTCTTTCGGCGCCGCCGCGGGCGCTCCTCGCACGCATCTAGCGCCAACCTCACGCGAGCGAGATTGACCTCGGCGCCGGCGCCGAGGATACTGCCGACGACGACGGCTGGGTGGCTGCGGAGGAGAACGACGTGATGACGCATTACACTGTGGCGGCGCTGGTCGGCCTACTAGCGCTGCTGCCGCTGGCGGCACAGGCACCGGCCGAGTTGCCGGCGGTGCTGGCTCCCTACTTGCAGAACCCGACGAGCGACGGCATCACGGTCCGACTGCCCGCGCGCTCCGCGGAGCAGGTGCGCGTGGCTTGGGGGCTGGAGGGCCAGCCACTGACCGAGCTGGCGGCGACGGCGGTGGCCATCGACAACACGCCGTGGACGGTGTGGCGCGCACGGCTGAGCGGGCTGAAGGCCGGTGCGGCGGGACGTTACGAGGTGCGCTACCGGCTCGATGGTGCCGAGGCCAAGACGCCGTTGTACCACTTCCACACGCTCGATCCGCGCGCTGGGACGGCGCGTTTCGTGGTGGTCAACGACCTGCACGATCGCGAGCCGACGCTGGCCGCGCTGGTCAAGCAGGTCCGGCCCGAGGACTTCGACTTCTCGGTGCTGCTGGGCGACTGCATCGCCGACCCCAAGGTGGCTGGTGGTGCCGCACAGGTGTTCCGCGACATCGACGCCTACACCCGGCTGCTGAACGCATCCAACAAGCCGATGCTGCTCGTGCGCGGCAACCATGAGACGCGTAACACCTTCGCCCGGCAGTTGGCGCTGCTGTTCGATTTGCCGCTGCTCGATCCGACGGCCAAGTGGGGCGACGACCAGTGGCAGTTCATGCTGCGTGCCGGCCCGCTGTGGATGCTGGTGCTGGATACCGGCGAGGACGACGACCTGAGCACGCCCGAGACCAGCTACAAGGCGCCCAAGCTGTGGCAGTCGGTGCGCCGACGCGAGGCCGACTGGCTGCGCGACACGCTGGCCGCAAAGCCCTGGGGCGATGCAGCTTGGCGGCTCTACGCCAGCCACATCCCGGTCTATGGCGACGGGCATTCGCTGACGGCGCAGCAGTACTGGGCGCCGCTGCTGGCGGATGCCGGCTTCGACCTGCTGCTGGCCGGGCACACCCACTCGTGGAGAGTGACGCCGCGCGGCGCCGATGGCCAGCCGTCGGCGACGCTGGTGGTCGGCGGCGGGCCCGATGTGGCCAAGGCGACGTTGGGCCTCTACGCCGTCACCGACCGACAGCTCAGCCGCAAGCTGCTCGCCGCCGACGGGACGGTGCTGGCCGCGGCGACCGTGGCGCGGTGAGTCAGGCCAGTGGGCAACCGGGGTCGGCGGCGTGCGGATCGCCGGTCACCGCGTAAGCGAGACAGCGCAGTCCGCCGCCACACGCAGCCCGGTGCCCGCACGCCGCGCAGTCCGCCGGCAGCCGGGCCTGGTCGCGCAGTCCGGCCAGCAGCGGGTGGCCATAGAGCTCGGCCAGCGGTGTGCGTAGCACGTTGCCGACCACCATCGGCAGCCGCCGGCAGGGCAGCAGCTCGCCGTTGGGCAGCAGCGTGAGCAGCGAGTCGCCCGCGTGGCAGCGATAGATGGGTCCGCCGCCCGGCGCGAGGAACTGAAGCGCCCGGTGCGCCGCCACATCGGTGCGCCGCCACCAGCGGCGCGACCAACGGCGGCGTGTGGCCGCCACCAGCTCTACGAACGACAGGGTCTCAGCGGGTGACAGCAATGCGTCGGTCATCTGAGCACCGCGACCAGCGGGGATCAGGCGGTCGGCCCAGACCCGCTGGGCGCCCAGCCGCACGGCCAGCGCCGCAACGCCGGGGAACTCGCGCCAGTTGCCACGGTGGGCGGTAAAGCTGACCATCGAGGGCACGCCCGCCGCGCGCAGTCGCCGCAGCCCGGTCACCGCGGCGGCGAAGCTGCCCGGTCCGCGGGCGGCGTCGTGGGTCGGCTCCAGGCCGTCGAGGCTGACCTGCACGAACGCCGGTCGTAGCCGCGCCAACTCACGGCAGAACGCCGCATCCAGTAGCGTGCCGTTGGTCAGCAGGGAGATGGTCCAGGGCCAGGGATCGGCCCGCACCGCGGTCAGCAGCCTGAGCAGATCGCCGCACAGCAGGGGCTCGCCGCCGGTGAAGGTGAGTTGCAGCGAGCGCAATCGCCCTGGCTGCCAGCCGCGCACCAGGTCGCGAAGCTGATCGAGCACCGCCAACTGGTCGTCGTAGCCGAGTTCGGGCGTTGGCGGCTCGGCCTGGTAACAGTGAGCGCAGCGCAGGTTGCAGCGCTCGGTCAGGTGCCACTGGAACAGCAACGACCGCGGTCCGGCCTCAGTCTCCACTGCATCCACCGCAGCCGCCACCACCGCCGCAGCCGCTGCTGCCGCCCGAACAGCCACTGCTGCCCGAGCACCCGGTGCTGCCGGAGCAGCCATTGCTCGACGTCTGTGGTGGCCGGAACTCGGTGACCGTCCAGGCCCAGGCGGTGCCGGCCAGGGACGACAGCCCAAACACCGCGAGCACCACCTGGGCGGCGTTGAGACCATGCCCAGGCTCGCGGCCCAGGCGGTCGCGCAGTCGACGGAACCGCTGCCGTGCCCGGTCCAGATAGGCCTGGCCCCGGGCGCTCAGCCGCCGCGGCTGCAGGCAGAACCCCAGCACCAGCGCCGCGGCCACCATCATCAGCAGCAGGAAGCCGACGTTGGTGCGGCCCTTGGCCAGGGCGGCCGCCAGCTTGAACAGGCCGAGCCCCTCGACCAGAACCAACGTCACCGCCAGCAGCCCGAACTGGCAACGTAGCGTCTGCTGGCTGGTGAGCAGGCGCTCCTCACGCAGCGCGCTCTCGAAGCTGCCGCAGGCTGGGGCGCAGGCTGCGTTGACCACGGCCAGGGCCTCGTGGACCCGGCGAGGCTGGTCTCCGAGGGCCGCCAGCGAGCGCTGGAGCACCCGGGCAGGCGGCTCCGATTCAGGTGGGTTGGGTGCCGGCGCCACGGTGTGCGCCATGGCGTCATGCCACAAGTAGCCGCGCTCGATCAGCGTGAACAGGGCGAGTTGCGCCACCTCGCCCGCGCCGCCGCGCAGGTAGGCCAGCGCGAAGGCGTCGGGCGACTCGGGAATTCTGGGCGGCGCGGCGTCGCGCGTCGGATCGAGCATCGGCCGCGCGAGCAGGGCCAGCATCGCCGCGGTCACGATGACCACGGCATACAGCAAAAGGAAGTCCGGGCCCGACATCCCGCCAATCGGACCGTGCAACAACCAATCCATGGCACCCCTCGACGCCGAGCCCGGCTTGCGGCGGCTCAGTCGCCCGCCATCAGCACGGCCTTGCTGCGCGTGCTCTGCAGCTCCGCCTGCGCCTCCTGGCCAGCGAGGATGCCGCGGACGATGCTGATGTTCTCCTCGGCTTCCTCGACGCTCATGTTGCCCACGGCCACGACATCCTGCTCGCGGATGTGGCTGTAGACGAAACCGAAGCCGGTCGGCGGCATGATGCGGCCGGCGCCCAGCGGCTTGATGCACAGCACGGGCTTCTTGGCGTTGCGGATGACGTTACTCACCCAGTCGGTCTCCACCTGGCAGAGGAAGCCCTCGCTGTTGAAGATCTGGATGTAGACGTCGACATCGTAGCCGGCACGGTCGCTGACCGTGACGCACTCGGGCCGATGGGTGCTCCAGCCGGCCTTCATGCCCTTGGACTTGATGAAGTCGATGGCTTCCTCGGCCTCTTCGATGACGCCGCGCGCGGGCATCAGCCGGGCATCGGTCCACATGGTGTGCGGCAGGCAGAACTCGGCGCCCAGCTCGGCGGCCTCGCAGACGCCGTCCTTGAGCTGCTCCAGGTCGTTGCCACCGGGCGTGGCGAACCAATGGATGTGCACGCCGGTCTCGGCCTCGACGGCGCGCAGCACCTCGGCATAGTCGGGCCGCTGCATGGACACCGTCGCATTGAGCCCCTGCCGGGCGCAAGCGCACATCACCTCGAAGATGCGCTCGGGCGTGAAGTGCTTCCGAAGCCAGTCGCTACGGGCCTTGGAGAAATGGCTGAACCCATGGAAGGTGTTCGAGCCGACGATCAGCCGCGAGATGTCGTATCCACCGATGTTGCTGGTTGGGAATGTCGCCATTGAACGATCCTCGTGCGGTGAACGCCGCCGTCGGTAAAGTGTACGCTACGCGGCGACGGAGTGGAATAGGATCATGCGCGTTTCATGGCCCGAAGGTAGCGCGCGCTGAAGATGACGACGACGAGCACGCAGGGCAGCACCCACAGCGGGCTGATCAGGTGTCGCTCCAGCCGCGCCGAGGCTGCTTCAAGGACCATGGCCAGGCCCAGTGTGGAGTTGGCCGACCAGCGCAGGGCGGTCATCCAGCGCGCATAGAGCACGGCCACCTGCTCACGGTTGGCCTCGGTCACGGCCACGGGCACGCGCAGCGTTTCGGGGGTGGACAGCGCCACCTTGGCGCGCATTAGCATGACCAGATCGAAGATGACGGCCATCAGCGGCAGCGTCAGCAACTGCGCGCGCGGGCCGACATGGTCGACAGCGCCATTGGCGTCGAAGTGCAGCGCCACCTCGGGCCGCAGGCCTGGGTACAGCACCAGCAGGATCAGCACACCCAGCGCGAGTGGCAGGGCGGGCAGCCAGTCGGACCAGCGTCTGGCCTCAGACATGGCACTTCACCGCGTCGGCGGCGGCGGTGAGCGGCGTCCAGTCCACATGCAGCACCGGCACCGTGTCGCCCACGCCCAGGTAGGTCAGGCCGGCGGTGACGCGGTCGATGAACGCCGGCCCGGTCTCGCCGGCGAAGACCAGGCTGTCGAGCCCGTCCATGACGGCCGCGGCCGAGCCGATGGCACGGCGCAGCCGATGGACGAGCAGGCTCTGGGCCAGATCGTTGTCGCCGCCCGCCGCGACGCCGGCGTAGCCGCCCTCGTCGCGCAAGGCGTGTTCGACGTCGTCCAGGCTCATGCCCAGCGCGTCGACCAGATAGAGGATGGCGGCGGGATCGATGTCGCCCACGGTGGTGTTGCCAGGCACACCTTCCAGCCCGCTGAGCCCGCCGCTGATCTCCAGCGGCTGGCCATCGACGATGGCGGCCACGGTGAGCGACGCGGTCAACGCCACCGTCACGCAGCGGCCCGGCTGCGCGGCGCGGCGATGCACGGGTCCGTGGCGGCCGGTGCGATACAGGCCGTGCTCGGCGGTCAGTGCGGCGGGCAGCGCATAGTAGCGCGCGGTATCGGGCAGTGAGTCGAAGAAGGGAGTGTCGAACACCAACCAGTGCGACAGGTCGGCATGCTCGGCCCGCGCCTTGGCCAGCAAGGCCAGGCGGCGCTCGGTGTCGCGCGGCTCGAAGCGGCCGGCGAAGCGCAACGTGTCGACATCCAGGGCGTCGGCCGGCGTGGCTTCGGGTGTGCCCGTGGGCGCGTGGAGCAACCGATGCACGGCGAGACCGGGCGGCAGGCTGGGCCAGGCAACGCCGTCGTCGGCGAGGTGGATGTCAAACAGGAGCGAGGTGTTCATCGTTGGCGGAGCTGGGCCAGCCCATCGTCGACGCTGGCCATGGCGCGGGTGACCACTGTCTTGAGGTGATTGAGCAGGCGCAGGCTGTAGTCATCGGCGGCGCGCCGGCTGTTGTCGGCATACTCTTCGGTGGCGCGACGGAGTTCAGCGGCATACTGCTCGCTCTCCTCGCGTACCGAGGCGGCGTACTGGTCGGCGCTACGAGCCAGGTCGGTGGCACGCTGCTCGGCCAGGCGGGCGATCTCGTGCTCGCTGGCCAGGGCGCGGGCGCGCTGCGTGGCGTCGTCGAGCAGGGCCGCGGCCTCGGCGCGGGCGTTTTCCAGTGTCTGCTGGGCGCGGCGTCGCAGGTCGAGCGCCTGGTTCTCTGCGTCGCGCAGGATCTCCTGGGCGTCGCGATACTCCTGCGGCAGGCTGGCATCAAGCTCGTGCAGCAGCGCCTGAGTGTGCTTCCAATCGAGCAACACCTTGGAGCCGAGCCGCACCGAGTTCTTGACGACCGCCTCGAGCTCCGCGACGATGTCTTTGTGGGTCCGGGTCGTCATGACGCCCCCGCTCTTCGCTCCGCCACCCGGCGGCACAAGGCCTCGGCCACTACCGGCGGCACGACCGAGTCGATCTCGCCGCCAAACCAAGCCACCTCGCGCACCAGGCTGGAACTTACATGGGCAAGCCGCGCATCGCCGACCACGAACACGGTCTCCACCAAGGGTGACAGCTCGCGGTTCATCAGCGCCATGGCTCGTTCATACTCATAGTCGGCGCCCGAACGCAAGCCTTTGACCACGGCCCGCGCGCCGATCGTGCCGGCCAACTGTACCAGCAGGCCATCGAACCTGTCAACGCGGACGTTGCTCAGGTGGGCCAACGCCGCCGCCGCCAGACCGGTCCGCTCCTCGGCTGAGAACCACGGCGCCTTGCCCGGATTGGCCAACACCGCCAGCACCACCTCGTCGAACAGCCCCGCCGCGCGCTCCACCACGTCCACATGCCCGAGCGTGATGGGGTCAAACGTTCCCGGAACCAGAGCGATCATGGCGTGGTCACCTCATAGAAGCTCAGCAGCGTATCGCCCGTCTGCCGTTCGCGATACCGCTTCAGCGGCCCTTCGGTTTCGGGCAGCGCCTCGCGCCGGCTATGCTGCACGATCACCTGGCCGCCCTCGGCGATGACCTGCGGATAGCGCGCGAGGCGCTCCAGCAGCTTGGTGGCCAGGCCGATGTCGTAGGGCGGGTCGACGAAGATCCACTCGAACTCGCGCCCTTCGGTGGCCAGTCGGCCGACTCCCGATTCGGCGGGGTTGGTCCACACCTCCGCGCGGTCGTCGAAGTCGAGTTCGGTCAGGTTGCGCCGGATGACATCCGCCGTGCGCGCGTCCTTCTCGATGAACACGGCCGCCGCGGCGCCCTGGCTGAGCAGTTCCAGCCCGACGGTCCCGAACCCGGCGCACAGATCAAGCACCCGCGCGCCGGCCAGCCGGCCGCGCAGGATGTTGGCCAGCGCCTCGCGCAGCGCGGCGGGTGTGGGCCGCACGCGGTCGGTGCTCTGTGTATGGATGGTACGGCCGCGAGCGCTGCCGCCGATGATGCGTATGCGTTGCACCCCGGCCATGATGACGTCTCCCGCGAGTGCGGTGGGCTGGCGCTCAGTCTGCTCGTGGTCCCGCCCTCAGGCAGTGGCGACACGCGCAGTGCCGTCTGAGGGCGGAACCGCCAACCACGGCGGCTGCCCGAGCCAGTTGCACTCTAAGCCGCCGGCCATTGTACCCCACGGCGCGCGTGCGGTCGGGGGAGTCGGGCAGCCCAATGGCAGGGCGTAGAGCCGGAAGGCGCCGCGGGCCGCGGAGATACGGACGAAGTAGCAGGCCTGGATGCGAGCGCCACACTCGTCGAGCGCTTGGAGGACGGGTCCCAGGTACGCCTGCGGCAGCCAGGTTGGCGCGCCCAACTGGACAACCGACGGCCCCAAGGCGCCGGTGAACCAGAACCGTTGGTCAAGGTCGTCATCGCACGTCAGCACCAGGGCGCGGTGCATGGCAGCCCACTGCAGCACTTGGTCATCTGTTGCGCCGGCCTTTCCCACCGACAACCAGAGCACGGCATGGTGACCGCGCTCGCCCAGAGCGGCGGCTCATGCCACGGGAACGCACTCGTCCAGCAGGACCGTCACGCCACGCGACTCCGGACCCAGCCGCCCTCGGGGTCGGTCGCCTGGCGGCGAGCCTCGGCCAGCGCGTCCGCCGGCAGCGACGGGAACTGCGACAGGATGGACGCATCATCCCATCCGGCGTCGATGACATCCAGGATCATCTTGACTGGCAGCCGAGTGC
>JACRKZ010000024.1 GCA_016235455.1 Armatimonadota bacterium | reverse complement strand
CATTGGCACGGGTGCTGATGGCAGTCGGCGGCCGGTCGGTCGACGATTGCGTGCTGTTGGCCTGCCGTCTGTCCGACAGCCTGCTGCCGCCGCTGCTGGCGGTGATGCTGTTCGGACTGGCGCTGTCCTGGTGGCCGCGCGACACGCCGCGGCGCGGCGGCTGGCCTATGGCCCTGGGCCTCGGCGCGGCGGCGCTCACGGCCACCGCCTCGCTGCCCGTGTTGCGCATGACGAGCGACTACCAGAAGAACTCGGTTGGCCTGGTCTTCCTGGTCGGCCTGATCTGGGCACTGCACCTCGCCTTGGCGCACGGCGGCCGGCGACGCTGGTTGCTGGCCAGCACGGCGCTGGTGCTCATCGCACTCACGCACGTGGCGGTCTTCGGTGCGGCGGTGCTGCTCACGGGCGCCACGCTGGTCAGCCACGCCCGGCTCACCCGCCGGCCGGAGCGCCGGCACTGGGCGGCCGGCGTGGTGGTGCTGGCGGTCGCGCTGGGCGGCCTGGCGGTCGCCTCACCCGGCCGGGGACTGGCGCTGCTGGCCGCGCCGGTCGAACTGATCTGGCATCGGCGGGGCTCGCCGCCGCCCGACCCGCTCGGCTTTCTGGTGGCCCTGGCCGTCTACGGCGTGCTGGTCTGGGGCGTCCTGGCCACTCGCGCAGCGCGCGCCACGCAGAGCCCGGCCCGGCTGGCCACGGTGGCCGGCGCCGGCCTCTGCGCGGCGCTGTTGGCCTGCCCTATGCTCAACGAGGAGTTCTTCCGGCGCCTGGTGCTCATCGCGCCCGCGCCGGCTTCGGTCGTGCTGGCCCACCTGCTCCTGCGCCGCGCCGAGGCCGGTCGCTCCGCATGGCCGGCGCTGGCCGTGGCGGCACTGTCGCTCGGCTCGGTCGTCGCGGGGCTGGCCGGCGGCGACCTGGCCCGCGGTATCCTGCCCACTGTGGTCACCCCCAGCGACGTCGCCGAACTGCGGGCCATGCGTCCGCTGGCTCTTGGCGCCGGACGAACCGTGGTGCTGGCGCACAAGGGCCTGGTCTGGTGGGTCGCTTTCGAGATGAACGTCGCGGTACGGGAGGACAAGGTGGCAGAAGCGGCGCTGGCCGGCTACCAGCGCGTGCTGCTCATCGAGGAGAAGGCACCGCGCCTCGGTCCCGAGCCCGAGCCGCCTGGCGACCGGCCGCCCCCGCCGCCGGCCGGGCCTGGTGATGAGCCGGCCCGGCCCTACCTCGAACAGACCGCGACGCGGGCGCGGCTTGACAGAGCGCCGGTCTTGTACGACGGTACACAGTACCGATTGCCGCAACTGCGGCCCTAGCCACGCCGAGCCGAGGCGAAGTCGGCACGCCGCCCAGGCCGGTGACAGCTACCAGTGCCATTTGCTATACTGGCCATGAGGTACCGATACCATGCGACGATTGAGTGCGATCGCCCTGCTGGCGGTGGCCAGCCAGGGCTGGGGCCAGCAGGTCAACTGCCCCATCGCTGACGGCCCGTTCAAGCCGGAGACGGCCTCGTTGAAGCAGTACCAGTGCCCCGAGTGGTTCCGGGACGCCAAGTTCGGCATCTGGGCGCACTGGGGACCGCAGGCGGTGCCGATGGACGGCGACTGGTATGCGCGTGGCATGTATGAGCAGGGCAGCGGCCACTACAACTACCACCTCAAGAACTACGGGCACCCGTCGACCTTCGGCTACAAGGACATCATCCCGTTGTGGAAGGCCGAGAAGTGGGATCCCGATCGCTTGATGCAGTTGTACAAGCGGGCCGGCGCGAAGTACTTCGTGTCGATGGGCTCGCACCACGACAACTTCTTCTTGTGGGCCAGCCGGCTCCACCGCTGGAACGCGGCCGAGATGGGGCCTAAGCGCGACGTGGTCGGCGAATGGCAGAAGGCGGCCCAGAAGTACGGGCTGAAGTTCGGCGTGTCGGAGCATCTCGGCGCCAGCTTCACCTGGTTCCAGCGCTCGCACGGCTCGGACAAGACCGGCGACAAGGCTGGCGTGCCGTACGACGGCGCCGACCCCAAGTACCAGGACCTCTATCACTTCCCCGCCGAGCCGGGCGATACCGGCTGGTACTCGAACAACCCCAAGTGGCACCAGCAGTGGTACAACGAGATCAAGGAACTGGTCGACACCTACCAGCCCGACCTGCTCTATACCGACGGTGGCGTGCCGTTCGCCAACGAGGTCGGCCGGAGTATGATCGCCCACCTCTACAACTCGAGCGCCGCGCGCCATGGCGGCACGGCACAGGTCGTGTACAACTGCAAGCAGCGCGGCGAGGGGGCCTGGGTCGAGGATCTCGAGCGCGGCATCATGCCCAGGATCGATCCCTACCCGTGGCAGACCGACACGAGCATCGGCGACTGGTTCTACAATCGCAACTGGCGGTTCCGGCCGGTGACCTGGGTCATTCACATGCTGGTGGACAACGTCAGCAAGAACGGCAACCTGCTGCTCAATGTGGTGCAGCGGCCCGACGGCTCGCTCGACCCCGAGGTCGAGACCATGCTCGCCGACCTGGGCCAGTGGATGGATGTCCATGGCGAGGCCATCTATGGTACGCGGCCCTGGACGGTCTACGGCGAGAGCGCGGTGCGGGTCAAGGGCGGCGCGTTCGGCGAGGACTACAAGTACAACGCTCGCGAGATCCGCTTCACCACCAAGGCCGGCGCGCTCTATGCCACGGCGCTGGGCTGGCCCGAGGACGGCAAGCTGGTCATCCGCTCGCTGGCCAAGCCGGCCGGCGAGGCCATCAACGCCCTGACCGACATCCGGCTGCTGGGCTCCGAAGCCAAACTGACCTGGACGCAGGACGGCGACGCACTGATCGTGACGCTGCCCGAGACCAAGACCTCGACCGTGGCCTGCAGCCTGCGCATCACCGGCACCAACCTCAGGAACGTGCCCATCCCGGTGGTGGCGTCCGTGGTCAAGCCCGACGCCCAGGGCAACTTCACGCTGAAGCCCGATGACGCCGAACTCAACGGCAACGTCAAGCCCGAGGCGAACGGTGGCCAGCCCAACTTCGGCTTCTGGGACAACGGTGGCGACTGGGTCTCGTGGCAGGTGGCCTTCGCCAAGGCCGGCACCTACCGCGCCTCGACGGCCATCGCCTGCCCGTCTGCCGGTAACCAGGTCGTGGTCGAGGTCGGCACGACCCAACTGACGATCACCGCGCCGCAGACCGGCGGCTGGGACCAATACAAGGATGTCGACCTGGGCACCTTCGAGATCAAGGAGCCGGGCAATGTGACCGTCAAGGTGCGTGCCAAAGACGCGGGCACCTGGAAGCCAATCAACCTGCGCGCGGTGCAGTTCAAGCCCGCGGGCTGATAGGAACCATCGTGGATCGGCGAGAGATGCTGGTCGGGGCCAGTCTGCTGGCGGCGCGACTCGCGTCTGCCGCGGAGCGCCGCGTGCCTGTCATCGAGACCGTCCGTGGGCCCGTGCCAGCCGACCAGTTCGGGCTGGCGCTGGCCCACGAGCACATCATGTGTGACTTCGCCGGTGCCGCACTCACCAGCCGCCAGCGGTGGGAGGTGGATGCGGTCGTGCGCACCATGCGCCCGCACCTGCAGCAAGTCGTCGACCGCGGCGTGCGTGGGTTTGTCGACTGCACACCAGCGGGCATCGGCCGCGACCCGCGCGTGCTGCGCGCGCTGGCCGAGGCCACTGGCCTGCATATCGTCACCAACACCGGCTACTACGGCGCCGGGGGCGGCAAGTATGTGCCGGAGCACGCCCGGACCGACACCGTCGAGCAACTCGCGGCGCGCTGGGTGGCCGAGTGCGAGCAGGGCATCGAGGACACCGGTATCCTGCCCGGCTTCATCAAGATCGGTGTCAACGGCGCCTCCGGCCAGCCGCCGACGCTCTCGGCGATGGACGCCAAGCTGGTCGAGGCCGCGGCCATCGCCGCTGTGCGGACGGGTCGATCCGTGACCTGCCACACCGGCGGCGCTGAGGCCGGATTGGCGGCGGCGCGGTTGTTCATCGCGCGCGGCGGCGCGCCGGCGCGCTTCGTGGTCGCCCACGCCGACGGCCATGGTGCCGAGGCACAACGCCAAGTGGCCGAACTGGGCGCCTGGGTCTCGTTTGACGCCGCCGGGCAACGCCCAGCTGCCGCGCACGCCGCGGCCATCGCGGCGCTGCTGCCGCGCCACGCCGACCGCGTGCTGCTATCTGGCGATGCCGGCTGGTACTGGGTCGGCGAACCCGGCGGGGGCCAGGTCCGCGGCTACACCGCCGTGACCGATGTGCTGCTGCCGGCGCTGCGCGCCGCCGGCGTGGCGCCGACCACCATCGAGCAACTCACTGTGCGCAACCCGGCCGCCGCCTTCAGTCTGGCCGTGTGAGGCGCAGCGACACACCGACCACACGGCCGCAGGCGGGCGGGCCTGGGCCGTGTGGTCGGTGTGTCCCGCGGTCAGGGCCGCCTAGAACCCGCCGTAGTCGGATCTGCCCACCGGTGTGAGCCCCGTGGAGCGTGACGCCAGCGCCGGCCGCCGTAGCGGCTCGGGCCGTGCCGCCGACACCGCACTGCCCCCTTGCGAGCCGCCGACGATGCCGACCAGCTCACCGATGAGCACCTGCAGCGACTCCGCCTGGGAACTGAGCTCCTCGCCGGCCATGGCCGATTCCTCGGCGTTGGCGGCGTTGCTCTGGGTGACCTGGTCCATCTGCGTCACCGTCGCCGTGACCTGCACGATACCTTGCGCCTGCTCAGCGTTGGCGGCGGCCACTTCGGCGATGAGCTGGTTGACGCGGCTCACGCCGGTCTGGATGGCCACCAGCACGCGGCGCACCTCTTCGGACGCGGCGACGCCCGTGCCGGCGTGGCTCTGCGCCACGTCGATGAGCGTGGCCGTCTCGCGCGCCGCGGCGGCACTGCGCTGAGCCAGGCTGCGCACCTCCTCGGCCACCACGGCAAAGCCCTTGCCTGCGTCGCCGGCACGAGCCGCTTCCACCGCGGCGTTGAGCGCCAGCAGGTTGGTCTGGAAGGCGATCTCGTCGATCGTCTTGAGGATGGCCGCCGTCTGGTTGGCCGAGGTGCGGATGTTGCCGATGGCGTCAGCCATGCGGTCCATGGCCGCCTCGCTCTCGCCCGCGGCGCGCTCGGTCTCGGCCATGGCGGCGCTGGCCTGGCGCGCGCTGTCGGCGTTCTGGGTGATCATCGACGACATCTGCTCGAGCGCCGCCGAAGCCGCCTCCAGCCCCGCCGCTTGCTCGCTGGCGCCCGACGCCACCTGGCCGGCCGAGGAGGTGACCTGTGACGCGGCGAAGGTGACCTGTGAAGCCCCCTCCGCCAAGCCGCCGATGACGCGCTCGACGGGCTGCGTGAAGGACCTGCTCAGGAACCGGGCCATGCCCACGATGAACAGCACCATGCAGCCCAGCAGGAGCAGTGAGACGACCGCCGCGCTGCGCCACGCCGCAGCGTACTTGGCAGCCAGCGGTACATAAGCGTTCAGACTGCCCAGCACCGTCTTGGAGCCGACGGCCACACCGTGGCATTTGGCACAGCCGGGATGCATGTCCGCCGTCAGCGGCACGCTCACCCGAAGGAAACCGCCCTCAATGACCGGCTTGACGGCCGTGCCAGCCTTGAGCGAGGTCAGCGCCTGACGCTCGAACTCGGACTCCACCGCCGTAGCGCTGCCACCCAAGGGCTTGATGCCGGCGATGCCCTCGTCACCAATCAGGCGTACGCGCGGCTTGTCGCCACCGAAGTCATGGATGACCGCCGTATCGACCGCCTTGATGGTGCGGTTCCAGTCCGCGGTGACCGCGGCTTTCTCGGCCGGATCCCTGGCGGCATCGATGGCCTTGTCGTACGACTCAGTGGACACCATGAACATCTGTCCCGCGCGGCCGCACATCTCCGTCGCCTCTTGTTCCGCGTTCCGGCGTACCGAACGGTGGGCACTCAGGTTCACGAAGCACCCGCCAGCCACGGCGATGATCAGTCCCGCCACGGCCAAACTCGTCAGCAAGCGCTGGCTCATACGTCTCTGCATCGGCATCACTCCCGCGCCATGAATGTAACGCGTAATTGAAGTCGGCCGCCGGCCTCGCCGGCCCTATGGCGAATATGGGCTGTTGGCTACACCAATCGTTTCCTATCAGGAAACCAGTGCGCCAAACCGCGACAACGCGGATCGCGGCCGCTGGGAAGGGCTCGCGCCGTCGCCCCAGAATTGAGCTGGCGTATCGTTACCATCCCATGCCAACGCGGTCGGAGGATGCCATGCGCGGTCTGCTCAGTCTCACGGTCCTGGTGGCGTCAACGTGCCTGGCCCAGCCGTCCGTGGAAGTGCCGTGCGACGCGCTGGGCGTGCGACGCTTCAGCGCCGTGCCGCCGGCAGGCGTGCATCCGCGCGTCCTGCTGAGCCCCGAGGATCTGCCTCGCTGGCGCGAGCAAGTGGCCAGAACGCACCGCGGCGGCGCCTTCTTCGCCAAGCGCTTCCAGTCCAAGGTCATCGACCGCCTGCTGGCGCTCGGCCCAGCGCTGAGCGACCAGGAGTTGGTCGCCGGCTTCGCCGACAACGGCCCGACGCACGAGTTCCTCCAGGCCACGATGGACGCGGTCTACCATCAGGACGCGGAACGGCAGACGGTCGTGGCGCGAGCTGTCACCAACTTCGCGCGCGTGCTGCTGGCACGCAGCCGCGTCGACCCCAAGTGGGGCAAGGTCAAGACCGACGTCAACGGCGTTCGCGGCCTCAACGGTATCCCCAGTGGCCTGGGCGAGATCTGGTACCGCGGCGGCTCGAGCTTCGCACTGTCCTATGACTTCCTCTACGACGCCATGACGCCGGAGCAGCGCTCTGTCTGCCGGCAGGCCATCGCCACGTCGGTGAAGGACCTGGTCACCTGGGGCATGGGCTTCCCAAAGGGACGCGCGGTCAGCAACTGGTATGCCTACCATGGCGAGATCCCGCTCATGTGGCTGGCCATCGAAGGCGAGGAGGGCTTCGACCCGGCACGCTATGGGCTGTTCACGCAGTTGCTGCACAACTGGTTCGACGTGGCCCTGCATCCCGGCGGCGGCGGCAACGAGGACGGCTACATGGCCAACACCGGCTTCCGCGAAGGCACCATGGCCATGATCGCTCTGGCCCGCCGCGGCGACAACCTGTTCCACCATCCCAACTACCTGCCCTACTGGACGTGGGTCATCCAGTCGCTCCCGCCTGGCGGTAATGGCGGCCAGTCGGTCAGCTATGCCTGCAACGCCGTGTCGCCCTACGAGAGCATGCCGGCGCTCTCGCGCTGGGCCATGCCCGGCAACCCGCTGGTCAACTACTACTTCGCCCAGTACAAGGGGGCCGACTACACGCGCAACAACCAGTGGCAATACAACGACTTGAGCACGCTCCTGGCCATGGACTACGAGGACAGCCCCAAGCTGCCCCTCGACCCGGCCAGGCTGGGCCTGCCACTGACCGCGACCTTCCCCCAGCTGGGGCTCATGACCACCCGGTCGGACTGGGGGCCCGAGGCGCTCTACCTGAACTTCTACGTGCGGCAGGACGCTTGGATGGACCGGCACGAGAGCATCGACCGCGGCCGGTTCGTGTTGTGTGCCGGCGGCCGATCGTGGGTCGGCGGCTCCTGGAACAACAGCGAGTCGCCCGGGGGCGAGACGCTGGTGCAGATCGACGGCAAGGGCGAGCGGGTGGCCGAGGGTCGCGGCCGGATGATCACGCCCAACGGCAACCTGGTCGCCAGCTTCGACAGCCCAGCGTTCAGCGCGGGCTGCATGGATCTCAAGCGCTGCTACGACTGGCAGTGGGCGAACGGCTTCGACAGCCCCGGCCCTGGCTGGGAGCCCGAGACGTCGACGCCGGCGCAACTCGGCTGGCTGTGGCCCAACCCCGCGTTGCCCGCGGCGCTGTTCGGCGGCGACAACCCCAAGGCGCCCGCACACAACTTCACGGGCCTGAACCTGTGGCGCAAGCTGGCCAACCCGGTGCGGTTCGCCTTCCGCACCTGCGCGCTGGCGCGCGGCGCACATCCGTATGCCATCATTGTCGATGACTTCCAGAAGGACGACCAGCCGCACCGCTACGAGTCATATCTCCAGGTGCCTACCGACATCACGCTGACGCCGAAGGGCGACGCCGGCTACCTGCTGGGCGAGCCCGGCCCGCGCCAACTGCTCCTGCGCCCGCTCGGTGCTCAGGTCAAGGTGGCCATCGAGGACTACACCATCCCTGGCTACGGCGGCAAGCCGGACCCGCGACGTCGCGTGGTGTTGACGGCTGACGCCGTGTCACCGGACTTCAGGCTGCTGCTTTGCCCGGTGCGCGAGGGCCAACTGCCGACAGTCGCCGCCGACGGCAAGGGCGCGACACTGCGTTGGCCCGACCAGCAGGATGCGCTGAGCTTCGCCCGGAACGCCAACGGCCTGACCCAGATGACCGTGCGGCGTGGCGGCCAGGCACTGTTTGGCGGGTTTGGCTCGCTCCGACTCTACCCGTCAGCCAGACCGATGGCGGACAGGCAATGACGGCGCCTACTTGGCCGCCGGCCGCAGGATCTCGTCCGGATCCAGGTTCTGCGTCACCAGGAAGCGCACCACACAGCGTAGCGCCGGGTGCCACTCCGCCGGGTCGTCCTGGACGTCGAACAGGCCGTCCGGCCCGCCGACGATCTGCAGGCCAGCCCGGTGGTAGGCGTCGCGCTCGCCAGCCATGAGCAGGGCCCACGTCGCGGCGAACGACGGTGCTTCCTGATCGTCATACGACAGCGGGTAGTCCTTGCGCACCGCCTCCACCAGGAAGCCCGCCGGCTTCTCCGGCGTGGCGCGGTTGCCGAAGCGCAGACAGTCGCACTGGCAGATGATGCGCACCTCGTCGTAACCCGCGACAAGCTGGCGCGCGGCCTCGTCGTACACACCGAGGCTGACCAGCACACGCCGCAGCTGGCCGCGCAGGTAGTTGCGCATGTGGAAGGTGAACACGCCGCCTCGACCGTAGTCGTACCCGGCCAGCACGCCCTGCTCGATGAGCCGGTCCAGATGGGGCTCGAGCTTCTGGCGGAACCGCGCCGGCCGCGCATAGCCCTCGTGGCTCATGCCCAGCAGGCCAGCCAGCGGCCGCCAGCCGATCGACCAGGTCGGCTCGCCCGACAAGGTGACCCGGTCCAGCAGGCGGTAGAGCTGCGCGGTGAGCGGGTTGCCCAACGCCTTGACCATATCCCAATCGAGCCGCTTGAAGTCGGCCAGGGCGAAGGCCTCGCGCACCAGGCCGCCCCACTCCAGCCAGCAGACCGCACCTGGCTGCTCGGCGATGTGGTAGCGATCGATGAGGTGCGCCGCATCCTGGCTACGCTGGTACTCACGGCCGTTGCGGGCCACCATGGCCGCGTTGACCACGATCCGCAGCGCGTGCAGCCGCTCCAGGGCTGTGCGCAGCCGGTCGTAGTTGGCGCCGTTGGCATGCCAGGCCAGGACTTCCAGCAACTCGGAGCGCGTGAACTCCACTCGCTGGTACTTCTCGTCCCGCATGGCCACCTGCAGCAAGGCAAGGTACACCATACCGTCGCCGTGGGTCGGCAGTCCATCGGTACCCGGCTGCAGCGTCACACTGACGCGCCGCGGCTTGCCATCCACGGTGAGGGTAAAGCCTCGTTCGACCGCCTCGCTCCCACCCGACGGCGAAGCCACCGTCAGCGGTAGCAGCGCCAGTGCAGCGTGATCTCGGCCGTGGAAGGCCGGCAGCGTTGTTTCCGTCATGTTCGCAAGTGAAGCTGCCAAGAATGCTCCCCGATCCTGCCCTGATCTCTCTCTCACCCTCTTATGAGCCGCGGCGATCCGCCTGGGTCGCGGCGTTGCGCCCCTCGAATGTACACCGAACCGTCGCGCCGTGGCCAGACAACGTACACCCAACCGTCGCGTGACCCGGCGCCGCCGGTACACCAGGCCGTCGCGTCGATCCGCTCAACGCAGCTCTGGGAGCGGGATTGGCGATGTACACCCAGCCGTCGTGACCAGCGCTTCGGCCGACGGTGGAGTGTACATTGGCAGCCCGCGAACCCGCCTGGCATCGGCCTTGGTCGAGTCGGAGCGCCGGTCGGCCCGCCGAGACACGACGATTCGGTGTACATTGGGACTCGGCGCTGGGGCTGGCGAGCCGCGCCGACTCCGGGCCACAGGCCCGCCGAGGGAGGTCGCCATGGGGCCGGTTGCGCTGCGAGACCACTATACGCTCCTTGTGCTGCCGTTCCAGCACGACGTGCGGAAAGCCGATTCCCAGCGCTTGGACAGCGCCTGGCGGCCGTGGTGGTGGCGGCTGGATCCGGGTCGACTCGACCGCACCGGCCGGACTCTCCTGCAGACCGCGTTGCACGAACCACTCTATTTCCTGCCCCACGTGCGGCATGTGCTGTACCCAGAGACGGCCCGCCTGCCGGGCCAGTTGGCGGCCGATGTGGCGCGTGCCGGGCTGTGGCGGGAGGCTGCGGCGTCGGATCGCGTCGCGGAACTGGCCCGCGGGTCGCGCATCGAGCCCGTGGTGCGGCTGACCTGGAGCGCCTGGGGCCGTTCCGCCACCGGCCAGCGGCTGACACTTTCCGAGGGCGAGTCCGGCGACGAGTCACGCGTGGTCGGTGAGTTCTGGCTGCGCTGGGTCGACGCCATTCTCTTCCCCCACGGCCTGGGTCTGCTGGTGCTCAAGGTGCGCTGCGACGACGCCGACCTGAACCACCACCAGCTGGCTCTCCAACTGCGGCGGCTGCGCACGGTGCACAGCTCGTACTACACCGGCGAGGCGCCACGTTGGACCATCCACGGCGAGTCGGGCTTCAGCGGCCCGGCCTCGGAACTGGTGGCCCGACTCACCGGCGCGCTGGCGCCTGAAACCAATGCCAAACCCGCCAAAGGGGCTTTTGGCTCGCACGAGTTCGCAGCTGCCTACGGCAAGAACTTCCTGTTGATGAGTCATGCTCAGCTCGTGGGCGAGGAGCAGAACGACGGCAACCGAACACTGTTCGAGGACGCGTCGGAGGCCGTGCTTTACGAGTTGGCCACGCTGGCCCGCGCCGATGAGCCGGGCTTTCGGCCCACGCGCGAGCAGGCGCGGCGCCTGCTCGACGGGCAGTCCTGGCGCCTGTGGGACAACTGGCTGGGCCTGGCCCTGCGCGACCATGTGGTGTTCCTCGCGCGCGACGAGCAGTGCCCGGGATTGCGCCAGAACGTCGAGGGGCCGTACCTGATGATCTTCGCGGTCTGCCTGTTCCAGCGACTGCGGCTACACCGTCTGTTCGAGCAGATGGTCGCCGGTGAGGCCGACGCGCGGCGCAACGGCCGGCTGGCGCACCGCTGCTGGCGGCACTTCCTCGACTTCCGCAACCGCTTCTGGTTCCCCGAATTGTCGCTCAAGGCGCAGGCCGCCGACATCTATGGCCGCATCCAGGCGGGGCTGGGTCTGCCCAACCTGTTTGCCCAGGTCTATGAAGAAGCCCAGGACCTGCAGGAATACCACCAGGACCGCGTCGAACGGCGTTCGAATGCGCTGTTGAACTTCATCGCCTTCGTCGCCGTGCCCATCGGCATCCTGGCCAGCTTCTTCGGGGGCGCGCTGCTGAAGGCGGCCACGTGGAGCCAGTTTTGGGAATGGGCGGCGGTGGTGGGTGGCGGCATGGCGGCGCTGTGGCTGGCGTGGAACCAGCGGGGCGAGCATTAGGGAGTGGCGCGATGAGGCTGCTGGTCATGATCACAGCGCTGGCGCTGCCTGCCGTGGCGCAGCCGCCGTTGGCGCTGGTGCAGACGGGCAACCCGCCGGGCCGCTTCGCGCCGCTCGACGCGGGGCAGGCCGAGCGCATCGCGGTCAACGGTACCTACAGCCTGCACCTCGAGAAGGTGCTCAAGGTGCAGGCGCTCGTGCCGGTCGCACGCGCCGGCCGGTTCGGCGCGTCGGTCTATGCCGGCGCGCTGGCCGTGGCGGCTCCTGACGGCACCTGGGGCCACGCACTGCCGGTCGACCGTCGCCGCGCCGAGGTGCGCTGGCTGGATGCCGATCTGTGCCGCGCGGGGCTGACCCACGTCAAGGCGGGCTGGTCGGTGCAGACGTCGGCCGAGCTGAGCACCGACGACCCACGCATCCGCTTCGAGATCGACCGACTGGCCGGCGCGGAGCCGCTGAATGCCGCGCTGTTGGGCTACAGCTGGGCCGAGAGGGCGGCCCCGCGGCTGTGGCAGGTCGATGGTCGGCCGCTGACTCGCCCGGCCGCCGCGGTCGCAGCGCCTCGTCTGCTGATGGCGTACGACGAGGCCGGCTTCACCCAGGTGCTCTCCTTCACTCCGGCGCCGGCCGAGTTGCGCATCGAGGACGACGGGCTGTCGTGGAGCTATGGCGCCTCGGTGGCACACGCGGCCCTGGTGTACGCCGTACTGCCCGGCCGGGTGGACGCCGCCACCGCACAAGCCTTCCTGGCCGCCGCGCCACGCACGCATCTGCTGTTTGCCGACGACCGCCCCGACGTGGAGTTGCGCGGCGCGGGTCAGCTGCTTGTGCCGCCGTCGCTGGCGCCGCTGGCCCCGGCCACGGCGCCGCGGGTGGCCTGCGTCACTGGCGATCTGGCGCTGGTCGATGGCCCGGTCTGGCGGGCGGGTTTGCCGAGCCCGCCGGGCCTGGGCCGCGTCCTGCCTGAGTGGCGCCCGCTGTCGGCCGAGGCCGCGGCGCACCTGGCGCGGCAGACCGAGGCCGTGCTCAGCCGTCAGCGGCCGGATGGCACGTTCCCCTTCAACGACGGTCGATGCTTCCACGAGGGCACCACGCTGGCCGTGCTGTGCGAGGTGGCGCCGCTGCTGCCAGACGCGCTGCAGACGCGGCTGCGCGAGGCCGTCGAACGCGGTCTGCGCTACCAGTGGGGCCACTTCGTGCCCATCGGCCAGCGGCCCTGGGACCTGATGCCGCCCGAGCAGCCGGGCTTTGTCGGCGCCGGCATCGACTACCCCGAGATCCTCGCCTGCCTGCTCCAGGCCACGCTGCTGCACAGCCGCCGCTGGGATGTCGACCCGCTGGTGCCCCAGGGCGTGCTGGCCGCGCAGGTGCGCCAACTGGCCGCGTACATGGACCGCTCCGGCATCGCCCTGGCCAACCCCGGGCCGACCTTCCACCACCTCATCGCCGAGAGCGCTATTGGTGGCTATCTGGCCTGGCAGGCGCTGGCCCACCTGAGCTACGGCGGTCAGCCGGCGCCTTGGCGCGGGGAAGCGCTGTCGCGCGCGGCCTACGCCGAGCAGGCCTGGCGCACGCTGTTTGGTTGCCGAACAGTGTTCGACAGCCCCAACGCCGTGGTCAATGGCATCGAACGGGGCACGATCGAGCTATCGCGGGCTGAGCCGTGGGTCTACGTGCAGAGCACCTGGTTCACGCATCTGCCGTGCCTGGAGTTGCCGCGCGCCGACCTGTTTGGCGTGTGGCGCGAACTGGCCCGGCAGCCATGGCAGGAGTGGACCGGCAAGCTGGGCAGCACGCAGCGGGCCTACGACGCGGCCAACGCTATTGCACTGGCCCGCGCCGGCCGGGGCGACGAGGTGCGGCGGCTGTGGCCGGCGATCGTGACGCGGCCGTATGTGTGGGACACGTTCGATCAGGCGCCGCTGCTGGAACTGGCGGCGACGGCCTGGCTGGCTGCCACCCCTTAGGCTTCGTCGTCGGTTGGCTCGGTGCCGGGCAGGTCGAGTTGTTCGTCGTCATCCTCGACCAAGGCGGCGTCGACGGCCTCTTCCGCCGTGTCGGACGGGGCGATCAGCGAAGCGACCACGCCAGTACCGATCATGACCACGAGCACCAACAACGACACGCCCGTGGAGATGTGCACCACTTCCATGAGCAGCATTTTGACCGCGATGAACGCCAGCACGAAGACCAGCGCGGTCTTGATGTGGTGGAAGCGCGCCATCATGCCGGCCAGCACGAAGTACAGCGAGCGCAGGCCCAGAATGGCGAACACATTGGAGGTGAAGACGATGAACGGGTCGTGCGTGATGCCGAAGATGGCGGGGATGCTGTCGACGGCGAACATCACATCCGTGCTCTCGATCACCAGCAGCACGAGGAACAGCGGTGTCATGGCGCGTCGGCCATCGGGCAGCCGGGTGAAGAAGCGCTCGCCCTCGTAGGTGGCCGTGACCGGATAGAGCCGGCGAGCGAACTTGACCAGCGGGTTGTGCTCCGGCTCCACCTCTTCGTCGCCGGCCCGGAGCATCTTGACCGCCGAGAAGAGCAGTAGCGCGCCGAACAGGTACATGGTCCACTCAAAACGCTGAATCATCTGCGCGCCGACACCGATCATCAGGCCGCGGAAGATCAGTGCGCCCAGAATTCCCCAAAAGAGCGTGCGGTGCTGGCTGTGGCCTGGGACGCCGAAGTAGCTGAAGATGATGGCGATGACGAAGACATTATCCAGACTCAGCGTGTATTCCACCAGGTAGCCGGTGAAGAACTGCATCGCCGCGGTCCAGCCGTCGCCGAGCAACTCGCTACGCAGGCCGTGCATCCGGTTCTGGTACATAAAGTACACGCCAACGTTGAACAGCAGCGCGCAACTCACCCAGAGCACCGTCCAGCGCAGCGCCTCCTTGGTCTCAATGGTGTGGGCCTTGCGGTTGAACACGCCCAGGTCGAGCGCAAGGAAGACCATCACCAGAGCCACGAAGCCGACATAGATCTGTGTCATAGTGCCTACTACAATAGCACGGTGTCCTTGCGCCGACGAGCCGTTACAGCATCGTGGTAGGAGGTAGTCATGGCTTCGTGGATTGTGCTGGCGGCCTTGGCGACGATGGCGCCACCCGACTGGCCGCTGCTTGGGCGCTTGGCCACGCGACCGGCGAGCGCTGTCGCCGCGTCGACCTGGTCGGTTGGCGGCGAGACGCTGGACCGCGACTTCGCCCACTACGCCAAGTACCGCGCATGGCTTGGGCCGCTGGGCGCCAAGGCGCTGCGCGTGCAGGCCGGCTGGGCCAAGTGCGAGAAGCAGCGCGGCGTCTACGACTTTGCCTGGCTCGATGAGGTGGTCGACGATGCCCGGGCCCAAGGCGTGCAGCCGTGGCTCGAAACCTCCTATGGCAACCCCATCTACCCCGGTGGCGGCGGCACGGGTCTGGGTGGCGCGTTCCCCAGCAGCCCAGAGGCGGTCGCCGGCTGGGAGGCGTGGGTGCGCGCGCTGGTGCACCACTTCCGCGACCGCGTCGACGAGTGGGAGATCTGGAACGAGCCGGACCTGAGCAAGAGCAACACGGCTGCCGGCTACGTGGAGTTGTACCAGCGCACCGCCGCGGCCATCCGTGCCGAGCAGCCCCAGGCCCGCCTCTACGCGCTGGGCCTGGCCGGCAACGTGGCGTTCGCCAAGGAGGTGCTCACCGTCCTCCGCGAGCGCGGCAAGCTCGGGCTGGTGGACGCTGTGACGATGCACACGTACCCAGACAACCCGGACAACCTGGCGAGCATCCTGGCCCTGCGCAGTTTCGTCCACGAGCTCGACCCGCGACTTGGCGTGCGCCAGGGCGAGACCGGCGCGCCGTCCACGGCGGCCACGTTCGGCGCGCTGTCGGGCCGGCCCTGGACCGAGTTGACGCAGGCCAAGTGGGATCTGCGCCGCATGTTGGCGCACCATGCCCAGGGCATCCCCTTCAACCTGTTCACGCTCATGGAGCTGAACTACACCGGCCGATGGAACACCAAGGGCCTGCTGAAGGCCAACGAGGACGGCACGGTGGCCTACGCCAAACCCGCCTACCGGGCCGCGCAGCGAGTCTTTGGGGTGTTCGATGGCCAACTCCTTGGCAGCGACGCCAAGGTCACCGCCAGCGTCGACGGCCTGGCGCTACAGCCCTGGTGTCGGCGGGACGGAGGCCCGTGGTTGCTGACGGTGTGGTCGAAGGCGGCGCCGCCGACCGAGTCTGACGCGACCACGCCGGTCGACCTGACCGTCTACGTCCGGGAGGCGCTCGAACCTGTCTACTGCGACCTGCTGAGCGGCGAGGTGCGCGCGGTGCCGCGCGCCAACTGGTCGGTCGACGGGCAGGCGCTGCGCCTGACGGGTATCCTGGTGGGTGACTGGCCCGTGATCGTCGCCGAGCGCGCGGCGCTGCCGCTAGCGCCCTGACTCGACGCTGGGCGAACCGATTCGCTCACATTGCCGGGCCGCTGCCCGGCTTGCTGGATTCGCCCCCGCTGTGACACTCTCGAGGCGACTGCAACGAGGTGGTGACGATGCTGGTGCGACGATGGCTGGGCATGCTGTGCGTCTGTGGGTTGGCCATGGCCGCCGAGCCGCCCCGCTGGCAGCCGCTGGGCGAGCCCGGCTGCGGCGGCTGGATGACCTCCATCACCATCAACCCGCACGACACGAGACAGGTCTTGCTGGGCGGCGACATGCTGGGCAT
>JACRKZ010000023.1 GCA_016235455.1 Armatimonadota bacterium | reverse complement strand
GGGCCGAGCTGCGCCAGCTGGGTGTCGAGGCCGCTTCTCAAGAGGCGTGCGCGCTGGCGCTGCGGCTGCGCGTGGCGGCGGTGACTCGCCGCCCGACCGCTGGCAGAGACACGATCAGCGCCGCCCCGCTGTCGACGGGGGGGCACGCTGGGAAGTAGACTCTCTGGCGAAGGAGCCCTCTGATGGCACGACGCTTGAGGCTGGCAGTGGTGCTCGCGGTGGCGCTGTCGCGCGCGGCGACGGCGGGCGTCTTCGCCGACGTGCCCTGGTGCGGCTGGTTCTACAACGCGGTCGAGAAGATGGCCAGCCTAGAGGCTGTCCAAGGCTACGCGGACGGCACGTTCCGCGGCCCGCAGCCCTTGAGCCGCGACGAGTTCGCCTTGGCCATCATGCAGTTCAGGCCCGCGGCGACCAGCGCCATGTGGGCGGCCCTGGGCGGCTATCCGACGGCGATTGCGCGGGTGACGGAGCGGCAGGAGACCGAGCGGCTCCACATCCTGGCGCTGCTGGCTCGGCACGACGCCGACCTGGTCCAGCTGACTGGCCGCCTGCCGTTCGTCGACGCCAGGATGACCGGCAAGGTGAATGGCGAGGCCACGGGCTTCACCACGGCCTGCGGCGCCCTCAACGACCTGGCGGCGCGGCACGAGAGCGACATGGCCGCGTTGACGGCCGGCATCGATCGCCTGGCCGGTGCTGCCGCGGCGTTGCGGCCCCGCACCAAGGCGCTGGAGGAGGATGTCGCGGCGCTGTGGAAGCTGTTTGGGCGGCAGGCCGAGGCTGCCAAGGCGGTCGCCGATACGTTGGCTGGCGGCAAGGCAGCCGTGGCGGACCTGGGTGATGGTGTGCGGTGACATGGGCGGCGGGGCCGTCCGAGGGGGCAGAGCATGGGTCGCGGGCTGCTGATCCTCACCGCTGTCGTAACCGCCCTGGCGCGGCCGTCCGCGGCCGGCTACCTCACCGATGTGCCAGCGGGCCACTGGGAGTACGACTCTCTGGCCATTCTTGCCAGGGCCGGGCTGGTGAGCGTCCAACAGCCAGTGGCGCGCTGGGTGCGGCTGTCCAGGAGCGACCTTGCCAAGCTCGTGGCAGGTGCTGGGCGTGGCCTCGAGCGTGCGCTCAAGGGCTTCGAATTCACCGCGCGATGGCCGGATCGCGGCGATGACGACTCGGTTGATGCCAGGTACGCGACGGCCAACAGCGACTGGGTCGGCGAACGAGCGCTGCGCCTCGCGTTCGGCGCGCTCCCGACGAGGCCCCGCCGCATCAGCCTCAGCCGCGACAGCAACCGGCTGCTCACTTACGAAGCGGTGTGCACGCTGACCGACGCGCGCCTGGCCGTGAACGCCGAGGCGCTGGAGCGCGAGGCCAGACGCCTGGCCGTGCCTGAACTCAGTCGTCTGGCGGACGCATCGAGCGATGAGCTCCACCGGCTGGGCGTCGACCCCCGGTGGGTCGTGGTCGTCGTGGATGAGTGGCGCGGATACCCGCGCGCAAAGAACCCTGTCTGGCGTAATGCCCCCTGGTGGGATGAGCCGTCGGGCCGTGCCAGGTCAAGGGCCCTGGTCCGGTTCTAGCGGCTGCGCGTGGAAGTCGGCGGCGTCCCACTGAGGAGCGCGGACGTGGACGTGCGAGATGACCGGCGCACCGTGGACGTCCGCGCTCCTGAAGGGACCAGCGCTGGCCAGGCGACGAGCGTTGAGTGTGGTCGCAGTCGCCACCGAGCCAACAACGACAGCATAGTGCGGAGCGCTGCAGCGGCGCTTGCATTCCCATGCCCATGTTTGGTAATCTCGTGCTCAGTGGAGCGCTGAGCAGCATGGCAGACGATCTTGGCATCGAGCAGCGCGTGTTCGACCGCGTGGCGGCGGTGTACCGGAGTGCTTACGACCTCGAGTTGGTGGCCTGTCGGCCTGATGGCATGATCGTCTGGCGCGGACTGCGCAGCGTGGCGGCTGACACGCCCACGGCCTGTGCCGAACGCGACCAGGCCATCCGCGAGTCGCTGCGCTGGGGCGAGCCGACTTTCTCACTGACCACCGACGACCGCCTGGTGTGGGCCGTGCCGCTGATGCGCAACGCGGCGGTGTTGGGCGGGCTGGTATCGCAGGTGCCGGCAAGCTCGGCGGCGCAGCTCAACCTGAACCGCGCCGCGTCCGATCTGCGGCGTATGGCCGAGCACGCCAACGTGACCAACGCGGCGCTGCTGGAGTCGCACCGCGTGGCCGAAGGACGCGAACGCACGCGGGCCGAGGCCATTCATGCGCTCAAGAGCGCGCCGCAGTACAACCTGCGCCAGCTCTACCTGCTGGAGGAGCCGCTGCTGGCCGCGGCGATCCGGCGCAACGACCGCGGCGCTGCCCGGCACATCCTCAATAAGCTGCTGGTGGGCATTCATGCCACGGCCGGAGACCGGTTCGACCTGGTCAAGAGCTTCTATGCCGAGCTGGTGGTGACCGTGTCGCGCACGGCGGTGTGGGCCGGCGGCGCGCCGCGCGAGTTGCTGCAGGCCAACATGGCCGGCCTCGGGCGGCTGTCGGGCATCGGTAACGAGGAGCACCTGGCCCACTGGCTGCGCGACATGCTCGAGCAGGCCATGGACGCGGTGCATAGCGCGCGCCGCACCGACGACGCGGCCACGTTGGCCGACGCGGTGGCCTACCTGCACGAGCATTTCGCCGAGGACCTGACGCGTGACGAAGTGGCGAAGGTGGGCTGCCTGTCGCCGGCGCACTTCTCGCGGCAGGTGAAGCGGCACTTCGGCGTGACGTTCACCGAGTTGGTGACGCAACTGCGGGTCGACTACGCCGCCGAACTGCTGGCGCGGACCGACAAGCCGGTGGGCCTGGTGGCTCTGGAATGCGGTTTCGCCGACCAGAGCTACTTCACCAAGGTCTTCCGCCGGGCCAAGGGCCTGACGCCGCGCGCCTACCGCCAGCGCGCCGATGCCATGCAGGCGGCCGAGCGGGTGCGCGGGTGATGAGCCGCCGCGCGATGCGGCAGGAGTGCACCGAGCGACACCGAATCCTCGTCGGCATGATGACCACCGCATGCCTCGCCTTGACGCTGCTGCCCTTGCTGGGGGCCGACGCCCAGCCGACGTACCGCAATCCGGTGCTCGACTACCACGGCGCGGCCGACCCTCATGTCGTGTTCGACGATGGCCACTACTACCTGACCTCGACCACCGACGGGCGCGGGTATGACGTGTTCGTCAGCGATGATCTCGTGCACTGGCAGCAGCGGCCGAAATGCTATGTCGACGCGCGCGGCGGGGTCTGGGCACCCGATATGTTCCGCTGGCGCGTCGACGGCAAGTGGTACCTGTACTACACGGTCAACCAGCCGGGCGGCGGCAAGCTGGTCGGCGTGGCGCGTGGCGACAGCCCCCTGGGACCGTTCGTTGACCAGAAGGTGCTGGCGCCGGGCTCCATCGACGCGCACCTCTTCCAGGACGACGACGGCCAACTGTATCTCTACCACGTCGTGCTGCCAGGCGGCTTCCGCATCGTCGTGCAGCGCATGACCGACCCACTGACCCCGGCCACCGAGCCGAGGACGGTCATCCAGCCGAGCGAGCCGTGGGAGAAGGCGCACGGGCATGTGACCGAGGGGCCGTTCATCGTCAAACACGGCGGCGTGTACCACCTGATGTACTCCGGCAGTGGCGCCGACGGGCCTGACTACGGCATCGGCTACGCGACCAGCACCTCGCCGCTGGGGCCCTTCACCAAGTATGCGGGCAACCCCATTGCCCATCGCGGCGACGGCATCTTCGGCCCGGGGCACCACTGCGTGGTCACCGGGCCCGATGGGCGGCTGTGGATGGTCTACCACCAGAAGCGCGACGACAAGGTCAACTGGGATCGGTACGTGGCCATCGATCCGCTGTGGTTCGATGCGCAGGGCATCATGCATACGCGGTTAAGCCGCGACACGGACCAGCCCGCGCCCCAGCACCGCGATGACCCCGATCGTCCGGTCCGCAGCGAAACGCTCTGGTAGCCCGTCAGCCTGCGTTCGGGAGCCAGGCGCCGAGCGCTTTGAGCCGCTGGTGTAGCGCTCCGACGGCCACGTCGCGCGGGCCGCTGCCCTGCTCGACGGCCAGTGCCGCGGCGACGCCGGCGGCCTGACCGGTGATGAAGCAGCCAGGCATGACGCGCACCGACCCCTGCAGGAAGCGGTCGGCGCTGAGGCAGCGACCAGCCACCAGGGCGTTGTCCAGGTCGCGTGGCAGCAGGCAGCGGTAGGGGATGCCGTAGCTCTCGCCGGGCTGGTAGCGCAGTGCGTGGAACTCGGCCCAGAAGGCGCCGAAGTTCTCCTTGGACGGCCGCGTGGCGTGGATGTCCACTGGATAGCTGTAGCGGCCGACCTCGTCGTCGAACACCGCGCGCTGGTTGAAGTCGTCGAGGCAGAGCTGGTAGTCGCCGACAATGCGGCGGGTCTCGCGCACGCCGAGCAGCGAGCCGGTGGTGGCCAGTTCCATGCGCTCGTAGCCGCGCAGGTACTCCTTGTAGAACCGCTCGTACTGCCCGAGCAGGCGCCGCCCGTAGATCAGCGCCTCGGTCACCGAGCGCTCGTCGGTGTTGTCCACGCCGAAGGTGTGGCCGATGTTGCCGCCGCCCAGGTGCTCGCCGAGCCGCCACATGCCGGGCAGATGCGGGTCGTCCACCTCGATCACGCCGTCGGCGATCGCCTGGGGGATCACGTTCTGCGCGTAGCGGCCGTCGGCGCGCACCGCGGCCCAGTCGATGTCGGTCCACAGGCTGCACAGCGTGCCGGGCATCAGGCCGCCGTCGGCGTCGCCCTGCTCATAGGAGGCGCCGGCCCAGGCCGAGAGGTCGCCGTCGCCCGTGGCGTCGACATAGACCTTGGCGCGCACGGCGAACAGGCCGCTCTTGCCCCAGCAGACGACATGGTCGATGCGGCGGCCGGCGGTCTCGACGCCGACCAGGTTGGTGCCGAGCGCATACGCCGCGCCCGACTCGGTGATCAGGTCGTCGTAGATGCGCTTGAGCGCTTCGGCGCGGATGCCCAGCGAGCCCCACTGGCTGCGCTCGCGGTCGTCGTCTGGCCCGTGGGCATTGCGTGCCCACATGAGGTCGAAGACGCGCCGGCCGATGCCGTCCGCCAGGAAGTTGACCCCGTCGCCGAACTGCATGAAGGCGGGCACGAGAGCGGCGGTGCCCATGCCGCCAAAGCAAGTGTGCCCGTCGATGACCAGCACGCTGGCGCCCTGGGCTCGGGCCGCCAGTGTGGCGGCGATGCCGGCCGGGCCACCGCCGGCGACGAAGACATCGACGTCGTGGCGCAGAGGGAGTTCACGGGAGAAGGAGACGGTGGGCATGGCTGACTCCGGGCCAGCGATTGCAGTTCCGCCCAGGGCCGGAACTACAATCGCGCGGCGCTGTTGCTGAGCGCTAGGGTAGCAGAACGGCCGTACCCCAGGCGCCGCGATCGCCTGAGTTGCGGTCGGTGCCGCTCCACATGAGTTGGCAGCGGCGGCTGTTGCCGTCGGTGCTGTCGTCGACGCCGAGGTCGAAGCGGAGTTGCTGGTTGACCTTGGGCGTGATGCCCAGCGACGACCAGGGGATAGCCGCTTCAAGGATGTAGCCTCGGCCGGCGGTGGGCAGCGAGACCAGCGTCAGCGGTTCCTGCTTGGGCGAGTTGGCCAGATAGTACTGCGGCTGACCATCGACCTCGCCGCCGCTGAGCAGCACCTGCCGATCGGTGAAGAGCAGCCCGCCGGTCTGGTCGAGCTTCTCCCAGCCGATGAACAGCTCCAGCCCGTCGGCGCTCCAGATGCTGTCGCCCCGGTGGCTGTTCAAGCGTGGCGTCGGGTCGGTCACGTTGGCCATCAGGTAGAGGTTCCGCTCGTCCCAGCACAGCTTGAACGACGCCTCCACGCCGCCCGCCGACGAGCCCTGGACCAGCCGGCCCGCGGGGATCTGGTCGGCCGGCATGCCGGGCCAGCCGGCGGTGGTGCCGTCGAGCTTGATGGCGCCGGTGGCGCGGGCAATCTTGGCCACCTTGCGGGTGGCGCCGGAGTTCGAGAAGCGCGGGTTGTCGAAGACGAACGGCTTGGCCGTGCCCTCATAGACCGGGTAGATGCCCAGGTTGGTCTTGACCATATGGCCGAGCATGGTCTTCCAGGGCCGGTCGGCCACGCTCAGCACACCGGTATTGCCGTTCTCGCCGTTGTACTTTGAGAACCAGCGGCCGGTCTGCGCCTGGTCGATGAGCGTGAACCACTCCACGCCGACGACGTAGCCGGTCGAGGCGGCCTGCTCGGTGTAGTTGCGATAGGCCAGGCCGCGCTCCTCCTGGCTGCCGACGTCCTTGGCGCCACCGGGCAGGCCGGAATCGGGCGGCGAGCTCCAGTGGAACTCCGAGAGCATCATCGGCTTGCCGCCACACCAGGTGTGGATGCGCTGCAGGAAGTCCTTGTCCAGGTAGTACGTGTAGTAGTTGAACGACATGACGTCGACGTACTTGCCCGTGATGCGACAGAGCTGCTCGTTGTTGATGGTGCCCGACTGGTAGCGGTTGCCCAGCAGCATATGGTGGCTGTCGTACTTGTGGAAGGTGTCGGCCACCAGCTTGAAGTAGGTCTCGAGGAACAGGCCGTAGTAGGTCTGCATGTCGGCCGCGGCGGCTGCGGTGCGCACGGCCAGGCCTTGGCCCGCCAGGTCGTCGAACGACGCGGCCTTGAGTTCCCAGGCCGCGTTGAACTTGTCGATGGTCTGGTAGCGGTCGCGGAGCATGGCCACCAGGGCGCGCTTGCAGGCGTGCTTGCCATCGAGCGTCGGCACAACCTTGGGGATGTCCTCGTAGGCGGGCTCGTTGATCAGGAAGTAGCCGATCAACAGCGGGTCGGTGGCACGGGCCGCGACGCTCTGGGCGAAGTTGCGGTCGACGCGGGCGCGGTTGGCATCGTCATACGGGTCCCAGGTCTCGTTGATGCCGGGGATACGCGGGATGCCCCCATCCCACGGGTCCAGCGGCAGGCTGGCGACATACGGGAACTGCTTGGCGGTCAGCACTTCGCCCGGCGCACCGGTGAACGCGCCCACCGAGTTGAAGCCCCAGCGCCGCACGCGGTCGATGGCGGACGCGGTCCAGGCGCTCTTGTCGAACGGCTTGCCCGTCTTGCGGATGACGTTGGCCACGTAGTAGGAGAAGGCGGTGCGATCGCCCTGGCGGTAGGCCGACTGGTACTCGCCGTCGTAGCCCGGCAGCCACTCGTAGATGTTTTGCCGGCCTTCGACATAGGTGTAGTCATCGCTGGGCTGGAACCCGCACAGGCCGAGGTGGAAAAAGGCGTTGCCGGCGGGATCGACCAGATACCAGCGGCCCTGCTTCTGCTCCACATGGAAATAGCCGGTCTTGACCAGGCCCAGCTTGGCGCCGCTGGCGTTGAGGCCGCCGAAGGCATCGAAGTCGCCGCGGGGCAGCGTGGCCGACCAGGCCTCTTCGGCCTGCTGGTCGGTCTTGAGCTCGTCCGCGTTCTTCACTTTGCCGGGGAAATCGGCCAGCGCGTTCTGGCCGAACTTGTCCACCAGCACCTTGGTGCCCACCGCGCCGGAGCCGGACTCGCCAACGCGAAGGGTGTAGGACAGGTTGTCGCCGATGGGCGTCTGGAAGAACCACCAGAAGGTCTTCCAACCCCACTCGCGGTTGTCCTGGAGCTGCATCCAGCTCCACGGCGGCAGCGTGAAGACGATCCGGCGGTCCTGGACATCGGTGATCGCCAGCGACCCGGCCTGATCCTGGCACAGGAACGGCTTGTCCGGCTTGGCTGCGGGGAACGGCTTGTCGGCGCCGACGTTGACATGCCACTTGCCACCGTTGGCCAGACCGAAGTCGAGGGGCCCCTCGAAGCGCAGGCTCTGCACGCCGGCGGGCCTGGCCGCGAAGGTGTAGGTCGCGGCGCCGGCGGGGTCGATGTTGACCCTCAAGGTCACATTGCCGTCATATTTGAGTGTGGCGCCACCTCCGCCGAGGGTCACCTCGATTGGCTTGGCAAGCTGGTCGCCCCCGCGGTTAAGCTTGGGCCATTCCAGGTCGAAGCGGCCCATGGCGCCGGCATCGACGATCAGGTGGTCCTGCGCCGCGGCGAGTTTGGCGGCTTCAGCGGCCCCAGGCAGCCCCATTGCCCAGGCCAGGGCCCACCCCAGAAGGCAGAGCGTGCTCTTCCTCATAGCTTCCTCCACCCCGAATACTACTCCGTGCGACGGTGCGGTACCAACCCCTCGCGCAACGATGGGCTGTCCTGCGCACGGACTTGCCGGTCGTGTCATTGGGTTCACACGCCCGTGGCACCATTAGTGGACACAGGGGTACATTTACGGCGAAGTGAAGCAGGAGGTCGGTGGTGGCTACCACGCTCTACTGGGCGCAATGTGGGTCGTGCGGCGGCGACAGCATGGCTTGGCTGTGCCTGGAATCGCCCGATGTGGTCGAGTTGCTGGACCTGCTCGACATCGAGGTGCTCTGGCACCCTTCGCTGTCGAACCAGAGCGCGCGCGATCATCTCGCCTTGCTGGGCTCCATTGCTGCCAACGAGCAGCCGCTGGACATCCTCGTGGTCGAGGGCGCGGTGTTGCGCGGGCCTGGCGGGACCGGCATGTTCGACACCTTCGACGGCCGACCCAAGAAGGACCTGATCGGCGAACTGGCGCGCCGCGCTCGGCATGTCGTTGCCGCGGGCACCTGCGCGAGCTTCGGTGGGGCGTCCGGCGAGGCCGAGGTGGAGGCCAGCGGCCTGCAGTTCGTACGCGAAGAACAGGGCGGGTTCCTGGGTCCCGCGTTCCGCTCCGGCAGCGGTCGGCCGGTGGTCAACCTGCCGGGCTGCCCGGTGCATCCGCAAGTGCTGGCCGGCACGCTGGCCGCGCTCTGCCAGGGCGAGGAGCTGGCGCTGGGCCCCTATCAGGCCCCCGCCACCTGGTACGGCATGTTGGTCCATCAGGGCTGCGTCCGCAACGAGTACCACGAGTACCGCGTGGAGGATGCGGACTTTGGCACGCGCGGCTGCATGTTTTTCCATCTGGGCTGCCGGGGCCCGCTGGCCTTTGGCCCGTGCAACAAACTGCTCTGGAACCGCCGCAGCAGCAAGACGCGGGTCGGCGTGCCGTGCATGGGCTGCACCATGCCCGACTTCCCGCGCGACCATCCGCTGTTCGACACTCCCGCCATGGCGGATATCCCGCTCGAGCTGCCGGCCGGCGTCGATCGCGCCCACTACCTGGCTTACAAGGGCATGGCCGCCGCCGCCGCGCCGGATCGCCTGCTCCAGCGCCAGACACGGCTCTAGGAGCAGGTCCATGGCACATGTGGTGCAGATAGGCGTGCCGCTCAACCGGGTCGAGGGCGACCTGGACCTGCGCGTGGAACTGACCGACGGTGTGGTGACCGAGGCCTGGTGCTCGGGTACCATGTACCGCGGTTTCGAGCGCATGATGGTCGGCCGCGACGCGCTCGATGGCCTGGTCATCACACCGCGCATCTGCGGCATGTGTACCACGGCGCACCTGACGGCCGCGGTAACGGCTCTGGAGCATCTGGGCGGGATCACGCCGCCGCCCGACGCGCTGCGACTGCGCAACGTGGCGCTCATGGTCGAGGACTTGCAGAACGACCTGCGCCATGGGTTCCTGATGTATGCGGGCGACCTGGCCAACCCACGGTGGTCGGCCGAGCCGTTCTACCCCGAGGCACAGCGCCGCTTCGCGCCGTTCGCAGGTGAGACGGTCATCGAGGTGCTGCGCGAGACCAAGCATGTGCTGGAGGTCGTCGCCATCCTCGGCGGCCAATGGCCGCACTCCTCGTTCATGGTGCCCGGCGGCGTGGTCTCGGCGCCTGGCTCGGCGGAGCTGGTGCAGTGTCGCCTCCTCGTGCACGCCTTCCGGCAGTGGTATGAGCAGCGCATCCTAGGCTGCTCGCTGGAACGTTGGCAGGACGTGCGCTCGGCGGACGATCTTGATGCCTGGCTTGACGAGAGCCCGCACCACGGTGACGGCGCCATCGGCTTCTGGCTGCGCTGCGCGCGGGCCATCGGGCTGGACCGGCTCGGCGCCGGCCATGGCAACTACCTGAGCTACGGCGGTTTCCCGGTGCCCGACGACAGCGCCGTGCGCGGCCTGGGCGGCGGCAGCAGCTTCATCCCCGCGGGCTTCGCCAGCGGCGATCATGTGAGAGCGCTGGACGAGGCGAGCATAGCCGAGGACATCGCCAGTTCGTGGTACGACGACGGGCCAGAGCCGCGCCATCCCTCGCAAGGCAAGACCAAACCGTATGCCACCGGCCATGAGGGCGCTCGCTACTCGTGGGCCAAGGCGCCGCGCTACGCCGGGCTCAGCGCCGAGACCGGCCCGCTGGCCGAAATGGTCATGGGGGCGAACCCGCTGATCACCGATCTCCTGGCCGCCAGCGGGCCGTCGGCGCTGACGCGGCAACTGGCGCGGCTCGTGCGACCGGCGGTGCTGCTGCCGGCCATCGAGACATGGCTGGCCGAGCTGCGCGGCGATGCTCGCTGCTACGAGCGGCCCGAGCTACCCGTTGAGGGCGAGGGACGCGGCCTGGTGGCCGCGGCGCGCGGGGCGCTGGGCCACTGGATCCGTGTGGCCGAAGGCCGCCTCACGGCCTACCAGATCATCACCCCCACCGGCTGGCACGCGGGCCCGCGCGACGCCGGCGGCCAGCGTGGCTACACCGAGGAGGCGCTGATCGGCACGCCCGTGGCCGATCCCGACAACCCCGTGGAACTCGGTCACGTGGTGCGCAGCTTCGACCACTGCATGGTCTGCACCGTGCATCTGGTGCGCAGCGGCCAGCGCGACCGGACCATCCGCTTTGGTCTGGCACCATGAACCGCATCCTCTGCATCGGCAACCGGCTATGGGCTGAGGATAGCGCCGGGCCGGCGGTGTTCGACGCGCTGTCGGCGCGCGCGCTGCCCGGGGTTGAGCTGGTCGACGGCGGCGTGGCCGGACTGGGCCTGTTACGCTGGTTCGAGGGCTGCGATCTGGTCGTGCTGGTGGACGGAGTCGAGGGCTTTGGTCAGCCGGGCGAGGTCGTGCTGCTACCCGGCGAAGCGGTGGCCGCGATATCGGGCGGTGTACCCGACCATGGGGCCGGGTTGCCGTATCTGCTGGCCATGGCGCCGCGCGTGTGCGTGCGGCCGGCGCGCGCCGTGCTGGTCGGCATCGAGGGTGCCGCGACGACGGCGAGCGTGGGCAGCGCGGCGGCGCTGGCTCTGTCGCTGGCGATGGAGGTCTGCCATGCGGCTGTCTGACCGCGACATGCAGCGCGACGGCCTGGTCGGCTCCGAGCTCGAGTTGCTGCGCGAGGAGGTGCGGACGGCGCGACGCGCCTCTGACATCACCGCGCGGCTCGTGGTGGAACAGTTCGTGAAACTCGAGCAGGTGTTGCACCTGCTCGAGCAAACGGCCGCGTCCGAGCACGATCTGCGCACCGAGGCCGAGCGTCGCAGCGTGGAACTGCGCGAGGCACAGGCGGCCGCGGAAGGCGCGAGCCGTGCCAAGAGCGCGTTCCTGGCGACCATGAGTCACGAGATCCGCACGCCGATGAATGCCATCATCGGCATGACCACGCTGCTGCTCGACGGCGATTTGTCTGGCCAGCAGCGCGAGTTCGTGGAGACGGTGCGATCCAGCGGCGAGCACCTGCTGACCATCATCAACGACATCCTCGACTTCTCCAAGATCGAGGCCGGCCGCATGGAGCTGGAGTACCGGTCCGTCGACATGCGCCGCTGTGTGGAGCAGGCCATCGATCTCGTGGCCCAGCGCGCCGCCGAGAAGCACATCGAACTGAGCTGTTGGATCGAGGCGCATACACCCTCGGCGATCGAGGGCGACGCCACACGGTTGAGCCAGATCCTGGTCAACCTGCTGGGCAATGCCATCAAGTTCACCGCGCAGGGCGAGGTCGTGCTCTCGGTCGGCGGACGGCTGCTCTCGGATGTCGGCGCGGCCGACGAGGACTGGTACGAACTGACCTTCGACGTGAAGGACACGGGCATCGGCATTCCCGAGGAGGGCATGGCCCGCCTGTTCCGTTCCTTCAGCCAGGTTGACGCCTCCACCACGCGTCTCTACGGCGGCACGGGCCTGGGCCTGGCGATCTGTCGACGGCTGGCCGAGATGATGGGCGGCGACATCACCGTGACCAGCGAGGTCGGCGTCGGGTCCACGTTCCACCTGGCCATCCGCGCCCAGGCCGTGGCTCATGAGGAGCCCATCTATCTGCGCGGCGACCAACCGCAGCTCACCGGCCGCCGGTTGCTGATCGTCGACGACAACGCCACCAACCGCCGGATCGTCAGCCTGCAGACGAAGGCCTGGGGCATGGAGAGCGTCGCCGTGGCCAGCGGCGCCGAGGCGCTTGAGCTGCTGCGCGCGGGCGAGGCCTTCGACATAGCCGCGCTTGACCTGCAGATGCCCGAGATGGACGGTGTCATGCTGGCCGACGCCATCCGCCAGCTTCGCACCGCCGACGAACTGCCGCTGGTATTGTTGAGCTCCTGGGGCTGGAACGGTAGCGACCCACGCCTGCGCCAGTTCGCCTGCACCATGGCCAAGCCGGTCAAGTCGTCGCAGCTCTACAACGGCCTGCTCGGTGTCCTGGCCCATGGCCGCCGCGAGGCGCCCACGCCGGCGCGCCGGTCGGCCTTCCAAGCCGATCTAGCGGAGCAGGTGCCGTTGCGCATTCTGCTGGCCGAAGACAACTCCATCAACCTGCGGCTGGCCACGGTGCTGCTGTCGCGGCTGGGCTACCGGGTCGATGTTGCCGGCAATGGGCTCGAGGTCCTTGCGGCGCTGGAGCGGCAGTCCTACGACGTGGTGCTGATGGACGTGCAGATGCCGGAGATGGACGGGTTGGAGGCCACCCGCCTGGTTCGCGCGCGCTACGGCCCCGGCCGGCCCCAGATCGTCGCCATGACCGCCAACGCCTTGGCCGAGGACCGCCAGAACTGCCTCGACGCCGGCATGGACGACTACGTCCCCAAGCCGATCATGGTCGACGCGCTGATGGCCGCCTTGCGCCGCGCCGGGCAGGCCCTGGCCGACCTGCCGCCGACCTCAGCGGAACCAGTGGCCCATGGCGGTGCCGCTCTCCAGCAGGAACCTGATCCGGTCGATCAGCAGTGAGAAGCGCGCCATGACGGTACTGCCGAACGTGGCGCCAAAGGCGATCATCAGCAACCAGCGACCCGTGCGCGCGGTCTTCGTGACGATCTTGTTGTCGTGCCGGAACGAGAAGAAGAAGTACACCATCACGCAGATCAGCGTGCCCAGGAAGACGATGTTGTTGAGCGCCTGACCCGTGCTGACCGCCGCCCCGGCCTCGGTCGCCGCGCGCGGCACCACCGACAGGAACGAGCTCTTGACCTGCGGGAAGACCTCGGTGGCAAAGCCGCGGAACGTGGCGCCGGCGCCCAGGCCGAACAGGATGCTGATCAGGAAGCGGCTCATCCACGCGTACTTGGGGATCATCACCGTGTAGAACAGCAGCGACACGAGCATCGGGATGATCACATACCAGGAGCCATGGCTGAGCGGCTGCCAGAAGTTCTCACTGAGCGCGTCGCGCCAGGTGACGAAGATGCCGAAGCCCGTGGCCACGCCGACGAACAGGTGCTCGAACAGCCGGTAGAAGGCGTTCTCGCGGTAGACCACGGAGAGGATGGCCAGTGTGCTGACCACCGCCACCAGCATCACCATTGTATCTACGGAAGCGGGGCTGAAAGTCATGCCGCCTCTCCTTGGTCGTCGATGGGCGTCTCGCTCGGCTCGTCGTCGGGCGGTGGGGTCGTCTCATCCAGCCGGCGCTGGGCCCACACGCCGAGGTTGCCCAGCACGATCAGCGCCATGACCAGCAGGTGGCCCAGCGACTGGCTGCCCATGCCCTTGTAGCCCTCGCCGCCCTTGGCGCCGGTCTCATCCTTGAAGTCGCCCACGGCTTCGAACTGCGCCGCGCCGCCCAGCCCGACCAGCAGGCCCTTGGTCTGGCCCGACTGCAGATAGGGGTACTGCTCCGGCCCCATGACTGCAGTCACGGCGTTGGCCAGCGGCACGCCGGCGCAGAACTGCAGGTAGCTCTTGAACAATGCCGTGCCGCTGACGTGATACAGCAGACCGGCCTCCTTGAGGTTGGGCACCATCTGCGTCAGCGGGTCCTTGGACAGGTCGTTCTTGCGGATGTCGGTCTTCAGCGTGCCCGGCACATCGTTCATCATGGCGATGAGCGTGTTCATCACGTTGGGCCGATAGCCCCAGTTGACCCAGTCCTTGCCGTACGTCTTGCCGGGGTACTTGCGGGCCAGTTCCTCGGTCAGGCGCTGCGCCAGTTCGGGGCCCTGGGGGATGAAGCCGAACAGCGCGAACTTCTTGTTGTTCTTGAGCAGGTAGTCGATGACCGCGGCAGTCAGCGGCTGGCACTCGCCCTTGGTGGCCGAGTCCCAGTCGACGGCGACGATGATCAGCTTGTTCTCGGGCACGGCATCGATGGTGGTCTTGAGCTTGACCGTGGCCGGGAACGGCACCATGGTCAGCGGAATGCGCCAGATGAGCGGCGCGGCCAGCATGAGCACGGTGGCCAGGGCAATCCAGCGGCGGTCAATCGAGCGCGAGCGGGCCAGGAGTCGGAGCAGGGCGGGGCTCATGGGCTAGAACTCCTTTCCGAAGTAGCTGCCGCGTTCGAGGCTGAGCCACACGCGCAACGAGAGGGCGAAGCCGCCGGTCACCGAGCCGAACAGGATGCCGCGGGTGGCGGCGGTGTTGGGCGTGGTCAGCAACCAGTTGGTGATGGTCTCGATGCGCAGCCAGCCAAAGGGGCCGTCGGCGGGGATCCAGGCGGTCAGCGCCTGACCCATGGGCACCTGGCCCAGCATGACCACGAAGGCCACGATGGTCATCAGCGCCGCTTCGGTGGAGCGGATGCGGAAGGCGCGATAGGCGGCCGAGACGATGAAGAAGCCCAGCAGCGCGAAGGTCGTCGACTGCAGCGGCTTGAGCAGGCCGTCGAAGAACAGCTTGTACCCCGCGTGCGCCAGCGGCACTGGCTGGCCAGCCTCCAGCGCCGGCAACTGTAGCTGCCACAGGCCGAACACGGTCATGCCCACCAGCCCGATGAAGAAGGCCAGCGAGTTGTGCCAGCCGCGTCGCGCGCCGAGCAGCACCTTGCCGTGGAGCATGACCAGGTTGATCAGCCCCAGGAAGATGGTGAAGCCGCCCATGATGATCATGAACGTGCCCAGCGGCTGCTCGTAACCCTTGACCCGGTTGAGCGGGATGCCCGCGCGGAAGGTCAGCGTGCCGCTGCCACCGGTCCAGGCCAGGGCGTAGCTGCGGCCGGTGCGCGTCAGCGCCACCGGCGTCTCGTCCACGGCGAGCTTGAGGTCCCAGGTGCCGTCGGCGTTTTGCGTGCCCTCGATGGGCAGGATGTCGACACCGGGTTGGGGCTCGCCCTTGACCTTCTCCGCGGGCGTCAACTCGACCGCGCCCTTGAGCGTGCGCGTCTTGGGCTTGGGCGGCTGCCAGGGCTTGTCCTTGTCGTCGACCGGCGGGCCCTGGGGCGTGGGGTCGGGCGCGGTGTCCCAGGTGATATCGGCCCGGAAGGCACAGGCCTTGCCGCCGATGACCGCCGTGCCGCTGGCCTTGTTGCCTGGCGTGAGCACGAAGGCCAGCAGGTAGAACAGGCCGGCGACGAAGGTGCAGGCCATGGTCAGCCGTCGCCGGGCGCCTGAGCCGAGCGACTGCAGGCCCGCCAGGATGGCCACGAAGGCGACCACCGTGGCGATGATCGCGGCGACGAAGGCCACGCCATGCAGCGGACAGAAGACGTGCGTGGCGAACCAGTCCTGGAGCAGGCCTGGCGGGTAGGGTGTCGAGGAAGCGCCCTGCGGCATGGTCTAGCCTCCGCTGCCCGCGAACCACTTCGCGAGGAAGTGGCCGGGACCCATGATCGTGGTCAGCGTGAATCCGAGGACGATGAGCAGCAGCAGGATGACCTTCACGTAATCCTGCCCGATGAGGCTGCCGCGCAGCACGGGATCGCGGCTCATGAGCGCGGTGACGGCGTAGTACTCCTCGCCGATGATGACATAGTCACAGGTGGCCAGGAAGAATGGGATCTGGTTGCTGTCGGGCGTCGAGGCGATCTGCACGGCGCCCACCTGCTGGCCGCTCTCGGCCATGACCAGCGCCTCGGCGGCGAAGTTGCCGAAGAAGAACGTCGCGCCCACTCGCTCGCGATGCATGATGCCCACCACGCCGGCCGCATAGGCGAACTGCTCACCCGACAGGAAGCGGATGTCTTCGGGGTTGAAGGCCTCCTCGGCGCGCTCGGAGGCATAGGACTCGCGCTGTACTTCCTCGATCACCGGGATGGCCATGGGGTCCACCACCGGCACAATGACGCGGTTGCGGAAGCGCGCGGCGATCTTGGCCACATGGCCGATGACCGTGATGGCCTGCAGCGTGGTGATGTCGATGCCGCCCAGGCCGACGCTGAACAGGATGGGCCGGCCCAGTTCCACGGCGCGGCCGACCACCTCGTCGATGGCGTCGACGCCCGGCACGCGGCGGATGAACAGCTCACGCCCGCCGGTGCTGGTCAGGATGAACGCCAGGACCAGCGCCGACAGTGCGGTGAGGATGATCAGGGCGAAGGGGTTGGCGAACTCCATCAGGCGTCGTCCTTCCGCGAGGTCGGCTGCGTGTCGCGCCGCCGGTCCTCGGCATGGGTGAGCGTTTCAAGACGGTCCAGGAAGGCGTCGTAGTGGTCCTGGTCGGCCAGCGTGTCGTGCAGCGCGCGGAACTGGTCCATGCCCATCAGCGGCGCCAGAACCCCGCCGCTGACGACCAGCGCCTGCGACGACAGGTGGGCCAGTGGCCGGTGCAGGCCGAGGAACAGCACGGCTGGCGTGGCCAGCCCGCGGTCGACGATGAAGCGCGCCATGCGTTCCATCTCCGGCGCCAGCTCGCCCTGGCTCGCGGCGTCAGCCATGGGCCACCCCCGGCACACGCCGCGCGAGCGCATGGCGCTCCACCCAGCCGACCAGTGTGTCCAGCGAGGGCTCGCCCTCGACCGCCACCGGCAGCCACAGGCTGCGCATGCGCTGGGCCAGTCCCGGCTCGCCGACCGGCGAGAGCATGACGCCGCATTGGCCCTGCTGCTCGACCCGCGCCGCGCAACGCACCGCCGACCAGGCCAGCTGTCGCGCGCCCAGCAGGCTCCGCACAGAGGCGCCGTTGGCATCCAGCGCGTAGGCGGTGGGGAACCAGAAATCCGCCGCCGCGGCGACCAGACCAAGCCTGCCGAGCAGCGTCAGCCACGGCGTGCGAAAGCCGAGATGGAGCGCCAAACTGGCGGCGGCGACGTAGAGCACGGCGAAGACAACGGCGCGCGGCCGCCGACGAGCGGGGTGGTCTTGCCAACTCAACTCGGTCTGGCTGCTACCCGCTTGGCCCAATGGCGTCCCTCTCACCGCGAATAGCCGATTCTAGCTGCCTCCAGCCCCTTCTGTCAAACAGCCGGGGCCGCCATGCCGAAAACGTATGCGGTCGTTTACCAGGACGCAACCCGGCGCCGTCACGACAACCTGCGGGCCGCCCTTCGATGATGGGTATCGCCGCGCGGCACGCGCGTGCTCAGCCTTGGATCTTCTCGAGCGTGCCCTCGGTGACCACGTAGCGCGTGCGGCGCTTGTCGCGGCATGTCGCTTCGATGGTCCAGTCGTGCTCCCGCTTCTCGTATTTGTCGATCATCTGGCCCAGGAAGGCCTTGACCAGACGCTTCTTCTCTTTGGGGTCGAGGTTGAGCTCGGCCAGGGTCCAGGGGTTGATGACCTCGGGCGGGTCGGGCAGCGAGGTCAGGTTGGTGCGCAATGTGCGCAGGGCTTCCATGCAGGCCGAGCGCCGGGCGGAGTCGATGCTGTTGTAGCCCCAGCCGCCGGGGCAGATGCCGAGCAGCTGCAGCACGGGGTCGGCCACGGCGGTCAGTGTGGACTCCAGAGCATTCATCTTGTTTGGTGTGCGGTCCGTCTCCAACGCGCGCAGCCTCGTGGCCTGAGCGGTCAGCGCGCGCCGGCTGGCTTCGTCCAGCGGGCCGCCGACGGCCAGGCTGTAACCCGCGGCGCCGACGGCGCGGCCGGCGGTGACCTGCTGGGGCACGCCGACGGGCGTGCGCACATCGACCTTGCCCTCGACCGTCTGCACGGCGGTCTGCTGCGTGGCCGGATCGTAGGCCACGCGGAAGGCCGTGCCGCGCACCGCCGCCACGGCGGTGGGGGTCACCACGTTGGACTGCGACTCGGCGCCGAAGTACTTGCCGACGGTGCTGATCGCGCTGCCACGCTCCACCATGAAGCTGCGGTCGCGGCGGCCGCCGCGGCAGTAGTCGAGCACGCGCACGGTGAGCCGCGTGCCCGGCTCCATCTGCACCGCGCTGCCCTCGCTCATGACCAGCGTGCAGGTGGCGCCGGCGGCGGTCTCCACGACGTCGTCGTCGAGCAGCTTCTGGTCCATGGTGGCCGGTGCGGTCTTGCCGCCCGAGGTGACCTGTACATTGCCGCTGAAGGCGGTGACATAGGCCTTGAAGTCATTGGCCTCACGGCGCACGCCATCGACCAGCAGCGCCACCAGGGCCACCACGACGAGCACCAGCAGCTTCTTGACCCAGTTGCCGACGAGCATCTCCGCGCTACGCACCGTCTTGCGGCGCGAACTGCGTTTGGTGCGGCGATCCTGGTTGGTTTTCACCTGCGAGATGGCGGCCATGAGATCGTCCTGCTGGCCGCCGGTCTTCTTGGTTGGGGGCATGATCGTTTCCTTATGACGACGATGGCTCCGCGCTGCGTCGACTGGCCGCGAAAACGGTCACCGGCGTAGCGCGATTGCGGACGGTTATCTCGCCCAACGGGCGGAACTCCACCAGCCCGCCCAGTACGGGCTCGGCCAGGGCACGCGCCTCTTCGGACACGAGCAGCAGTGTGCCCAGCTCCTTGGTCATCGATTCCAGTCGGGACGCAGTGTTCACTGTATCGCCGAGCGCCGTGTATTGCATCTTCCGTTCGGAGCCGATGTTGCCCAGGATGGCCTGGCCGTAGTGGATGCCGATGCCGATCTTGAGCTGTGGCCAGCCGCTTTCGGCCCAGCGGGCGTTGAGTGCGTCGAGCCGGGTCAGCATGTCGAGCGCCGAGGCCACGGCCAGCGCGCAGGCGTTGGCGTCGGGCTCGAGGAACGGCCCATAGAGCGCCATGACGGCGTCACCGACGAACTTGTCCAGCACACCGTGGTAGTTGTCCACCGACAGGGTCATCTCGGCCAGGTACTCGCGCATTTGGGCCACGACCAGTTCGGGCGGGTTCTGCTCGCAGTAGCTGGTGAAGCTGCGCACATCGCTGAACAGTACGGCCATGGCCTGGCGCGCGCCCTGCTGGTTGGCGATGGCTGGGTCGTCGGCGATCATGGCCACCACCTCGGGCGCCACGTACATGCCGAAGCTGCGGCGGATCTGGCGTTTGGCGCGCTCCTCCTCGACCAGGCGCAGGAGCCCCATGATCAGCGTGGCGCTCGCCGCGCCCACCAGCACCGGCGCCCAGGCAGGCACCGTGCGCGCCGCCCAGAACAGCACCTCCATGAGCCCGAGCAGCACCACCGCGGCCAACGTCGAGAGCCCCATGGCCAGACGTGGCGCCGCCGCGCGGAACAGCCAGAGAGGCAGGCCGATGGCCAGCAGGATAAGCAGTAGATTGCCGCCGGCCGACAGCTTCTTGACGGGCGCGACGTGCAGCAGGTTGGCCAGCACCTCGGCGTTGAACTCCACGCCGCGCAGGCCCGGATCGAGCGGGTTGGGTCGCACATCGCCGGTGCCCGTGGCCGTCTCGCCAACCAGCACGATCTGGTCGCGGAAGGTCTCCGGGTCGGCCCGCAGGGCGTCGCAGTAGCTGACCAGGCGCACCGGCTGGCCCGGTCCGTGCACGGTCGGCCGGCGAGCGAGCGGCTGCAGCCACAGTTCGCCGCGGTGCAGGGCCAGGTCGCGCCGGCCCAGACGCAACTGGTCGGCGGCCGGCAGCAGCGCCTCGCGGGAGCTGCCGGTGGCCACGCAGGCCAGGCTCAGCGGCAGGCTCGGCAGCATTACGCGCCGCCCGCCGCACCACCAGAGCGGCACGGAGCGGCGGTGTACGCCGTCGGGATCGGCCGCCACTTCCACCAGACCCAGCCCGGCGGACGCCTGCATCAGCGCCGGCAAGGGCGGCTGGAGGTTGATCTCGCGCAGCCGGGGCCACTCTCGTGCCGGCGCCTCCGCCGGCACGCCGGCGCGGTCCAGCAGGCTCGCGATGCGCTGCTGGTCCTGGTTGTCGATGGTGCGATTGCCGCCAAACAGGCTGTAGGCCAGGACCACGCGACCATGGCGCGCCGTCGCCGCGGCGAAGGCCGCATCCCCTTCGGGGTCACGGCCTTCGTCCAGGAAGAGGATATCGAAGCCCACGGCGCGGGCCCGGCCGAGATTCGCCAGCAGCCGCGCATGGCGTTCGCGCGACCAGTCACCGGTACGGCCGAAGCGCTTGCCGGTGACGGGATCGCGACTGGCCAGCGTCTTGTCGTCGATGGCCACGACGGTGATGCCGGCGAACGGCTCAGGGGCATAGGCGGCGGCGCCCCGCCAGTGCAGGTCGGTCAGCCAGCGGGTAAGCTCGTCGCTGATGCCCAGTGCCGACACCAGCGCCAGCATGGCCAGCGTTCCGATCAAGCCGATGACGTTGCGCACGACCGACCGCCTCTCTCGTCACCCCGTCGCCCAAACATGCGCGCCGGCCGGTGTCACGGGTCCTAGGACCTGTTATGACCACCGACCGGCGCGCCGCTTGTGAACCTACTGTGAACTGTCGGGCCGCGCCGTCGGCGGCTAACCAGTCACAGGTCCCAGAGCGCTCGCGTGTCGCCCTGGGCGTACTGGAAGCCCACCGAGCTGACCTTCATGGCCTTGACATGGCCATCGGCGAAGGCGATGTTGCACATCTCCATGTGCCGATTGACCAGCCGGCTGGGATCGCTGGTGTACCAGGTGCCGTTGTTCGGGCAGCGGAAGAACGGCGCGTAGCTGTTGTTGGCCACCCACAGGTCCGGCGCCGGCTCGGCGGGATTGCTGATGCGACAGGCATCACCCATGACCACGGTGCCGGCCGGCTCGACGAACCTGGCCAGCGACGGGCCGCCACCCAACCACACCCCGATATCGGGATGGCTCAGGCTGATGGTCACACGCGATCCCTGGGTGCTGGGGCACTGGAAGATCTGCCCGCTCTTGATGTAGGGCTGGAGCAGATCGACCCACCATGTCACCGTGCCGTCCGGCTGGATGGCGTTGGCCGGCGAGGGTACGGCGATGGCCAGCGGACAGCAGGTCTCGTCGTAGTCCTGGCTGTACATGGCAAAGCCCAGCCCCGCCTGCTTGAGGTTGCTCAGGCAGCTTGCGGCACGCGCCTTCTCGCGTGCCTTGGCGAAGACCGGGAACAGGATGGCGGCCAGGATCGCGATGATGGCGATGACCACCAACAGCTCGATGAGCGTGAATGCACGTCGTCTCATGGCTTGCCTCCCTGCGCGCCGGGCCCCGGCGCGCGGTTACGTCGCTCACATGTCCCACAGCGCGCGCGCATCGCCCTGGGGGTACTGGAAGCCGATGGCACTGGTCTTCATGGCCTTGGCATGACCGTCGGCGAAGGCCACGTTGCACATTTCCATGTGGCGGTTGTAGAGCCGGCAGGGATTGCTGTCCCACCAGGGGGTGTTGTTCGGGCAGCGGAACACGGGTTGGCCGTTGTCGGCCGGGGTCCACTGGTCGGGGCCGAGGGTGGGGTTGCCGATCAGCGCGGCATCGCCCATGACCACCGTGTTGGACGGTTCGGTGAACGCCGCCAGCGACGGCCCGCCGCCGTGCCACACGCCGATGTTGGGATGGCTCAGCGCGATCGATACCGGGTTGCCCTTGGTGCTCGGGCAGAGGAAGATCTGACGGTTCTTGATGTACGGCTGGAGCAGATCGGGCCACCAGGTATCGCCATAGTTGAGGATGGCGTTGGCCGGTGACGGGTCCGACGTGGCCAGCGGACAGCAGGTCTCGTCGTAGTCCTGGGTGTACATGGCGAAGCCCAGGCCGCACTGCTTGAGATTGCTCAGGCAGCTTGCGGCGCGCGCCTTCTCGCGCGCCTTGGCGAACACGGGGAACAGAATCGCGGCAAGAATCGCGATGATGGCGATGACCACCAGCAGTTCGATGAGCGTGAACGCTCGACGTCTCATAACGACCTCCCGTTGCGCAATGCGAATGACTACAGCGCAACCTGCCAAGTGTGATCGATATCACCTTCCAGCGGATCGGCCATTTAGGCGCTCGTGCAACGACGTCGCAACATTCGAGGACCGGCGGCGAGCGCGGCGAAGCCAGCCGGCCGGAGGCGGGCCATGGCACCCCTGATTTGCCTGTTGTCGCTGCTGTCGGCCGCTGGCGGCGAGCCCCGGTCGGTGCTCGATCTGTCCGGCCGCTGGGAGCTGACGCGCGCCAGCGGGGAGGCGGCTCCCGTGGCGGCGCCGGTGCCCGCGGCCTGGGAGAACAGCCTGGGCCTGGCTTTCGATGGCATCGCGAGCTACCGACTGCGCGTGACCATGCCTACGGGGCACGCGCGCTACCGATTGCGGCTGTGGGGTGCCGCCACCGAGGCGACCGTGGTCTGCAACGGGCGCGAGGTGGGCCGCCATCTCGGCGCCTGGACGCCCTTCGATGCGGACCTGACGGCGGCGGTCACGCCGGGTCGGCCGGCCACGCTTGAGGTGCGCCTGGACGAGAGGGTGGGGCACAACACGCAGGGCTTCCTGCCCATCATTGCGCCCCATTTCGGTGGCTTGTGGCAGCGCGTCGAGCTGCTGAGCCTGGCCTCGACCGGGTTCGACGACCTGCGGGCCTTCACCCGCGCCAGAGCCGACGGCAGGCTGACCGCTCGGCTGCCACTGGATGGGCAGGTGCCGGCCGGCGCGGTGGTGCGCTGGTCGCTGAGCCAGGCCGGGCGGCACCTGGCCAACGCCGAGCAGCCCGCGCTTGGCACCGCCGCCTGGCAGACGCGGGTCGCCTGCCAGCCGTGGTCAGTCGGTCACCCCAACCTCTACGACCTGCGCGCCGAGCTGTGGCAGGGCGGCCGCTGCCTGGACCGCTTCCAGCGCCGCGTGGGCTTCCGCGAGGCGCGCGCCGAGGGTGACCGCATCCTGCTCAACGGGCAGCCCGTGCGTGTGCGCGGCGTGCTCAACTGGGGCTACTACCCGCCGTCGACCGCGCCCATCGTCGACCGCGAGCGCTTCCGGCGCGAGGTGCGCTACCTGCGTGACTGCGGCTTCAACCTGATCAAGTTCTGCCTGTGGATACCACCGCGCGAGCTGCTCGACGTGCTGGACGAGGAGGGGCTGCTGGCCTGGATCGAGTACCCCACCTGGCACCCCAAGCTGGACCGCGCACACCAGGCGGAGCTGACCGCGGAGTACGCCGAGTTCGGCCGGCTCGACGGCGGACATCCCTGTGCGGTGGTGCGCAGCCTGACCTGCGAGACCGGCCCATCGGCCGATCTGGACGTGCTCCGCGCGCTCTATCAGCAGGCCAAGGCGCTGGCGCCCGACACGCTGGTGGAAGACGACTCGTCGTGGATCGGCTGGAACCGCGTGTCGGACCTGTGGGATGACCACAGCTACGGCAACAACCGCTGGTGGCGTGGTCAGTTGGCCGCGCTCGAGGCGCACGGCCGGCAGCATGGGGTCAAGCCACTGCTGCTGGGTGAAGCCATCGCCGCCGACACCTGGGAGCCGGTGCGGCCCGAGTTGGACGCGCCAGACTGCTGGTGGCGACCGCGCTGCCAGGCGGCGCAGGCCCGCTTCGAGCGCGAGCTGGCCGAGCGGTTCGGCGCCGGCGCCACAGCCGATCTGGCCCAGGCCAGCCGGGCCTATGCGCTGGCCATGCGCCGCTGGCAGATCGAGACGTTCACCGACCGGCTGCCCCATGCGGGCTACGTGGTCAGCACGCAGCGCGATTTCACGCTGGCGCGCATGGGTCTGTGGGACGACGGCGACCAGCCCAAATGGTCGGTCGCCGACTGGGCCTGGCACGGAGAGCACACCACGCCGCTGCGCACCGCGGGCGACCAGCGCGGCTTTGTCGGCGGCGAGTCGGCGGCGCTGGGCGTGAAGGTGCCAGGCGACGTGCCGGTGCTGACCCCACGGCGCAAGAGCATCACCCGCACGGTGGCCGGGCGGGAGCTGAGCTGGGGCCTGTGGCAACTGCCCAGGCCCGAGCCGGTGCCCAACGGCACGGTGCTCGTCGGCGACGGCTCGCTGGCCGCGCTGTTCGATGGGGCGCCTGTGGTCAACCAGGTGCCCGCCGGCACGCGGCTGGTGGTGGCCAGCGCGCTGACCAGGCCCGTGCTGGACTGGATGCGCGCCGGCGGCGCGGTGCTGCACCTGCCGTCCACCGCGCGCGGGGCCTTCATCACGGAGGGCACGTGGTGGCTGCGGGGCACTGTCTGGCAGCCGCCCGCGCCGACGGCGTGGGCCGAGCGAGTGCCGCCGGGGCTGCTGGCGGAGCTGCAGTTGCACGAGTTGGGCGGCGAAACCGTGATCCGCGGCGAGCAGCTCTACAACCAGGTGGATCCGCTGCTGACCTTCATCGAGACGCACGACCTGGACCGGGTGCGACCCAACCTGCTGGTGTTCGACACCGCCGTCGACCGCGGTCGGCTGGTGGTCAGCGCGCTACGCCACCTGGGGCCGGACAACGCCGCGGGTCTGTGGCTGGCGCGCGAACTGGCCCGCTGGGCGCTTTCGCCGGCCGGGCCGAGCCGCCAGCTCGCGCCCGCCACCGTGGCCGCCTTGCGTGAATCGGTCGACGGCGAGACGCAGCGGCTGGAAGGACCGTGGCGGTTCGCCACCGATGCGCGCGATGAGGGCCTGGCCGCGGGTTGGGCCGGCGCCGGCTTCGACGACGGCGCCTGGCGGGCGCTGTCGGCGTCATCGGCCGCGGAGGGCGACATCTGGAACCGCTACGACGGCTGGGGCTGGTACCGCCGTCGCGTGAATGTCCCGGCGAGCTGGGCGGGCCGGCGCGTGCGCCTGGTGTTCGACAGCGTGGACGATATGTATGAGGTGTATGTCAATGGGCGGCTCGCCGGCGGCCACGGCAAGCTCGACCGCAGCGAGTCCTCCTACCTGAAGCGCACCTGGGTCGACGTCACCGCGCAACTCAAGCCGGGCGCCACCAACGTGCTGGCCATACGGGTCTACGACTGGGTGGGCTCGGGCGGCCTGGGCCGCGAGGCGCTACTGACCACGGGGCCGGTGCTGCCGGGGCTGGATCTGTTGCGCCGATAGAGGGCGCGCCGCCGCTCGCGGTCAAGCCGGCCTGGCGACTGCCGACCAGCGGGTGACCCGTTCCCGCCGACCAGACCCCATGGTCGACAGGCAACGCCATGCACTATAGTCTTGGGAGGCCGCCAGACTCGACGGCGAGTCGGCGGCGGAAGGCGCACTCATGACCGTCAGCGAACTGCGCTACTTGTGGTACACCGACCTGCACCGCTACGGCGGCGGCACGAGCTTTCGCACGCATCTCAAGGCGATGCGCTATGAGCCGGGCTACCGCTGCAGCTACCACTATCGGCTGGCCGTCTACCTGGGTCAGTCGCGCAACCCGCTGGCGATTGTCGCCCGCAAGCTCCATGCTTTGGTGCGCGAGCACTACATGTACAAATACGGCATCCGCGTGCCGCCGGAAACCAAGGTCGGCCGCGGGCTGTACATCGGGCATTTCAGCGGACTCATCGTCGCGCCGAACGTGGTGCTGGGCGACAACTGCTCGCTATCGCAAGGGGTCACGCTGGGCTTCAAGCCCAGTGGCGCCTACGCGGGCAACCCGGTGGTGGGCAACAACGTCTACATCGCGCCGGGCGCCAAGATCATCGGCGCGGTGACGCTGGGCGACGGGGTGGTCGTCGGCGCCAACGCCGTGGTCACCCGCGATGTCGCGCCCGGCTGCGTGGTAGCCGGCGTGCCCGCGCGCGTCCTGTCCACCGAGGCCGACCCGGTCTACGTGGGCAACACCGACTACCTGGATTACGAGGCGTGGCGAGCGGCACGGCGGTCCTAAGGCGGCCGATGTAGCGCGTGAGCGCCGAGGGCGCGCGATCCGCTGAGCCGCAGCCGCGTCCATTGACCACAGCCCAAGCTGTCGTATAATGCCGCCTTGCCGACCCTGTGGCCGGGCACGTTGGGGCGTGGCCAAGCGGCAAGGCAGGGGCCTTTGGAGCCTCTATTCCCAGGTTCGAATCCTGGCGCCCCAGTTAGTGAAGAGCGTAATGACCGAAACAGCAGTGGTGATGGCCGCCGGTAAGGGCACGCGGATGAAGTCCGATTTGCCCAAGGTATGCCATGTCGCCGCGGGTCAGCCGCTGGTGCGCTGGGTGGTTGATGCCTGCCGGCAGGCGGGTATCGAGCGCGTGGTGGCCATCGTCGGCTACCAGCAGGAGAAGGTGCGCGAGGCGCTGGACGGGCTCGGCGTCGAGTACGCCGTGCAGTCCCAGCAGCTCGGCACCGGCCATGCGGCGCTGCAGGCGCGGACCGTGCTGGGCGAGTCGGCGACGCGGCTGTTCGTGCTCAATGGCGATGCACCGCTGATCGATGCCGCGACCCTGGCCGCCATGCGCCAAAAGCATGTGGCCGACCAGGCGGTGATGACGCTGGCCAGCGCCGTGCCAGCCCAGCCGCTGGAGTATGGTCGGGTCATCCGCGGGGCCGATGGCTTCGTGGTCAACGTCATCGAGGAGCGCGACTGCACGCCCGAGCAGGCGGCCATTCGCGAGCTCAATGTGGGTTTTTACGTGTTCGAGGCGCCCGGCGTGTGGCCGGTGCTCGAGTCGCTGGGCAGCACCAACGCGGCCGGTGAGTACTACATCACCGACATGGCGCGGGCTTACAGCCAGCGTGGCGGCCGAGTGACGGCGGTGCAGGTGCCCGAAGTGGTCGGTAGCGGGGTCAACACCCCGGAGCAACTGGCCCATATCGACGGTTTGCTGCGGTCTCGCGGCGCGTAGAACGCGCGCGGGACGGATCAGGTTGAGACTGAGAGGCTAGATAATGGATAAGGTCACGGTCAGCGCACAGCCGCGAACGGCGGACGGTAGCAAGGCGGCGGCGGATGTGCGTCGCGCCGGTCAGGTGCCCGCGGTGCTGTACGGCAAGGGCATCGAAACGGTCGCCATCACCGTGTGCGCCAAGGAAATGGGCCGCGTCATCAAGGCCAACGGCGTGAAGGCCGAGGTCGAGATCGCCATCGAGGGTGGCGCCACCACCACTGCCCGCATCCAGGAACTCCAGCGCGGCAAGGTCACCCGTGACCTGCTGCACCTGGACTTCAAGGCTGTCGCCGAGTAATCGGCGGCCCTCCATCACCGAGATTCGCCGATGAGCCGGCGCCTGATTGTCGGACTGGGTAATCCCGGGCCGCAGTACCGCACGACCCGCCACAATGTCGGGTTCCTCGTGCTGGACCGGCTCACGGCGACTCACGCCCCCCAGAGCTCGCGCCGCAAGTTCGACGCCGACCTGTTCGAGTGTCGCGATGCCGGCGTCAGTTGGCTGCTGCTCAAGCCCCAGACCTACATGAACCTGTCGGGCAAGAGCGTGGTGGCCGCGCTGAGTTGGTATGGGCTCGATCCCGCCGACCTGATGGTCGTGTGCGACGACTTCAATCTGCCGCTCGGCCGGCTGCGGCTGCGCCGTGACGGCAGTCATGGTGGCCAGCGCGGGCTCGAGGACATCATCGCCCGCCTGGGCCACAACACCTTCCCACGTCTGCGTGTCGGCATCGCGGCGCCCCGCGGCGACGCCGTCAACCACGTGCTGGGCTCCTTCTCGGCCGACGAGCAGCCACAGATCAACGAGGCTGTTGGTCGGGCCGCCAGCGCGGTCGAGGTGTGGGCCCGCGAGGGGCTGGACACGGCCATGAACCGCTTCAATGTGGCGCCCGCCAAACCGGCACCCGAGGGTGGAACAAAAGCCGATCCGGCGTAGTACTAGACATCGTTCGCCGGCTGCCCACAGCGGGAAGGTCGCACACGTCTTCTGCTCGGGCGGCTGCCTTTGGAGGCATCGGTTGCGACGGTTGGCTATCCTCTGCTGCGTTGGCCTGGCTTCTGCCGGTCACGTCCTGGCGCAGACCGCGCCCCTGCCCAACGGCTTCACGGCCCTGGCCGACACGCCCGATGCGCAATCCGATCTGCGCCTGGCGGTGACCGGTCCGAGTCCGCTAAGTCTCGTCTTCGCCGCTTCTGATGCACAGCATGGCTATCGATTCGATTTGAGCGCGACGGCTTCCCTCCTTACCCGCCTCGATCGGCCGGCGGTCGACCTCGCCACCGGGCCCGGCGTCGCGACTCCCCGGGAGATCACCCTTCGTCGACGCGAGTCGATGCTCTACGTGATCGTCGATGGCCAGCGCCTGCTGGCCGCGATGGACGGCAGCTTCCATGCCGGCCGCGCCGGCTGCCAGGTGCCCGCCAAGTCGGCCACCAAGGTGGCCCCGGTCGATGCTGGCTACCAGCCCGTGGAGGACGTCTACTTCACCGACGACTTCATGCGCACCAAGGACCAGCAGCAGTTGGGCGTCTGGCAGCATGTGGCCGGCAAGTGGCGGTTCTACTCGGTCAGCGAGACCAACCCGCACGCCGACATGCGCCTTAGCGTCAACCCCTTCTCGCTGGGCCTCACCCCCGAAGGCGGCAAGCCGGCGGCGGTGTTGGCGGGCCAGCGCTTCTGGGATGACTACGAGGTGCAGACGTCGGTCAAGGGCCGCGGTGCCACGTGGGGCGGCCTCATCTTCGGTGCTCGCTCGGCCACCGACTATTTCCTGTTGCGCGCCGACCTCGGCGGCTGGCCGCTGATGCCGCGGCGCATCGAGCTGGTGCGGGTCGAGGGCGAGCGCCAGACGGTGCTGGCCGGCGGCACGACCATGCTCTCCAACGAACAGTGGTTCCGCCTGGGCGCGCGCGTGCGCGGTGACCGGCTGAGCTGCCTGCTCGACGGCGACGTGCTGTTCGAGCGCGTCGACCCGGCGCTGGTCGGCGGGTCCATCGGCCTGTGGAGTGCGCCGTCGGTGCCCGGCGCGGTCGACGAGACGCTGTTCGACGATGTCCGCTGCCTGACCAACCTGGACTGGCCCATGGATCGTGCCGCCGACCTGAAGGTCAACGGTGCGCCGGCAGGTGGTTCCTGGCGGTTGGCGCCCGACGCGGGGCAGGCCATCGCCAACGATGCCGGCCGGCAAAAGCTGGTGTCCACCTCGGGCGCCACCAGTCGCTACCTGTTGGGCGATCCGGTGGGTGGCTCATGGCGGCTGGACACGGTTGCGCGCGCCGACCGGCCGGGCTGGGTGGGCCTGCTCTTTGGCTGGCGGGACGACCGCAACTACGCCACCGCGGTGTGGGACGCACAGGGCAACCTGTCGATCATCGACGTCGCCGACGGCAAGCGCAGCGTGCGCGCGGTGGCCAAGGATGTGCTGGCGCCCGGCGTGGCGCACCGTATCGCGCTCGACCTGCTGGAGGACGGCCGCGTCAACGTGCGGCGCGACGGCCAGTTGCGGCTGCGCGCCGCCGGCAGTGCGCCGGCCGGCCGGCTCGGCGTGACCAGCACCGATACCACGGCGTCGTTCGGCGCCGTGCGGCTGCGGCAGGATGTGTCGCGCGACACCGAGATCGCCATCGACGACACGGTGTTCGCCAGCGACCCGTTCATGCTCAACTGGGCCTCGTCGCTGGCCGACTGGTACCCCGCCGGCGGACCCGAGAACAACCCGGCCTGGACGGTGCCGGCCAAGGACGCGCCAGCCGCGCCGGTGGCCGCGGCGGCGGCGCCCGCGGCCCCAGCGCTGCCTGCGCTGGCGGCCAATGTCGACCCCAAGCTGCTGACTGGCACCAGCGCGGCCGTGGCGCAGGGCACACCCACGCAGTTCTGGCACAAAGGCGACTTCTTCGGCTCCTACCACCTGGTGCTGCCAACCCAACGCGGCCCCATCGCCGTGCTGCTCAATGCCACCAACGAGAGCTGGAAGCCGGCGGTCACCACGCCCGAAGGCGCGCCGTCCACGGTGGCGCCGGGCGAGGGTGACGGCTACGTGGTGACCATCAACGGCGGTGGTACCGACCAAGGCGCGGTGGCGCTGTCGCTGGGTGGCAAGGAGCTGGCCAAGGCGCCGCTGCCCAAGGACGCCGCGGAGGTCCGCGTCGGCCGCGACGGCGGCGTGACTTGGGTGGCGCTCGACGATCGCGACCTGCTCTGCCATCACGATGCCCAGCCTGCGGTCGGCACCCGCGTGGCGCTCTGGACCACGCACCCCGGCGTGCTGTGGGATGTGCGCTGTCGTCGAGATGGCGTGGTGGATGAAGTCTTCGAGAGCGCGCCGGCCGACTGGGTGCAGCAGGGCGAGTGGATCGTCACCAATCGCTTCTCCTGCACGCCGACCTGGTCGCACATGACCGGCATGGGGCGCCGCGGGCTGGCGGCGCTGTGGAGCAAGTACGCGTTCACGGGTGACATGACCGTCGAGTACTACGCCGGCATGCGCATGCAGTCCGACCTGGCTTACTACTACCCGCGCGTGGGCGATTTCAACATGAGTTTCGCCTGCCGGCCGTTCGACCTGGAGAGCGGGATCAGCCTCATCCCCAGCGCCTGGGACCCGGCCTGGTCGGGCAAGTACACCCGGCTCGCCCAGGGCAACAAGACGATCGTCGAGACCGACCGCCAACTGGCGCCCTGCACGCGCGAAAGCACCGGCGCGCGGATCATCCCCGTGCCCTATGTGGCGCCCGGTCGCGATGTGCACGGCGCGTGGTACTACATGAAGAGCCGGCTCATCGGCGGTAAGGTCGAGGGCTATTTCGACAACGTCAAGGTGCTCGACGCGCCCGCGCCGGCCGCCAACGGCGACCGCGTGGCACTGTGGACCCAGGACGACCAGATCGTCGTGTCGCGCGTGCGGGTCACCTACACCAACAAGATCATCCCCCGGCGGCTGCTGAGCCGTGACCCGGTGACCCCACCGGCGGCCGGCGCGCCGGGCCTGCGGGCTACGTTGCGCGATCTGCCCGCGGCCGCCTTCGACTGGAACGGCTCCACCCAAGGCTGGACGACGCGTGACGGCAAGCGCGCGGTGACCCTCGAAGCGCTCAGCGAGCAGGGCCGGCCGTACCTGCTGGTGCGCAACCATCTGCCGGGCGACACGTTCGATGCGGTCATGCCCTTCGACGCCGCCGTGGCGGATGGGGCCAAACCGCCCGTGGCCTGGCGCCGTCGCGCGGCCAAGGGCGCTCCGGCCGAGGATCCCGCGGTCATCAACGGGTTCGACCTGTCGCGGGCCAACCTGCTCACGTTCGCCTATCGCATCCCGCCCGAGACCAAGATCAATCTGTACCTGGACATCAACGAACAGCCGCTGTTTGTGCCGCTCAGCGGGCCGACCGAGGACACACCGGTGCTGCGCCTGTTGGCCGCGCCGAGCCCGGCGGTGGTGGCCGACGGCAAGTGGCACACGCTGCGGCTGCCGCTGGCCGCGGCCTTGCGGCGGCAGTTCGGCACCGCGCCTGTGCGGCTGACCGATCTGCGCTTCGGCATGCGCCATGAGGGCTATCTCACCGCGGGCTTCGGCGGCAATCCGGCCGGCGCGTGGTATGCCCTGGCCAACTTCGCGCTGGTACCCGAGGTCGGCGCCGATGCCGACTTGACGCCGCTGGTGCAGGTGACGCCATCCGCCGGCGGGCGCACCGGCGCGGTGAAGACCATTCGCGCCTCGGTCGATCCCCGGCCGGAGGCGCTGCCGCCGGACACGCCGGTCGAGGGCGTCAAGACGCCCAGCGGCCCGGGCCTCAGCTACCTGCACCTGCAGGCGCAACTCGAGGACGGCGCCATGACCGCGGCGGTGCACCTGCCGCTGCTGGTGGCGCCGGCCCAGCCGGCCCTGACGCCAGTCGACGTGGCGGCGCCCTGGGACGGTGGGGACATCGCCCTCGACGGCGACGACCTGGTGCCCAGCGGCCTGACGCTGACCGTGGGCACGCTCAGCGACACCTGGAGCAAGGGCTTGCGCGTGCGCTGCGAAGGGCGCCGCCTGGTCCTGACGCCGCCGGCGGGCCAGACCTTTGGCGATGGCCAGAAAGTGCCCGTGGTGGTCACGGCCACCTACGCCGCCGGCGGGCAGCGCGAGGTCAAGTTCGAGCGGGTCTACCGGCGCGCGGCCGACAAACTGCCGCCAAGTCGGCCGGTGGTGACCGGCGCGGGTTGGTCGCTGCTGCCCGAGCGCGCCGACTTGAGCAAGCTGGTCGACGGGCTCAGCGTGGCCGCCACCTACGACCCCGCGGTGGGGCCGAAGCCGGGCGAGGGCAGCCTGAAGATCACCAACCTCAAGCTGGCCGGCACCATGCTGACGCGCCTGCTGGCGGAATCGATCGATCTCGGCCACACCCCGTTGATGCTGTTCGACTACCAGATGGCCGCACCCGTGCGCGCCGACTTCACGTTGAGCACCGCCGGCGGCAGCCTGTACAGCCTGATGTTCACCGACGCCGCCGGCCCTTACCGCGCGCTGGGCACCGTGCCCGACGCGACGCGTGATGGGCAATGGCATCGCGCCATGGTGCCGCTACGCAAGATGGCGGCGCAGCAGTTCGATTTCATCCCCGGCATGTACGGCGCCAACGCCCTGAACCTGAGCGAGTCGGGCTACAGTGGCGAGGCACCCGGCTCCTCGTACCGGCTCGGCCCGATCCGCCTGGTCAAGGTGGTCAGCGGCGTCAAGGGCTTCACGCTCGGCTGGAGCGCCGACGATGCCGGTGGCATCGGCGGCTGGCGCTACGGCCTGTCGGCCGACGAGAACGCGGCGCCCGCGACGGCCGTGGCCGGCGAGGTGGTCAGCGCCACCTTCCGGGACGCGCCCGCCGGCCTGCTCTGGTTCTCCGTGCAGGCGGTCGACCGGGCCGGCAATGCGGGACCGATCGAGCGCACACCGCTGCTGGTGGACGGCACGGTGCCGGTGCTCGGCCAGCCCAGCCCGGCCATGGCGGCGCTCGGCTCGTCCGACCTGGTGGTGCCCATCAGCGGCTCCGACGACGCCGACCTGGACGCGAGCACCGTGCAGCTGGCGGTCGATGGTCAGCCCGTCAAGCTGACCCGCGGCCGGGTCTCCTACCGCGGCGAGCGGCTCATCTGGCGCTGGGCCTGGGGCCAGCCCAAGTTCGGCGGACCCGTGCCCGACGGCACGCCGGTCAAGCTCTCACTATCTGCCGGAGACTACGCCGGCAACGACCCCGTGGCGGCCACCTGGGACGCCAAGATCAGTTACGCCGCCGACAAGGAGCCGCCACTGGCGCCGGAGGTGACCGTCGCCGGCCAGCCGTTGCTTCAGATGACCTCCTACAACCGTGGCGCCGGCGACGGCCCGGAGCGCTGGAGCTCGTACCAGTCCATGGTCAACCTGGCGCGCGACACCGAGCGCAACGACACCGTGGCGCGCTGTGTCACCGGTGACTCGGGGGCCCCCTTGCACATCGGGCTGTACGACCTGGAGCAGTACCCGTACCTGAGCTTCGACTACAAGATCAACTCGGGCGCGCTGCTGCACCTGCTGGTCTACCTCAACGGCAACTGGTACTACGTGGCGCTCAACGGCCGCAACCGCAGCTACGGCGAACTGGGCGCGGTGGAAGTGGTGGCTGATGGCAAGTGGCACACCGTCTTCGTCGACCTGGCCAAGCTGGCGCGCGCCAAGATACCGGTCGGCAAGCTCAGCGTGCACTACGTGGTCATCAACGAGTACGGTTCCAACAGCGGCGTCGAGTACTGCCTGGACAACGTGGCCGTGTTCGGCCCGCAGCCCGCGCGCGACGTGACCGCGAACTGGGTCGACTACGACGCCACGGGCATCGTCGCCGGTGGTGCCCGGCTCGACAACGCGCTGGAGGCGGCTGGCCCCGTGACGCTCGCGGACGGCCTGAGCAGCGCCAAGCTGAGCGGCACCGCGGCCGGCGTGCACCTGCTCACCGCACAGAGCCGTGACGGCGCGGGCAACCTCGGCGGCATCGCTCGGCGCGTGGTGGTGCTGCCCTGAGCCGGCCAGACAGGCGCCGCCCCTGGCCGATGGCGGCGCCTGTCTGGGGAGCCACTGGCCCTCCTGAGCCAAACCAGAAATGGTGTTTGGTTGACCAAACCGCTGGGTATGTGTTAAAAACTGGATGCGATGCACGCTCCCCCGGGGCGCCTCCCAGCCCCAGCATCGTAGCCAGGCAGGCGGTGTCAACTGTCTCGGGTCACGCCAGACTCGAGGCCGGCGGTGCTTGACCTGGACACCGGCTCGGCCGGATCGGTACGGACTCCCCCTACAAGTAACCTGGACTAACGTCTGGCGTGTTGGCAGAGCGCTCGGCGGAAAGAAGTGGCGGTTGCCGGAAGGTTCCGGGGCCAACTTGACAAACTTTCCGCTGGTTGCGTACTCTATGACCTTCGGGTCGCCCCGTGCGACGGAGACGGGTGATGGCAGGAAGAGGCCGAGGAATGAAGCGCCGAACGGCTTTGCGTGCGGCATTGGTCGCCAGCATTGGGTTGCTCATTGGCAGCGGCATGCTGTCGGGCTGCGGAGGCAGCACGGCCGGCGGAGGGGATCTGCCCCCCGCGTTGAGCCGTCGCGCCCTCTCCGGCGTGGTCATTAACGCCTCGACCGGCGTGCCGATCGTGGCCGCCAGCGTCACCATGGGCGGTCAGAGCACGGTTTCCGGACCGACCGGCGAGTTCACTCTGCCTGGCATGGAGCGCGTCGATCAGGTGCTCAACGCCTCGGCCGACAACTACGAGGCCGGCACGCGCCTGGTGCTGAGCACCGAGGACCTGGTCACCGTAGGCTTGCGCCCGCTGGGCTGGACGGACATCACCGGTCCGCCCAATCCGCCGAGGTCGCGCTAACCCCCTTTTCCCGCCGAACCTAAGAACGCAATTGTCGACGAACCCGAACTGAGGCGACAGAGATGGACAAACAGCCTGTGATGCGCAGCCGAGGCGTGTTGGCCCTGGGTCTTTTGTTGTGGACCGTGGGCCTGGCCTTCGGACAAGCCACCACCGTGGTCACCGCGACGGCCGACCTGAACGGGTCGAACGGTCCGCAGAATGCGTATGATCATCAGGACATGATCTATGCGCAGCGCGGGCAGGTGTCTCTGCGCGAGGCGTTGACCTACGGCAATCAGAACCGCATCAAGGTGGGTCGCCAGGTCTGCGAAGCTGCTGATTCCTCGGCGGTGGGGGCCGGCGCGGCCGGCCAGGCCTGGTCTGGCGGTCCGGTGCAGGAGGCCTCGCCTTTCAGTTGCTACGACACCGACATGATTGGCGGCTCGACCAACTGGTACCGCCTGGGTAACACCGTCATGCCGCCCGGCGCGCTGCCGGCGGCGCCGTACTTCACCGGCCTGCCCAACTGGGGCAACAACGGTTCGGGCGGCGGCAATGCCGGCGTGCCCGGCGACAACAGCAGCGGTACCGGCGTACGTAGCCGCGTGCTGGTCAACCTCGACAACGCCGGCTATGGCCAGCCGCACAACATCACCCAGTCGAACGACAACAACGACCACAACAACGTGCAGATCGCGGGTCACGGCATTCGCTTCCAGAATCTCGGGTTCAACATCCCCAGCGGTACGACGATCACCGGCATTGACGTCAACCTCTACGTCTACACGCGCAACGGCCCCGAGGCCGGCCCCTCGTACCAGGGCATTTGGACCAACCGCATTCAGATGCTGAAGGCGGGCGCGGCAGTGGGCGGCTCGCAGGCCAGCGGACGCGGCAATGACACCTGGAGCGGCGACCCGGACGCCGGTACGCCCGCAGTCCTGACCTACGGCCCCAGCGGCGCCATGGCTGGCCATGCCCCCTCGGGCGCGCTGTGGGGCACGACCTGGTCGCCCGCCGACATCAACGATCCCACCTTCGGTTTTGTCGTCGCCACCACCGCTGAGTACTCGTGGCACGGCTCCAACGACGCCAACAACGCTGGCCGCGGCGAGCAGTGGGCGATCATCGACCACGTCGAAGTCATCGTCTACGTGAACCCGTCGCCCAGCCGCTCGGCGCTGATCAAGGCCGACGACACGCAGCGCATCGGTTGCGCGCTGACCGCTGGCCAGCACACGCAGCAGCTGGTCATGCGCGACTGGCGCTACAATCAGCCGACCCAGCTCGTGCCCGACGACGCGCGCATCACCGGCATCGCCTGCCGCATCGTGCGCTGTGTCGACCCCGGCGTGACCGCGCAGGATACCGCGGTGGTTCTGCAGAGACCGGTGCCCGGTGGCGGCGCGGGACTGGACTACAGCCCGACATCCAAGACCTCGGGGGGCAACTGGCCAGTGGTCAACCCCAGCGGCTATGAGACCGCTGGTACGTACGGAACGGCCACGGACACCTGGGGCTTCACCGACCTGACCGGCGCGGACATCAACGATCCGCGGTTCGGTGTCTGCCTGGTGGGCACCAGCGCCAGCGGCGGCAACATCTATGTCAACTACGTCGAGATGTCCATCTGGTGGGAAGACCCAATCGCCGGTACGCAGTACATCCACAACGATCTGACCATCACGTTGGACGCCGCCAAGACCGTCGTCGACCTCTGGCCGTTGCAGGTCAACCCGTTTGCCCAGCCGACGCCACAGCCGGCCATCACGCGCGACAACGTGACCCTAAATGGTGAGATCAACGGTGACGGCGCACCCGATCTGTCGATCGCCTGCGGCACGCTGGCCACCAACACGCCGGCCCCGACGGGCGTCTTGACCCAGTCCGTCTCCGACCTGTGGGCCAACGCGGGTCTGCGCGTGGGTCTGCCCGCGACGCGGGTCCAGAACGTCGTCATTGAAGGCGTGCAGATCAGCGGCAGCGCCACCTCGGGCTCCAGCGCCTGGGTACCGGCCGTGTGGCTCATCAATGGCCACAACATCAAGCTCGTCAACAGCGATGTCACCAACTGCGGTATCGGCGTGCTGACCTCGGTCGGCGTCAATGGTGGCGTGCCTGACAAGGCCTACGTCGGTAGCCAGACGCCGGGCAGCGAATGCAGTGTCAGCAACTGCGTCAACGCGGGCATCTACACCGTGGGCTCGGGCCAGACGCTGGTCCAGCGCACGACGATCTCCGACAACGGCACCAGCCCGGGCGGCTTGGACCCGTACAGCGCCAACGTGGTGCTGGCTGGCACCGGCGACAACGTGCTGGGTGGCACCGCGAACGGCGCGAACAACACCATCCGTCGCGCCGCCGCGACCATCACCTCCATTGCCGGTAGCGGCTACGGCGTGACGGTCCCCGGCACCGGCCAGAACACGATTCAGAACAACACCATCACCAATCACTTGGCGCCGGGTGTGTGGATCTGCTCGAACACGGTCACCGGCTTGCCCACCGGACGCACCAAGCCCTTCCCAACGATTGTGGGCGGCTCGGCCACCAACGCCGGCAACACCATCACCAACAACGGTGTGGCGCCGGCGACGAGCGTGGTGTTCACCAATCACGCGGGCGTGTGGGTCACGGGCCTGGCCGGCGATGACAGCGCCAATCCGACGGCCTCGCCCTACAAGGACGACTACAACCTGATCCAGGGCAACACCATCACCGGCAGCGGCGGCGCGGGCATCTTCCTCGATGGCCCGGGCAAGTCGCGCGTGGGTGGCGTGGCCACCACGGCGCGCAACACCATCTCCAACAGCGGCAGCCTGGACGGCGCCAACGGTGTGGAAGAGAGCGGCATCGAGATTCACTCGACGGGCCAGCACTACGGCGATCGCCTGCATCCGCTGCAAACCGCGAATCCGAACGAAGTGTTCGCCAACATCATCGAGAACAACAACATCACCAACAACCGCCACGGCATCAACATCATCGGCACCGACGACAACCTGATCGGTGGCGCGCAGGCGGCCAGCCTCAATGCCATTGCCAACAACTCCGGTGACGGCATCCGCATCCAAGGCAGCGGTGACACGGTGGTCACCGGCAACTACATCGGCGTGGCGCGCGATGGTGGCGGCGGCGCCAACGGCGTGAACGGCGTGGAAGTCACCGCCGGCGCCACCGGCGACAACCAGATCGGTGGCCAGTCGGTCTCCGAGCGCAACGTCATCTCCGGTAACAACAGCAACGGCATCTCCATCCTTGGCAGCGATGGCGACATGCAGGACGCTGACCCGACGAACGACAATGACGGCAGTAACCGCATCGTCGGCAACTACATCGGCCTGACCCCGAGCGGTGTCGGCACGCGCGGTAACGGCGGCAACGGTATCGCCATCACGCAGCAGGCCACCGGCGTCAACCGCATCGGCGGTTCCCTGCCGGGCGAGCGCAACTTCATCGGTGGCAACACGCAGTACGGTGTCAGCATCGAAGGCGACGCCAGCGGCGGCTCCAACGTCGTCAAGGGCAACTTTGTCGGCTTGGACGACGGCGACCAGACTGGCGGCGGCGCGACCATGCCTCACGCGGCCGGCAACGGTGCCGGCGGCGTGCTGGTGAACGCGGCGGCCGCGCAGATCATCGGCGGCTCGGTCCTGGGTGAGGGCAACTTCATCTCGGCCAACGCGCCCGACAGCAACACCGCCGACGGTGTCCAACTCACCGGCGCCGGTAGCCACATCGTGCTCGGCAACGCCATCGGTGGCCGTCCGCTCAAGACCAGCGGCTGGCCGGCCGACCCCAGCCTGACGACCACCACCTATGGCAACAACCCGTTCGCCAATGGTGGCGCGGGTGTCTTCGTGGACACGGCCTCCATCGGCAACATCACCATCGGCGGCACCGGCCCCAACGACGGCAACACCATCGTGTGGAACCGCCAACAGGGCGTGAACATGGCCGGTACCGGCATCGCCACGGTCATCAACAACCTGATCGGCGCGGGCCCCACGGCGGCCAGCGGGTCGAGTTTCGTCGACCTGGGCAACAACAGTGACGGTATCCTGATCAGCGGCGCCGGCGCCAACGTGATCGGTGGCGTCGCGGCTCGCCAGGCCAACGTCATCTCCGGCAACGGCGGGCATGGCATCAACATCCCGGCCACCGGCAACAACACGGTCACCCGCAACAAGATCGGCACCGACGATACCGGCCAGGCGGCCATCGGCAACGACGGCGACGGCGTGCGCATCACCGGCACGGGCACCAACGTGCTCAGCGCCAACACGCTGTCGGGCAACGTCGGCTCGGGCGTCTACTTCCGGGCTTCGGGCGCGCTGACCATGGCGGCCAACTTCGTCGGCACCAACGTGAGCGGCGACGACACGACCCAGGCGCTGGCCTCGGTGACCCGCGCCGCCACGGCGGCGGTGGCCAACCGCACCCACGGCGTCTACCTGCCGGCCGGACATACCGGCAAGCTGGTGCTGGGCGACGGCAGCAATGCCAACCGCAACGTCATCGGCGGCAACACGCAGTCGGGTGTCCACGTCCAGGGCGGACAGATCAACGACCTGAACAACAACTACATCGGCGTCAGTTCCGACGGCACGCTGCCCGTGGCCAACGGTGGCGACGGCGTCTACATTGAGAACTGGGTGAGCAACCACGCGCCGGCGGGTGCGACCACGGACATCACGCTGGTCAGCAACGTCATCACGTGGGGCAACGCCATTCGCGGCAACGCCATCGGCGGCAACCGCGGCAACGGCGTCAACGTGCGCTCCGGCTCGACAGTCATCTGGGGCAACACCATCGGCTCCACCCGCGCCGGCGCGGCGGGTGCCATCGTGGGCAACACCGGGGCCGGCATCCTGATCAACGACATGAACCTGGTGAACAACCGCCAGAGCGTCGTGATCGGCGTCTACCCCGAGCAGCCGGCGACCACCACGTCGGGCAACCTGATCACCGGTAACGGCAGCGACGGCGTGCGCATCATGCAGGCTGGCGGTGCCTCGAGCGGCAGCATCCTTGACGACGTGCTGATCCGCGGCAACTCCATCGGCGTCTACGGCACGCTGGCCGCCGGCAACGCCGGCAACGGCGTGTACGTTGACCGTGCCGTCACGGGCCGCATCCAGATCGGTGACGCGACCACCGTCGCCCTGGACCGCACGGCTCGACGCAACGTGATCGGCCGGAACACCCTCTGGGGCATCAACTACAAGGGGCAGTACACGACCACCGGATCGCCGAACAACGCGCCGCTGATCTATGACAACTTCATCGGCACCGACGACACGGGCAACGTGGCGGCCGGCAACGTGGCTGGCGGTGTGCTCATCGACGTAAACGACGCGACTCGCGCCGTGCGCGTCGGCGACGACCCGGCCAATCCCGACACGGGCCGCTCGACGCTGACTTCCAGCAACGTCATCAGCGGCAACACGGGTCCGGCCATCAGCTTCTCGTCCCCGGCGCGCGGCTACGTGTACGGCAACGCCATCGGGCTCAGCGAGAGTGGCTCGGCGGTCGTGGGCAACGGCGGCGAAGGCGTCCTGATCGACGTCACGGCCGCGTCGACGGTGACAGTGGGTGGGGCCGACGGCACTCACCGCTTGCGCAACATCTTCGTGGGTAACGGCACGGCCGCGACCGCGGGCAACCCGCGGCCGGCGGTCGCGGTGCGCACGGGCCTGGTCAACATCGTGGACAACCTGTTTGGTTGGCATGAGACCGGTGGCCGCGTGCCGCAGTTGATCGCCGATGGCGGCAACGACGGCGGCGGTGTCTGGCTGGGCCAGCCCACCGCCCTCAGTTCGACCTTCACCATTCCGGCGGCGACGACCGTTGAGGCCAGCGGCGCGGCCAACGGCCAGCCGGGCGTGCGCCTCGACACCGACATCGCCTTCGCGCTCACGGACATCCCGGTGCACGGCGGCTTCGGCCCCGGCTATGAGATCCGCGCCGACGGCAACATCACGTTGACCAACTGCGACTCGGCCAACAACGCCGGCGACGGCGTGCTGGTCGACGCCAGCAGCGGCGGCAACCTCGTGCTCGACCAGACGTCGCTGACCAGCAACGGCCAGAGCGGACTCGACTCCGCGGGCACGGGTGGGCTGACGTTCACCACCAGCCCGGTGAACGGCAACGGCGGCGGCGGCGTGAAGGCCAACGCTCCACAGACCATCGTTTTCACGACCAGCCCGGTCACCTCCAACACAGGTGGCGGCGGCGTGGTGGTGACCGGGCCGGGCACGGGCACGCTGACCTTGACGGATAGCGCGGTCACGGGCAACGCCGGCCTCGGCTTGTCCTCGACGTCCACCGGCGCCATGGCGGCGACCAACGGCCCCATCCGTGGTAACACGGGTGGTGGCGTGGTGGCGGCGGGGCAGTTGGCCCTGACCGATTGCCCGGTGGGTGGCGCCACGGCCGGCCAGCCGAACGGCGGCAACGGCGTGCTGGTCACCGGTACGGGCACCGTGACGCTGACTCGCAGCGATGTGATCGGCAACAGCGGCGGCGGCGTGCTGTCGAGCAGCACGGGCCTGCTGACCTTGGTGACCAACCCGGTCACCGGCAACACCGGCGGCATCGGCGCGAGCACGGCGGGCGGCGCGGTCATCACCGACAGCCCCATCTCGACCAATGGTGGCAACGGTGTGGTAGCCAGCGGTACCGGCGCGGTGACGCTGACCCGCAGTGCGGTGAGCGACAACACCGGCGGTGGCGTCCTCTCCAGCAGCACGGGCCTGCTGACCCTCGACACGTCGCCCATCACCCATAACACGGGTGGCCACGGGGCGACGACGGCCGGCGGCGTGCTGGCCACGGACAGCGCCATCAGCCAGAACGGTGGCGACGGCGTGCGCGTCAGCGGCACCGCCGGGACCAGCCTGACCCGGAGCGCCGTGACCAACAACACCGGCGGCGGCGTGCTGTCCACCAGCACCGGCGCGATGGTGCTGGCGACCTCGCCGGTAACCAGCAACACGGGCGGCATCGGCGTGGCCACCAACGGCGGCGCGGCGCTGACCGACAGCCCGGTGACCAGCAACGGCGGAACCGGCCTGACGGCGTCGGGCGCGGGCAACGTCACGCTGACCAACAGCGAAGTCCGGGCCAACACCGCGGGCGGCCTGGTCACCTCCCACAGTGGCATCATCACGCTGGACACCAGCCCGGTGACCAGCAACACCAACGGTGTGGGCATCTCGGCGACCACCAACAGCAACATCACGCTGACCAACAGCGCGGTGGGCAGCAATGGCGGCGCCGGCATCAGCAGCACGGGTACGGCAGCCATCAGCCTGACCGGCAGTTCGGTGACCAGCAACACCGGCGACGGTGTGGCCGCCGGCGGCAGCGTGACGCTGGCCACCAGCGACGTCACGGGCAACCAGGGCGACGGCGTCACGGTCACCGGCGCGGGCGCCATCAGTGCGCCGAACGTGTCCATCTCGACCAACACCGGTGCCGGCGTGCGGAACGCAGGCAGTGGCGGCACCACCATCACCGGTGGCAGCGTCGACAGCAACGGCGGACCCGGCGTGGTGGTCACGGGCAGCGGCGCGCTGACCTTCACCAACGCCCAGGCCAACACCAACGGCACGGGCGCCACGCGGGCGCCGGGCCTGTCGCTGACGGGCTCGGGCACTTACGTGGTGCGTCAGTCGACGATCACCGGCAACGGTAGCGACGGCATCGTGCTCGGTGTGGCGGGCGGCCAGAACTGCGGTAACGCGAGTATCGGTCTGTCGGCCAACAGCGAGTTCCTGTCCAACAGCACCGTCGCTGGCAAGGGCAGCGGCAACAACGCCAACCTCATCACCACCAACGGCGGCTGGGGCGTGAACATCGCCCGTGGCACTGGTTGTGTGGTGCGCGGCAACATGATCACCGACAACGTGGGCGGTGGCATCAACGGCCCGGTCGTCGCTTCGCCGAACTTCTACTTCAACGGCTTGGTGAAGTCCAACCCGACGACCATTGTGGTGGGTGGCAAGGCCCCGGCCAACACCCGCGTCGAGATCTATGAGGCCAAGGACCTGGCCATCAACGTGCCGAGTCTGTCCGGTCACCAAGGCCAGGTGCAGAAGCGCCTCGCCGCCGTGAACAGCGATGCTGCAGGCGTGTTCAGCGTCGACGTGCCGACCAGCCGGTTCATCCAGGCGGACGACAACCTGAAGCTGGTGACGGGCCTGATCATCGACGCGACCACCGGCAACACGACGACCTTTGCCCGCAACACCGGCCAGCCCAACCTGGTCCGGGTCAACGGCAACCCGGTGCAATCGCGCATCACCGTCAATCCCAAGACGGTGCAGGCGGAGAACATCACCGGCCGCCAGACCTCGACGGTGACGCTGGCCCTGGCGGACGTGCTCGGCACCCCGCTGGCGGGTGTCAGCAACGCTTCGCTGCACGTGGCCTCGCCGAACCCGCACACCTTCGTAACGATGGTGCCCGCGGAAGGCACGGCGCAGACCACGTCGGCGCCGAGTGGGGCTTTGCCCGGCGGCACGATCACCGCCGCGGTGAGCGCCACGGACCGCGTCAACTGCGCCAACACCGTGGTCACCTTCGGTGCGGCGGTGGCAGGCGTGAGTCTGGACCCGGTGGACCAGCCGGCGAGCGAGGTGCTGACCATCACCGCCGGCAATCCGGAAGTGACCCAGACCACGCTGGCGGTGGATCCGTTCGCCGACCCGAACACCGAACCGGTGGCCGACGGCGTGTTCCCGGCGGTGCTGCGCATCTCGATCCACGACAACAGCGCCTCGCACTGTGTCCTGTCCGGCTTCAGCCGCGACCGGGTGCGCGTGGTGCAGATCAGTGGCCCGGCCGGTGGGACAGCGACGATCGGCACGCCTCCGGCCGACTCCGACGCTAACGGCCAGTTGACCGTCCAGGTGACGGCGACCAAGGCTGGTAGCTACGTGTTCGGTGTCCAGACGGACGTCGCCGGCGACGGCTTCCAGTCGCCCGCCGACGACATGCCGGCGGCCAACAACCAGACGGTAGTCTTCAAGGTCGGTCCGATCGACGCTTCGCGCTCGGACGTGACGGCCGACAAGACGACGGTGCTCGCCAATGGCGGCAAGCGCGTGAACGGCGCGGCTGACGCGGTCAATACCGTGACCTTCAGCCTGACGGTGTACGACGGCCTCGGCAACGCGCCGATCCCGAACCTGCCGGCATCGGACATCCTCATCACGGGTGCGGCCGTTGGTTCGTCGACGCCGTACACGCCGGCTGACGGCGTGGTGGTTACCGTCAATGGACCGACCAACGCCAACGGCCAGACCACGGCGTCGGTGACCAGCACCCTGTCGGGCATCATCGAGTTCACCACTCGGGTGGTCTACCGCGGCACGACGACAGCCTTGGCGGACAAGCCGCAGGTCGACTTCCGCGACCAGTTGAGCGTGGCGAATTCGAGCGTCACGATCAGCAACGCCTCGATGAAGGCGGACGACACCGATACGTCGACCATCACCATCACTGTCAAGGACGGCAGCGACGCGGCCAGTCCGGTGGCCGGTGTGCCGGCGAGCGCCATCACCATCACGCCGAACCCCGCGGCCGGCGTGGTCATCAGTGGCCTGACGGCGACGAACGCGCAAGGTGTGGCGACGGCGACCATCAAGGGCAACATGCCGGCGGTGCCGGTCGACGTGACCTTTACGGTCAACGTCGCTTGGCCTGCGGCAGGCCAGCCGGCCGCTGGCGTGAAGCCGGTGCCGAGCATCACGCTGAGCCAGCAGCCGACCATCCGGTTCGTGGTGGGCGACGGCAGCACCATCGTGCTGACCGCCGACCGCACGACCATGCGGCCCAACGGGCGCGATGCGGCCACGCTGACCGCACTGCTGACTGACCGCTTGAACCACCCGATCCCCGGCCAGACCGTGACGCTCAGCGTGGCGGACGGCCGTGGTGTGGCGGTGGTGCAGCCGAGCACGACAACCGGCTCGGCGGGCACGGTGACGGCAACGGTGACCGCGACCCAGCGCAATGTGCCGGGCGCCGTCATCCAGGCATCGTTGGTGCCGGCCGGCGGCACTCCGGTCAAGCTGGCGGAGATCACGCTCGTCTTCCGCTACCCGGATCCCGATCCGGCGCGGTCGACGCTGACCTTCACGGCGGACAACCCGCTGCTGGGCAACAACCTGGCCAAGGTGACGGGCACCATCGAGATGCGCGACAGCGTCGGCACCGCCGGCGACCCGATCCCGGGCATCGACCCGGCTCGCTTCCACGTGGACGTGTTCCAGGTGGGCACGACGACGGCGGCGACCGGTGTCACGGTGAACCTGCCGACGGTGGCGACGGACGCGAACGGTCAGACGACCTTCACGGCCACCAGCACCAAGGCGCAGACCGTGACGTTCCGGGCACGTGTCGACCGTGAGGACGGCTCGGGCCAGGTGACCATCGCGCAGACCTTCGACGTGGAGTATGTGGGCTTCGTGGTCCAGACCTACACGCCGGGCCTGCACATGATGGGTGTCGGCGCTCTGCCGCGCGACCCGCGGCCGCAAGCGGTGCTGGCCAATGCCAGCAACTTCGACCTGGCCACCTGGCTGGGCGCGCAGCAGACCTACATGCTGTACAGCCCAGCCCAGACCCAGGCCCCGTTGCAGATGGTCCCGGGCCGCGGCTTCTGGCTGCAGCTCCAGGACTACCTGACGCTGACCGTGGTCGGCGACCTGACTGACCAGACGCAGCCCTTCCCGGTGGCCAGCGCCGCGCCCATGGCCATGAGCCAAGGCTGGAACATGGTCGCCAACCCGTACCCGGTGCCCTACAACTTCACGCTGAGCCGGATCGATGTGTACCGGAACGGCGGGCTGGTGGGCAACCTCGGCACGGCGGCGGCGCAAGCGCTGGTGGAGCCGTACGCTTGGCGCTGGGATCCGGCGCTGCAGTACCTGCTCATGCTCGACCCGTCGGTCTCCGCCTCGGGTAACGTGAGTGGCACGGTGCAGCCGGGTCGCGGCTTCTGGTGGCTGGTCAACCAGCCCGGCGTCAGCGTGCGCCTGCAAGCTCCGGTGGCCAGTGGCCGAGCGGAGACGCGGGCGGCGGCGACGGCCGGCTCCTGGGTGGCGACGATCGATGCGACGACCGAAGGCGGTTCGTCCCAGGTCTTCCTGGGTGCGGGCGACAAGCGCCTGCGCGCCGCCGCTCCGCCTGACGCGCCGGTCACTCCGGTGGTGCGGGCGGAGATCGTGGACGACGCGGGCCGCGCGGCCAGCGATGTGCGCACCGGTCCGTTCACCAAGAAGCAGCTGTGGAGCCTGAATGTGACGGCGGCCAAGGCCGGCGACGTGACGCTGAGCTGGAAGGGCCTGACCCGCGCGCTGCCGGCGCATCACCGGCTGACGCTGGTTGACCCGACCAACGGCCAGCGCGTGGTCATGAACAGCCGCGCCGCCTACACCTACAGCACCTCGGGCGGGACGCGGGCCTTCAACGTGGAGCTCGACCCGCATGGCTCGCGCGGCCTGAACATCACCGACGTCCATGCCGGTGCGACCCGCTCGCGGGCGCAGGGCGTGCCGATCGCCGTGACGCTCACCGCGGATGCCAAGGTCGTGCTGACCGTCAAGGGCCTGGGCGGCCGCGTTGTGCGGCAGCTCACCGTGGACGGCGCCAGCGGCAGCAACGCGCTGTCGTGGGATGGCAAGGACGCCGATGGGCGCTTGGTGCCCGCCGGCAGCTACATCGTCGAGGTCACGGCCTACACCGAGGAGGGCGAGATGGCTAAGCAGGTGGTGAACCTGACGGTCCGCTGAGCCCCTCAAACCGTGACGCTGGGGCCGGCATCCCGAGGGGTGCCGGCCCCAGTTGCATTTGGGGTGTGGTAGAGTCGGCACGTGACGGGAGAGCTCTATGCTCAGGTCGACATTGCAGGTGGTGACCAAGTCTCGAGAGGAACTGGTGGACCTGACCGCGCGAGTGCGCGCCATCGTGGTCGGCAGCGGCGTGCGTGAAGGCCTCTGCGTGGTCTACAGCCCGCACACCACGGCGGGCATCACGATCAATGAGGGCTACGATCCCGATGTGACGCACGATCTGCTGCTGGCGCTCGACGCCATGGTGCCCCACAATTCCGGGTACAGGCACGCCGAGGGCAACAGCGCCGCACACATGAAGGCGTCGCTGGTGGGCGCGTCGCAGACCATCGGTGTCGGCGGCGGCGACCTGCTGCTGGGCACGTGGCAGGCGGTGTGGTTCTGTGACTTCGACGGGCCGCGGACGAGAACGGTCACGGTGACGGTCATGGAGGCGAGCGCATGAAGGTCGGGATTCTGGCGGACAGCCACGATCATTTGCACGCACTGCGGGCGGCGGCACGCACCATGCTGACGGCCGGCGTGGAGCACATCATCTGGGCCGGCGACTTCGTGGCGCCGTTCGCGCTGCCGCCCATCCAGTCGGTGAGGGTGCCGGTCACGGGTGTGTTAGGCAACAACGACGGCGAGCGCCTGTTCCTGGCCCGTCGTTTCGCCGAGTTCGGCTGGGAGCTGCAGCCCAAGTTCGCGTTCCCGACGCTGGGCACGGTGCGCTTTGCGGTGCACCATGAGCAGGAGCCGGTGGACGCCCTGGCGCACAGCGGGCTCTACGATGTGGTAGTGTATGGCCACACGCACGAACTCGATGTACGGCGCGTGGGTGACGCGCTGGTGATCAACCCAGGCGAGACCTGCGGCTGGTTGACCGGCTCCGCGACTTGCGTGGTGCTGGAGCTGGAGAGCTTGGAGCCCACCGTGGTGAACCTGAAGTTCTGAGGGCATGGGCCTGGCCAGTGAGAGGAGACCGGCGATGCGCCGAGTGCGGTTCGGTCTATGGACAGTGAGCTTGCTGCACCTTGTTGGCGGCGCGGCCAGCGTGGCGTGGCGGGTACCTTGGGTGGCCATGACTGGTTGGTGCTGCTGCTAGGCGTGGCCGGACTGGCGCGCGTGGTGGCCGCCGCGGGTCTTGCGCTGGACCGGCCATGGGCGGCGCGGGCCTGCGGCTTCTTCAGCATCGCCGGCCTGGGCTTCTGGACGCTGGCCACCGGTGGCCTGGGGCTGCTGCTGGCTGGTCCGTGGCACGGCTACTGCTTGCGCCAGATGACCACCATCGGCCGGCTGAGCGGTTGGCCTGCTCGCGTCGGTCAGCGCCAGGTGGTCGCCTTCTGAGAGCATGTACCGAGTTGTTCAGCGCGGCGACATTCGTGTCACATTTGTGTCATAGAACCGGGCATATGCTCGCACTGTAGAGGCCGTCGGCATGTCACACTGAGGCCGAGGTTGACGTCGGTGCGGAGGCTTGTGATGGGCAGTGAGCCGCGGGGTCGAGCACTTCGCGTAGCCGTGGGCTACGCGGTCTTTGCTGGACTCTGGATCTTCTGCTCCGACTCCTTGGTCTCTGCAGTAGCACCCTCCATCTCCATGGCCGGCCATCTGAGCATGATCAAGGGCGGCCTGTTCGTCGTGGTCACCGCGTGGCTGCTGTACGTCGAACGCCACCGTAGCGAAGTGTCACTGGCCGGCGAGACGGCGGCGCTTGCCGCGTCTGAAGCCCGGCAGCGCGCGATGATCGAGGCCTTGCCTGACCTGGTCTTCGTGCTAGACCGCGATGGCCGCGTGACGGACTACTGGGCGCCGCGCGCCGACCTGCTCTATGCATCGCCCGATGCCTTCGCTGGCAAGCACCTGAGCGAGGTACTCCCGGAGGAGTTCGCGAACCTGTGGCTGGCCAAAGCCCAGGAGGCGATTCGCACGGGGGAGCTGGTTGAGTGCCGCTACACCATGGACATCCCCGCGGGGCGCCGGCAGTTCGAGGCGCGCGTGGTGCCGTGTGGAGGCGGGTCGCTGGCGGTGGTGCGCGATGTGACCTTGCAACACGAGTTGCTGGAGGAATTGGGCCGGACGGCCAAGACCGAGGCGCTGGGCCGCATGGCCGGCGACATCGCCCACGAGTTCAACAACCTGCTGAGCGCTGTGCTGGGCTATGCCGAGTTCCTCCGCGACGGCCTCGATCCCGACGACCAGGTCCGCCGCGACGACGCGGAGCAGATCCTTTGCGCGGCGCGGCGGGGCGCCGAGTTGACCTCACAACTGCTGGCCTTCAGCCGCCGGCAGGCGGTCCATGCGTCCACCTTCGACGTCGTGGCCATGGTCGATGCGCTGCGGCCGGTGCTGCGGCGACTGGTACCGGCCAGCGCCGACCTGCAGTTCGATCTGGCGCCCCGCGGCGAGCTGGCCGCCCACGCCGACGCAGGCCAGGTTCACACGCGTTCGAGCCATTCTGGATGCGCAACACGATGGGACGAGGCTCTGGTCTCGGCCTGGCCACCATCCAGGCGGTTGCCGCGCAGAGCGGCGGCCGGGTGGACGTGCGGCGGCCGGCTGGGGGTGGCAACGAGTTCGGTTTGTGGTTGCCGCTCAGCGCGGAGCCGGCCCCAGCGCCGGAGGCGGCGCCCAGCCAGGGCGTGGCTGGCGGCGCGGGCGATGGCGCGCTGTTGCTGGTGGCCGACGACGAGCGTGCCATCCGCTTGCTGGCGGAGCGCGTGCTGGTCAAAGCGGGCTACCGTGTCCGCTCGGCGTCGAGCGGCGTCGAGGCGCTGGCCATGGTCGAGGGCGAAGGCTTACGCCCCGACGGCGTGCTGACCGATGTGGTCATGCCGGGGCTCAACGGCATCGAACTGGTCCGAGCGCTGCGGGCTGGTCAGCCGGACCTGAGGGTCCTGTTCATGAGCGGCTACACCCAGGGCCACCTGGATCTGGGCACGGAGGCACCAGCCGACCTGCTGGTCAAGCCGTTTGGCGCCGATGAACTGGTGGCACGGGTGCAGGCCATGCTCAGCCGAGAGCCGGTGAGCCGTGCTTGACACCGCGCGGCACGGTCGGTAGACTCACCAGCATCAACGACGTTGACGGGGACGAGTAGGTCCGCGCCCTGACCCCCAGAGAGCCGGCGGTGCTGCGAGCCGGTGGTCGGAGCGAGCCGAAGATCACCCCTGAGTCGGCCGGTCGAACGAGCCATCTTGTAGACCGACCCGGCCCGTCCGGCCGTTATCCTGGACCCGATCTACCCAGAGCACGCGCTCGGCGCGTGCGGCGGCGGGTGTGTCGGACGAGTGGGCTGCGGCCGTGTGCTGGCGCGAGAGGCGTCGGTGGCCGGAGCCAAGTCGAGTGGTACCACGGAGCTTCCGTCTCGATGGGGACGGGGGCTTTTCTGTTTTTTGGGGCCGGCTGTAGGCTGGCCTGGAGTTGAGGCTGACATGGACTACCGGAAGACGGTCAATCTGCCCCAGACCGAGTTCGCCCAGCGCGCTGGTCTGGCCCAGAGCGAGCCGCCGCGCCTGGCGCGCTGGCTGGCCGAGGACCTCTACGGCCAGGGCCTGGCACGGCGCGCCGACGCACCGCGCTACGTGCTGCACGACGGCCCGCCGTACAGCAACGGCAACATCCACATGGGTCATGCGCTCAACAAGATTCTCAAGGACATCGTCACCCGCTACCGTGACTTGCGCGGCTGCTACGCACCGTACCGGCCGGGCTGGGACAATCACGGCCTGCCCATCGAGTATGCGGTGACGCGCGAGTTTGAGGAGCAGGGCAAGCAGCTCGACCCGCTGGCGCTGCGCCATGCCTGTCGCGAGTATGCCCAGCGCTGGATCGACACGCAGCGCGAGCAGTTCAAACGGCTTGGCGTGCGTGGCGACTGGGACAAGCCGTACCTGACCATGGCCCACGAGTTTGAGGCCGACATCCTGCACGCCTTCGCCGAACTGGCCAAGGCGGGGTACATCTACCGCGGCGAGCGCATCGTGCAGTGGGCGCCGACGCTCCAGACCGCGCTGGCCGACGCCGAGATCGAATACCGGGAGAAGGCCATCGCCCTGCGCGAAGACATCGACTACCGCGTCATGCGCGTGGGCGACCGGCACTACATGATGGCCGACTACCTGGCCGAGACGCTGGCGGGCAAGTTCGGCTGGACCGGCGCCGAGACGGTCAAGGTGCTGCCCGGATCGGCCTTTGCCGGCGTGGTCACCCAGCATCCGCTGTATGAGCGGCCGTCGCCGATCGTCTATGCCGACTACGTCACGCTGGAAGACGGTACCGGCTGCGTGCATACGGCGCCGGGCCACGGCAAGGACGACTTCGAGACCGGGCGGAAGAACGGCCTGAAGGCCTACTGCCCGGTGGATGGTCGCGGCTGCTTCACGCCCGAGGTGGGCGATCGGCTGGCGGGCCGGTTCGTCTTCAAAGCCAACGACGAGGTCTGCGCCATGCTCGCCGAGGCCGGTGCGCTGCTGGCCAAGGAGTCGTTCGCTCACCAGTATCCCCACGACTGGCGCGCGCACCAGCCGATCATCTTCCGCGCCACCACGCAGTGGTTCATGAACATCGACCACGAGGTCGAGGGCTCGACGCATCGTCGGCGCGCGGTGGCGGCGACGGACACGGTGGACTGGCATCCGGCCGAGGGGCACGACCGCATCCGCCCGATGATCGAGAACCGGCCCGACTGGTGCCTGAGCCGTCAGCGCGCCTGGGGCGTGGGCATCCCGGCGTTCTATTGCGACTGCGGCCACACCGTGCTCGACCAGGCCAGCCTCGACAGCGTCGTGGCGGTGGTGCGCGAACAGGGCTCCGACGCCTGGTTCGAGCTGGCTCCCGAGGCGCTGCTGCCGGCCGACTACGTCTGCCCGGCGTGCGGCGCGGCGCCGGCCACGTTCACCAAGGAGACCGACGTCCTCGACGTGTGGTTCGACTCCGGCTCCACGCATCAGGCCTGCTATGCCAAGGACGAGCTGCCGGTCGACCTCTACTTCGAGGGCAGCGACCAGCATCGCGGCTGGTTCAACTCGTCGCTGATGGTCAGCGTCGGGCTGGACGGTCGCGCGCCGTACAGGGCGGTGGTGACCCACGGCTTCGTCCTCGACCAGGAGGGCAAGGCCATGAGCAAGAGCCTGGGCAACGTGGTCGCCCCCAGCCAGATCGTCGACGAGTTCGGCGCTGACGTGCTGCGCCTGTGGGTGGCCTCGGTGGACTTCTACCAGGACATGCGCATGGGCAAAGAGGTCATCGCGCGGGTCACCGACACCTACCGCAACCTGCGCAACTCGTTGCGCTTCCTGCTGGGCAACCTGCACGACTTCGACCCGGCCACCGACTGTCTGCCGATCCCCGAGCTGAGCGGGCTGGACCGCTACGTACTGCACCGACTGGAGCGGCTCAAGCAGGCCGTGGCCACGGCCTATGAGGAGTTCGCCTTCCACCGGGTCGTGACGGCCATGCAGGCCTTCGCCATCGAGGTCAGCGCCACCTACCTCGACGTGGCCAAGGACGAGCTGTACTGCGGCCTGCCCTGGGGCAAGGCGCGGCGCGGCCTGCAGACCGTGCTCTACGCCCTCTGCAGCGAGCTGACGCGGATGCTGGCACCGGTGCTGGCCTTCACCGCCGACGAGGTGTGGGAGCATCTGCCCGGCGCGCACGCTGCCAGCGTGCACCTGGAAGACTGGCCAGCGGCGGTGCCCGAGCGGCTGGACGACTCACTGGCGGCCGACTTTGAGGCGCTGCTGGCCGTGCGTAACCAGGTCAAGGCGGCCCAAGAGACGTTCAACGCCGACAAGTCCAAGGCCGAGCGCGTCAACCCGCTGGAGATGGCCATCACCATCACCGCCGACGCCAACAACGCCGCCGTGCTGGCGCGCTGGGCCGGCGAGATCCGCGCGTTGTTCGTGGTCAGCAGTGTCGAGGTCGTGCCCGGCGACGAGGTAGGCGTGGTCTGTGCCCGCGCGGCCGGCCAGCGCTGCGCGCGCAGTTGGCGCGTCTTCCCCGATGCCGACTTTGGCAACATCGCCGGGCATGAGACGCTGTCCGACCGCGATGCGCTGGTGGTCGAGGCCCTGGCCGAGCGCGGGCTGCTGCCGGGCTGAGCGATGGTGCCACCGGCCGTCTGGCCGGTGGCTCCAGGGCATCGCTTGATCCCCTTCCTCCAATCTGGTATCGTTACCCTACCGGAGGATCGAGCGATGACGGCTGGTGCGACTTCGGCGCTGCTGGCGTCGGCGATGTTGCTGGGCGGGCCAGGCGAGTCCTGGCTGGCTGACTGCCGCGTCGCCTGGACGACGCCGTCGCGCGATTCGCTGGACTCCATGCCCCTCTCGGGCCGGCGCGGCGCGGGCGCCAACGTCTGGGTGCAGGACGGCAGCCTGTGGCTCTACCTGGCCCACAACGGCGCTTATGACGAGCAGGGCCGGCTGCTCAAGCTCGGTTGTCTACGGCTCACGCCGGTGGGTCTGGCACTGGGTGGCGCGGGCTTCCGGCAGGAACTCGACCCCGCCACCGGCACGATCATCGTCTCGCAGGGCGACGACATGATCACGCTGTGGTTCGCCGGTGAGACGCTGGTCTGCGAGACACGGTGGGCCTCGCCACGGGCGCTGGAGGTGGCCTTTGGCACCTGGCGCGACCAGCGGCGCGACGGTATCCGCTGCGACATGATGGGCGCCAAGGGCACCTTCACCGCCGACCACATCAGCGCCGACGGCAGCGGGTTCGTCGCCTTCCACCGCAATGCCGATACGCCCACCGACGTGGTCGGCATGGCCAAGGGCCAGGGCATCGCCGCCGAGGCCGTGCACGATGCCACCACGCGGCGTGTGTCCGGCTGTGCCATAGCGGTGTCCGGCGGCATGTCGGCGCCGGTTGCGGCACCGGTACGCTGGCAGTTCTGGGACGGCCGGGCCTGGACCGGTCGCACGCCGGCCGCGGCGGAGCAGGTGGTCACCATGCGCCTGGGCGCCGGGCTGGAGGCCGAGCCGGCACGCTGGTCGAGCGAGGCGCGAGTGCTCTTGGACTCGGCCGCGCGCGACACGGCGCGGGCAGACGAGCAGCGGCGCTGGTCCGAGTTCTGGTCGCGGTCGCATGTCGCGGTGAACCTCGGCGCGGCGTCCGACGACGCCGGCCGGCTGGTGGGGCGCAACTACCAGCTCTTTCGGTACATGCTGGCCTGCAACCGCGAGGGCGAGCTGCCGTTGCTGTTCAACGGCGGCATCTTCACCACCGACAACCAGCCCGGCCGCATTGCCGGCAACAACAACGACGAACTGCCCATCGCCGAGGGCGAGCCGATCACGCCCGATTTCCGGCGCTGGATGGGCTGCCATTTCATGTCGCAGAACCAGCGCTGGCTCGGCTGGCCGACGCTGGCCGGCGGCGATACCGACCTGCTGGCGCCGTCGCTGGCCTTCTATCGCGACCGCGCGACCACGGCGGCGGCGCGCGCGCGGACCAACGGCGCCGAGGGCGTGTGCTATCCGGAGCCGCTCGACGTATGGGGCCTGTGTTGCGTGGGACCGCGACCGGACGGGCTGTGTGGCGCGGAGCATCTCACCTATCACTTCTCGATGATGCTGGAGCACGCCTGGATGGCGCTCCAAGCGCATGACGCGCTGGGCATCGACCTCGCGACCGACCTCGGCTGGATGGTCGGCACGGTGCTGTTCTACGACACCTACTACCGGGCGCAGCACCGCCAGCGCTCTGGCCGCGAGCTGGGCGAGGACGGCAAGCTGGTCATCTATCCGGCTTGCGGCCTGGAGTTCGCCGGTGGCGCCACCAACCCGATTGAGGTGGTCTGCGCGCTGCGGCGCATCACCGCCGGGCTGCTGGCGCTGCCGGAACTGCCGGTGGGGCTGCGTGCGCGGCTGACAGGCATCGCGGCGACCGTGCCCGAGCTGCCCACCGGCCCGCGGCGCGGCCGCTTGTCGCTGCTGCCGGCGCGCTCCTGGGAGCGCGACTACAACAAGTGGGAGCCCATCGAAGCCTACGCCTTCTGGCCGTACCGGCTGGTGGGCATCACCCGGCCCGACACGCTGCAACTGGCGCGTGATACCTGGGAGACGGTGCCCGCCGACCGCGCCCGGCTCTGCAAGCAGGACTGGTCGTGGATGGCCAATCTGGCCAACATGGCCGCACTGGCCTGGCCCGAGCAGGCCAAGGCTCGCGCCGTCTGGAAGATGGTTCCCCGCCTTCTTCGGCCCCGGACACGACTGGCTGCCGGACCACAACTGGGGCGGCTCGGGCATGACGGGCGTGCAGGAGATGATCCTCGCGCCGGAACCCGGTCCGCACGGCAAGCTGCACCTGTTCGGCGGCTGGCCGACGGAGTGGGATGTCGACTTCCGACTGCACGCGCCGGGCCAGACCGTCGTCGAGGGTGTGCTGCGTGGTGGCAAGCTGGCCTCGCTGCGGGTCACGCCGGCGGCGCGAGCGAAGGACGTGGTCAACTGGCTCGGTCGCCAGCCCGCCTACGATCCGCTGCCGGCACCGCTCAGCCTGGGCCGGCCGGCGACGGCCTCTAGCCAGTTCGACCAGCCGGGCTACGAGCCCGCGCGCGCGGTCGACGGCGACCCGACGACCCGCTGGGCCTCGGCCATGGACGCGCGCGACGGTTGGCTGGCCGTCGATCTCGGCGCGGAGAAACTGGTCGGCCGGGTCTGGATGGCCGAGATCGAATGGCAAGAGACGCGCGAGTTCGTCATCGAGGTCAAACAGGGCGAC